>JACRLW010000066.1 GCA_016235155.1 Planctomycetota bacterium
GGGCGTCGCCGAGCCGCGCGCGGCGCACCAGCCGATCGAGTTCGTCCTGCGTGACGACCAGCGCCTTCTCCAGCCAGGCGCACTCCGTCTGCGGCGTCGCGACTTCGCAGAGCCGTCGCACCCGTGACCACGACAGCCGGCTGTCGGCGAAGGCCTCATCGATCACCCGCAGTTCGCGCAGCCGCAGCCCCGCGTTCAACAACTCGCGCGCCGACCGCCGCGCCATCCCGAGCGAGCGCACCGCGTAGGCGACCGTCGTCGGCATCCCGAGCACCTGGTGCAACCCGCGCACGTGCAGGTCCGCGAGATAGAACGCCGTCGCGCGATTGCCGAGGTCCGTGACGCGGCACGTCCTCCGCAGTCGCTCATCGATCTCCTCGGCGACGAGTCCGGACACGAGGGTGAACGCGAGATCCTCCGCCGTCAACAACGTGGTCATGTGCTCCTCTGGTCTTGCTCCTCTAGTTTTCGCAACCCGCATAGTATACAGGAGTCCCCATAGGAAAGAGAGAGCCGCCCCGTCCTCGGCTCAAATGGTCCGCGGCGCGCGGCACGCGACACCCAACTCACGCGAGCGCCGTCGCTCGATGCGTCGGCGTCGCTGAAATGGCATCGCGCGCAGAGCGTGACGAGGTTGCCCGGCGCCGTCGGCCCGCCCTTGCTCCGCCAGTGCACGTGATGCGCGGGCAGTCCGCGGCGGCTCTTGCAGTTGGCGCAGGCCTGGCCATCGCGCGCGAAGACCTTGGCCCGCATCGCCGGCGGCGTGGCGGCGTCGCTGCTCACGGCCTCCGCGACCTGCGGCGCGATCGGCTCCGCAACGCGATCACGTGCGGGCAACGAACTCCGGCTGCGGGCCGAAGATCGCGGCGAACTGCGACCGGAACTGCGAGCGCAGCGTGAGCCGTCCGCTGCGCGCGTCGAACCAGTCGGGGTGTGCGGCCAGCCAGGCGGCGTCGAAGGGCGGCGCTGCTTTGGTCGCGGTGGCGCACTGCGCCAGCGGTCGCACGCCGAGGATCGCGCGGCGTTCGATGCGCCGACCGTCGGCGTCGCGGAAGACGAAGGCCGGCGCAGCACGAGGGGAGGCGCATTGCGCCACCTCGACGTCGAGGAAACCCTCGTGCACGAGTGAGTGACAGCGAGCACAGAGCGTCACCAGATTGCCGGGCGTCGTCGGTCCGCCCTTGCTGCGCCAGTGGACGTGATGCGCGTGCAGTCCGCGGCGGCTCTTGCAGTTGGCGCAGGCCTGGCCGTTGCGTGCGAAGACCTTGGCCCGCATCGCCGGCGGCGTGACGGCGTCGCTGCTCACGGCCTCCGCGGTCTGCGGCGAGATCGGCTCCTCGCCGTCCTCGGTCAGCACCGCCGCCTCGCGCACGAGTACGCGGAACGGCCCACCCTCGACCGGCTTGCGCCCCGGCACGCGGCCCTCCGCGTCGCTCGCGAGCACGAGCCGCAGCATTTCCTTCAGGATGTCGACGTCGCGGAGCTCGGCGTCGTCGCCGGACTCGGCGCGCAGCTTCGCTCGCGCGTGCTCCCACATCTGCCAGTCCACGGCGTCGAGTTCGAACTGCAGACCGAAGCGCGCGTGAGGCATGCCCGTGCCGTCCGGCGGGGCGTCGCCAAGCCGCGCGCGACGCACCAGCCGATCGAGTTCGTCCTGCGACGTCACCAGCGCCTTCTCGAGCCAGGCCGCTTCCGTCTGCGGCGTCGCGACCTCGCAGAGCCGTCGCACCCGCGCCCACGACAAGCGGCTCCCGGCGAATGCCTCATCGATCACCCGCAGTTCGCGCAGCCGCAGCCCCGCGTTCAACAACTCGCGCGCCGACCGCCGTGACATCCCGAGCGAACGCACCGCGTAGGCAACCGCCGTCGGCATGCCGAGCACCTGATGCAGCCCGCGCAGGTGCAGGTCCGCGAGATAGAACGCCGTCGCGCGATTGCCGAGGTCCGTGACGCGACACGTTCTCCGCAGTCGCTCATCGATCTCCCCGGCGACGAGTCCGGGCTCGGCCCTATGCTCCGCGCCCTCGATGCACGGGGTCGCCGCCATCACTTGCCGTTTCCAGTCGCACTCGCGGCGGCGTGTGGAGAGGCCGCGGCGATGAGCGACGATCGGGACGAGATCCTCGCGCGCTGCGCGTTCTTCGATCTGGAGGTCGATGCCCAACAGCAGGTGCGCGCGGCGGGTGCGGTGTTCGGTGAGCGCGAACTGCGACTCGAAGCCGGTTCGACGGCGCAGAAGCTCGACGCGCTCGCGCGCTTCGTCGCCGGCGCCGAGTTCCTCGTCGGGCACAACGTGCTCTGGCACGATCTGCCCTGCGTCGCGCGCATGGCGCCGGCGTCGCCGCTGCTCCGCATGCGCGTGCTCGACACGCTGCTGCTCTCGCCGCTGGCGTTCCCGCGGCGGCCGTACCACGCGCTGGTCAAGGACTACAAGCTCCTGCGCGAGGCGCGGAACGATCCCGTCGCCGACGCGAAGCTGACGCGCGCGGTGCTCTTGGATGAACTCGCGGCGATCTCGGCGATGCCCGCTGCATTGCGCGACGTGATCGCATGGGGCGTGTCACCGCGTCTGGCGGAGCGGGGGGCGGCGACAGGCGCACCGCTCGCGCAGGTCGCCGAGCCGCTCGCGCGCTACGGCGACGCGCGCGAAGACGACGACGAACCCGCGCTCGAACCTCGCGCGACGGATCACGGCGGCCATGCTGCGCTGCTCGCGATGCTCGGCGCGACGCGTTGCGACGACGAGGTGATCCAGCGCACGCTCGACGACGCCTGGGGCGATCACGTGTGCGCGCGTGCACGACACGGGCTCGTCGCTTCGCGGCGCGCCGCAGGTCGCGAAGCGCTCGAAGTCGCGTTCGCGGCGGCATGGCTCCACGTCGCGGACAGCGATTCGATCTTGCCGGGCTGGGTGCGCGCCGCGTTCCCCGGCGTGCGCGCACTGCTCGCGACGCTGCGCGACTCGGACTGCGGCGATGCGTCGTGCGCGTATTGCGCGCGCGAGCACGCGGCCGTCGCGCACCTGCAGCGCTGGTTCAAGCACGACGAGTTCCGCCCGCAGCCTGCGGCGCCGGACGGCAGCAGCCTCCAGCGGCGCATCGTGGAATGCGGCCTGCGCAGCGGCTCGCTGCTCGGCATCCTGCCGACCGGCGGCGGCAAGTCCCTGTGCTTCCAGTTGCCGGCGATCGCGCGCTATCGACGCACCGGGGCGATGACCGTCGTGCTCTCGCCGCTGCAGGCGCTGATGAAGGATCAGGTCGAGGGACTCGAACGCCGCACCGGGCATCGCTTCGCCGTCGCGCTCAACGGCCTGCTCACGCCCCCCGAGCGCCGCGACGCGATGGAGCGCGTGCGCGAAGGCGACGTGGCGCTCCTCTACCTCTCACCCGAACAGCTCCGCAGTCCGAGCTGCACGCGCCTCCTCGCGCAGCGCGAGATCGCCGCCTGGGTCTTCGACGAAGCGCACTGCCTCGCGAAGTGGGGGCACGACTTCCGTCCCGACTACCTCTACGCGGCGCGCTTCATCAAGGAGCAGGCGGCGCGCGATCGCGTGCCGGTGCCGCCGATCGCGTGTCTGACCGCGACGGCGCGCCGCGAGGTGCGGGACGAGATCCTCGCGCACTTCCGCGACGAACTCGGCGTGACGCTGGAGCTCTTCGAAGGCGGCGTGAGGCGCGACAACCTCGCGTTCGCGGTCGAGTTGCTGCCGCCGGCGCAGAAGGACGCGAGGATCCGCGACCTGGTCGACGAGCAACTCGCAATCGACCATCCCGGCGCGGTGATCGTCTACTGCGCGCGGCGCAAGGACACCGAGGCGCTGGCGGGGTACCTGAAGGACACGGGCATCGACGCACTCGCGTACCACGCGGGCCTCACGGCGGCCGAACGCAAGGAACGCCAGACGAGCTTCATGGACGGAGTCGTGCGCGTCATCTGCGCGACCAACGCCTTCGGCATGGGCATCGACAAGGACGACGTGCGCCTCGTCGTCCACGCGCAGATGCCGGCCAGCCTCGAGAACTACCTCCAGGAAGCCGGCCGCGCCGGCCGCGACGGCAAGCCCGCGCGCTGCGTGCTGCTCCACGCGCAGGACGACGTCGAGCAGCAGTTCCGGCTGATTGCGTCGTCGCGGCTCGACAAGATGGACCTCGTCGAGATCTGGAAGGCGCTGCATCGCAAGCGCAAGCGCGACGACGCGCCGGTCGTCGCCACGGCGGGGGAGATCCTGCGCGACGAGGAGACGCGGACGACCTTCGATGCCGACCAACGCGACGCTCCGACGCGCGTCGCAACGGCCGTCGCCTGGCTGGAGCGACGCGGCTTCCTACGGCGCAACGAGAACCTCACGAGCGCCACGTCGGCGCGCTTGAACGTGCGCGACCTGACGGCAGCGCGCGCGCTCATCGCACAGGCGAATCTCGACCCGCTCGAGACGCAGCTCTGGGAGGCGATCTGTCTCGAACTGCTGCGCGCTCCGCCCGACCAGCCGGTCGACGCCGACGCGATCGCCGGTCTGCCCGCGTTCCGCATCTGGGAAGGCGCGGCGCACCGGGCGGAGTCCCGTGAGCGCAGCGCGAGCGTCAAGGTGCTGCGCGTGCTCCGCGCGATGGCGAAGCACGGACTCGTGAACACGAGCACGAACCTGACCGCGTTCGTGCGCGATCGCGTCGTCGATCCGTCGCACGACCGGCTGAAGCGCGCGCTGGCGATCGAGTCGGCGCTGCTCGAACTCCTTCGGGATCTGGAACCGGACGCCGACCAGCGACCGGGATCGAGGGTTTCGCTGCGGGGAGTGAACGCGCGGCTCGTCGACGGCGGCATCGCCAGCGACGTGCAGCGCCTTGGGCGGACGCTCCGGTCGCTGGACCGCGACACCTTCGAGCAGCGCCCTGTCGGCGGGGACGAGATCGGACTCCGTCTGAAGAAGAGCTGGAGCGAAGCGCTCGCGATCACGCGGCTGCGGCAACGCGTGGCGGTCGCGGTGCTCGACGCGATCTTCGCGCGCATCGACAAGACGCAGCCGCCGAGGAAGGACCAGCTCGTCCAGTTCGACTACGAGGACCTCGAGAAGGCGCTCGCGAACGACCTCTTCCTCCGCGGGGAGCTGCGCGACGTCCAGACCGCGATCGAGCGCGCCTTGGTCTGGCTGAACGAGCAGGAGGTCATCCTGCTCCAGGGCGGCCTCTCGGTCTTCCTCCGCGCGATGACCTTCGAACTCGTGCAACCGCGCGGCAAGCAGGTGACCAAGGACGACTACGCGCCGCTGGCCGAACACTACCGGCGCCAGCAAGACGCGGTGCACGTCGTCGAGCGCTACGCCGAGCAGGGCGCCACCGCGATGCCGGCGGCGCAGCGCCTCGTAGCCGACTACTTCACCCTGCCGGGCCGCGAGTTCCTGCGCAGCCACTTCGCGGGAGAGCAATCGACCCTGGCATGCGGCACCAGCGCCAAGTCCTACCGCCGCATCGTCGACGACCTGCGCAACGATGCGCAGCAGGCGATCGTCACGGCACCCGAGGAGCAGAACCTGCTCGTCCTCGCCGGCCCGGGCTCGGGCAAGACGCGCGTCGTCGTTCACCGCTGCGCGTACCTCCTGCGCGTCTTGCGCGTGCCGCCGCGTTCGATCCTGCTGCTCTGTTTCAATCGCTCGACGGCGCACGAGCTGCGCAAGCGACTCCGCGCGCTCGCGGGCGACGATGCGCGCTTCGTCACGATCGCGACCTACCACGGCTTCGCGATGCGGCTCTGCGGGCGCTCGTTTGCGGCGCAGAACGGGTCTTGCGACTTCGACGCGCTGATCGAAGACGCGATCGATCTGCTCGAAGGGAAGACCCCGCTCGCCGAGCTCGAGCCCGACGAGCAACGCGACGAACTGCTGCGCGGCTACCGCTTCATCCTCGTCGACGAGTACCAGGACATCGACGAGCGGCAATACCGCCTCGTCTCCGCGATCGCCGGTCGCACGAGAGCCGACCCGGAGGAACGACTCGCGTTGTTCGCCGTCGGCGACGACGACCAGAGCATCTATGGCTGGCGCGAGGCCAACGTTGCGTTCATCCGCCGCTTCGAGAAGGACTATCACGCGACACGCCACGAGCTGCTCACCAACTACCGCTCGACGGCGGCGATCGTCGCGGCGTCGAACCAGCTCATCGCGGCGAACCGGGACCGCATGAAATCCACCCCGATCCGCGCCGCTGCCGCGCCGTCGACGAACGACGCGCGCGTGCAAGTCCTGCGCGTCGCGACTCCGGCGCGCGGGGAGTCGGCGCAGGCGCTCACCGTGGTCGACGAGATCGCCCGTCGACTCGAGGGCCGCTGCGCGCAGCCCGGGGAGTTCGCCGTGCTCGCGCTGCGGCACGAGACCCTCGCACTCGTCCGCGCGATCGCCGAAGCGCGCGGCATCGAAGTGCGCCGGCAATTGGAGAAGCCGATCGCGCCGTCACGCATCCGCGAAGTCGCGGCGTGGCTCGACGCACTCGCCGCGCGCGCCGGCGCGTCGCCGACGATCGATGCCGCGGGACTGCGCGCGATCCGCGACGTCATCGCGGCCGAGCACGCGGAATCACCGTGGCTCGAGCTGATCGACGGACAACTCGACGCCTGCCTCGACGAACTCGGTGGCGAAGGGGAGTTGGCGCTCTCCGCCGTGCGTGAGTTCATCCTCGACGCGCTCGCCGAGGAGCGCCGTGCCCGCACGCTCGGGCGAGGCGTCGAGCTGCGCACGATCCACGGCGCGAAGGGGCTCGAGTTCGAGCACGTGCTGCTCTGCGACGAAGGCATCTCGCCGGGTGCCGATGCCGCGAAGGTGGAGGAGGAGCGCCGCTTGTTCTACGTCGGCATGACCCGGGCCCGACGGAGCCTGACCGTGGTCGTGCGGCCTGGATCGCGAGCGCCGCATTCCGCGCTCCTCGGCGTAGCCTTCGCCGAGAGCCGCGCCGTCGCGCCCGGCCCGGAGACTCCCGAGCCGGGGCTCCTCGCCCGTCGTTTCGAGCTGCTCGGTCTCGACGAACTGTTCCTGGACTTCGCCGGACGTCGTCGCCCGGGCGACCAGGTCCACGAAGCGCTCCGTTCACTTCGCAGCGGTGATGCGCTCCGGGTCGTCGACGGCGAGCCGCGCTTGCGACTCCTCGCACCGAGTGGCGTCCCCGTGGGCGAACTCGATGCGAAGGCCAGCGAGCTCTGGCGCCCGCGCCTGCCGCAGATCGAGGCCGCGCGCGTCGTCGCGGTGCTGCGCCGCGAACGGCAGCAGTGCAGCGGCGACTTCGCCGCGCAGTGCAAGGTCGACCGTTGGGAGATCCCCCTCGTCGAGCTGGTCTTTGCCGCTGCGCCCGGGTCGCCGTAGCGTGCGCGCCCCGTGCCGATGGCACCGGCTCTCCCGAGCCGCCAAGACGCAGCCTCTCCCGTAGCTCCGCGCTCCCCGCGCAGCGGTCCGATAAGTTCCGGCGTCGCCGTCGCATCGCGCCGCTCCTTCCGCGAAAGCCCGTCCGTTGCTCTACGACCTCGACCAGATCCGCAGCTACTACCGAAAGCTGCTCGCGGGCAAGAACGCGGACTACTACGAGCGCTTCGACCAGTTCATGCTCGACAAGCGGCCGCACGTGCGGGCGCTGGTCGAGAAGGCCTTCGAGCGGATGCTGCCGGTCGACGCGGGCCGGCTGCTCGACGTCGGTTGCGGGACCTGCTTCTACTTCCCGCTGCTGAGCAAGCACGCGCGCGAGATCGTCGGCGTCGACATCTGCATCCCGATGATCGAGCAGGCGCGCGAGCTGATCGCGCAGAAGGGCCTGACCAACTGCACGGTGCTGGAGCACAGCGCCCTCGACCTGCCCTTCCCCGACGCCAGCTTCGACACCGTGCACAGCTGGGACTTCCTCCACCACGTGCCCGACGTGCACAAGGCGATCGGCGAGATCGCGCGCGTGCTGAAGCCGGGCGGGCGATACGTGGCGACGGAGCCGAACCTGCTGAACCCGTCGATCTTCTGGTACCACCTGCGGCGCCGCGTCGAGTGGGGGCTCTTCGGCAAGAACCAGTTCCGCCTGCCGCGCATCCTGCGCGAGCACTTCGACGTGAGGCTCCGCTACGACAACACGATCATCAGCTTCCTGAACGAGCGGACGTTCAAGCTGTGGTCCGCGATCGACCGCTTCACGTCGCTCTGGCCGTTCCGGCCGCTCTCGTTCCGCTACGTCGTCGAATGCACGAAGCGGGCGTGACCCTCGCGTCCGACGCCGCGGTCGTGCGGGCACGCCGCCGCGCGCTGCTCGCCGTCGTCGCGTGCTATGCCGCGATCGTCGCCGTGCTCTTCGCGGAGTCGCTGTTCGGCGGCAAGGTCCTCGTGCAGCTCGACGCGCTCTATCGCTTCGAGCCGTGGCGATCGCTGCGCCCCGACCACGTGCCGGCGAACGAGCTGCTGCTCGACCAGAGCATCGTCATGCTGCCGTGGAACGACTTCGCGGCGGAGGAGCTTCGCAAGGGCGAGCTGCCGCTGTGGTCGCCCTACGGCTACGCGGGGCTGCCGCTCGTCGGCGCGTGTCAGCCCGCGATCTACTGGCCGCTGCACTGGCTCCATTACGCGTTCCCGTCGCTGAACACCTATGCGTGGACGGGGAGCCTGGAACTGCTTCTCACCGGCCTGTTCGGCTTCCTGTTCCTGCGCCGCCTCGCGCTGGCGAACCTCGCCGCGGCCCTCGGCGGACTGGCGTTCATGCTGTCGGGCTTCCAGGTGCTGTGGCTCGGGCATCCGATGTCGAACGTCGGGATGCTCGTGCCGGCGATGCTGTGGGCCGTCGAGCGCGCGGCGGCGCGACGGCGACCCGGCGATCACGCGCTGTTCGGCGTCCTGGTCGCATTGCAACTCGTCGCGGGGCACGTGCAGACGTCGATGCACGCGTCGGCCTTCGTCGCGGCATGGATCGTCTTCCGCACCTTCGTCGCGACGAACACGCCGGCGCTCCGCGCTCGCGGCCTGCGCGGGCTGATCGTCGGCGCGGGCTTCGGCGTGATCCTCGCATCGCCACAACTCGCGCCGGTGCTCGAGTACGTCGTGCTGAGCCAGGCGCGAACCGAACTCGCGCGCACCGACCTGACCGCGAGCTTCCCGGTCGCCGACGCAGCGTCGCTCCTGGTCGCCCCGCTCCGCTTCGGATCGCCGCTCAGCGGTGACTGGGCGAAGCACCTGACCGGTCCGAACCTCAACTTCAACGAACTGAACGGCGGTTACGTCGGACGGCTCGCGTTGCTGCTCGCGATGGTCGCGGTCGCGGGACTCGCCCGGCGCGGCGGCATTCGCGCACGCACCGCGTTCTTCGCGATCGCCACCGTGTTCGCCGCGGGCGTCGCCTGGCACGTCGAGCCGTTCCATGCGTTCGCCCGCGCGGTGCCCGGCTTCGCGCAGACCAAGCTCCTGCGCGGGCTGTTGTTCGTCGCGTTCGGACTCGCGGTGCTCGCGGCGATCGGGCTCGACGCGATGCTCGCGCGCCTGCGCCGCGCGCGCGTGCCGGTCGGGATCGCGTGCTGCGCGATCGTCGCGGTCGAACTGCTCGCCTTCGGGCGCGGCTACAACCCGCAGATCGACCCGGCGCTGTGCCTGCCGGCGACGAAGACCACCGACTTCCTGCGCGCGCAGGGTCCGACGTTCCGCACCGTCGGCCTCGACAACACCGCGCTGATGCCGAACGCGAACACCTTCTACCGCGTGCCGATGTTGTCCGGTTACGACTCGGTGGAGTACCGCGAGGTCACCGAGCTCGTGCTGCGCGCGGGGAAGACCCGACCCGACTTCGCGTTCGTCTCGCGCATGAACGCGTTCGACAACATCGACGCGTTGCCGATGCTGTCGTTGTTCGGCGTGCGCTGGATCCTCTCGCCGGTGCCCTTGCCGCCGCCGCTGCGCCTCGCCGCGGACACCGAGGTGGACGTCTGGGAGAACCCCGGCGCGATGCCGAAGGCTTTCGCCGCAAGCGCGCTCGAGGTGATCGAGGACGGCACGGCGCGCGTCGATCGCATCGCGAGCGCGACCTTCGATCCGCGGATCGCGGTGCTCGCGCGCGACTCCGAAGCCGCGGCGCGTTGGCGTGCGTCGCGCGCCGCGAGCGCCGCCCCGGACGCGGTCGTCGAGCTGGTCCGCTACGAGCCGCGCGAGATCGAACTGCGGGTGAGCGCCACGCGTCCGGAACTGATCGTCGTGAACGACGCCTTCGCTCCCGGCTGGCACGCGCACGCGCGCAACGACGCCGGCGAGCGCGAACTCGTCGTCGAGCGCGTCGATCACGCCCTGCGCGGGATCTGGGTCGAGCCCGGCGAACACACCATCGTGATGCGTTACGACCCGGCGTCGACCTTCGCGTCGTTGGTGCTCGCCGCGCTGGCCGCGGTCGCGCTGCTGATGCTGGCGTCGCGCACGCCGCCGCGGGATGCGGTGCGAGACCTGGCGATCAACGTCGCGTCAGGTCCCGCGCCGCGTTGACCGCGGCGTCCGCCTGCAGCAGGCCCGCGCCGTAGATCGCGTCGCGGCCGTCTTCGCCGAGATCGGCGCAGGTCGCTTCCATCAGCGCCTTCACGCGCCACGCGGGGAGTTCCTGGTTCGCCGAGAGCATCAGCGCCGCGACGCCCGCGGCGTGCGGCCCGGCGAAGGAGTTGCCGCGCGGGCCGACGATCAGGCCGAAGCCGTGACCGTCGTCCCAACGCACTTCGACGCGACGTCCTTCGCCGAACTTCGTCCAGTGCCAGACGGGGAAGCCGCCGAAGCAAGCGGTGACGTCGGGCTTCTGCAACGGCGCGGTGATCGGGTAGTCGGCGAAGAACGGCACGTCGTCCCAGGTGCACGGGCCGCGGCTGCTCGCCGGTGACGCTTCGCCGGACTCGACGATGCCCGCCGCGGCGATCACGCACGGGATGTCCTTGGGCAACGCGATCTGCTTCCCGGGCGGCGAACTTCGTCCGAAGTTGCCGGCTCCGCCGACCGCGACGACGCCGCACGCGGCGAGGTGTTCGTGCGCGGTGCGGAACACGCCGCGGTAGGAGCCGAGCTCGACGTCGATCCACATGTAGCTCAGCGAGAGGACGTGAGCACCCATCGCCGCGGCGTACTCGTACGCGCGCAGATGCCCCATGCCGCGCAGCACCATCAGCTTCGCGCGCGGCGCGACGCCGGTGATCGTGCGCGGCTCGCCGAAGGGCCGGCCGACGGCGATGCCCGCGCACATCGTCCCGTGCGAACGCTCGCCGTCGCCGAGGCAGAAGCGCGTGTCGCCGGCGAAGTCCCAGCCGAAGAGGTCGTCGACCAGGCCGTTGCCGTCGTCGTCCTTGCCGTTGGGTTCTTCCGCGGGATTGCGCCACAGCGCCTCGACGAGCGGCGGCGCGACGATCAGTCCCGAGTCGTGCAGCGCGATCACGATGCCCTCGCCCGTCGCGCCGTCGCGCCACGCGCGGTTCGCGTGCACGCGCTCGAGGTTCCAGGGGATCGTCAGGCCGTCGAGCTCGAGATCGCCCTCGTCGCCCTTCCGCACGGCGAGCATCCCGAGCGCCGTCTTCTCGTCGGCCTCGCTCTCCTCGATCCACCGCGCGCGCCGCGGCTGCGAACGGTGCTGCACGAAGCCCGGCTGCGTCTGGCGATGGACGAAGGCCACGGCGTCGAGGTCGACGAGCGCTCGCACCGCCGCTGGCGTCGCGTCGCACGCGAAGCCATTGACGATCCAGAAACGCCGCAGGTCGGCGACGTCCTTGCTCGCGACGAGTTCGGCGACCTTCGCCTGCACGGTGCCCCACGAGCGATCGGCGCGCGTGTGCAGCTCGTGAAGCGCCACGGCGCGCAAGGCACTGCGCGGTTCGTCGGCATGCGCGGCGCAATGGGCCGGAAAGGCGGCGGCGTCCGGGAAGAGCTGATCAGCCATCCGCACGAAGATCGGTCTCGCGGCTTCGCCGTCGAGCAGGTCCCGATCGCAGCGCGGCGCGGCGCCGTCTTGCGCGGACGCGACGGCCGGGATCACGAGGAGAAGCAGGCGGAGCGCGGCGCGTGGATCGGGCATGCGGAGCAGCATCGTCGCCGGGAACGGGGCGGTCCAAGGTCCGCGCCGCATCAACGCCCCATCGCTTCGCGCAAGAACCCCTTGACCAACGCCTCGAAGGCCTCGCCTTCGACGCGCCAGGGCGTCGCGTGACCGGACCCGTGCGCGAGGTGGAAGCGCTTCGGTTCCGTAGCAGCGGCGAACAACATGCGCCCGAGAGCGGGCGGAACGATCGCGTCGTCGTCGCCGTGGACGACGAGCACGGGGCGCGGGGCGATGCGCGCCATCGCGTCGATCGGGTCGAGCCCCGGCGAGACGAGCCAGGGCACGAGCCAGGCGAGGGCCGGGGCTTGCGCGGAAGCGGCGTCGCGCCAGCGCGGGAAACCGGACTCGACGACGAGCGCACGCACGCGCGGTCGCTGCGCGACGGCGAGCACCGCGATTGCGCCGCCGAGGCTGTGGCCGAAGACCGCCGTGCGCTCGGGATCGCGCGCGAGCGCGAGGTCGATCGCGGCGAGCGCATCGGCGACCAGCCCATCGCGCGTCGGTTCACCCGAGCTCTTGCCATAGCCGCGGTAGTCGAACAGCAGGACGTCGAAGCCCGCGCGCGGCAGCCAGCGCACGTCGGCGAGATGGAGCGAGAGGTTCGCGGCATTGCCGTGGCAGAAGACCACCGTGCCGCTTCGTTCGCCGTCCGCCGCGAGCCATAGCCCGTGCAGGCGCGTGCCGTCGCCGCTCGCGAACTCGCAGTCCTCGCCGCGCAAGCTGAACTCGGCCAGTGTGTGGTGAACGACGTCGTCACCGTCGGGCCAGAAGAACCAATCGTCGCCACGGCCGTGCACAGCGAGCGCGAGTGCCAGGAGCAGCAGCGCGATCACCGACCAACGCGCGCGGCGGCGGCTCACGACCGCAGCCTGACCTCGAAGCGCGCGAGGTCGAACTCGCAGGGCCCGTCGACAGGGTCCAACCTGATGCAGATCAGGTCGCCGTTCGTCGGCCAGCCGCGTCCGGTGCGCGGGTCGACGACGTACTCGTGGAACTCGCCGTCGTTGATCACCGGGAACAACACGCTCGCTTCCTCGCGGAAGGTGACGTCGCCGACGCAGATCCAGAACAACTGTCCGACCCCCGCATCGCGCGGGAACGCGGGATTGGCGATCCTCATCGTGATGGCGAAGGCGAGCACGTCGTCCGTGCAGGATGCCATCGTCGGTCCGACGAGGTTCGGGTCCCCGCCGGTCGAGCGGAAACACCACGCGCGGCGCGAGGCTGCGCTGCCTTCGTCGCGCGCGACGAGCTGATCGCCCGCGCGCCAACCGGCGCGATCGGCGGGCTGCGCGAGGTCCCAGGTCGTGCGACCGGCGATCTCGGGCAGGACGAGCGCATCGTGCAGGGCGAGCGCCGTCGCGCGCATCGAAGCGTCGCCGAGCTTGCTGACGAGTTCGTCACGCGTGACCGCGCGGTGCTCGCGCGAGTGGAGCGAGGCGATTCCCCCCGGCGCGATGGAGTAGCGGGTGCCGTCCGCGGCGAACAACGCATCGCCGTCGCGGCGCAGCGGCCGGTGATCGAGCGGATCGACGAGATCGCCGGCGAGCCGGAGCGGGTCACCGGCGCACTCGCGACGCACGAGCGGTTCGACGGGGATGCGCGCGGCGAGCAGCGCGTCGCACAGCGCCGACTTGCCGAAGCGCTTCGACGCCCGCCGCGCCGCGGGATCGAGCATCTGGCGGACGACCACGCCGACCGCGTCGTCGCGCAGGGCATCGGGGGTGACGGCGCACAGCCAGCGCCGGGCATGGTCGTCGCTCAGCGGTTCGCGCGGCGGGGGCGGGAGGAATTGCGAGCGCAGCGTCGCGTCGCCGCCGAAGACGGCGCGCAGGTCGTCGGGATGGAACGCGTTGCGTTCGGAGTGGGGATAGCCGCAGCGGCGGCGCAACCAGGCGTCGAGGGCGGCTCGGTCGGTCTGCAGTTCCGCCGTCGTGAACACGACGGCTCGCCGCGCGACGCGCTGCAGTTCGAGCATCACGTGCAGAGGGTGCTCCACGTGCTCGATGGTCTCGCTGCACAGCACGACGTCGAACGCGCCGTCGCGGAACGGGAGGCGCTCGGCGTCGCACGCGCAGGCGTCGACGTCGAAGAGTTCGCCGGCGCGCCGGCAGGCCTCGATCGACAGGTCGGCGCCCGCCACGCGCGCACCGAACAGGCGGCGGACGACCCAGGCGAGGTAGCCCTCGGCGCAGCCGACGTCGAGGAAGCTCGCGAACTCGATCTCGTCGAGCGCGCGGAGGATCTGGACCGCGCGCGCGAGACGCGGCAGGCGCCCGCCGTCGGCCGGACCGTCGCGATGTCCGTAGATCGGCATGTGCGCGACGAAGACGCCGTGCTCGTCGGTCCGCGCGAACCGATCCTCGAGCCAGCGGCGCGTGTAGGCGTTGTGGGAGCGGGTCATGCGTGCGGGCGCGGGGCGCCGCGGATCATGACGCACCCTCGCCGCTCGCCGCCATCGTCGAACTCGGCGTTGCTCCGGCCCGGTGCGCAACGCGATGATGCGCGCCTTCGCGACGCACGGTGCCGCCATGACGATGAAGTCCCACGCCTTCCCCAAGCTCCACAACGCGACCTGGCCCGGACTCGTCGGCAAGGAGGAAGGCACCGACCATCCGCCGATCGCGCTCGATCGCATGCTCGACCTCACGGCGCAGGCGCGCGTCGACGGCCAGAAGTTCGACGGCGTCGACCTCTTCCTGTTCGCGCCGCACACGCCGATCGACGCGAGCGACGCCGATCTCCGCGAGCTCGCCGACAAGGTGACCAAGCGCGGACTCGTGATCGGATCCCTGGTCGCGCCGGTCTGGCCGCCGACCGGCGGCGGATCAGCGATGGGCTCGGCAAGCGAGCGCGCCGCGTTCCTGACGCAGGTGAAGAAGGCGTGCTGCATCGCGGAGCGCCTGCGCAAGCTCGGCGTACGCCCCTACGGTCTCGTGCGCATCGACTCGGCGTGCAGCGTGTCGGATTGGCTGAAGGACCCCGAGCAGAACCAGAAGACGATCGCCAAGACCTTCGAGGAAGCCGCGACGATCGCGGCGGCGCACGGCGAACGGCTCGCCGCGGAGGGCGAGATCTGCTGGGGCGGGATGCACAGTTGGCGGCGGATGGTGCAACTGCTCGAGATGGTCGGCCGTCCCGACGTGCTCGGCTTCCAGGCCGACATGGCGCACACGCTGCATTACGCCCTCGGCACCAACGCGCCCGAGGACGCGCTCGTGCCGAAGGGCTTCGACTGGAAGGACAAGACCGCGTTCGAGGCCGCGTACGGCAAGCTCACCGCGGCGCTGCGCCCCTGGACCCGCGACTTCCACGTCGCTCAGAACGACGCGACGGTGTTCGGCTCGGGCTCGCACGACAAGACCGGGCGGCATTGCCTGCCGAAGGACAGAAACGGCAAACTCGACATCGCGCGGCATGCGGGATCCTGGCTGCGCGGCAGCGACGGCAAGCCGACGCGCGCCGTCCAGCATCTGTGCTGGGACGGCTGCATGTTCCCGAATGCGACGATGGAGGACCCAAAGACCTGGAACGAGATCCTCGGCGCGATGATCGCGGTGCGGAACGCGCACGGCTGGTCGTGACGGCGACGGAACAAGGGACGAACTCATGAAGCGCAAACCGCTCAGGATCGGATTGGTCGGTACCGGCTTCATGGGCCGGGCCCACAGCAACGCGTACCGCAAGGTCGGCAACTTCTTCGACCTCCCCTACGAGCCGGTGCTGCAAGCGGTCTGCGCGCGCAATGCGGAGAACGTCGCGGCGTTTGCGGCGAAGTGGGGCTATGCGTCGACCGAGTCCGACTGGCGCAAGCTGGTCGCGCGGAGCGACGTCGACGCGATCGACATCTGCACGCCGAACGACACGCACAAGGACATCGCGATCGCCGCCGCGCAGGCCGGCAAGATCGTCCTCTGCGAGAAGCCGCTCGCGCGCGACGCGAGGGAGGGCGCGGCGATGGTCGCCGCGGTCGAGCGGGCCAAGGTGCCGAACATCGTCTGGTACAACTACCGCCGCGTGCCGGCGGTCACGCTCGCGAAGCAACTCATCGACGAGGGCAAGCTCGGCAAGGTCTTCCACTACCGCGCGGTCTTCCTGCAGGACTGGACGATCGCCGCGAGCCTGCCGCAGGGCGGCGCCGGATTGTGGCGACTCGACGTCAACGCGGCCGGCAGCGGCGTCACCGGCGACCTGCTCGCGCACTGCATCGACACCGCGCTCTGGCTCAACGGCGGCATCGCCTCGGTGAGCGCGATGACCGAGACCTTCGTCAAGCAGCGCATGCACAACCTCACCGGCAAGGTGGAGCCGGTCGGGATCGACGACGCCTGCGCCTTCCTCGCCCGCTTCGGCAACGGTTCGCTCGGCATCTTCGAGTCCACCCGCTACGCGCGCGGCCACAAGGCGCTCTACACCTTTGAGATCAACGGCGAGCATGCGTCGATCGCCTGGGACCTGCACGACTTGCACCGCCTGAGCTTCTTCGACCACAGGGACGAATCGAAGCTCCGCGGCTGGCGCTCGATCCACGTCACCGACGGCGACCACCCATACATGGGCAAGTGGTGGGTGCCCGGCCTGCAGATCGGCTACGAGCACAGCTTCGTCCACCAGGTCGCCGACTTCCTCGACGGGCTCGGCAAGGGCGTCGCGGTCGGCCCGACCTTCGCCGAGGCGCAGCGCACGCAAGTCGTCTGCGACACCGTGCTCGAGTCGGCGCGGACGAAGGCGTGGCGCGAGGTTGCCGGCGCGTGAGCGCCTCGCGATTCGTCGCGCTCACGCTCGTCCTGTGGGGAGCCGCGCTTCGCGCCCAGGACGCCATCGGCGAGATCCGTCTGGCCTCGCTCGATCTCTCCGTCGTGCGCCAGGGCTGGGGCGTTGCGCGCGCCGACCGCTCGGTCACCGGGCAGCCTTTGGGCATCGCCGGCCAGCGCTTCGAGCACGGCGTCGGCACGCACGCGCGCAGTCAGCTGTGGCTCGAACTCGACGGCAGGGCGCTCGCGTTCACGGCGATGGTCGGCGTCGACGACGGCACCACGAGCGAACGCGCGTCCGTCGTCTTCGCGGTCTGGGGCGACGGCAAGAAGCTCTGGGAGTCCGGCGTGATGCGGCGCGGACAACCCGCCAAGGCCGTCGAAGTCGATCTGCGCGCCATGACGCGCCTGCTGCTGCAGGTCGGCGACGCCGGCGACGGCATCGACTTCGACCACGCGGACTGGGCCGAGGCGCGGTTGCGATTCACCGGCGCGACGCCGCGCGCCATCGCCCCGCCGCAGGAAGCCGCCGTGATCCTCACGCCGCCGCCGCCGTCCGCGCCGCGCATCCACGGGCCGAAGGTCCTCGGCTGTCGGCCGGGCAATCCGTTCCTCCATCGCATCCCGGCGACCGGCGAGCGGCCGATGCGATTCGTCGCGGAGGGACTGCCGGACACGCTGCGGCTCGATGCTTCGACGGGGATCGTGAGCGGCACGGCGCCGCCGCGCGGAACGCACCGCGTGGTGTTCGTCGCCGGGAACGATCACGGTGAGGATCGGCGCGCGCTGCGCATCGAGTCGGGCGACGCGATCTGCCTCACGCCCCCGATGGGCTGGAACCATTGGTATGCGCACTACGACCGCATCACCGACGAGATGGTCCGGCAGGCGGCCGACGCCATGGTGCGGAGCGGCATGGCCGACGTCGGCTACCAATACGTCAACATCGACGACTGCTGGATGAACGCGGCGTCGCACCGCGATCCGCAACGCGTCGGCCCGGCGCGCGACGAGCGCGGCGCGATCCTGCCCAACGCGCGGTTCCCGGACATGTCCGCGTTGACGGCGCACATCCACTCCCTCGGACTGAAGGCCGGCATCTACACCTCGCCGGGTCCGCGCACCTGTGCCGGATTCACGGGCAGCCACGGCCACGAGGCCGAGGACGCCCGCTCGTTCGCCGCCTGGGGATTCGACTTCGTCAAGTACGACTGGTGCAGCTACGGCGAGGTCGCGCTGCGCGACGGCGGCACGGCTGCGCTGCAAGCGCCCTATCGCCTGATGGGCGGGATCCTGCGCGAGCTCCCGCGCGACGTCGTCTTCAACCTCTGCCAATACGGGATGGGCGAGGTCTGGGAGTGGGGCGCCGACGTCCATGGTCATTGCTGGCGCACCGCGGGCGACCTCGGCTTCGAACTCGACCGCGTGTTCGAGGTGGCGCTGGCCAACGTCGAGCACCGGCAATGGTCGAAGCCCGGCGCCTTCAACGATCCCGACTACCTGCAGATCGGAATGATCGGCGACGCGCGCAGCGGCGGCGAGCCGAGGCCGTGCCCGCTGTCGCCGAACGAGCAGTACTCCTTCATGTCGCTGTGGTGCCTGATGGCCGCGCCGTTGATCTACAGCGGCGACATGCGCCAGCTCGACCCGTTCACGCTCAACGTCCTGTGCAATCCCGAGTTGATCGACGTCGATCAGGACCCGCTCGGCCAGTGCGCTCGACACGTGCCGCTCGGCGACGAGAGCTTCGCTCTGGTGAAGGACCTCGAGGACGGCAACGTCGCCGTCGGCCTGTTCCAGCGCGGTGAGTTCGACGTGCCGCTGTCGGTCGCGTGGACGACGCTCGGTCTGGAAGGACCGTTGCAGGTGCGGGACCTCTGGCGCCAGCAGGCTCTCGGAACGTTGGCATCCGGCATCGAGACCGTCGTGGGGCGACGCGGCGTGGTGATGCTGCGCGTCCGGAAGCCCGCGGCCGACCGACACCCGTGAGTTCCGGCTGACGGCGTTCGGCCGGATCCAGTCCGAGGCGACGCGCGCGCGAGCTCCTCGAGATCGCCGATCCGGCCTTCGGGCCCATCGCGGCCGAGGCCGCAACCAGAGGTTGCCGGCGTCGTCGCTGGCGCGACGACCAGAAAGGCCTCGACCGCTCTTCTTGCCGGGGCCCTCCGGCCTCCCGAATCGTCGCGTGCCGCGACGATTCTCCGGCCTTCGGGCCCAAGTACGTGCGATGCGGTCGCCCCGAACCCACGTCGACGTCCTGTCCGCCGTCGACGATCCCGATCGTGCCGCCCGTGCTGGAGCAGCCCGCGAGATGCAGCGCGTCGACGCCGTGGTCGAAGCGCGTGCGATCCCGGTCCTGAGGAACCACGGCGAGGCGGTCGGGCTCGGCGCGGAGCACATCGCGGCGCGCGCACAACCGCACGAGCGCATCGTCGTTCGCACCGGTGAGCTCGATCCCGCAGCCGTCGAAGATCCACCGCACGGCGAACACCTTGCCGCCGAGGTCATCGACTTCGCGCCCGAATCGGGCGCGAGATCGACCATGCCGGGTCGGAACGCGACGAAGTAGCGCGAGGGTTGCGGACGTCCGTCGCTCGAGGGGTCCATCTGCGACCGCACGGGAGCGATCAGGAGCAGAGTGGCCGTGAGTGCGGCGAGGGAGGAGCCACTCCGGAACGTGGTCATGGGTCCGTAGTCCGGTGAGTTGTCGCGGCACGCGACGATTCGCCGGGCGGAGGACACCGGCTGGTAAAGCGGCCAAGGCCTTCTGGTCGTCGCGACTGCGACGACGCTTGCAGCCAAGTTTGGCTGCGGCCTTGGCCGCGATGGGTGGAGCTCGGGACCACCGCGGCGGAGCGTCGATCGCCCGGGGCCGAGGGTCCTCGATGCGCAACGTGACCGAGGTCACTCGATACGGCCAAGCGAGTCACGCTTGCGACAGTTCCGGCGCAGTCCGCCGCGCGCCGATCGCGATCCCGATCGGTACCCTTCGCCGGCCACCCTCCGACTCCACAGCTCCTACGGAGTGATCTCGATGCGAATCGCCCTTTCCTCTGCCCTCCTCTCCCTGAGCCTCGTCGTCGCGGCGGCGGCCCAGACCACCAATCCGATCCGCTACCCGCAGGCCAACACCGACGGGTCGAGCGGCCAGATCATCCCGCTGGGCTTCTCGACCTCGTCGGGGAACTTCGACGAGGGCCGCTGGCAGCAACTCATCCAGGCGCGCTACCTGCCGAGCACCGGCGGCGTGATCCTCGGACTCGAGGTTCTCTCGCAGGCCTCGCTGACCGCGACCTACCCGACCCTGCAGATCACGATGAGCCTCGTGCCGCCGGGCGGGACGCTCAGCACGACTTTCGCGAACAACCTGCCCCAACCGGTGCCGGTGTTCTCGCACCTGGCGCACACGATCGTCTGGACCGCGCGTCAGTGGCAGACGATCCCGCTCGACATCCCGTTCGTCTACGACGGCGTGAGCGACGTCGTCGTCGAGATCCAGAAGACCTTCGATCGCGTTGCGACGCCGCCGCCGGGGCTCGCTCACCATCAGACCGACGGTGACCCGAGTCGCCCGGGTCTCCCGATCGCGCGCAACACCTTCGGAACCCTCGGCTCGGGCGCGCTCGCGCGCACCACGTCGACCTCGAGTTCGGTGCCCATGAAGATGGGCTTCCGCTTCGCCGACCTGCCGACGTTCACGCTGCTCGGTCCGCGGGGCGGCGCCAACAGCCGCGTGTTCGCCGTCGGCGGCAGCTTCGATGCGTCCCTGAACGGCCAGCCCTTCGCCCTGTTCGGCAGCTTGATCGCGTTCGGCTGGGCGGCGCCCCCGATCGCCGTTCCCGGCATCGGTGGGTTGGTCATGGTCGATCTCCCGTCCACGACGGCCTACGCGAGTGGAGCGATGGACGCGAGCGGTGTCGCGACCACGACCTGGTCGATCCCGAACGACCCCGGGCTGGTGGGGGTGATGGTCGTGTTCCAGGGCGTGTCGACGAGCGTCGGCGCGGGCGTCGTGATGACCAACGGCATCGACTGCGTGATCAACAGTTGAGTCGTCGCGGTCCGTGATCCGGCCGGGTCGGTCACTGCCAGGTCGCCGCGATCCGCGCGAAGTCCTCGAGCTCGCCCAGATCGCTCGCCAGCGTCGCCGCGATGCGCGCGAGGTCGATGGTCACGTATTGATGCGCGAGGACGTTGCGCAGGCCAGCCCAGCCCTTCATGCGGACCGCGAGCGACTGCTCGAGGAGCCCGCCGGCGACCAGCCGGTCGAAGGCCTGCTGGTACGTGATCGACTGGTGCTGCTCGGTCGCGGCGCCGGCGTGCAAAGCGATGTCGATCGCCGCCTGGGACGCGACGTAGAGCGCATGCATGACCATGTGTTGGGCGTCGCGGTCCGATGCGAGGTCCTGCGCCGAGAACCGCGCGCGATACCGCCTCAGGTCGGCGAGGGCGTCGGCGAGGACTGCAAGTCGTCGCTGGATGACTTCGCGTTCGACCATCACCCGTCCCCCTTCCTGCCTCGTTCCCGATCCAGTCGTTCGGACATCGCCATCTGCCTCACGCGCGTGTAGCGCTCGTACGCGGGGCGGAAGTCGATCCAGCGCGACGTCGTGTCGGCCTCCCACACGTGTCGCGCGCCTGGCTCGCGGTCGAGCAAGACGACCCGGTCTTCGAGGAGGGTCCCGGCGAGCGGGAGCGGCGCCGTGCGCAGGTCGACGAGGTCGACGGGCATGCCGGCCGCAGCTTCGAGCGTCGCGATCAGCATCCCCCAGTCCACCGCCGTCGGATACGCGCCCTCGCGCGGCATCACTGCGACGTCGACGTCGCGCGGCGCAACGGCGTCGCGCGCGCAGGAACCGAAGAGGTATGCCCAGCGCAGCGCGGGCTCGGCCGCGAGGAGCGGCTCCACCTGGGCGATCACCTCGTCGCGCTTCGACATGAGACGGGAGAGTAGCACAGGGTCGTGGGGCGGCGCCTCGTCGCGTGCTATAGCTCTCGCGCCGCAACGCTCGCCATGACCGACACCGTGACCGCACTCCGTCTCCTCGGCAGCGAGGCCATCGACCCCTTCGATCCGAAGGGGCCGCTCACGCGCAATCTCGCCGTCGAGCGTGTGCGCGTCGGCGAGCCGGGGCCGGGCGAGGTACTCGTCGAGCCGCTGTTCGTCGGCGTGTGCGGGAGCGACGGTAGCGCGAGCCTCGGCAAGTCGAACTTCAGTTGGGTGAAGCGGCCGCGCACGATCGGGCACGAGTGCAGCGTGCGCATCGTCGCGTTCGGGCCGGGTGCTGAGGGTTACGGCGGACTGAAGGCCGGCGACGTCGTCTGCCCGGTGCCGATGCGCGGCTGCGGCGATCCGCGTTGTCGCGGCTGCCGCAACGGGCGCTGGAACTACTGCCGTCGCAAACAGATCCTCGGCTTCCACCGCGACGGCGCGCTCGCGCAGCGCATGGTGCTCGAGGTCGATCGCTGCGTGCCGCTGCGCGCGGGACTCACGGCGCTGCAAGGCGCGGTGGTCGAGCCCCTGTCGGTCGTCGCGCAGGGCGTGCTGCGCAAGTGCACGATCCGGCCCGGGATGGACGTCGTCGTCACCGGCTGCGGGATCATGGGGCTGATCGCCGCGGAGCTGTGCAAGTCCGCGGGCGCGCGCGTCGCGGTGACCGGCATCGAGCGCGACCGCGAGGTGCGCTTGAAGCTGGCGCAGGAGCGCGGCTTCACCCCGATCGTGATCGGCCCGGGCGAGACGCTCCACGAGAAGCTGAAGGCGGGCGTCGAAGCGCTCGACGGCACCCGCTTCGGCGACGACTTCGAGGGCGGACTCGTCGACGCCTTGATCGAGTGCTCGGGTGCGCCGCAGGCGCTCGCGACGGCGGGCCTCGGCGTGCACCTCGAGGGTCAGATCTGCGTGATCGCGACCTACCCGTCGAGCGTGCCCTTCGAGGCGACCGCGTTCACGCGCTCCGGTCAGGTGATGAGCGGCGTGATGGGGAGCAGCCGCGAGGACTTCGAGACCGCGATGCTGCTGATCGAACGCGGCGCGTTCGCGATCGAACCCTACGCGCAGGTCTACGCCTTCGACCGCGTGCTCGAGGCGATGGACGACTCGATGGCCGCGCGCACGCCGAAGGCGATCATGGCCGTGAACGGCCGGGCATGAGCGCGATGCGCTGCGTGCTGATCACCGGCGGCACCGGCTGCATCGGCGCTGCGACCGTGCACGCGCTCCTGCAACTCGGCGCGGAGCGCGTCGTCGTCGCGTCGCGGAGCGCGTCGGTCGGGCTCCTGCGCCTGTGGTTCCGCGAGACGCTGGACCCGCGCATCGGACTCGTGCGCGGCGACGTCGGCGACGCGCGCGACGTCGAACGCCTCGTGCGCGACGCGGATCCGACCCACGTGATCCACCTCGGCGCGCTGCAGACTCCCGACTGCGAGAGCGATCACGCGCGCGGGATGGCCGTCAACGTCGGCGGCACCCTGCATCTGCTCGACGCCTGCGTCGCGCACGCGAAGCGGCTCGCGCGTTTCGTGTTCGCGAGTTCCGCCGCGGTCTACGGCTTGCGCGCGCGCTACCCGGGGCCGGTCGTGCGCGAGAGCGACCCGCTCGCGCCGGTGAACCTCTACGGAACGTGGAAGCTCGCGAGCGAGGAACTGGTGCGGCTGAGTCACGAGCGGCACGGCGTCGACGCGATCTCGCTGCGCCTCAACACGACCTATGGCAAGGGTCGCGACCGCGGCAAGACGGCCGGCGTGACGCGCGCGATGAAGGCGATCGCGCTCGGCAGCGCGCGCGGTGCGGTGATCCCGCATCGCATGGCCTACGGCGGCCGCGAGAACTACCACTACGTCGAAGACGTCGGCGCCGCGTTCGCGCGCGCCGCACTCATGCCATTCACTGGTCACGCCGCGTTCAACCTGCGCGGCACGACGATCCCGGTCGCGGACTTCCTCGCACGCATCGCCGACGTCGCCGGCTCGCTCGGCCTCACGCGCTCCGTCGACCTCGGCATCGCGCCCGATGCGCCGGTCAATCCATTCGTCTGCGACCTCGACGAAGCGCGCATCGTCGAGGCCTTCCCCGGCATGCCGCGCACCCCGATCGACGACGGCATCCGCGCCACGCTCGAGACCTTCGTCGCGATGGCGAAGGCGGGGGAGCTCCGACTCGATCCAGTGTGAACCCGATGCGTTCCATCCCACTCGCCATCCTGTGCTCGTCCGGCGTCGCGTTCGCGCAAGACGACCGCATCGCCGAGCTCACCGCGGCCGCGCACGCGAGCGTCGAGGCGCACGGCGAGGCGCTCGACGATCTCGCCGATCGCATCTGGCGTTTTGCGGAGACGAGCCTGACCGAGAGCCGCTCGAGCGCGGCCGTCGCGGACTTCCTCGAGCGGCAGGGCTTCGCGATCGAGCGCGGCGCCGGCGGCGTGCCGACGGCCTTCGTCGCGCGCTTCGGTTCGGGTCGGCCGGTCGTCGGGATGCTGTGCGAGTTCGACGCGCTGCCTGGGATCAGCAACGTGAACGAGCCGACGAAGGCGCCACTCGCAAGGGGCGCCGCGGGCCACGGTTGCGGGCACAACCTCTTCGCCGCGGGATCCGCGGGTGCGGCGCTCGCGTGCAAGGAGGTGATGGAGAACGGGCGACTGCCCGGCACGCTGGTGCTCTTCGGCTGTCCCGCCGAGGAGACGGTGATCGGCAAGGTCTACATGGCGAAGGCCGGGGTCTTCGACGGGCTCGACGTCTGCCTCGACTGGCATCCGGGCGACGTGACCGGCGCGGACTACGAGCGGACGCGCGCGCTCAACAACTTCACCGTGCGCTTCCACGGCCGCACGGCGCACGGCTCCGCCGATCCGTGGAACGGCCGCAGCGCGCTCGACGCCGTCGAGCTGATGAACCACGCGGTGAACCTGCTGCGCGAGCACGTCGAGCCGTCGACGCGCATCCATTACGTGATCCCCGACGGCGGCGGCGTTCCCAACGTCGTGCCTGCGGAAGCGTCGGTCTGGTACTACGTGCGCGATCTCGAGCGCGACGGAGTCGAAGCGACCTACGCGCGCGTGCTGAAGTGCGCCGAGGGTGCGGCGGTTGCGACGGAGACGAGCTTCGACGTCGAACTCACGACCGGTGTGCACTCCTATCTCCTCAACCGCACGCTCACCGAACTGCTCGACAAGCACCTGCGTGCCGCGGGTGCCCCCGAGTGGACCGAGGGGGAGCAGTCCTTCGCGAAGAAGCTGCAAGCCGCGACCGGCAAGCCGGAGAAGGGCCTCTTCACCGGCGTGCGCGAGTTGCCGGGCGAACCCGTTCCCGCGCGCGGCGGCTCGACCGACGCCGCCGAAGTCAGCCGCATCGTCCCGACCGGGAAGCTGCGCGTCGCGTGCGCGCCGATCGACACGCCGTGGCACGCGTGGCCGGTCGTCGCCTGCGCGGGGACTTCGATCGGGCACAAGTGCGCACGAAGCGCGGCGAGGGCGCTCGGGGGAGCGCTCGTCGAACTGTTCCTTTCGCCCGAGCGGATCAGCAAGGCGCGCGCGGAGTTCGCGGCGCAGACGGCGGGAAAGCCGTACCGCTCGCCGATCCCGATGGACCAGAAGCTGCCGGGCGGGAACTGACGTGATCGTGCGCGCCTGCCGTCGCGTCGCGTGGGTCGGCGTCCTGATCGCGACGTTCGCGCGCGCGCAGGACACGGCCGCGCGCGAGTTCGAGCTGAAGTCGCCCGACGGGCGCATCGCGCTGCGCATCCGGTTCCAAGAGCCCGGCTCGACGGATCTGCCGCGCTGGTCGGCGTCGTTCGCGGGCGAGCGGGTGCTCGAGGACTGTCGGCTCGGTCTCGAGGTCGAAGACGACGGAGAACTCCTCGCCGGCGCCATGCCGAGCGACGTGACGCGGCGATCGCACGACGAGCGCATCGCCGTGCGCTTCGGAAAGGCCGAATACGCACGCGATCGATTCGAGGAGCTACGGCTCGTCTGCGGCATCGAGGGGCGATTGCCGGTGCAGATCGTCTTGCGCTGCCACGACGACGCGATCGCGTTCCGCTACGAACTGCCCCCGGCACCCGGTCGCGACGCGCTGCGGGTCCTCGCCGAGGGCAGCACCTTCGGGCTCGCGGGCGATCCGCGGATCCACACGCAGTTCCTTCCGCACTTCCGCACCTCTCACGAACACGAGGTGCGCGACGTGTCGCTCGGCGAAGTGCCGGCAGGCCAGTTGCTCGACGTGCCGCTCACCGTCGCGCGCGAGGGTGGCCCCTTCCTCTCGATCACCGAGGCGGCATTGCTGCGTTACGCCGGGATGTCGCTGCGGAGGGACGGCACCTCGCGTCAGCTCACCGCGGCGTTTGCGCCGCGCGACGACGGCGCGATCGCCGTGCGGAGCCTGCCCTTCGTCACGCCGTGGCGCGTCGTGCTCGTCGCAGATCGGCTCGGTGCGCTGCTCGAGTCGCAGACGCTGTACTGCCTCAACGAAGCGCCCGACTTCGATCCGTCCTGGGTGAAGCCGGGCAAGCTCACCTGGCCGTGGTGGAACGGCTACCGCTTCGAGAAGGAGCGCGGTGAACCGATCCTCTCGCTGAACTCGGCGAAGCAGCACATCGACTGGTGCGCGGCGAACGGCATCGCCTTCCACGCCCTGGTCGCCGACGAGACCGACACGCCGTGGTATGTGCAGTCGAAGCCGGGGCTCTTCCCCGATCCCGGCGCGGATGCGACGCGCGCTCGTGCCGACTTCGACCTGCCGGCGATCCGCGACCATGCGACGGCGCGCGGCGTCCGCCTCTGGACCTGGGTCCATCACGAGGTCGTGCGCGGCCGCGAGGAAGAGGTCTTCGCCGCGTTCGAGCGGCTCGGTTGGTCGGGCGTGATGGTCGACTTCCTCGACCGCGACGATCAGGCGACCGTCGAGTTCGCCGAAGCGGTGCTGCATGCCGCGGCGCGGCACCACGTGCTCGTCCACTTCCACGGCATGTACAAGCCGAGCGGTTGGCAGCGCACGTTCCCGCACCTGATGAACCACGAGGGCTCGCTCAACCTCGAGTACCTCAAGTGGACGGCCCGCTGCACGCCGGAGCACACGCTGCGCGTGGCGTTCACGCGTCTGATCGCCGGGCCGATGGACTACCACCTCGGCGGCTTCCGCGCCGTGCTGCCCAAGGACTTCGCGCCGCGCAACGACGCGCCGAACGTGCTCGGCACGCGCGGCCACCAGCTCGCGCTCTACGTCGTCCTCGACAACCCCTCGCCGATGGTCGCGGACTACCCCGCTGCGTATCGCGATCAACCCGGCTTCGACTTCGTCGTCGCGGTCCCGACCTGGTGGGACGAGACGCGCGTGCTCGACGCCGCGATCGGCCGCGTGCTCGTGACCGCGCGACGGCGCGACGGCGAGTGGTGGCTCGGCGCCGCGACCGCCGGGGAAGCGCGCGAGATCGTCGTGCCGCTGTCCTTCCTTCCGGAGGGACCCTTGGCCATGCAACTCTGGCGCGACGGCGACGGCGTGGCCGTCGACCCGAACGCGCTGGCGATCGAAGAGCGCGAGGTCGCGCGAAAAGACGTGCTGCGCGTCCGCGTCGGATCGGGCGGGGGCTTCGTCGCGCGGATCGGGGTGAAGCGATAGGGCGCCGCGAGTCTCAGCGCCCCATCGCCGCGACCACCCCTTCCACGAACGCCTCCGCCATCCGCGCATAGCCCTGGTCGTTGCAGTGGCCGTCGGCGACGAAGAACTGCGCGCGGCTCGCGGGATCGTGGGGGATGAGCGCCGCGGTGTCGGCGAGCGGGGCGGCGAGTTCACGCGCGAGGTTGCTGAAGTGCTCGCTGAGTTCGCGGTGCTGGAAGGGATAGGTGCCGAACACGACGCGTGCGCCGGCGGCGCGGGCGCGCGTGGCGATGCGGCGGAGGTTGGCGGCGAGCGCGTCCTGCCATTCCGCTCGGCTCGCTTCGTCGCCGCGCCAGGCGAGGACGAAGCTCTCGATCTCGCCTTCGCTGAGTCCCTCCGCCGTGGCGACCGAGCGGAGTTGGTCCTCGCGCAGCGTGCGCGAGGATTCCTGGCGCAGCACCTGCTCGACCTCGGCGCTCGACGGACTCGCGCGCCAGGCGCGGATCATCGAACGCGCTTGCTCGTCGCGCGCTTCGAAGGGCACGGCGCGGAAGCGGACACACCACAGCGAGGAACGTTGCTCGTCGCCCTCGCGGCTCGCCGCGAGCAGGCGCTCCACGCACGCGAGCGCTTCGTCGCGCGGCAGCGTGCGGATCGACGCGTAGGCGAGCATGACCTGCCCGCGCGGCGACAGCGGTTCGCCGGCCGGCGGACCGTCGAGGACGTCGAGCGCTTCCCGTCCCAGGCCGGTGCTGACGAACAGGTCGGCGAGGGATTCGCGGCTGCGAGCACTCGGTGCTTCGTCGTGCAGCGCACGGAGCCGCGTGACGACGCGCGCGAGGAGTTCGCCGTCCGAGGTTTCCTGCGCTGCGACCGCCAGCGGCGGAAGCGCCTCGAGCGCGGTGTCGCGATCGAGCGCGGGGTCGTCGAGCAGTTCACGGCCGAGCAAGAGGACGTCCGGCCAACGCTTGCTTCCGCCCGCTTCGAGCAGCGTCGCGAGCGTCGCCTTGCGCGCGGACTCGCCGCTGGGGAGATCGCGTGCACGCACGAGCATGAGCGGCTCCTGACCCGCGGCGCGGAGCGAGGCGAAGTCGCCGTCGATCGTCAGCGTCATCGCGACGGCTTCCCGGTCGCGGCCGATCACGATCGAGTCGCCGTCGATCGACCACGGCACGCGGGCCGCGAGCAGATCGCAGCTCCCTTCGTGCGCGAAGAACACGCTCGCACCGGTCGCGACGACCCGCCACGCGCCGACCAGCGGATGGTCGCGCGGGATCGGAGACGGAGTCACGACCGGCGTTGCCGCAGCGGGTGCTTCGTCGAAGAGGCCGCGTCCGTGCACGAGCAGGCGCACGAGGTCCGCGCTGCGCCAGCGCCATCGGAAGCCGGCCGTTACGGCGTCGTCGCCCGCGCGCCCACGCCGCCGCCAGGTGTCGTTCACGCCCCCGAGCACGCAGACGAACTCCGGTCGATGGCGCGCGAGCAGCGCGTCGAACTCCTCCGCGATGTCGCGCGAGTCGATCCCCGGCCGCCCCGCGTTCACGACCCGCCAGGTTCCACCGAGCCGCTCCCGCAGGCGCTGCTCGAGTTGCCGCGGATACGCCGTCGCCGGCGACGACGCGCCCATGCCGAACGTGAACGAGTCGCCGACGCAGAGGACGACGCGCGCGCCGTCGGCCGGCGTCGCCTCGTCCATGGCCGGCGATCGCGCGTTCCCGCCGACGACCAACGCGAGGACCTGCAGCGCGAGTTCGAGTGCGATCGCCGCGGTGACGAGCGCGATGGCGATGCGGGCGGCGGCGATGCGCGTGCTGGGCATGGGGGAATGTTGGCGAAGCGCCGGCCTCGCTCAACACCTCGGTCGGTATCGCGGCCGAGGTTCGCAGTACGAGGTTGCCGCGTCACCCGCATCGCCTCACTGGATCCTGATCACGAGCGTGTCGGTCGTCGCGAGGTCGAGCGGGAAGCTCGGGGGCGCGCAGCCGCCGAGACGGAACAACAGCAGGTTCTGGACCGCGAACTCGGCGCCGACCAGGCCCGACTGGCACGGGATGGGCAGCGACAACGAGGCGCCCGGGATCGTGTCGAAGATCGGGTTCACCCCGAGCGCGCAGCCCTGCGAGCAGAGCGGGATCGGCGACGGCGCGCGGAGGCCGAGGACGTAGAGCTGGTTCGAGGGCTGGAATGCGTCGGTGACGATGCGCAGGACTGCGCCGAGCACGGGTTCGTTCTCGGCCCTGATCGCGGCTGGGATGATCCCGCAGTGCGTGGTCACGGTGGTCACGCCGCCGGTGAGTGCTCCGCCGAGGAAGAGCGCGCCGACGATGTCGTGGTTCGTGGACGAAAGCTCGGTCTGCCACGCGATCAGGTAGACGCCCGGATCGGCGTGCATGGCGCCGCGACTCGCGATCGCCGGGGCCTGCTCGAGCTGGTTCTGCGTGATGCCGTGCAAGCCTCGATGCCCGTCGAAGAACTCGAAGCCGTTGCTCTCGATCATGAAGTTGGCCGCGAGCGCCTCGAAGTTGCCGGCCGATCCGGTCGACTCGAGATAGGCGTAGGTGTAGCGGCAGCCGTCCCAACCGAGCGCCGGCTGGATCTGATCCGCGAGCAGGATGGCGCCAGGCTCGAGGATCGTGAGGTCCTGCCGCGTCACCACCGAGAGCACGGCGCGCTGCTTGCGGAGGATTGCGCCGAAGAGGTCGTGGTTGCCGGGGGCCGCGGGATCGGAGTTCGCGTACATCACCACCCACTCCGGCCCTTCACCCGCACAGGTCGGTCGTCCGCCCGAGGACCGGCTCTCGATGATCGCGCTCAGGCCGGCGATGTTGATCATCGACTGGGTCGCGGCACGGATCTCGAACGGGAACACCGCACCGGACACCCACGAACAGAGCCAGTCGGTGCTGAGGGAGTTGCACTCCGAGATGCATGGCGCGGTCGCGTGCTCTCCCGAACTCGACACCTGCTGCACCAACACGGTCTGGTCGAGCTCGACTCGAGCGCAGTCGACGCTGGAAGTTCCGCCGACGAACGGTCGGACCTCGAAGGCCACGGCCCACGCTTCGCCGTTGGGTCCGACCGAGATCGAGCCGCCGACGGCCGGGTCGCGGTCCGACGCGTTCGGCGAGTCACGGAGGAGGAACGTCGGGTCCTGGGACGTGCTGGCCGACGCGCGCTTGCGCGCAAGGAGCACGTGGTCCACTCCGAGACCGGTGTCCTCGACCCACACGATCAGGAACCGCGTGTGGGCCGTGTTGGCCCCGACCGCGGGATCGGTCGACTCCCGCGAGCCCGTCGCGACGGCGATCTCCTCCATGAAGGTCCCCGAACCGTTGTAGCGCCGCGAGATGACGTCCTTGTCGGTCCCGGAGAACGTGCGTTGGTAGACGACGAGCCAGCGATCGTTGGATCGTTCGTATGCGACGTCGGGCACGGTGTTGTCGTCCGCGCCGCCGTCGATCGAGATCGTGCGGATGATCGGGTCGATCGTCACGAGCCCTTGCGCCGCGGCCAGGAATGCGTGCGGCACGACGAGTTCGATCCGGTGCCCGTCGAGGCGGCTCGCGCCCGCGAAGCGCCGGCCCGCGGCGTCGAAGGCGATCACCCCGCCATAGGTCACGTGGCCGAGGCCGGAGGCTTCGAAGCGGATCCCGTCACCGTCGGCGCGCGCGACGAGCTCCGTGTCCAGTGCGAGGCGGACGACGAGGTCCCCGTCGCCGTCGGGCACCGCGAGGACGAAGCTCTGCTCGACCTCTCCGTCGCGCA
>JACRLW010000072.1 GCA_016235155.1 Planctomycetota bacterium
CCCCCACCTCGCCGATCAACTGTTGCTGCCGATGGCGCTCGCCGGCGGCGGGAGCTTCCGGACGACGCGACCGACGACCCACACGACGACCAACGCGCGGGTGATCGAGGTCTTCCTGCCGCTGCGCATCGAGATGGTGGACGAAGGTGCTGGGACCTGGCGCATCGCGGTGCGGGGGCCGTGAATCTGCGGTCAGCGTTCGCGGCGGTCCGCTCCGGACTGCGGGGCGAGGAACTGCTCCACCGTGGTCGCGAAGCGTTCTGCCAACGGATCGCCGGGAAGCGCGGTCGCGAGTTCGGCGCGCACGCGCTCGGCCTCCGCACGCGCGGCGTCGGTACCTGCCGACGCGAGGATCGCGCGCACGCGCGCCACGTGCAGTTCGAGCATCGCCGCGCGTGACGGCGCGGGGCAGGTCGCGAACGGCACGACGTGACGATCGAGCGTCGCGAGTGCGTCGGCCGCACGGCCGGCCTGCGACTGGACGCGCGCGCAGAGCCGCGCGGCGCGCAGTACGTCGGCATGCACGTCGCCGAGCCGGGCCCGACGTTGCTCCAGGACGTCCATCGCGAGCTCGGCCGCGCGATCGAGTCGCGCGTTCGTGAGCAGGAGCAGGCCGGCGAGAGTCGACTGCGCTTCGAGGAGGTCGGGATGCCCCGCGGGGAGTTCCGCGCGCGCGGGATCGATCCGCGGGTCGAGGACGGCGATCGCCTCGGACACGCGCTTGGTCCTCCCGTAGCTCACCGCGAGGTTGTTCGCGATGCGCAGCGTTTTCTGGTGCGCTGCGCCGAGCACGCGCGACGCCTCGTCGAGCGCTTCCTGACCGAACGCGATCGCTGCCTCGTGCGATCCGGACTGCGTGAGGCAGAAGAGCACGTCGCGACGTGCGTCGACGACTTCGTGCCCGTCTGGGCCGAGCACGCGCAGGCGGGCGTCGAGGACTTCGCGCGCGACGGTCTCGGCAGTCGCGAGGTCGCCGCGAGCAAACAGCGGCATGACGCGCCGCGCCTTCGTGTTGAGCGCGTCCGGGTCGTCGGGTTCGAGCAATCGCGAGCAGAGGTCGAGGGCGAGTTCCAGTTCCGCGTCGGCAGAAGCGGTCTCGCCGATCGCACGCAGCGTGTCGGCAAGGTTGCCGCGGACCACGATCGCATCCTTGGTTTCGAGCCGGCCGGACTGGTCGAGGAACTCGAGAGCGCGGCGATCGAGGCGCGCCGCAGCAGCGGGGTCGCCGTTCCCGACGCGGACCTGCGCGAGGATCGTGCAGAGACCGGCACGGACGCGGATCGGGTAGGCGGCGGAGTCGATCAGGCCCTCGAGTTCGGCGCAGAGGTCGGCGATCGTCGAGTCGCGACCCTCGTCCTTGCCGATCGCGCGCGTCACCGAGGAGCGGAAGATCGCGACGACGCCGGAAGCGACCTCGCTCTGCTCCACAAGCTCCGTGTTGGCGCGTTCGGTCTCGACGCGGAGCTCGTCGGCGGTGGTCTTCTCGGACTTCGCAAGCGCTTCGGCCGCGCGCGCGCGCTCCAACGCCATCAGGCTCGCGGTCAGCCCCCCCGCCAACGCGACCACGACCGTGGCCACCGTCGCGAGGAACGCGCGGTGGCGCCGGATCGCCTTGCGCAGCCGGTAGATGCGGCTCGGCGGCGCCGCGGTCACGTCCTCGGCGCGAAGGTGACGGCCGAGGTCGTCGGCCATCGCGAGCGCGCTCGGGTAGCGGCGGTCTCGTTCGAGCGCGGTGGCCGTGCCCACGATCCAGTCGAGTTCGACGTCGAGGTCGGGACGCACGGCGCGCGGCCGGAGATCGCTCTTCGCTGCGGCACCCTCCGGCAGCGAGTCGGTGAGCAACTCGAAGAGGACGACGCCGAGCGCGTACACGTCGCAGCGCAGGTCCACGTCCGGCTCCGCGTTGCGCTGCTCGGGCGCCATGTAGGCGGGCGTGCCGAGGACCACACCGGTGCGCGTGAGGTTCTCGGTCGACGGATCGCCGGCGACGCGCGCGATCCCGAAGTCGACGATCTTCGGCGTCCCGTCCTCACCGACGAGCACGTTGCCGGGCTTGAGGTCGCGGTGGATCACTCCGCGCAGGTGCGCGTGGTGGACGGCTTCGCAGACCTTCTGCAACAGCGCGATCCGTGCGCGGGCGTCGAGCCCGTGTTGTCGCGCGTGGGCGGTGAGCGAACGCGCCGAGGCGAGGAGCTCCAGCGCATACCAAGGCAGTTCCAGCTCGAACGGTCCGCTCCGCGTGCCGTGCACGCCCGCCGCGTAGACCTCCGCGATGCCGGGATGTTGAAGGCGTCCGAGGATCTCTGCCTCGACGCGGAAGCGTTGCAGCGTCGCGCCCGAGCAGAGTTCCGGCCGCAGGACCTTGAGCGCGACGAGGCGCCGCGGCTGCTGCTGCTCGGCCTCGTACACGGCGCCCATGCCGCCCGTGGCGATGAGGCGCCGCACGACGAAGCCCTCGATGGCGAGCGCACCCGCCTGCGCCAGCGACTCGGCCACGGACCCGAGCGCGGACGGCATCGCGACCGCGTTTGGCAGTCCGTCCTCTGAGTCCGCCGCGAGCAGGCCCTCGATCTCCGCGCGGAGTCCGGAGTCCAGGCCGCAGATGCGCGCGAGTTCGGCGGCACGTTCGTCGGGCGGGAGTTCGACGACGCGCTCGAAGGCCGCGCGCACTTCGGACCACCGCGAGGACGACGGCATGCGCGGGATCATGCTTGCGGGTGATGGCGGGGCCAAGCCCGTGAGCCGAGGCGCTGCGCGCGTCGTTATCCTGCCCGCTCCTCCGCATGAACTTCGCCCGTCGATCCGTGGCCGTGAGCCTGCTCGCCCTCGTGCCCGTCGCCTGTTCGGACGACGAGGTCGTCGCCGTCCGACCGGAAGCACCGGTGGCGACGCCGGCGTGGTTCGCCCACTTCGCGACCGACGAGCGGCTCGCATTCGTCGCCGACGTGGAGCGTTGGTTCCGATCCCAGCAGCTGGTCCCCGAACTCCAGGCCACGGGTGCGATGCTCGTGCGCGGCGGCAAGCAGGGCGCGGAGGAGTTCGACCTCGAACTGCTCGCGGAGTTGTGCGCGGGGGCGCCGCGCGGCGAGTGGCTTGGATTGATCGACGCGCAACTCCGCCGCGTCGTCGCCATGCGCGACGCCCTGGCCTCGGTGGCGGTGATGAGCTGGCAAGACGCCCAGGACCGCCTGCGGCTGCGCATCCATCCGGAGTCCTTCCTCGAGGAGGGCGGCTTGAAGCCCGCCGACGTCGCCGGCGCCGTCGACCTGCCCGGCACGGTCACGCTCGCGTTCGTCGACGGCGAGGAGTCGGCAACGGTCGTCTCGCGCAACTCCCTCGAGCGCTGGCGACAGGCGACGGTCGGAGTCCTCGCGATCGCCCTCGTCAACACACGCCGTGAACTGGAGGGCAAGCTCCGCGTCGATCCGCAGGACATCGGTCCGCTCGGCACGCTCTACGCGATCACCTCGGGCTCGTACTACGGCGCTTCGATGGTGCTCGACCTGGACTCCCACGACGAGATGCTCGGCGAACACGGCGCGATCGTCGCCGTGCCGACGCGCGACGCCGTCTTCGTCTGGCCCTTCGACGACCTGCGCGTGAAAGACCTCATCCCCGCGCTGTACCGACTCGCCGGGAGCGCGGCGGATCGGATGGGCGGCGAACTCGACCGCGGTCTGTTCTGGCGCCGTCCCGACGGCCGCTTCGAGCGCATCGAGATCGCCGAAGCGGAGGGCAAGCTCGAGATCACGCCGCCGCCGGACCTCGCGCGGTTGATCGTCGAACTCGGCAAGCGCTGACGGTCACGGGCCACGGCGGGCATCGTCGCCCGCGGCGGCGTGCGCGCCCGCTCCGGAACGCTGCAAACGACCCAACACGATCGACCCCGCCGCGGCCGCCAATCCGAACGAGAACACCGCCAGGACGAGGGGCAGGCCGCTGGCGCTCATCAGGTCCGAACCGAGCACCTTGACGCCGCCGGCCACGGCGACGAGCCCGGCGGTCACCATGACCTGGCGATTCCTGGTCCGCATGCCCCACGCCAGCATCGCGATGCTGGCGCCATTCAGGATCACCGACTGACCGCATTGGAAGGCGTCCGGCGTTCCGGCGTCGAGCACGGTCAGCACGCGGTCGAGCACCAACCGCATCGAGCCGAAGATCGCCAGGGCGCTGGTCCACAACAACAAGATGCCGGCGTGTCGATCGGGATCGACGCGCGCGAACCAACTTCCTTCGGGGGATGGGTGTCGTCGGTCGTGCGCGTACTGCCAGCCGCCGGACGCGGCGAGAGCCAGCGCCGCTCCGAGACTCGCGGCGAGAGACTCCGGTGGAGCGGCGTACAGACCGCCGAACAAAGCCAGTCCGCCGACCACGACCTGGAGCGTCAAGGCGCAGAGTCGCAGGCCGGGGCTTCCGCAGACGGCCGCGAACCAGGCCAGTCCCATCGCCTCGGCGGACAACACGACGACTTCGACGAGAAGGCTCTCCGCCACGAGCGCCGGCACGGCCAGAGCCAGCGCCACCGCACCGGCCAGCGTGAACGACGTGATCCCCGTCGCGTGAAGGCGCAGGCGACGCCACAGCAACGCGGCAAACGCCACGTGAGTCGCGGCGGCGCTCAGGGCAACCGTTCCCAGACCGGTCAGTCCGCCGGTCATGGGGCCGAGCACCGCGGCGGCGGCAGAATGGGCCCACATCACGTTGCCGGTCGGAAGAAAGCTGTGGAAGGCGTCGAGACCGCGCGGCGTCGCGAGGGCGCGCTTCATCGCGGTCCCGGCGTAGAGCACGGCGAAGACCACCAACCAGGGCACGAACCAGGTCACACCCAGACCGATCGCCGGAACCGACTCTGGCCGCAGGAGATGGACTCGTGCCTTGAGGCTCCACAGGAACCAGAAGCACAGCGTCACCGTGAACGTCGTCCAGCTCAGCCACTGGAGTCGGCCGACACGTCGCGCGAGGTGTGCGACGACGTTGGCGAACAGGAACAACGCCGCGGCCGTCGGGAATCGCAGGTTGGGGAAGCCGATGATGAGCGCGCTGACGCCGGGCGCGAGGACTGCGATGGACACGATCGAGCCCATCCTGAAGCGCAATCCGATCGCGCCGGCGACCAGCAGGTCGGCGATCAGGATCCAGTTCACCGTCTCCGCCGAGATCAACTTGAACCTGCCGTGCGCCTCGAGGGCGACCGAACAGAGCAGGATCGCGCCACAGATCGGAAGCACGCGCTGACCACGGCGATGACGCAGCAGCAGCCATGCGCCCAGCGCGAGCAACACGCCGGAGTATAGGATTCCGATCGCGACACCGACGCCCGCCCCGATCCATTGGCTGTCCGTCAGCGTGCGCAGCACCAACGCCAGGACGAGGACGAAGGACACCATCGCGATCCGCTGCAGGACACGCGACTGGCCGACCCAACTCATCATGGCGGCAGCCGAGGCGAGCTGTTCGCCGGGCGGTGCGGCCGCGACGGGTGATGGTGGCCGCGGCGAGCCGACTTCCAGCGCTCCGAGCCTTTCGCCGAACTCGTCGATCCGCCGGGTCAGTTCGCGCACGACCTGGAGGACCTCGGCGAGGCGCTCTTCGACGGACCGGGACTCGTGGTTCACCATGGCTCGTACACCCGGTGGCGCAGGTGTGATGGTAGCCACCGCTTCGCGGAGCGACAACGAATGGCGGTGTCGTTCGTCGGATCTCGTCAATGCAGCACGTTGCCGAGCATCGGAGGCCGCCGACGTGCTGCACGGACATGAAATAGATCCGCACGCATTCCAGTTTTTTCCAGCCAAGCCGCTTCCGCGAGGTGACCACACGCACGTGTGGCCTGCCCTGGTGATTCCATCCGACACTCCGGAGCGGGCTCGGTGGCGCTTTGGGCTTCACGTCCCGATTGATCGCATTTGTCGCCTGGGTGATCGCCCGGGAGCGCTTGCCGTCGGATCCTCCCGACGTGCATTGCCAGGGGCCTCGCTCCGCGTCTGGACCGGTGCGGAATTTCGTGCGGACACTGTGGGAAATGGAGCACTTGCCCATGGAAGTCCCGACCGATGAACCGCGAATCGGAGTCCGCCGGCGCTGCCACGCCTTGCGGTGGTTGTTCGCTTCCGAGCCATTGCCTCACGCCGAGACATCGACGGCGTCGCAAGGCCAAGGATCTCCGCGCGTGCTACTGCGATGGCTGTTCGCCCGCGAGCGATTGCCGTTCGACGCGCCCCCTACCGAGACGTCGCAACGCCGCGGTGCGGCCAGCCTGCGCTGGCTCTTCGGTCGCGACCACCTCGAGAACGACTCCCCGGACGATCCTTCGCATTCACACTCCCGTTGACCCTCCGCAGCAGCGATGGAACACACCAAGCACCTCTTTCGCGCCGGCCTCCTGATGGTGGCTCTCGCACTCGGCCTGGTGTTCGGGAGGCACTTCACGCTCCCCGACACCTTCGGCGACGAAGGCTACTACCGAGCCGCGAGCCGGCTCGAGTTCATGGCATTGCCGCTCGTCCACGGCGGGACCGAGAGCTGCAAGGAGTGCCATGAGAAGGAACATGCTGCCCACGCCGGCGACCGCCATGCGAGCGTGCCCTGCGAGGTGTGCCATGCACCGGTCGCGGATCACGTGAAGGACGGCAAGAAGATCGAAGGCAAGGAGAACGAGATGCCGGCCAATCCTTCGCAGCGGCTCTGCAGCCTGTGCCACCTGAAGCTCGCCGCCCGACCGAAGACCTTCTCGCAGATCGTGCCGCACGATCACCTCTTGGAATTGGACGCGATCGAAGCGGGCCAACCGGTTCCCGATCGCTCCTGCCTCCTCTGCCATCCCCCCCACAGCCCGAACCAGGGGAACTGACATGTCGAACCTCGAGTCGATCGACCCCCGCGAAACACCGGACGCCACGCGCGCCCAGCAGTCATCCCGGCGCGACTTCCTGCGTGGCGCGGGCTCCAAGGCGTGTGGCATGGTGATCGCCGCCAGCGCGGGAGGCGCGCTGTTCAGCGGCTTGGCGGCACAGGGCGACAAGCCGGAAGCCCGGCCGCAGGACCCCACGCCCGGCGGTCAGCTTCCCACCCACCACACCGAGGTGGCCGGTACCTCGCATGGCTACCAGCCGGAACAGCACGCCTATGCCTATGTCGTCGACATCGACAAGTGCATCGGCTGCGGTTCCTGCGTCCGTGCCTGCGAGCGTGAGAACAACGTCCCGCCGCACTACTTCCGCACCTGGGTGGAGCGATACGCCGTCTCGAGCAAGCGGCAGGTCGACGTCGACAGCCCCAACGGCGCACGCGACGGCTTCCCGCCCACGGCGACCGGCCGGGACGTCTCCAGGTCGTTCTTCGTCCCCAAGCTGTGCAACCACTGCACGGAGACCCCCTGCGTGCAGTTGTGCCCGGTCGGCGCGTCCTACCGCACGCCCGACGGCCTGATCCTGGTCGATGAGTCCCGTTGCATTGGATGCGGCTATTGCGTGCAAGCCTGTCCGTACGGCTCACGGTTCATTCATCCGGTGACCCACGTCGCCAGCAAGTGCACGTTCTGCTACCACCGGATCACCAAAGGCCTCAAGCCGGCCTGCGTGGGCGCCTGTCCCGTCGGCGCACGTAAGTTCGGCGACACCAAGGATCCCACCGACGAGGTGGCCCAGATCATCGCGACGCAGTCGGTCCGGGTCTTGAAGCCCGAGTTGCGGACCGAACCGAATTGCTACTACCTCGGGCTCGGGATGGAGGTGCACTGATGGGCGAAGAGCTCAGTGGGTTCCTGTTCCCCAACGACATCCACATCCTGTGGAGCCTGATGATCGTGCTCTATCCCTATGTCACGGGGATCGTGGCCGGCGCGTTCATCGTTTCCTCCCTCTACCACGTGTTCAATCGGACGGAGCTCCGTCCGGTGGCGCGGCTGTCGATGGTCACGTCCCTGTGCTTCCTCTCGGTGGCAACACTGCCTCTGTTGATGCACCTGGGCCATCCCGAGCGCGCACTGAACATCGTGATCACGCCGCATTTCACGTCGGCGATGGCGGCGTTCGGACTGATCTACACCCTCTACCTGATCCTGCTGGTCCTGGAGATCTGGCTGGTCTACCGCAAGCAGATCATCATGACCGCCCGGCGCAGCCGGGGCATGAAGCGCGCGATCTTCGCTACCCTTGCTCTGGGGGTCTACGACACGTCCGACGAAGCCCTGCACGTCGACCGTCGCGCGGTCGTCGTGCTCGCCGCCCTCGGCATCCCGGCGGCCTGCATCCTGCACGGCTATGTCGGCTTCATGTTCGGCTCGGTGAAGGCCAACTCCTTCTGGTCCACGCCGTTGATGCCGATCATCTTCCTGTTCTCGGCCGTGACGTCCGGCATTGCGATGATCCTGGTCCTGTACCAGACGTTGACGAAACTGAGCAGCCGGACGATCGATGCGAGTTGCGTGCAATCCCTGTCACGATGGCTGGCTTTGTTCGCCGTCGTCACCGTGACGCTCGAGCTGCTCGAGATCATCACCCTGGCCTACGAGCGGAGTGAGGAGTGGATCGTCATTGCCCCGCTCCTCAGCAGCAAACTCGCGATCTCGTTCATCGGCGTGCAGTTGATCTTCGGCTCCCTGATTCCGATCATCCTGCTCGGCATCGTGGTCCTGATGCAGCGCTACCTGACCAATCCGCTGCGCAACACGATCTCGTTCATCGCATCCGCGATCCTCCTGATCCAGGTGTTCGCCATGCGCTGGAACGTGGTGATCGGCGGACAGACCTACTCGAAGAGCATGCGCGGCTTCCGCGAGGGCTACCAACCCGAGTTGTTCGGCCGTGAGGGAATCGCCACGGCTCTGGTGATCCTGCTGATCCCCTTCGTGTTCATGGCGATCTTCAACCGCTACCTGCCGCTCCAGGCCGAGGAAGCGAGCACCAAGAGCTCACCGGCGACCGAACTCGAGCCGACAGCCCACTGACGACCGCGTCGCCGAGATCGCGCATGCGAAGGAGCGGCGTCGGCGGACGGCTCGGCGCCGGGAGAACTCAGCGACCCCCGATTCCGAAGCGCTTCAAGACGTCGGGGTCGCTCTCCTTCTCGGCGAGCGTCGCATGGCAGGCCTCACAATCCGCGGTGATGGACTCGCCGTCGGCATCCAGGTGCTCGCCGTCGTGACAACGCATGCACCCGTCGTGGCCGTCGAGGTCCCGATAGGTGCCCCACGTGATGTTCATCGCCGGGTGGATGTTCCTCATCCAGATCTCGGCGATGGCGTCGCTGGCCGGGCCGATCAGAGCCTGCACGTCTGGGGGCAATGAGCCGTTGCCGGCGTAGAAGCGGTCGAGGTGCTGGCGGATACCCGCCTTCGCGTTCTCGCGCGTCCAGCCCAGTTCCAGCGCTTCCATCCCGACCTTGCGCACGAACGGCAAGCGGCGCGAGATGACCCCGGAAGCAATCCCTTCGTCCAGAGCCTGACCGCGGTCCTGGAACCTGTGGCTCGGCTGGTTGTGGCAGTCGACGCAGTTCATGGTCCGCAGCTGCCCCGGCGGCGGCGGGCCCTTGGGGTCCACGTCTTCGATCGTGAAGATCCGCTCCTTGCCGGCGGCGTCCGTGAGCTTGACCCAGGGGATCTTCGTACGTGAGTCGTCGGTGCTGATGTAGCTGACCACGCTGCCGGGTTGTGCGTGCCAGTGGATGCCGCTGGCGGAGCCGTCCGATCGGGTTCCACCGACGCGCATCAGGAGGACGTTGGTGGACGCGCTCACGGCCTCGTCGTCCGCGAAGTGTTGGCGCACCACGAGGCGATCCTCGACGTAACGCTCCGGCCAATGGCACTGCTCACAGGTGTCCTCCGTCGGCGCCATGTCGTGCACCGGCGTCGGGATCGGGCGTCGCGAGGTGTCGAACAGGACAGCCGCCACGCGTAGCAGGCCGGACACCTTGGCTTTCACGAAACCCGATGCCCCCGGCCCGATGTGGCACTCGACGCAACGGACGCGGGCGTGCGGGGAGTCGATGTAGGTGTCGTAGGTCGGGGACATCACCTCGTGGCACAGACTTCCGCAGAACTGCTGCGAGTCCATGAAGTGGACCGCCTCGTATCCGGCGGTCCCGGCGACGGCGACGTTGATGAGGGTCAGGAGCAGGATGAACCGCACGAGCCTGAAGGGCTTGCGCGTCAGCAGGTCCATCCGCTGCCTCAACTGGTTGCGGTAGACCAACAGCCCGACCGGGATCAGCAGCAACCCCGCCACGAACACCATGGGCAGTCCGATGAAGGCGAACATGCCCAGGTAGGGACCGTGCGAGGCTCCGTGCAGCGAGAGGTAGATCCAGGTGGTGACGAACCCCATGAATGCCAGGGTCGTGACCACGGCTCCGAGCGCGGAAATCCAGTTGGAACGGAAGAGGAGGATGAGGCGGCGCATCGTCAGGTGGAACGCGGGTGGAAGTCGTCCTTTCCAGGTCCGGCGAATTCAGGCGCGGCCGCCGGACGGGACGGTGATCGGGGTGGCGAACGCCGAGGCGGACCGCCTTGGACCAGGCCGGTCACGGCGCCTGCCCCACCTTGCTAAACCGCCCATCCGCAGAATTCCAGCGCGGCTGACGACTCCGCCTGCAGCCGCGAGGTCTGGTGTCGTCGCGCCCGGCGACGATCCCCGGCTCTCGGACCTACTTCGCCGACGCCATCGGTGCGGAGTGCTCCGCCGTTTCCGCTCCCCGGATCCGGAACTCCCCCAACATGATCGGGGTCGCGACCTTGACCATCAGGGTGAAGACCAGAAAGCCCACCGAGAAGATGCCCGCGGAGACCTCGAACTCGACGCGGGACGGGAAATACTCGTAGATCTCGCCGAGTGTGTCGGGCGTCATGCCGGGGATCACCAGTCCCATGCCCTTCTCGAGGTAGACGCCGATCCAGATCAGGACGCAACCCAGGTTGAGGGTGACCGGGTGGGCGCGGGTCTTCGGGATCAGGAACAGCACGAACGCCGCGAAGGAGCAGAACACCGACAGCCACATGTAGGGCACGATCGCGGTGTGTTCGCCGATGCCGAAGAACATGTACCGCATGTGGACCAGGTGCTCCGTGTCCGAATACACGTCCTTGAACACCTCTGCGCCCAGGAGGAACAAGTTGATGAACATCGCATAGGCCATCAGCTCCGCAACCTTCCAGATCGCACGGTCGTCGATGTGGAATCGCGTGAACCGCCGCAGCAACTGCATCAGGATCAGCAGCACCGCGGGCCCCGAACAGAGCGCGGACGCGATGAAACGGGGCGCCAGGATCGATGCGTTCCAGAACGGGCGGGCTGCCAGGCCGTTGTAGAGGAACGCCGTGACGGTGTGGATCGCGATCGCCGCCGGGATGGAGAACAGGACCAGCGGCGTGAAGATGCGTTTGTCGGGATGCTTCCCCCGATACAGAGAGAACAGGAGATAGGTGACGATGACGAAGTTCAGGAGCAGATAGCCGTTCAGGACGAGCACGTCCCAGGCCAGGAGCGACGACGGCAGATTGAGCCGTCCGATCGGCGGGAACAGGTGCCAGAAGCGATCGGGGCGGCCGATGTCGACCGTGACGAACAGGCCGCACATCACGATCGCGGCGATCGCCAACAGCTCGCCGAGGATCACGACCTCCTTGATGGGCTTCCACTGATAGACATAGGCAGGGATGACCAGGAGGATGGCCGCGGCGGCGACCCCCACCAGGAAGGTGAAGTTGCCGATGTAGTACGCCCAGGAGACCTGATCGCGCATGTTGGTCTGGATCAGACCGTCGTGCAGTTGCGACCAGTAGGCGATGCCGCCTGCGCCGATGAGAACCAGAAGGAACGAGATCCAGAGCCAGTAGAGCGCGTTGCCCCGGAGCACGATCCGCATGCTGCCGGTGACGAACTGTGCGAAGAGTCGGATGGTCGTGACGGCAGCCACCTCACAGTCCGTAGAAGTAGATGAAGCGGGGGCGCGTGTTGAGTTCGGACCTGAGAACGAACACGCGCTTGTGCTCGATCACGTAACGGACCTCGGAGGAGGGATCCAGGAGGTTGCCGAACTTGCGTGCACCGACGGGGCACACCTCCACGCATGCCGGGTATCGGCCGTTGCGCACTCGCTGGATGCAGAAGGTGCACTTCTCCACGACGCCCTTCATGCGCGGCCGATTGCCGAGATAGTGGGTCTTGGGGTTGAGCTCCTCGGCCGGAATGTGCGGCTCCATCAGATTGATGTGTCGGGCGCCGTAAGGGCAGGCCGACATGCAACACCGGCAACCGATGCACCAGTCGTAGTCGATGACAACGATTCCGTCCGCTTCGGTCCACGTGGCACCGACCGGACAGCTCTTGACGCACGGCGGATTCTGGCACTGCTGGCAGGCCACCGGCAGGTAGAAGTGGCCGTCCCGGGGCACCTTCTCGGCGTCGTAATAGGGATTGGCGTGGGCGAGATCGATGCCCTTGTCCTTGTCCAACTCCAGAACGCGGATCCAGTGCACCTGCGGGTCACGGCTCTGGTTGTTCTCCTCGACGCAGGCATAGACGCAACGGCGGCAACCGATGCAGCGCGAGATGTCCAGGGCGTACCCGAACTCGACGCCCTCTAGAGGCGGCTCGGCCCCCACCGTGACGGCCTTCGCGAATCGCTCGCTGTGTTGCTTCTCCAGATCGGCGATGACGTCCTTCTTCTCCGCATCGGACATCTCGCGGAAGCGGCCGCGGAACCAGCTGGTGTGGGTGAGGTCCGAGCATCCCCCGCTCGCGGCCGCCGCTGCGCAGCCGATCACCGCACAAAGGAACTCGCGCCGGTCGGGAAGCGGCTGGGCCGCCGTGCTCGGAGGCGTGGATCCGCCGCTCGCAGCGCAAGTGTCACTTCCACAACCGCTCACGGAGCAACTCGGGTCCGCACATGGCGAACGCGACTCGTGTCCTGGTCGGAACGGCTTCATCGCAGGTCTCCTCGGGGCGCGTTCGGCGCAGGCTTCGGCTCGAGGGGCTGGAAGGCCGGCGCGTGCGAGTAATGGCAATGCACGCAGAGCAAGTAAGTCTTGTCGCCGTTCCAGTTGCCGCTGCGGCGGCCATGCACGCCGGCCCGCCAATCGCGGTACTTGTCGCCGTGGCACTGTCCGCACAGCCGGTACGACTCGGTGAACTCGAGGGTCTCGCCGCTCGCCAGGTGCAGCTTGTCCCGGTCCTTCTCGTCGTGGCAATCGAGGCACCATCGGTGCTGCTCGTCGTGGCGCAGGACGATGTCCTCGTGCGCCGTCTTCAGGACCCGCCGCGTCGTGTTGACCGGGAGGCCGGCCTCGTGGCAGTCGGAGCACGGGAACTGGCCCTCGGTGAAGGGCGGTGGCGGCACCTGGACCTTGGCATCCGGATCCTGCACGACGGCCGGAACCACGCCGGGCCAGCTCGGGCCGTCGTGCGCGTCGTAGCCGCAGCCGTTCAGGCCGAGCCCCAGCGCAACGATCACGGGAGTGAGGATCTTCATCACGTTCCTCGTGCCCCGCGGCCGGAGCGTCGTCGCGCGATGCGACGATTCGCCTGGCTCGCGTGCACCGGCAAGACACGCGGCCGAGGACCTGCGGCGCCCGCACCCGGGGCGGCGGCGACCTTCAGCTGACCGCGGTCTCGGCAGCGATGGCCGCGAGGAGCAGGTTGCTGCGCCGGGCAAACCGCGGGAAATCTCCCGCGACCGCGAATGGATCCGCACCAACGAGGCCTGCAGCGCGGTTCGGAGAGCATCGCGCAGCATCTCTCACAAATCGTGCCGACTCACCCGCGTGAAGTTCCTGCTTCCGGGCCGTCGAGAGCGCCGATCCGCGGGGTGGCGAGTCGGATCCGACCGACGGATCGCCGTGCGGAGCATTCACCCTACGGCCTGTGGGCGCTCGGCGTCCCCGGGGACGCGCAAGCACCTTTGTCGCGCGTACTCCCGGGTCCTCGGACACCTCCGAGCTACTTCTTCTCGTCCTTTTTCTCGTCGCCCCCACCGGCCGCTGCCGGAGCCTTGGGCGGAATCGTGCACTTGCCGTCCTTCGCGTCCTTGAGGCACTTGCACGTCGCCGCGCAGTTGCACGAGTCGAGCGCGGCGCGCTCCTCGTCGGTCCGGGGCTTGAGGGGATTGAGGTGTCGGATCTCGCCACGCGACTCGTGGAAGCAGAACGGCTTGTAGCCCGGGCTGTCTTCGTTGTGACATTCGACGCAGAGCGCCGGCGCGGGACTCTTGATGACCTCGTCGTCGGGGATCGCTGTGTACTTGCCGCCGCCTTCTCCAGCTGCTCCGGCGGCCGCCATACGCGCCTTCCGGTGCAGTTCGCCAGGTCCGTGGCAGGTCTCACACTGCACGCCGAGCCCCGTCTTGAAGCTGCGGTGCAGGTCTTCCTTGGGTGCACCGAAGGCCGTCTCGTGGCACTTCAGGCACTTTGCATCGGTCTGCGGGTTCTCGATACCCCGCTCCTTCGCGTAGGCCTTCGCTTCGGCCGACGCCAGCACCTCGAAGGCCTGGCTGTGCTTCGACTTCTGCCAATGCCCGAACTGGTCGCCGGCGTCGACCGCCTGATGGCAGTTCTTGCAGGTGGCGGAGCCGATGTACCGGTTCGGCACCGCATCGTCTCCGGAGCCGGCGGGACGCGCCGCACCGAGGAGGAGAGCGATCCCACCGACCAACAGGCCGAGGGCGGGGAGGCGAGCCCTGCGGGGCGAATGGACTGGCTGATTCATGATTCTGCCTTCGTCGAGTGTCGTGGAGAGGAACCGGCCCTCATCCAAGCGGGCTCGCCGAGTGCGAGCCGCGATGGAATCGTACCGAGCCGGGGTCGGACTTCGGCATGCCGGCTTTGGAGTGGAGTCGGTCGTTCAGGTGCTGTGCCGGGGCGTTCATCGTGGAGTCCGGCTCGTCAGCGCTCCGGTGAAGGGACCACGCTGCGATCCGGCAACGGCAGTCCCATCCGGGACAACGCCCGGTCGACGGCCGTTACGTGCGGATTCTGGGTCAAGGCCGCGGTGACGCCGAGGATCAGCGCGTCATCGACTTCGCGAGCGACGAGCGTGGGAAGCCGATCGAGGGCCGAACCGTCGGCAGCGACCGCAAACGCCGCGGCAGCCCGGCGCCGCAATCCTTCCGGCATCGGCGCACCGCCGTCGAACGCGACGCGCTCGAGGATCGCGAGTGCGCCGGGTTCGCGTGCGGCACGCTTCGCGAGGAAGGTGACCGCGAAGCCGGGGACGGAGTCACCACGGCTGCCGGAGCTCGATTCCGGGAGGTTCCGGATCGTCCGAGTGAACGTGTCGGCGGTGACCGTCGATCGTGAATCGAACAACACACGCAGCAACGCGACGCGGCGACAGTCAGGGGCATCGCCGTCGAGCACCGCGGGAATCAGGGCTTCGAGCGCGCCGAGATCGGCGGCGGCCAACGCACGGAACTCGCGATAGTGGTCGTCCTCGGTGACCGGTGTCGTCGGAAGCCGCGGCGGATCGCGGTCGGCGGCATCGTCGATCGGGACGGCCGGTGCCGCACGCACTCGCGCCGAGGCCCCGCTCGTCTCGCGTTGATCGACGGTCGCTTGGACGATCACCGCCGCAGGAAACACGGGTTCTTGGGCGAACGTCGCCGCGACATCGGGGAGCCGAGGATCCTCGCCCGTGTTCCGAGCCATCCAGAACAGCACCGACGACGCCAAGCCGGCGATCGCGAACACGACCACCGCGCGGCCCGGGTCACTCGATGTGCTGTTCCGTGTCGTCATGACTGCACGCGTTCGCCGCGAAACCCTCCCGCCCCCACGCGCCCCGGACGGAGCGCGTGGGTGAAGAAGGGTCGGATCTGCGAGCAGGCGCGCATCGAGTGGCGGTCAGTACACCTTGTGCACCAGGCGCACGTTCCACTCGCGGCCCTCGCCGTGGCAGGTCGCGCACGATTCCACTCCGCCGAGCGAGGTCTGCACCTCGATGTGTGCGGTCGCGGGATCCGAGTCGTGGCACGCGCCGCAGGTGAATGCCCAACCGCGGACGGGGCTGCCCTGCTGGGTCGGGTGGTTACGTTCACCCGGCAGCGTCCATGCGTCGTTGGTGGCGCCGTGGCACTTCGCGCAGCCCTTCACACCGGAAGGCAGCGCCGGGAACACGACCTCGCCGTAGGTGTGCGGCGTGAAGTTGTTCGGGTAGGCCGCGGAGCCGAAGCCCACGACGGTGTAGCTCGACGCGTTCGCGAGGTGCTCACCCATGTGGATCTTGTGCAGCATCGTCCGGAAGTTGATGGTCACTCCGGGGGTCGGCGGCGCGTTGGCCGCGGTGATGATCGAACGGTCCTCGGAACCCGCGGTGCCGTGGCAGGCGATGCAGGCCACGAAGCCGCGACGACCCGCGCCGTGGAACATGACGTCCTTGTGGCAGGCGCTGCAGTTCTCGGCGTCGGAGATCAGGGCATAGGGCTCGAGAACGGCCGCACTCCCGACCAGGAACTCCGCTCGCGCGCCGAGCGAGGTGCTGCGGTAGCTGTTGGTCTCGCCGAACGCGGCCAATGTCAGCGTGCGCGACGCATACATGGTGACCGCGTAGGTGCCGTCCACGATCGACTTCCCGACCCACTTGCCGGAGGTCTCGTCCATGGTCGGCGTGTCGTTCAACGCGAGCGGATAGGTCGCCGGCATCACGAAGTCCGTGGTGTAGGAGACCAGTACCGCGTTGCCCGCGCCGAACTCGGTGACTTCCGTGATCGTGCCGGTCGCGGCCGCGAGCGTGTAGTCCGTCGTCCGCGTCTTGGTGGTCAAGGTGACCTCGTTCACGGTCACGCCGATCGCGTGCGGGCGCCGCAAGGCCGTGGGAGAGAAGTAGAGCCGGTTCCCGCTCACCAGGGCCACCTGCAGGTACTCCTCTTCGCCGCTGACGCCGTCCGCCACGACGACGAACTCGTTGCGCGCGAAGCCGGCGGAACTCACCACGTCGAGGTAGTTCGACGGGGCAACCGACGCCGCAGCCAGCGTCGTGGCGCCGCCACTGGTCGCGGTCCGGACCTGCACGGTGGTCAACGCCCCGGTCACGTCCCAGTGCGGGGTCATGGCGGTGGTGAAGGTCTCGCCGCCGGCCGCGGCCGCGTCGCGGATGAACTCGAGCACGACGGTGTCGGGGACCTTCGACGTGTAAGGCGGTGAACCCGTCAGCGCCGCGGTGCGCAGGGTGGTGTTGAGCAGGATGTTCCCGTTCGACGTCGGCCCCGAGACGATGACGCTGACAGTCGGGAAGTCGACGAGGGACAGGTCCGTGCCGGCGTCGTTCGTCATGCGGAACGTGACCGCGATCTTCTCGCCCGGATCGATCGTCCCGTCGGAGTTGTGCGTGCCCGACTCGACGACGCTCGTCACGGCGACGTTGGTGCCGATGTTGAAGTTGCTGTCGAGCACCGGGTGGATGTGCGCGATCGCCGGATCGAGTGCGCCGCCGGTGGACTCGTGGCAGAGGATGCACGCCGAGTCGTCGTTCTGCGGCGGCATCGTCGCAGCGTTCGAGGTGTAGGGACGGGCCCAATCGACGTCGTCATGGCATGCTCCGCAAGCGCGCCGGGTCGGTTGGGTGAACGCGATCTGACCCTGCGCCGGAGCGGTCAGCGGGCCGGCCCCATCGGGGTCGCCGTGGCACGCCGCGCAGCTCGCGACGCCCATTCGAATCGTGTCCTCCTGCGTCTTCTGCGTCGTGCCCAGCGCCGTGTAACCCTGGTCGCGCGGCATCGCCACGAGCCCGTTCGGCCACACGGGGAACTTCACGCTGGAGAAGTCATCGCCGCTGACGATGTACGGTTGCGGAGTCGCCGCGTAGTTGCGCGAGCCATCCGGATTGGTCTGGACGCCGAGCACCGAGGGCAGGTTCGCGGCGTTGTGGATCTTGTGGATCATGACCCGGAAGTCGACCGAAACGCCGGGGGTCGCACCGCCGTCGTTGTCGTCCTCGGCGCCGGAGGTATGGCACAGGACGCAGAGACGCACGTCGCGTCGTGATCCACCATGCGCCTGGAGCTCCGTGTGACACGCATTGCAATTGGCTTGAGCGACGACTTCCCGACGCGCGATGGTCGAGGCTCCTCCCAGCAGGAAGTCGGCGGTCGCGTTGTGCGCGGCGCGGAACGACTCGCCGTCGACCGTGTAGCTCCAACGGAAGTAGAGCCCGAGGGTGTAGGTGCCGGCCAGCAGCGGCTGACCCGCGAGTTCGCCCTCGTTGGGTCCGAAGCTCGCCGTGTCGTTGAGCGGCGCCGCGTAGACCGCCGGCAGCGGAACCGGATACGTGTAGGTGTAGGTCTCGTCGCCGTTGTAGACGGCCGCCGTCGCGACGTTGCGCTGCTCGGGGATCACCCGTTGGTAGTTGAAGCTCGGCCCCGAGATCAGGGTCCGCCCGAGCGCGAACTCGTCGAGTCGCCAGGGCGAAGCGTCGTCCTTCGTCACCTTGAAGGTGACCGACACGGTGTCGCCCGGCAGGAAGCCACCCCCGGTGTCACTGCCGCCGGTGATCGCGAGGATCTCGACGTGCAAGCCCGGCAGTTCCTGCCCACGCGTGAGGTCGGTCGACTCCGCCGGCCAGTCGGGGACAAAGGGGCCGATGACGACAGAATCGCTTCCGTTGTTGCACCCGGCCAGAACGCCGAGAAGCATCGACGCCGCGATGGCGGCGCGTCGGACGCGAGAGGAACGTGAACGAGTTGTTGCCATGGTCGGGGGGCTCCCGGAGTGCCTGCGAGTAGGGCAAGGAACATGCCGCCGCGAGTGACATTCTCATGACGGACCATGCGCTGGAACCGTCGGCGCGGCCGGGAATGACGTACCGCCTCGCGAGATGGTGCGCGTCCACACGCGCATGACCTCGACGGGCAGGATCCTCACGAGGACGCATGGCGCGCGCAGGACGCCGGGCCGCGCACCCGAGTGATCCGATCTGGTCGCCCGCACCCGACGAAGGGCCCCAGCAAGCAGAACGGTCGAGGCCTCCTCGGCCGCGATGGAACGCGAAGTTCTTCGCACCGGTGCGGGATTCCCCGCGCTCGCATCGCGCGGGTCATCCGGAGCGGATGACCTCGCGAGGTCTCACGTTCAGCGGTGACAGCGGCCGCACTCGTCGCCCTTGTCGACGTGAGGCAGCGGGGCCGTCAGTCCGTGACACATGCGACAGTTCATGCCCGGCGCGTGGCTGGCCGGCAGGGGCGTCGCATCGAGATGGCTGGGCGTGTCGCCGTGGCAGGTCGAACACTCGTCCTTGCCGAGCGGGAAGTGGCACCCGAAGCAGTGCCGACTCTGCGTTCCGCCCCAGGATCCCGAGTGGTTCAGAGGTCGGGTTTCGCGGTGGCAGCTGTCGCAGGAATCCGAGCGATGGCACGTGGCGCAGGCCTGGCGATCCATGCGCGCCATGAGTCCATGGCTCTTGGTCCGGAAGTACGAGTTGTGACTGCCAGGCGGCGTCTCCTGGTGACAGCTCGCGCACGACGACTCGTCATGACAGAGCGTGCAATCGTTGGCGGTCGTGCGATCCTGCGATCGGGCGACCCCACCGTGCCGGCGCTGCCAGAGACGCGCGTGCGATTCGGGAGCGCGGTCGCTGCGGATCTCCTTGTGGCAGACCGCGCAGTCGATCGACATCGCCCGGTCCTCGTGGCACGCGGTGCAGTCGTCCATCCTCACCGCCGAATCCGCGAGGATCTGTTCGTCCTGTTCGATCCCCACGTGGCAGAGGTTGCAGTCGAGCCCCTTCGTCGCGTGCTCCAGATGCGAGAAGACGACCTCGTCCTCGAGGTGGCTGACCCGTTCGGCCATGAAGCGGCCGTCACCGAACAGCGTCGCCACCTGTCGGTCCGCGGCCTTCTTCGCGTCGATCTCCTCGTGACAGAGCATGCACTGCGAGAGCGCGGGCATGCCCGGTTCGTCGGTGGTCTCCGCGGTCTGATGGCAGTCCGCGCAGTCCAGGCTCTCGTCCGTGACGTGCACCCGATGGCTGAACGCAAAGGGCTTCGCGCCCGAGGTCAGCGCACCGACGAGCGAACAGCCGGCGACGGTCGCGGCGCCGAGCACAGCGACCACACCCATCCGCCGGAACCGAGGTCGGTCTCGCTTCAGAAGCGCCATAGAACCCCCATCCTGAGTACGTGATCCTGTCCGATGTCGCTGTCCTCGAGCTCGTAGGACGCGTCGAACTTGAGATCGGTCGATGCCTTGTGTGCGAGCTTGGCGAACCAGGATCGCACGTTGTCGCGCTCGGTGTCGAGGAACAGGTCGAACTTGTAGAGGCTGTAGTACGAGCCGATGGACGCGGTCCAGTCCTCCGCGACCTCTTTCTGGAGATCGACGCCCCAGGTGAGGACGCGCTGCGAATCGCTGTGCCAGGAGTCTCCGGTCACGCCGATCGACAGTCCGTCGCAGAGCAGGTCGCGCGAGGTCCAGGTCAGGTAGACCCGCTCGAAGTCCCGGTTGAACTCGGCGATGTCGCCCCGGTCGGTCACGCGCCGGATGTCGAGACCGCCCTGCAGGTCCATCTCCTCGCTGATCCGTTGGCTCACCATCGCACCGGTCCGCCAGTAGGGGAACTCGTCGTGCAGCGCGCTGAAGAACGGATCGAGCTCGACCACCAGGTCCTTCTGCGTGTTGAGCAACTGGTAGAAGCTGAGTTGCGCGGTGGTTTCGGAGTCCTGGTCGTCGAAGGTCGCGCGGGCGCGCACGTCGCGATCCCGATCCTCGATCCGCGAGTACTGGACGTCGAAGTCCCACCGCTCGCCGACCCGCTGCCAGACGCCGGCGCTGAGGAGGTCGTCGTCGTGCGAACCGAGCAGCGCCTCGTCCTCGAGGTGCATCCAGTCGATCCGAACGCGGCCACCGTTCCACGGTCGCGCCTGTGAGTAGAGCCCCGCGGTCCAGTCGCCCTGGGACGAGGCCTCGTACAGATGGGTCGAAGCCCCCGCGTAGCCGCCGAACTGGATCCCGGCTTCGCCGAGCGAGTCGGTCTCCAGTCGCAGCCCGTCGAAGTAGGCAAACTCGGGGGTCTCGTGGATCACCTGGCGACCAGCGCGCGCGAGCTCGAGCCCAGGCAAGCGGTGGAAGTCCAGATAGGCGTCGTAGACGCGTCCGTAGACGTTGCCGAAGCGGTCGTCGATGCTCGCGAACTGGCTGGGATCGCCACCGATGCCGTCGATGTCCGCGGCGAGGCGGCCGACGAAGTACGCGGTGACGTCATGTCGTCGCGGATCGCCGAGGTCGAGGGTCAGGGTCTCGAAGACATCCTGGTCGCTGCGACTCGAACCCGACCTCAGCCAGTACCGGCTGGCGAGCCGCCCGCGGAACCACGGCGACTCGGGCGCGGTCGTTCCGGCCCCCGCTCCGGGCGCCTGAGGGCCATCTCCCTGGGCAGTCGTCCGACCGCTCATCGCGGCGGCGATCAGGAGAGCGAGCCCGACCGCAGACCGCCGCCGGACTGCGTTCGACCGAGGTGGTCGCAGTGATCGATTGAGCACCATCGTGGATGAGCTTCGAAGAGTCGACGGCGATCGGTCGGCCGAGCTGACGATCGTCGAGCGAGGAGTCGAGCAACTGGCAACAAGCGGACCGGATGCTCAGCCGTCGTCCACCGGCAGGCCTTCGAGTTGGAACTTCGCGATGCGGTAGCGGATCTGGTCGCGGTTCATCCCGAGGAGCTTGGCGGCGCGGGTCCGGTTGCCGCGGGCCCGACGCAACGCCTGGACAAGCAACTCGCGCTCCACGTCCTCGAGAACGATGCCTCCCGGTGGGAGTTGGATGGACTCCACGGCTCCGCCGGGGGCTCCGACCCCGCTGCGGATCTCGACCGGCAGGTCATGGACCGCGATGGTCTCTCCGTCGCTCAGGAGGACGGCGCGTTCGATCGCGTTGCGGAGTTCACGGACGTTGCCGGGCCATGCGTAGGCCTCCATGAGGCGCTGCGCGGCGGGATCGATCCCCTTCACGCTCTTGCGAAGCTCGACGTTGAAGTGCTGGATGAAGGTACTGGCCAACGGGAGGATGTCCGCGACCCGCTCCCGGAGCGGCGGAATCTCGATCGGGATCACCTTCAACCGGAAGTAGAGGTCACGCCGGAAGCGGCCGCTCTCGACCTCCTTCACCAGATCCTTGTTGGTCGCCGCGATCACGCGGACCGCGACCTTCACGTCGCGCGTCCCGCCGACCCGCCGGAACGACTTCTCTTCGAGGAAGCGAAGCAGCTTGCCCTGCAACGCCGGGGAGATGTCGCCGATCTCGTCGAGGAACACGGTGCCGCCGTCGGCGAGTTCGATCAGCCCCTTCTTCTGCGCCTTGGCATCGGTGAACGACCCCTTCTCGTGCCCGAAGAGCTCGGACTCGAGAAGGGTCTCGGGGAGCGCCGTGCAGGTGATGTTCATGAAGGGCCGCTCCCAGGATTGGCCCTCGAAGTGGAGCGCCCGGGCGATCAGGCCCTTGCCCACTCCGCTCTCGCCGAGGATCAGGATCGTCGAGGCTTCGCTGGCGGCGATCCGGCGGACCAGGCGCACGACGTCACGCATCGCCGGACTCTCTGCGATGGTGTTCTGGACGCTGTAGCTCTTCAGGCCCTCTTCGCGCTGGCGCGCCACCTCCGCCCGCAATCTGCCGGTCTCCAGCGCGCGCCCGACGGTCTGCAGCACGTCCTCGATCTCGAAGGGCTTGCTGATGTAGTCGTAGGCGCCCTCCTTCATCGCCTCGACGGCGCCGCCGATGCTCGCGTAGGCCGTGATCATCACGACCGGGGGACGTGCACCGGTCTGGAGGACGCCGCGCAGGACTTCGAGCCCCGATCCATCCGGCAACTGGTAGTCGAGCAGCACCAGGTCCGGAGCCTCGGCGACGATCGAATCGAGGGCCTCGCGGACGCTCCCGGCCTCGTCGACGTGGTAGCCCGCGACCTCGAGGGCCTGCCGCAGGCCCCAGCGGACCATCTTCTCGTCGTCGACGACCAGGATTCGGGATCGCATCTTCACGCCCACAGGATCGGCGACCGAAGGTGGAGAATTCCCGCACAACTGCGAGATTCTCCGCGGTAAGCAGCATGCCAGCGCCTACCTGCTCCGGCGGCGATGGAGGCTCGGCACAACCCGTGCCGACTCGCACCGCCGCGCCACCGCCGTCGTCTCGACGACGGCGGCGACCCGAAAGGGCGTGATCCGATCGAACGAGCCCGTCGATGAAACGACCCAGCCCCGTCGCGTCGCCAGCGAGGATCCGCGTGCCGGTCACCGAGCTGATCGAACTCGGGAAGTGGATCCTGGAAGCCGCGGGTCCGGCGCCGGCAGCCGAGATCCTGTTCCGGTTGGGACGCCGCCTGGGAGAGCTCGCCGCGCGACGCTTCGACGGCGCCGGTCAGGACACCAAGCGGACGCTCGAACGCGGTTTCGCCCACCTGCGACGGCTCGGGTTCGGCGACGTGCGACTGGAGAAGATCGATCTCCTTCCGGAGCGGGGCGAATGCACGATCGCCGGTTCGGTGCGATCGGCGACCCCCCTCTGGCGCACGGCGCGGGAATCGACCGACCCGAACGCCGAGGTCTGTGACATCACCGTGGGCTACCTGACCGGACTCGCGGCCGCCGCGACCGGGATCGACGTCGTCTGCACGCCGCTGCCCTGCGACGGGATCTGCGACGGTGGGGGCTGCGCCTTCGAGATCCACGCCGGACACCACGAGATCGAATCGCGCGGCCTCCCCGCCCCCGGGGGTCGCGCACGCTTCTTCTTGCGCACGATGGGCCAGTCGCTGTCGAGCGCGGACGTCGCGCTGGATGACCTGCTCGAGGACAGCCCAGATGCCGTGATCCTGATCGACTCGCAGGACATCATCCGGTTCTGGAATCGCGGCGCGGAGCAGATGTTCCTCTACACGCGCGAGGACGCCGTCGGCCAGCGGATCGGTTTCCTCGTCCCCGACGACTTGATCGAACAGGACGAGCTCGGCTCACTCGCCAGACAGCTCGCGCGGGGCGAGACGGTGCTCAACCACGTCACGAGACGGGTGCGCAAGGACGGCGTCGAACTCTGGGTGAGTCTGAACCGGGCCGTGCTCCGCGACAGCTCCGGGCGGGTGATCGGGTCCACGGCGGCGATCCGCGACATCACGCGCCAACGCCAGAACGAGTTGGAGCTCTCGCGATCGCGCAGCCTGGCGATGGTCGGCGAACTCGCCGCGAAGGTGGCTCACGAGATCAAGAACCCGCTCGCGGGGATCTACGCCGCCGTGCAGATCCTGAGTCGCGGCTTCGGCGTCGACGACCGCCAGAAGGGGATCCTCGACTCGATCGGCGGCGAGATCCGTCGCCTGGACGAAACCGTCCAGGACCTGCTGCGCTTCGCGAGGCCTGCGGAGCCGCGACCCCGACCCACCGACCTCCGCACCTTCGTCGGCGAGATCCGCGAGTCCCTGCGGCACAACCCGGACATGGAGCGCCACGACGTGCGGATCGAGATCCCCGAGCAACTGATCGTGGCGATCGACTCCCGGTTGCTGGGTCAGGTGTTCTCGAACCTCCTGCTGAACGCGAGCCAGGCGATGGAGCAGCCGGGCACCATCACGGTCACCGCCCACTCCACCGACTCGGAGGTCGTGATCGAAGTGTCCGACACCGGTCCCGGAATCCCGCCGGGCCACCTCGAGTCGATCTTCGAACCGTTCGTCACGACGAAGACGCGCGGAACGGGCCTCGGTTTGCCGATCGCCCAGCGCAACGTGGAGGCACATGGGGGCAGACTGAGGGCGCGCAACCTCGAGAAGGGAGGAGCGCGATTCACGATCAGCATGCCGTCGGAGGGAGCGGCGTCGCTCGCTCCTTCCGACTGATCGTCACCGGTGACCCGGCGCCGCCTGGCCGGGGACCTGGCGCGCGTCACCGGACGCGTTCGCGGCCCGGCGTCGAAGACGCGCCCAACAGCACAACCAGCCGAGCCCGAAGCCGGCGCCGACGCAGGCGATCAGCGTCAGCGCGAGCGGCATCGAGAAGGACGCCGAGAAGATCCGCGTCTGCACCGGATCGGTGTTCTGCAGGATCAGGACCAGCAGGAGGAAGCCGAGCAGGACTCCGCCCGCGACCTTGACGCGTTTCATTCGGCGGCACGCTACCGCGTCATGCGAGCCGTCGCACGACCACGAGCCCGATCGCCAGCGCCGCGAAGTAGGTCGCGCCCGCGAGGGCGGCCATCGCCGGGAAGCCGTAGACGATCGAGCCGGGCATGACGACGCTCGTGCCGATGACCGAGAACACGCCGTTGATCCCGAACGCCCATGGCACGAACAGCGGGGAGCGCGCCTTCACGATCGCCAGACCGGTCGGGAACATCGTGCCGAGGGCGACGCCGAGCGGCGCGATGGCGGCGAGCGCGATCGTGATGCGCAACGGCAGATCGAGCGAAGCCGTCGCCCCGAACAGCGGATCGAGCCCGTACTGGACGACGACGAGCATCGCGCAGACGACGCCGACCGCGACGGTCATCGTGCGGCGCGGTCGCTTCGCGCAGCAGCCCGCGATCATGCTGCCGGCGCCGGCCCACACGAGCAGGCCGCCGATCACGACGGCGAACGCGTAGGCCTGGTGACCGAGGAAGAGCACGGCACGTTGGATGAGCCCGCTCATCGCGAAGACGTAGCCCGCGCCGAGCGCCGCGAAGTACATCGCGAACGGCAGGGTGGTCCATGCCGCGAGGCCGCGCACGCGCATCACGACCAGCGGGCCGAGGATCAGCAGCACTGCGAGGCCGAACATCACGAAGAGCTGGCGGAACATCCGCGCGAAGTGCTCGGTGTGCCCGCGCACGCCGTCGTCCGCCGGATCAGTCTCCGGTGCGAGGAATGGCAGGACGGCGCCGAGCTCGAGGCGGAAGCGCCGCCAGACGTCGGCCGCTCGGATCGTGTTGAAGAAGTACGGCCGCCAGTCGGGCGCGGGAGCAACGTCGGACGGATGCGCCGCGAGATACGCGTCGAGATCGCCGCGACGCGCCGCAGCGAGCAGCGGGTCGCTCGTCGTGGCTTCGTCGGGCAGACAGCGGGCGCGCGGCGCCGAGTCCATGCTGAGCGCGCCGCCGGGGACGAGGAGCTCGTAGACCCACACGATCACGCCGGTCCTGCCGTCGAGGGCGCCGTCGGCTTCGTCGCAGCGAGTGAGGAACGCGCGCATGCGCGCGCACTCGTCGGCCGTGAACGGAGTCGGCTTGACGAGCAGGCCGAAGATCATCGACTGCTCGACGAGCATCACGTTGCGCCACGGCTCCGCGACGCCGCGCTTCGCCAACGCGTGCAACGCCGTCGCCGTGAGCCGCTCGCGGAACTGATCACCGGCGTAGTTCACGCACAGCACGCCACCGTCGGTGAGGTGCGCGAGGTACTCGTCGAAGTCCTCGGCGGTGTAGAGGTAGCTCTCGTTGAGGGCGAGGGTGCCGCTCGCGAGCACCGACTTCGTGTCGACCCCCGTGAGCTGGATCAGGTCCCAGCGCCGCGACGCCCCGCGCACGTGACTGCGGCCGTCGCTCGTGACCAGCGTGACGCGCGGATCGTCGTACGGGCGGCCGAGGAAGTCGGCCATCGGCCCCTTCGCCATCGCCATCGTGGTGACGTTGATGTCGACGCCGACGACGCTGCGCGCGCCCTGGTGCAGCGCCGTCTGCACGTCGGGCGTGCCGCCGAGACCGATGACGAGCGCGTCCTGGTCGGGCAGCCCGCGGAACCACCCGAACGCGTAGCACGTGCGCTCGAAGAACGCGGCCGACCCCGGCGCCTTGCCCGCGACGAGCGGCGAGCCGTAGCTGCTGTCCTGCGTGAACCACCGGCTGGGCAGGTGCTCGAGCGAGCGCGCGATGCCGTCGTCGATGGTCTCGACCTCCAGCGAGTGGACCTCGACGCGCGCCGTCGGATCCCAGCGATCGAAGACGCCGACCAGGTCGATCCGCGGGAAACGTTCCGGGGACTTCTGCACGACCTCGGCCGCGTGCTGCCGGATCAGCGCGAGTTGCCCGCCGCTCGCCGCCTTCTGGATGCGGTAGGGCAACAGGACGTCGGCGAACGCGAACGCAAGCCCGCCCGCGCCGAGCACGACCAGGACCATGATCGCTTTGCGACGCAGGAGGCAGGCGCCGAGCACCCCGGCAGCCGTCGCGCAGACGATCAACGCCTGGGGCCCGGTGAGCGGACCGAGCACGAAGAACACGACCAGGCAGCCGAGCGCCGACCCGAGCAGGTTCACGCCGTAGCGGACGTGCACGTTGCCGGCGGGATCGGCGAGGATCGCGGCGACCGCCATGCCTGCGGAGAAGTACGGCGCCGCGAGCGCCAGCAGCAACCCGGCGGTCCAGAGGTCGAGGGCGAACTCGAGGTGATCCGACCATCGCGCGAACGCCGCGTGCGCCACGACGAGGAGCAGCGCCGTCGCGAGCAGGTTGCGCGCCACGAGGGCCCGCGGATCGCGCAGTTCCTTCTTCAGCGAGAGGACCGAACCGCCGGCGCCGAACCCGAGCAGCACCACGCCGACGACGAGGAAGATCAGCCCGTTCTCGAGCGAGTAGGCGAAGATCTTGGTCTCGAGGACCTCGAGCGCGAGCACGAGGCAGCTGAGCGCGAACAGGACGAACGGCATCGAGGTTCGAGAAGACGGCGGTCGGCCGCGGGACGCGTCCGCAGCATGTCGTGATGCGCGACGGAGTGCGACGACCTGTTCCGGTGCCCTGACGCACCGCGACGCGGACCGCCCGCTCTTTTCGGCCACCGGGCGCTTGCGACCCGAGTGTTCGGGCGATCTACTCCCCGCGCTCCGGAACCGCCGCTGTCGCGGGTCTGTGCCCGGAGAGATGGCAGAGTGGCTGAATGCACCACCTTGCTAAGGTGGCGTGGGGTTTACACCTCACCGGGGGTTCGAATCCCCCTCTCTCCGTAGCGGCGCACGCCGCGCGCCCGGTCCCGCCGGGCGCGCGGGTGCGCTTCGCGCTCGTGCTCGCGCTCCTGCCGTTCGCCGCCTGCGGTTCGCCGCGGTGGTCCGTCGTCGCGGAGCCCCCCGGAACGCAACTCGTCGTCGACGGCGTCGCGCGGCGCGGTGGCTCGATCGACGAGGCGATCCCCTACTACGGAGTGGTCGACCTCGCCGCCGTGCCGCAGGCCGGCGCGACCACCGCCGACGGCGTCACGCCGCTGGCGGCGTCGCGCGCCACGCTGCGGATCGACGAGCCGGTGACGCCGTGGATCTTTCCGTTCGACTTCGTCGCCGAGGTCCTGCGCTCGCCTTTCGTCGACGACCCGACGCCGAGCGCGCGTCTGGTCGCGCCGCCTCGAACCGATGTCGCGGCGCCCGGTGCGCCTCCACCGGGCATCGAGGCCTTCCTCGTCCGCGCGCGCGCGGCCGCGGCGCAACGCTGATCCTGCACCCATGACCCGCGACCCGCGCCTGCTCGCCTTGGTCCTCGGCCTCGGTCGCTTCGGCGGCGGGCGCGAGGCAGCCCGCTTCCTCGCGCGCCATGGTTACGCCCTGCGCGTCGCCGACAAGGCCTCGCCCGAGTCGCTGAAGGACTCGATGGACGCGCTCGCCGATCTCGCCGTCGACTGGCGCATCGGACCGGAGTCGGAGTCCGCGCTCGACGATGTGTCGCTCGTCGTCGTGAACCCGGCGATCCAGGACGACCATCCGCTCCTGCTCGCGGCGAAGCGGCGCGGCATTCCGTGCACTCAGGAGGTCGCGCTGTTCCTCGAGCGGTATCCAGGACGCGTGGTGCTCGTGAGCGGCACGAACGGCAAATCGACTACGACGACCTTGCTCGCGCGGGCGCTGCGGTGTTCGGGCATCGACACCCTGGCCGGCGGCAATCTCGGGAACAGCCTGCTCGCCGACGAGGAGCAGTGGCGCAAGGACCAGTGCGCGGTGCTCGAGATCTCGTCGTTCCAGCTCGAGCGGCTCGATCCGGCGCGGCATCGCGTCGCCGGCGCGGTGATGACGCCGGTCACGCGCGACCACCTCGACCGTCACGGGTCGCTCGAGAAGTACCACGCGGCGAAGGCGGTCGCCGCGGCGCTCGCGACGGACTTCTGGGTCTTCGGCGCCGCCGACGCCGTCGCCGCCGGCTTCGCGACCAACGCACGAACCACGCTGCGCCACCGTCGCGGCCCGCGCCAGGACGGCGATGCCGCCTGGGTCGAGGACGGTTGGTTGATGCTCGGCACCGGCGACGACCAAGGCCCGCTCTGCCACGCCGACGCGTTGCGCCTGATCGGAGCCTTCCACCAGGACAACGCGATGGGCGCCGCACTCGCGGCGCACGCGCTCGGCGCGTTGCGCGGTCCGATCGGCCTGGCGCTCGCGATCCAGGAGCCGCTCCCCTACCGCCTGCAGTTCGCCGGACTGCGCGCGGGCGTGCGCGTCTACGACAACGCCGTCTCCACCGCGATCGAGTCGACGGAGTCGGCGCTCGACAGCCTGACCGGAACCGTGCACTGGGTCGGCGGCGGCAAGAGCAAGGAAGGCGATGCCGGCTACGCGCGTTGCGCGGAAGCAGTCGGCGCGCGCATCGCGTCGGCCGCGCTGTTCGGCGCGGCGGCGCCGCGGCTGAGCGAGGAGTTGCGCACGCGCGGCGTGCGCGTGAGCGCGCACGAACAACTCGAGGACGCGCTCGACGCGGCGCTCGCGCGCGCACACCCGGGCGAAGCCCTGCTGTTCAGCCCCGCGTTCGCGTCCTTCGATCAGTTCCCGAACTTCCGGGCAAGGGCGCAGCGGTTCCGTGCGTGGCTCGATCACGCGCGTCCTCACCGCACTGCAACCGAGGACCGACCGTAGCGTGGACGGCGCCGTGCGGATCGCGCACGCGCCCGGGGGCGAAACACGACCGGCACGCAGCTCGTTGGATGGACCGCCGGTCTTCCGCTCGTCCGTCTTCCCCGATGTCCGCCGTGCCGCAGCGTCTTGTCGTCGCCGCCTTTGCGATCGCCCTCTTCCACGCCGCGCTCCAAGCACAGGTCGTGTGGTCCTCGCTGCGCCGACCCGGCCCGGCCGCGCGCTCGCAGCATGCGATGGCGTTCGACCTCGTCCGCAACCGCGTCGTGCTCTTCGGCGGCTCGGACGGGAACGGCTCGAGCATCGACGACACCTGGGAGTGGGACGGCACCGGCTGGGATCGCCGCACGCCGGCTCAGCGCCCAGCCGCACGCCGCGACCACGCGATGGCGTTCGACCTCGTGCGCGGAACCGTGCTCCTCTTCGGCGGCGAAGACCTCTCGGGCAATGAGCTCGCCGACACCTGGGAATGGGACGGCGTGACGTGGACGCGCCTCGTGCCCGCGACGAGTCCGAACGGGCGCCAGAGACACGCGATGGCCTTCGACCTCGCGACGGGCAGGATCGTCCTCTTCGGCGGTGAGAACGCGGGCATCGAACTCGGCGACACCTGGCAGTGGAACGGTGCGACGTGGACGCGGGCCGCCGCGAGCGGACCGTCCCCCACCGCGCGTGTCTCGCACGCGATGGCGATGGATGCCCTCGGCGGTGGGGTACTGCTCTTCGGCGGCTACGGCGCGCCGGGAACGAGTGGCGAGACCTGGCGCTTCGACGGCGCGAACTGGTCCTTGCTCACCGCGACGAACCCCGTCGCCCGTTCGCACCACGCGATGGTCTGCGATCTCTCGCGAGGACGCGTCGTGCTCTACGGCGGCACGACAGGGAACTGGGTTCCACTGACCGACACCTGGGAGTGGAACGGTGCGAACTGGTCGCTGGTCTCGAGCAGCGGCGGACCCGCGAGCTACTCCCTGGGACTCGCGTACGACATCGCGCGCGGCACGACGCTCGTGTTCGGCGGCAGCACCTTCTTCCAGGTCCTCGGCGAGACCTGGACCTGGGACGGCGCAACCTGGCTGCAACCATCCGCGTCGGCATCGCCTTCGCCGCGCGGCTACGCCGCGTCCGCCTTCGACGACGCGCGCAACCGACTCGTCGTCTTCGGCGGTGACGACGGCAACATGCTCGACGACACCTGGGAGTGGACGGGCACGATCTGGCTGCGACCCCTGCCCGCCGTGCGGCCGGGCGTGCGCTGGGGTTCGGCGATGGCGTTCGACGCCGCGCGCGCGCGTTGCGTGCTGTTCGGCGGCAACAGCAACTTCGGACAGTGGTACGGCGACACCTGGGAATGGGACGGGGTCGCCTGGTTGCAACGCAGCACGAGCGGTCCGCAACCGCGCTACGCGCACGCGATGACCTACGACCGCGCGCGCAGCCGCGCGATCGTCTTCGGCGGGCACACCGCGCCGGGCATGGCCAACGACACCTGGGAGTGGGACGGCAGCACGTGGCGCCGCGTCCTCACCGCGCAATCCCCCAGCGGACGCATCGACACGGCGCTCGCCTACGACTCGATCCGGCAGCGCGTCGTCCTCTTCGGCGGCCTCGACGGCAGCGGCTTCCTCGCCGACACCTGGGAGTACGACGGCGCGAACTGGTCGCGCCGCAGTCCTCCGGCGTCACCGCCGGCGCGCTACCAGCACGCACTCGTCTTCGACGAAGCGCGCGGCGTGTGCGTGCTCGCGTTCGGCGAAGGCAATGCGGGTATTCGCGGCGACGTCTGGGAGTACGACGGCACGACGTGGAGCCAGCGCACGGCGACGCCCGCACCGGTGGCCCGCAGCCAGCACGTGATGGGCTTCGATCCGCGCGCAGCGCGCGTCGTCCTCTTCGGCGGAGTCGATGCAGCGAGCGGCTTCCTCTCCGACACCTGGATCTACGGACCGGTCCGCGCCGCGTTCGTCGCGTCGTACGCCGACGGTTGCGCAGGCAGCGCGGGGACGCCGCAACTCGCCGCCGTGAGCGGCGGTCTTCCTTGGCTCGGCGGAACGCTGACGCTGGAACTCGGCGCGATCCCCGCGGGTCAGCCGGCACTTCTCGAGTACGGCTTCTCGCGCACGCTCTGGGGGACGACCGCGCTGCCGTTCGACCTCGGTGCGCTCGGAATGCCCGGCTGCCGCCTCGCGACGTCGATCGACGCGTCGGCACAACTCGGCGGCGCTGCGAGTGCGCGGCGCTTCGGATTGCCGGTCCCGAACCTCACGGCGCTGCTCGGTGCGTCGATCCATGCGCAGGGCATCGTCGTCGACCCGCCCGCGAACACCTTCGGCATGACGGTGAGCAACGCCGTCGAAGCCGGCTTCGGCGCGCGCTGAAGCGCACGCGTCGTTTCGCGAGCGGCCGCGGCCCGGATCAGCGGGTCGGCGCAGCCGCGATGCCGGGTTCCGTCGCCGCGAGTCGTTCGTCGAGCTGGCGGATGCGGCCGTCGAGCGCGGCGAGTCGACCGTCGAACGAGTGTGCGGCGCGCGGCGCGAGATCGACGCTCATCGCGAGCAGCACGTCGCGCACTTCGGCGTTCACCGCCTCGCAGTCGTCGAGCACCGGCTGCATCCCCTGCGCGAAGGAGCTGCCCGCGCACGCGGCGAGACTCTCGCGCAGGGCCGCGGTGCAGCGGCGCGACGCGTCCGCCGCGCGCCGGATCGCGCGCATCGCCTCCGGGTCGCCGCGGAACGACGGGGCCGCGATCACGCGCAGCTCGCGCACGACCGCGGTCGCGGCTTCGCGTGCATCCGCACCCGCGGCACACACGCTCGACATCAGCGCGGGGCTCGGAGCAATCGCCGCGGCGTCGTGCACAGGGTGCGAGACCCCTGCGCACGCGCCGAGCGCGAGGGCGAGGAAGAGCGACGTAGAGCGCAACGGATGAAAGAACGTCGTCATGGCACGGGTCGTGGTGACGTCTGCATCACCATGGCCCGCCTGATCGGCGCGCCGTCGCGTTCCGCTGCACGTGCTCGGCCCGTAGCGGGACGCCGTCGCGCGCATCGACAGGGACCGCCGTTGCGATCGACCTCAGCGCGGCAGTTCGCGCCACTCGGGCGGCAGGCGGATCACGACGGGTTCGACCGCGCCGGCGAGGAGTTCGACGGTGCCGACCACCAGCGACAGGCGGGTGCCCGAGCTCGTGGCAGCCGGCGGCTCGGACGGCGCGCGCGCGGGACCGCGGTGCGCGATGAGCGTCACGAGTCCTGGTGCGCCAAAGACCGTCGTCCGGCCCTGAGCATCGGTCGGCCAGAGGGTCGACACGAGGCCACGACCCTCGACGGCGACGTGAAGCTCGAGTCCCTCGACCGGCTGGCCCGCTTCGTCGTGAACCGTGACTGCGCGCCGCGCGCTGCGGAGATCGAAGGTGAGCGGTGCCGCCGGTTCGAGGTCTTCGACCACGAAGGGCAACGCTTCGAGCCAGAACCCGCTCCGCCCTTGCGCGACGTGCACCGACGGCGTCCAGGTTCCGGGAGGCAGCGCGATCACGAGTTCGCCGTTCGGATCCGCCGTCGGATGGCGGAGCTGGCGGACCGGCGCACCGGCCGGATCGAGTCCGCAGTCGCCCGTGAGGCTCAGACGACCGACGTGGGGCGCGCCGTCGACGCGCACCTTCAGCGTCACGGTCCGCGGCATCCAGGGACGCAGATCGAGCGCGATCTCGCGGTCCTCGCCGTCGGTGAGTCGCACGCCGGCGATTGCCACGCGTTGCACGGGCATCATCCCGAGAAGCGCCGGGACCTGGCTCGTCACCTGCACGTGCCAGACGCCAGCCGGGACACCGACAATCGCGAAGCGGCCGTCCTCGTCGATCGCGCTCATCAGCCCTTGGCCCGTGCGCTGACCCGGCGTCACCGCCGCCTGCGGATCGGCACTCGCGAGCGCGATGCCCGGCGCGGTACCGCCCTCGGCGCGCAGCGCCGCGAGCACTTCGCTCGGCTCGACCCGACCACGCAAGGTCGCGCCCGAGGCGACGACGATCCGTGCGACCGACGGCTCGTCGATCGAGAACGGCTGCACGACGAGCGGCACATGGCCGGGACCGGGAAGGCGCAGCGCGAAGCGGCTGCCCGCGCGACCGCGCAGTTCGGCGTGGCCCGAGGCGCCGGTGGTCGCCGCATCGACGAGCGCGACGACGCGGCTGTTGCGGTTCATCCGCGCGTGGCGCGGCTCCATCGCCCACGACCCGACGGTGACGGTCGCTCCGTCCTCGTGCGCGAGGAGTTCGGCGCGCACGCCCGCGATTCCGCGACCCGCGGCATCCACGACCTCGATGCCGCGCCGCGCGGGCGGCATCACGCGCACGTCGACGACCAACGGTGCGCTGGTGACGACCTCGATGCGGAGCTCCTCGCTCTCGGCCAGGCCGGTCGATTCCGCGGGGACGACCACCAACTGGTACGCGCCGGCACCCACCTTCCCGATCTCGAGCACTCCGCGTTCGTGCTCGCCGGCATGGCGGAGCGCGTAGTCGTCGGACGATCGGACGCCGTCCTGTCGCTCGCGCGCGAGTTCGACGCCGAAGCGTTCGACCGGCTGATCGTCCGGCGCGCGTCGCACGCGGATCGTCAGCGGCGATCCCGCGACCAGCGTGATGCGCAACCCGTCCGTCCCCCAGGCGAGCGGTTCGCCGCTGCGCCACGCGGCGTAGCCGTCGGCGAACGCCACGACCGTCACCAGGTCGTCGCGCACGAAGCCCATCCGGCGCAGTTCGAAGCGGCCGTCGTCGCGGGATCGCCCGCTCGCGCCGGTGCGTTCCGCGCTGACCTCGACGCCCTCGATCGGTTCGCCGCGCTCGTCGACCACGAGGCCGCGGATGGTGGGCGTCTGGTTCGCGGGTGCGCTGCGCAGAACGAGGTTCACTTCGGTCGATCCGGGAGCGAGTTCGACCGGGCCGCTGGGTGCCTCGACGACGTGACCGATGGCCACGGCTCGATATCGGCCGGCGGGCACGCGCATCGACGAGGAGTAGCGACCCTGCGCATCGCTCACGGCGTCGATCCGCTCGCGGAGTTCCCATCCCCAGGGTTCGGCGCGCGGCGCCGGCGACAACGGCTCGACGGAGAATCGGCACCCGGCGATCGCGGCGCCGTCGTGCGTCGTCACGCTGCCGCGCACCTCGCAGCCGGGTGGGAGGCGGACATCACCGAGATCGATCCCGGCCTTGCTCGCCACGCCGCGGATCCGACGGGACGCCGCCGCGCGACCCTCCGCCGTCAGCATCACGAAGAACTGGTACGGGGGAGGCGGGTCGAAGCGGAACTCGAAGACGCCGTCGGCTCTTGTTGCGAACGCGGGCGGGTCGGTCCACGCGATCTCGCCGTGGTCGAGGCGGTGCTTCGCCATCGCCTCGTCGCTTCCCGGCCAACCGTGAAGCACTGCGCTCACGCCGGCGATCGAGTGGCCCATCTCGTCGAGACAGCGGCCGCGGACGATGGCCTGCGTGTCCTCCCGGATCTCTTCCCGCGGCGCGTCGGCCGCGATCGGGGCACTGCCCGGCATCGACGGAGCGGATGTCGAGACGATCGGCGTGTCGGCCTTCTGGTCCGCGGGCTCGCCGCGGTCGCCGCCGAAGAGGAGAAACGAAGTGCCGGCCAGCAGCGCGACGGCGAAGAGGGACCAACTGGTTGCGCGCATCACTTCCTGAGCTCACCCCATTCCCGCGGCAGGCGAAGCTCGAACGGATCGACGGTGCCGGAGAGGAGATCGACGGAGCCGAGTTCGAAGGTCTCTGACCCGCGCGCGACGTGCAGCCGCACCGAACCGGGCGGTCCGCTGACGGTCGTGCGGCCCTGCTCGTCGGTCGGCGGGCAAGCGAGCCAGAACTGCGCCCCGACGCTGGCCTGCACGACGAGGCCGGCGACCGGCGAGCCCTTCGCGTCGACGACGCGGATCGCGCGCTGTGCGGAGCGGAACTCGAGCCGCAGGTCGATCGGCGCGGTTCCTTCGCCGACGACGAAGCTCGGGCCCGGCAGGAAGGTGTGGCCCTTCGACGGGCCGAGGCTCATGTACGGCGTCGAGGTTCCCGGCATGAGTTGCGTCACGACGCGAGCGCCGTCGTCGGGCGTCACGTAGCGCTGCTCCGACTCGGGGCGTCCATCGGAGCCGAGTCCGAAGTCCCCTTCGAGCATCACACGTCCGCGATGGGGAACGCCGTCCGCCGCGATCGCGAGGACCACCGTCCGCGGCAGCCAGCCGCGCAGGTCGAGCACGAGCTCCTTGTCCTCGCCCTCGGCGAGCGTGAGCTGGCGCGCGGCGGTGCGCGTGTGCGAGATGCTGGCGTTGCGTTCGACCTGCACCTGATAGCCGAGCTTCAGGTCCCAGGTGCCCGGGGAGATCCCGCGCAGCACGAAGGAGCCGTCTGCCGCGAGCGGGAAGCGCTGCGCGATGCTCGTGTCCGGCGGGTAGCGCTCGGTCCGACCGGCGACCATTCGGATCAGGACGAGCTCGGGCCGCTGCGACGGCGCAGGGTCGTAAGAGGAGTTCTCGGCCGCGCCGCGTCCTCTGGAGCAGGGGGCGAGGAAGACCTCGCGCGGCTCGATCCGCCCACGCAGCGTCGCGCCGAGTTCGACGACGACCCGCAGCGGGGCCCGGTCGTCGAAGCGGACGGGGTACAGCAGCGCCGGCACGTTGCCCGGGCCCGGTGCGCGGACACCGTAGACGGCGTCGTCGGGGCCGCGCAGCGTCGCGCGACCGGCATGGTCGGTCGTGCGCGCGTCGCGCAGGATCGCCACGCGATCCGAGGCGTTGATGCGCGCGGTTCGCGGCTCGCGCGCGTGCATGTCGATCGAGATGACGCCGCCGGTCTGATGCTCGATCAGCTCGACCGGCACGCCGGCGACGGGATCGCCGCGCACGCTGACGACCTCGACGCTGCGCTCGGTGAAGGCCGCGAGCCCGACTTCGACGTCCTGCGCGACGCGCGGTTCGACGACCAGCTCGCGCGGAGCGCTCGGCACCAGTCCCGACTCCGGGTCCGGCGTGACCGCGAGGCGATAGCGACTGGAGGAGATGCGCGGGAACTCGAGAGTGCCGCCGGGGTGGTTGTCCGGGCTCGCCAGCGCCGGCTCGTACGGATCGCGCTGGCCGTCCTCGCGCACGCGCTCGATCTCGAGCCCGAAGCGTTCGACGGGCGCGCGATCCCGAGCGCGCACGACGCGCACGAGCAGCGACGGCCCCTCCTCGAGGACGACGCGCAGATCCTCGGTCCCCCAAGGCACTGGTTCCTTGCTCCGCCAGGGGTCGAAGCCGCGCGCGAAGATGCCGAGCACGACGGCGTCCCGCGGCATGTCGTCCTGGCGACGCAACTCGAAGCGGCCGCCGCGATCGGTGTAGAGATAGGGCGTCGGCGCGCGATCGACCTCGGGCCGGGCCATCGCGATCGGCGCGCCGCGCAGGTCGGCGACCACGCCGCGGATCAGCGGCCGGTCGTCCGGCGGTTTCACGCGCGCGACGATGCGCAACTCGATCGACGGCAACGCGAGCGTCACCGGCTCGCGCGGATCCTCGACCGTGCATCCCGACACCGTGACGCGGTACGCGCCGGGCAGCAGCGGCTCGCGCAGGGCGAATCGGCCGAACCCGTCGCTGCGCCCGACAGCCGAGTCGATGCGTCGCAGCTCGACGCCCGCTTGCTTCGGCATCGGGCCCTGTGCCGTGAGCGTCACGTCGCGGTCGGCGAGGCCGGTGCCGTCCGGGTCGACGAGAACGCCGCGCACCTCGACGCCGCGCGCCAGCACGAGATCGCCCATGTCCGTCACGGAGCCAGGCGCGAGCGATGACCAGCGGCCGTAGACGCGCGCGCGGCCGAGCGCTTTCGCCGTCACGCGGAACCGGAACGGCGGCGGCGGGACGAGGCGATGCTCGAAGCGGCCGTCGGCGTCGCTGATCGCGTCGGCCGGATCCTGCCACGCAATCCTGCCGTGCTCGCGCTGGTACTGCTCCAAGGCCGCGCTGGTCGACGGCCAACCTTGAAGGCTCACTGGCACGCTCGCGAGCGGTGAGCCGTTCTCGTCGACGCAACGACCTCGCAGGATCGCGCGCGGGTCGGCGATGAGTGGGCTCCGGTCTTCACCGGTGGTCGACTCACGGCGCGTGGGCTCGGCCTTCGCCGGCTGCTCGACGGGGCTCGACGAAGGCTGTGCCGGCGGAATCGGGGTCTCGCGCGACATCACGAGAAAGGTCCCGAGCACGGCCGTCGCGAGGACGATCCCGATCATCACTGAGTTCCGGCTCATTCGTCGCCGCTCCTCCGAGTTCGACTGTCGGTCACTCGACCGATGGTCGGGCTCGCCGCCGCAGACTACCTCGCCACGGCGCGCAGTTCAGCGTCGAGCGCGGCGAACTCCGCGTCGAGTGCAGACGCGGTGACCGCACCCCCGGGGAAGCGGCCGGCGAGACCGTTCCAGACCCGCGCAAACATGCGGTTCTCGTCGATCGATGACGGTGGCAGCGTGCTCCCGGGGCGATTGTCGCCCTCGCCGGGCACGCCGGCGACGATCGTCGGCGCGCGGCTCTGTCGCACGGCTTCCGTGAGCAGTTCGACGGCTTCCTCGGCGCGCCCCGCGCGCCAGCGCAGATAGGCCCGCACGTAATAGCCCTCCACCGCGCGGAAGTTGGAACGGTTGGCCAACGCGTACAGCTCGAATGCGCGGTCGGGATCGCCTTTGACGAGCATCACCTCCGCCAGCCGCAGGAATGCGCCGGACTCCTCCTGATTGATTTCGACGGCGCGGCGCAGCGCGGCCTCGGCGGCGTCGAGGTCGTAGACGTCCCCGGCTCCGGGATAGGAACGGATCAGACCGATCTGCAGATACGCACGCTGGCCCAGAGGATCGGATTCGGCGAGACGCTCGAGCGCCGCGAGCGCCGCCTCGAAGCGACCGATCTCGATGTAGCAGTTGGCCAGGCCGTAGAGGGCGTCCTGGTGGCGCGGATCGAGTTCGAGCGCGCGCAGGAAGCCGTCGATCGCCGGTTCCCAATGGCCCTGGCGCCGCAGTGACTGCGCGTGGCGGAAGGTGCTCCAGAACTCGACGATGCGCGCCTTTGCCGCTTCGCCAAGGGCCGCGGAGCCGAGCTCGCCGTCGGCCGGCACCGCGGCCGGCTTCGAGCGCGCATAGACGACACCCAGCGCGATGGCGCCGAGCACCGCAACCCCGAGCCACCCGCGCCGGTGGTTCACCGCGGCTCCTCGATGGCCAGCACCTGATCCGCCGTGACGCTGTTCAGGACCTGGAGCTTCCCGCCGGGCCAGCGCACCTCGACGCAATCGACCGACTTCGCCTCGCCGAGTCCGAAGTGCAGGTTCAGGTCGGGCTGCGACATATAGGACGGCGTCGCGCCGACGGCTCCTGCCTGGATCTTGCCACCGCACTCGACGGTGACCTTGGCGCCCACTCCGAAGCGGTTCTTGCCCCGACCGACCAGGCGGATGCCGAGCCAGTGCTTCCGGTTCGACGATTGGTTCTGCAGCAGAGCCAGCTGACCGCCGTGGTTCAGAACCGCGATGTCGACGTCGCCGTCCCCGTCGTAATCCGCCGGAGCGGCGCCGCGCCCGACCCACTCGCCTTTGAAGTAGTCCCCGCAGAACTCTCCCACTTCGAAGAAACCGCGCCCGGTGCCCTGGTTCCAGAACAGATGCGGCCGCATGGGGAGGAGGCGGCGCGGGTCCTCCGGCGCCTGGAAGGTGCTGCCGTTGGCGACGAAGAGATCGGGGTGCGCGTCGTTGTCGAAGTCGAGGAAGAACGTGCCCCAACCGACGAAGTCGAGCGCGATCTGACCGACGCCGAGGCGGTCGGCGTCGTCGACGAAGTTGACGAACGCCGGCTTCGCCCGGCCGTCCAGACCCGGCCGCTCGCTCCGCAGGTTGAGATACAGCGCGTTCTCCTGCGCGATCCAGTGGGTGATGAACATGTCGAGATCCCGATCGCCGTCGCAATCGGCGATCGCGATGCCCATCGCACCCCGGTAGTCCGCGACCCATGAGGCGTGACTCACATCCTCGAAGGTGCCGTCACCGCGGTTGCGGTACATGACGTTGTCCGAGATGTCGTTGGCGACGTACAGGTCCTGCCACCCGTCCTCGTCGAAGTCACACCAGGACGCGCTCAGGCTCCTGCCCTCGAGGTTGGCCACCCCGGCGTGCGAGGTCACGTCGACGAAACGTCCGTCGCCGTCGTTCGCGAACAGCAGGTTGCGATGCGGCCGATAGGTCGATGGATTGAGGCTGGCGGGAACGACGTTGGCATACATCGACGACTTCGAGTCGCGGTCGCCGGGGTCGAAGGTGTACTGGACGTACCCGCAGACGTAGAGATCCAGGTCGCCGTCGCGGTCGTAATCGCCGAAGCTCGCCCCCGACCAGTAGCCTTGCTGCTCCAATCCCGATGCCACGGTGATGTCGGCGAAGGTCCCGTCCCCGCGGTTCTCGAACAGCACCAACGATCCATAGTTGGTGACCAGCAGGTCGAGGTCGCCGTCCGAGTCGACGTCGCCCCAGACCGCCGCCATGCCCAGCGCGCGAACGCCGACGCCGGCCTCGGCGGTCACGTCCGTGAACGACCCGTCGCCCTCGTTGCGATACAGCCGGTTGCTGCCGGGCGACGAGGCCCACGCCTCCCGTTCGGTCAGCGGTCCGGCCTGATTCACGGCATACAGGTCGGGATCGCCGTCGCCGTCGTAATCGCCCCACGCGACTCCGGAGCCCATGTCTTCCGGAAGCTGCGTCGAGCGGACGCCGGGGAAGTGCCTGAAATCGAGC
>JACRLW010000073.1 GCA_016235155.1 Planctomycetota bacterium
ACACCGCCCTCGACGCCCAGGGCGGCCGACTCGCGGGTCAGGCGCTGGCATCCCTCGTGCGCGAGCTCTGCGCCCCACCGAGGGGCGAAGGACGGCGATGAAGTCCGTCGTGCAGCGCGTCGCGCGCGCGCGCGTCACGGTCGACGGCGAGACGGTCGGGGCGATCGATCGCGGCGTCGTCGTCTTGGTCGGGGTCGAGCGCGGCGACACCGAGGCCGATGCGGACGTGACCGCCGGCAAGATCGCGAAGCTGCGCTGCTTCCCCGGCGCGACGCCGATGGACAAGACGATCGCCGAGGTCGGCGGCGGCGCCTTGGTCGTCTCGCAGTTCACGCTCGCGGGGTCGGTGGCGAAGGGCAACCGTCCGAGCTTCACCGAGGCGGAGGATCCCGCGCGCGCCGAACAGCTCTACCTCCGCGTCGCCGACGGACTTCGCGCCGCGGGTGTGCCCGTCGCCACGGGCCGCTTCCGCGCCGCGATGCAGGTCGATCTCCTCAACGACGGTCCGGTCACCCTGCTGGTGTTCGCGCGCGACGGACGGGTGACCTGAGTCGCGCCGCCCCGCCCGGCGGCGCACGTGAACTCAACCTTGCGTGCCGGCGGCGCTCGCCGCGCGCACGACGAGCTTGTCGCCGGCGAGGTCGACGACCACGCGGCTCCCGTCGGCGATCTCGCCCGACACGATTGCGCGGCCGATGCGCGTCTCGAGCTCGCGTTGCATGAAGCGCCGCAGCGGCCGCGCGCCGTAGACCGGATCGAAGCCCTGCACCGCGAGGTGGTGGCGCGCAGGAGCCGTGATCTCCAGGGTGATCTCGCGGTCGGCGAGCCGCTTGCGCAACTGCTGCGCGAGCAGGTCGACGATGCGTTCGATCTCGCTCGGACGCAGCGGCTTGAACAGGACGGTCTCGTCGATGCGGTTGAGGAACTCCGGCCGGAAACCCTTGCGCAGTTCCTCCATCACGCGGACGCGCGTGCGCTCCTCGATCTCGCCGTCGGCACGGATGCCCTCGAGCAGCCAGTTCGAGCCGATGTTCGACGTCATGATCACGACGGTGTTCTTGAAGTCGACCGTTCGACCCTGGCTGTCGGTGATGCGCCCGTCGTCGAGGACCTGGAGCAACACGTTGAACACGTCGGGGTGCGCCTTCTCGATCTCGTCGAACAGCACGACGGAGTACGGACGGCGGCGCACCGCCTCCGTGAGCTGTCCACCTTCGTCGTAGCCGACGTAGCCGGGGGGCGCGCCGACGAGACGAGAGACCGCGTGCTTCTCCATGTACTCGGACATGTCGACGCGCACGATGTTCTCCTCGCTGTCGAACAACGCCTGGGCGAGGGTCTTCGCGAGTTCGGTCTTGCCGACTCCCGTCGGCCCGAGGAACAGGAAGGACCCGATCGGACGGCGCGGGTCCTTGATCCCGGCGCGTGCGCGGATGACCGCGTCGGCGACGACCTGCACCGCCTCGTCCTGGCCGACCACCCGCTCGTGGAGGATCTGGTCGAGCTTGAGCAGCTTCTCGCGTTCGCCCTCGACCAGCTTCGTCACAGGGATCCCGGTCCAGCGGGCGACGATCTCCGCGATCTCCTCGTCGGTGACCTCCTCGCGGAGCAGGGCCGACTGCCCACGCCGATCGTTGAGCTTCTTCTCGGCGTCGGCGAGCCTGCGCTCGAGCTCGGGGATGCGGCCGTGCTTGAGCTCCGCGGCCTGGTTGAGGTCGTAGGCCCGTTCCGCCTTCTGCTGGTCGAGGCGCATCGCTTCGAGCTGCTCCCGCAGCTTGCGCACACCGCCGATCTCCTGCTTCTCCTGGTCGTACTGGGCGCGCATCGCCTGGGCTTCCGCCTTCACGTCCTGCAACTCCTTGCGGAGGTCGGCGAGACGCTTCTTGCTCGCGTCGTCCTTCTCCTTCTGCAGCGCCTTCTCCTCGATCTCGAGCTGCATCACGCGGCGCGTGACGGCGTCGAGCTCCGCGGGCATCGAGTCGATCTCCGTGCGGATCATCGCGCACGCTTCGTCGACGAGGTCGATCGCCTTGTCCGGCAGGAAGCGGTCGGTGATGTAGCGGTCCGACAGGGTCGCGGCCGCGACGAGCGCGCCGTCCTGGATGCGCACGCCGTGGTGCACCTCGAAGCGTTCCTTCAGACCCCGAAGGATCGAGATCGCGTCCTCGACGTTCGGTTGCTCGACCAGGACCGGCTGGAAGCGGCGCTCGAGCGCGGCGTCCTTTTCGACGTGCTTGCGGTACTCGTCGAGCGTGGTCGCGCCGATGCAGTGCAACTCGCCGCGGGCGAGCATCGGCTTGAGCATGTTGCCGGCGTCCATCGCGCCCTCGGCCTTGCCCGCGCCGACGATCGTGTGCAACTCGTCGATGAACAGCACGATCCGCCCCTCGCTCTTCCTGATCTCCTCGAGCACCGCCTTGAGGCGTTCCTCGAACTCGCCGCGGAACTTCGCGCCCGCGACGAGCGCGCCGAGGTCCAGCGAGAAGACGGTCTTGTCCTTCAACCCGTCGGGGACGTCGCCGCGCACGATGCGTTGCGCGAGTCCCTCCGCGATCGCGGTCTTGCCCACCCCCGGCTCACCGATGAGGACCGGGTTGTTCTTGGTCTTGCGCGACAGGATGCGGATCACGCGGCGGATCTCGTCGTCCCTCCCGATCACCGGGTCGAGCTTGCCCGCGCGCGCCGCCGCGACGAGATCCGTGCCGTAGCGCGCGAGCGCTTCGTAGGTCGCCTCGGGGTTCGCGCTCTGCACGCGTTGGTTGCCCCGCACTTCCTTCAACGCGTGGAGGAAGCGATCCGGAGTCAGGGCAAAGCGCGCGAACGTGCGACCGGCGCCCGTGGTCGCGGGCTCGGCGAGCAGGGCGAGCATCAGGTGCTCGACCGACACGTACTCGTCCTGCATCCGCTTCGCGTGCTTCTCCGCTTCCGTCAGCACCTTCGCCAGGCGCGGGTCGAGGTAGACCTTGCCGGCTTCGTAACCGGGACCCGACACCCGCGGGCGCTTGCCGAGTTCCTCCTCGACCGCCTTCGCCAGCGCGTCCGCCGGCACGTCCATCTTCTGCAGCAGTCGCCGCACGAGGCCGTCCTCCTGCTGCACGAGCGCGAGCAGGACGTGCTCGCAGTCGACCTGCTGATGCCCGAACGTGACCGCGGTCTGCTGCGCTTGCGCGACCGCGGCCTGCGACTTCTCGGTCAGTCGATTGAGATCCATGGCTTGTGCTCCGTGATTCGGGTTGTGGGATGCGTGCGGTGACTCACGAACTCCTCGGGTCGAAGTCCGACTTGTCCCGCAGTTCCTCCCAGAGCCGTCGCTCCTCGCTGCTCGTCTCGCGCGGGACGACGATGCGCAGCTTGACCAACAGATCGCCGCGGTCTTTGCCCGAGCGCGGGACGCCGAGGCCACGCAGCCTCAGTGTCTGACCGCTCGATGCGCCGGGCGGCACGCGGAGCGCGACCTTGCCGCCGAAGGTGTCGACGTCGATCGAGGCGCCAAGAACGGCTTCCCACGGCGCGACGTCGAGCTGCAGGCGCAGGTCGCAGCCTTCGAGCTGGAAGCGTCGGTCCGGATCGACGCGCACGAGGAGGAACAAGTCCCCCGCCGCTTCGCCGCCGCGTCCCGGACTGCCCTGACCCGCGAGGCGGACCTTCGTCCCCTGCGTGGTTCCCACAGGGATGCGCACGTCGATCTCGCGCGCGGTTCCGTCGCTTGCACTCAGCGTCACGCGCCTGCTGCCGCCGGCCCACAGTTCCGCGAGCGTCAGGCGGAGTTCGGCTTCGACGTCCTTGCCCCGCGCGCGGCGCGGCGCATGCGCCCGCGGCCCGCCGAAGCCTTCGAACGCGTCGGCGTCGAAGCCGCCGAAGCCGCCGCGTCCGAACATCGACGCGAAGAAGTCGCTGAAGTCGGAGGGCCCGCCGCTGCCGTCGCGAAACTCGAAGTGGACGTCCTCCCACCCCGGCGGCGGCGTGAACTCCTGTCCCTGCTGCCAGTCGGCGCCCAGCGCGTCGTAGCGCTTCCGCTTCTCCCCATCCTTCAGGACCTCGTAGGCCTCGTTGATCTCCTTGAAGCGCTCGGCGGCGTCGGGCTCCTTGCTCACGTCCGGGTGGTAGCGCCGGGCGAGCTCGCGGAAGGCCTTCTGGACCTGCTCGGGAGTCGCGTCACGAGCAACGCCGAGCGTCTGGTAGTAGTCCTTGAAGCGCAGTGCCATCGGCCGCCCTCCGGGCTTGGGTCGCGCCGCCGCAAGCACAACGTGTGCCGCCTGGACGGTTTTCCACAGCTGCTTCCAAGGCCATGGCTTTTCGCGAGTTGCGTCTCCACGGTCGGTGTGGAGATCGAGCTCCGCGTGCCATTGTGACAGGCCACGGGGATTCGCCGGCGGCGGGCTCGAGCAAGTCTGTCACCTCCCGTCCGCCGCTCGGCCCGCCCCGACTCGGGGCGTCGCCGGAGCGCTCGCGCTGCCTAGACTGCGCCACCCTCGCGCGTGGTTTTCGAGGAAAGCCAGAACCGGATGCCGACCCCCGACACCTCCCAGGTCCCGGGTCCCGGTGACGAACGGACGGGCGGCTCCGAAGCACGGAGTCCTGCCTGGGACGCGGACCGCGAGTTCGTGCGCGCGGTGATGGCCGGTGATCCCGCCGCCGTCGAGTCCTTCGTCGGGCGCATGAACTGCATCCCGAGGATCCTCGACGCGCTCGCCGGACGCACCGGCGGATTCCGATCCGCGGAGGAGCGACGCGAACTCGCGCAGGAGGTCTTCGCGCGGGTCTGGGCCGGCCTCACGCGCTTCCAGGGTCGCTCGACGCTCGAGACCTGGGTCTACCGCTTCTGCGCGCTGACGCTCGTGGAGTCGCGTCGAACGCGATCGCGTCGGGACTCAGCTCCGGACGAGTCGATCGCGACGATTCCATCGCCCGATCGGCATGGCCTCGACGCCGCCGACGCGCTGCACGTCCAAGCCGCCGTCGCGCGGCTCGATCCCGACGAGGCCGCCATCGTCGAGGCGCGTCACTTCGAGGGCGCCACCTTCGAGGAAGCAGCCGCGAAGCTGTGCATCTCCATCAACACGGCGAAGACCCGCTACTACCGCGCGATCGAACGCCTCCGTCGAACCCTGCGCCGCGGCTTCGCCGAGGACGGCGTGCGCGAGGCCGAGCGGAGCAGTTCCGACGCGTCCTGACGAAAACCGAGATCCCGGAACCACGACGAGCCATGGACCGAGCGACCGATCCCCCGCGAGACGAACTGCTGCGCGCCCTGGTCGTCGGCGACCGTCGCGCCGACGAGCCGGCCATCGCCGCGCGTCTCGCGAACGACGCCGAACTCGCAGCGGCCTGGCGCGAGTACCTCGCGCTCACGGCCGCGCTCGACTCGGCGGGGAAACTGCGTGCGGCCGTCCTGGACGACACGAGCGTCGCGAGTGCCGACGAGTCCCAGATCCTTGCGGCGTTCCGCTCGATCACGACGCGCACGAACGCGGCGTCCGGCACCGCGGATCGACGGCGGGATCCCGCGCGTCGGACGCTGCTCGCCGCGGCGGGGCTCCTGCTCGGCGCGACGCTCGTGCTCGGCGGTCTCTGGGCGTGGTTCGCGTCCCGCGACGGCAAGGTCGACGACTCACGGACACCGCGCCACCTCGCCGGCGGCAGCCTGAGCCTCGTTGCCGACACGCCATTCGGGGAGCTGCGCTGGTCCTTGGTCGGCGACGACCAGGACGCGGTCGTGATCGACGTGCGCGCGTTCGCGCTCGCGGGCGACGGCACGCGCGGCGCCCTCCTGATCGAACGCCGCGACGTCCGCGAGTCGGGCCTTACGATCGAGCCGGCCCTTTACGCGGGACACACGGTGCTCGAGTTCGAGATCGAGTTGCGCCGCGCAGAGGGCGGCGCTCCCTCGATCGATGTCATCCGCCAGTCCCGGTGATCCCATCGCGGCCGAGGCCGTAGCCGCAGGTCCGGCGTCGTCGCCGGCGCATCGACCAGATTCTCCGGCTCGTGGGCCGGTTCGGCTGTTCGTCGCCGTCGCCGTCCTGCTCGCCGCGGCGTGCTCGCGCGAGGCCGCACAGCCGGTCGCCGTCCATCCGTTGCGCGTCGCGATCGCGACGCTCGCGGCCAGCACCACGAACGACGCGCGGCGCGAGGCACTCGCCGTGCTCGAGCGAACGGCCGAGGCGACCTGGACGGACGCGCGCGCGACGGATGTCGCGCCGTGGATCGAAGCGATCGGCACGCTGGAATCCTGGGAGCGCGGCGGCTGGTCGTTGCGCGAACCCGCGCTCGCACGCGCGATCCGTGTTCGCGCATCACTGGCGAACGCGGGCGCTGGGGCAACGGCGAATGCGTTCGAGGCGGCGATCACGGTCTGGCTGCTGCGTCGCCGCACCGAACGCGGTCCGGGACCCTTCGGCGGCGACGACCTCGACGACGTCGTCCGCCGCCTCGACATCGCCCGCTGGGTTTCCGCCGGCGACGGCGATCACGCATGGACCCTGATCCTGTGTGCGGTCCTCGAGCGCGACGCCGGTCGCGAGGATCGCGCGCTTTCGTTGCTCGCCGCCGCGGACCGGGCACTCGCGCTCCAGAGCGGGACGACCGAGCCCGATCGATGCTTCGTCGCGCTCGAACGCGCGTCGTGCTTCCAGAACCTCGGCCGCCACGCGGACGCCGCGCGCATCCTCCGCGAGGCGTCGCGACTCGCTGAGGCATCGCAACCGGTCGACGTCGCTGGGCGCGCGCGACAGCGTCGCGATCGCCACACGACTGCGCTCGCCCTCGTGCGACAAGCGAGCGATGCCGGGCTCCACTCCCGGGTCCTCGACGACGCCGCAAAGCTCCGCGCCGCGGAGCCCGACGCGGACCTCGGTGCGCAGTTGCCGTTCTACGAAGCGGTTGCCCTGCGCGCTCTCGGCCGCTCGGACGACGCACGGCATGAGTTGGATCTCGCCCTCGCCGACGAGTCGCTCGACCCCAAGTCGCGCGCCATGGCCTGGCTCGAACGCGCCGCGGTCGCGCTCGACGCCGGCGAGTTCGACACCGTGCTGCGTGCGCTCGACGAACATCGCTCGCTCGTCGCGCGCGCCGGCGACGGCGCCTGGCCCATGCAGACCGCACGGGCGATCGCGCTGCGCGCCGGCCTCGATCGCCGGCGATCGACGGACGCCGCTGGACTGACGACGGCACGAGACCGCGCACGGTCCGCGTACCGCGCCTTCCTCGCGTCGTGTCGGCCGCCCGACGATGGTCTCGGCACCGGCATCCTCGCGTTCGCACCACGGCGACTGCTGATCGACGAACTCATCGAACTCACGCTGCGCGTCGACAGCACCGAGTCCGGCGTCGTCGCCGCGCTGGACGACGTCCTCGCCGCCCACGCAATCGGATCGCTGGCGAAGTCGCTCGACGCGCCGGCGCCGACGGTGACGGCCGTACGCGACCGACTCCTGACTCGCGACGGCGACGGACTCCTGGTGCTGGTGCCGGGCGCGGCCGCGACTCACGCCTTCGCGCTCGACCGCCGGCGAGTCGTGCACGCGCGCCTCGCACCCGTCGAGGCGCTCGAATCGGCGCTGCGTGCGCTGTGGCGCGAACTCGCCGCGCCGCCTCGCGACGCGTCGAACGTCGCGCGCGCACGCTTCGACGCCGCCGCAGGCGATGTCGCGCGCGCGTTGTTCCCTGCGCCCGTGGCGGAGCGCCTTCGCACCTGGCGGCGCGTCTTCGTCACCGGCACCGAAGTCGTGCAACGCATCCCTCTCGACGTCCTGCCGCTGCCGGGGGCCGGAGTGCTGGGGATCGAACGCGACGTCGTCGCGCTGCCGTCCTGCGCCGTCGGTCTCGCGCTCGCGGCGCGCGCGGCCGAACCGACGGCGACCGCCGGGACGCCGACGCGGTCGCTGCTCGCGCTGGTCGCTCCTCCGCCGGTGCCCGGCGCGGATGAGCCGGCGGTCCGCTTCGCCGACATCGCGCGGGAACGGATCCTGAAACAGTGGCCGGCGACGCGATGGCTCACCGGCAGAGCGGCGCACCTCGACTCCCTGGCGGACGCGACGCCGAGCGCGTTGCTGGTCTTCGCCCACGGCGACTTCGATCCGTTGCGGGGCAGGCCGCGCGGCGTGCTCCTGGCGCCGTGCCAGTCCGCTCCCGACGGGCGCCTCTTCCCCGACATCCTCGAGTCGTCCGGCGTGCGCGTCCCCTGGTTCGTCCTGCTCGGAGCGTGCCACGCGAGCGGCACCGATCCGAAACTCGGAGGTGACGACGCCGATCACCTCGGTGCGTCGCTGCTGCGATGCGGCGCGCGGCTCGTCCTCATCGCCGCATCACCGCTCGAGCAAGACGCCACCGCGCAGTTGGCCGCCGCGGCTCTCGAATCGGTCGCGTCGGACGGCGATCCATCGCAGGCGCTGCGCCGCGCGCGCGTGTCGCTCCGCGCCGATGCGCGCTTCGACCATCCGCATGCGTGGGGTACTTGGGTCGCGTACGGCTGGTGGCCGTAGTCACCCGCCCGGCGGCGGCGGCGGCGGAGGAGTCTGCCCGACGCCGGTGATGCCGCTGCCGATCACGGTGGGGAGCGGGTTCGTCCCGCCCGGGGTGCCGTCCATGAAGCCGCCGGGATTCGATGGATCGGGCGTCCGCGTGTGATGGAAGCCGGCGAAACCCTCGGCGCCGAACGCGACCCACTGCGTCCGCGGCGCGTCAGGCACGAGGATGCGCAACGCACACACGAAGTCGGCGTCGGTCGCCTCGGGGCCTTCGTACTCGCCGAACACCGCGACCGTGCCCGTCAGCACCTTGCTCGGATCGATCTCCGACGTGGAGACGGTCTCGACTTCACTCGCGACGAGCGCATATCGGGGAACACCGGCGACGATCGACTGCTGGTAGACGGTGACCTCGACGTGCGATGCCGGGAGTCCGGCCGGCGGCGTGAATGCGAACTGGAACCACTGCCAGCCCGGGTTCGGGCGCGTGAAGACCGGGATCGCGTCGATCGCGCGCGGCGCGGCCTGGAGTTCGTCGAGCGCCCAACTCGGCTGGGCCCAGATGCTGCTCGCCAGGGGATCGGCGAAGACGGCGTCGCGATCGCCATCGCCGTCGACGTCGGCGATCGCGACGTTGGCGAACTTAGAGTTGAGCCCGAACGCGGGGCTCGGGAACACGAAGATCACGCCGCCCTGGAGCGTGAAGGCGAAGGTGTCGGGGGTCGCGCCGAGCCCGCCGAACACCGCAAAGCCGCTGGGGCCGTGGGAGTTGACCGCGCACACGTCGAGTTCGCCGCGCGCGAAGAGGTCGTCGAAGACGAAGCGCGGCTTCGCGACGCCCAGCGTCGCGACCTGCGCGGTCACGCCGTCCGGGTCGTGGAGCTCGAAACCCGAGGCGCCGGTCTCGTCCGCCGTGACGATCGCGACGCGGCCGCGAGCGAGCGCGCGCGACCAGGCGGCGTCGAAGTCGAAGATCGGCGCGAGGGATCCGATCGATTCGATCTCGCTGCCGTCGAGCGCGAGCACGTCGATCGACTGCTCGCGCTTCACGAACAGACAGAGGTCCGCGTCGTTGCGCCACGGCGCGACGCGCAACGCGGATGCGGGACCTGCGAGTCCGATCGACCCGACCGTCACGACGCGGGATCCGGAGACTTCGGCGACGACGATCGCGTCGCCGTCCGGAACCAGTGCGAACAACCGTGTCGCTCCCCCGTGCGCGACGAACCGCAGCTCGCGCGCCCCGGCGAAGTCGCGCACGTCACAGTCGGTGACGACGAGTTCCCCGCTCGCGTCGACCGACGCCAGGTGGAGACCGGGCGCGGCGCCGTCGCTGACCGCGAACAGGACTGCGTCACCCGACGGCGCTCCGCCGGGCAGACACACGCCATCGGTCACCGACCCTCCGCCCGGCGTGCTCACTGCAAGCGGTCGGCCGAAGCCGTAGACGCCGAGCACGAGGTGCAGCGCGTCGTTCGCGACGACCGCGGCATCGCATCGGTGGTCACCGGAGAAGTCGCCGACCGCGATCCTCGCGAACGAGGTCGGCGACAGCGTCGCGTCCGCGATGCGGAACGCACGCGGCGTCCCGGGGTAGAGCGGCGTCTGGGCGACCGCGACCGACGCGATCGTGGCGCACAGGAGGGACCGGGTGAGGACGGCGGACATGGGTTTCGCCTCGGGCAGTGGACGGAGATCAGAACGACAGCACGGCGTGATGGCGCTTGTAGCCCTGCGACTCGACGTAGATCGCCGGCGGGTTGGCCGGGTTGATCGCATCCACGACCGAGATCGCGAGCACGCGGTTCAGGTCGGTCGCGGCGCTCGCCGGCAACGGCACCGTGAACGTGCCGGGGTTCTGCGCCGCGGACACCGGCACGACGAAGAGCGGCTGGCTGGTCGTCGGATCGACGAGCTGCGTCAGATTCAGGATCTGCGTGCCGGGACCGCCGGGTTGCGTGCCGTAGCTGACACGAGCGCGAACGGTCCAAGCCGGCGGCGGGGATCCGCCCGGCAGGCCGAGGTCGATCAGCGTCGTGCCGCTGCCAAGGCTCACGCCGAAGGTCGCCTGGTTGGTCGTCGCGAGGTACGCGGCGTTGCCGATCTGCTGGACGCGGACCGGGGACACGCGATCGGCCATCGACAGGAACACCGTGATCGTCCGCGAGTTGTTCGCCGGATCGGTCAGCACGAGGTCGACCGGGAGCTGGGTCTGACCGAGCACCGGCACCGGGAGCGACGGGATCTCGTGCGCCGCGGGCAACCCGCTCAACACGAGTTGGTGGTTGGTCGTGAACCCGCCCGGCGCGGGCGACGACTGCCCCTCCAGCGGCCACGAGATCGTGCTCGTGCCGATCGTCACGCGGACGAACGCTCGCACCTGCGCAGGCTCGTCGGTGTTGAGCTCGAGCCGGGCCGTGTGGGTCGTCGCGAACATGGTCTGGATCGCGCCGGCGACGCGCGGCGGCAGCATGTCGGTCGCCGGGTCGGGCACCGTCGGGCGTTCGCCGTTCGCCACTTCGTGACCGTCGGGACGGCCGTCGCCGTCGGTGTCCGCGACGAACGGGTTCGTGCCGTGCACGTAGAGCTCGTCGAGATCGAGCAGCGCGTCGTCGTCCGCGTCGATCGACCAGCGTTGGCCGGAACCGGCCGGATGGCCGACGAAGGTCATCGGCTGGCCCGAGGCGAGGAACAGGGACTTCACGATCGAAGCCGGCAGCGGCGCGGCGTTCTGCGTCGGTTGCACGAAGGCCGTCGCGGCGCTGTCCCAGAACCCGAAGTAGGTGTCGAAGCCCCCGCTCCCGTTGCGCAGTGCGATGGTCGCCGAGAAATCGGCGTGTCCGGCGGCGGACTCCGCGGTGAGGTAGGCGATCGTCGCGTCGAAGTCGGCCGACGGCGCCGCGTGGTCGGCCCGCAGCACGCGGACGAACGAGGTCGCGGGCGCCAGTCCGGTGTCGAACGCTTCCATGTACGCCACCAGGTTGTCGCGTCGAGCCTGCGCCGCCGGGCCCTGAAGCCCCGCGAACACCGGGTGCGACACGAATTCGGCCAGACTGCCGATCGCGCCGGCGTGCGTGAGGCCCGCGCCGTTGCTTGCGCGGTTGCCGGCCCAGGGTCCGAGCGCCAGCGGCGCATCGAGACGGTTCACGATGCCTCGCAGCGGGCCCACCTTGATCGAAGGCGATGGCGGACCGTAGAGCGGCGAGACCTGGAGTTCGTTGTTCGTGCCGAGCGGGAGGTGATGGCACGAGGCGCAACGGCCCGGGTTGCCTGCGCCGAAGATCGGGAACTGCTCGAAGTCGAGAAGGCCCTGCCCGACGCTGCCGGCGCCGCTGGGCGCCGCGGTGTTCGCGTAGCTGCGATCCATCGCGAGGTGGCGGTTCGGTGCGTGGCGCAGGAGACCGATGAAGCGCACCATCTCGTCGAGTTCGACCGGGTTGAGCGCCGGTCCCTCCATCAGGTCGGTGAATGCCCCGTTGAAGTCCGCGAGCGTCCGCTGTTCGCCGCGCCAATGGAACGGCGCCGCCTCCGGCAGGCCGAACAACACCTGCGTGAGCATCGGGCCCTTGTGATCTTGCTCGTGCGTCAGCGATGTCGCCGGCGTGCCCTCGGGGTCGTGCCACTTCGAGAGTTCCCACGCGAGGTTGTCGGTGCCGAGATCGACGTGACACGACGTGCATGCTGTCGTCAGGCTCGCCGATCGCTTCGCGTCCGACAGGCTCGCCCATCCGCCCTTCGCGAACGCAGCGAGCGGGTCGAACGCCAGCGCCGTCGTGCGGACGGCCGTCGGAGTCGTCGGCGCCGTGCCGCTCACGTCGATCGGAACGAACGAGTTCTCGATCTCGCACCACACCGTGAGCTGCGTGCTGCCGGGGTCGAGTTCCGCCGTGCGCGCGCCGACCAACGACGCCGTGTAGTTCGGATCGCCGGAGCGGACGTCCCAGCCACCGACCGGGACGGGGACCGCGCCCGAGAGGTCGAACTCGACGACTCGATCGACGCCCCGCGCGATCAGCCAACCGCGCTTCCGGTTCGGATCGAAGACGAAGTCGGTGGGCGTCGCCATCGGACCGAAGGGCAGGCCGTCGAGCGCCACGGTCGTGGAACCCGGCGCGCCGCCGCCGCTGTAGTCGAGGACGACCAGGCGGTTCTCGACGACCTGCCCGCCGACGAAGTTCTTCTCGCCGGTGACCTGCGCGTTGAGCGCTTCCGTGCCGACCACGACGGCGCGGTCGAAGTTCGGGTCGGCGACGAGCGCGTATTGGATCGTCATCACGCCCTGCGCGAGCCGGGAGTCGTCGCGAACGACGCTGGCCGGGTTTCCGGGCGCGACAGCCAGAGCGACGACGTCGCGATCCGGCAGCACGGCCTGGAGGTTCGGATCGGTCGCGGTGTCGACGACCACGTCGGGGATGGCGTCGCCCGCGAACGTGCCCCGCGCCACGGTGCGATTGCCCGAGAGCAGCGCGGCGACGACGACCGTGTCGGTGGCCGGCAGGTAGTCGATCGCGTGCGGCGTGTACTGGTCGAGGTCGACCGTCGCGACCGAGAGTCCGCTGGCACAGTCGACGACGTGCACGTCGCGCGAGCCGCGGCAACTCACGTAGGCGTGCGAACCGCTGGGATGGAACACGATTCCGGACGGGTTCCTTCCGACCTGGATCGCGCGCACCGGCACGCCGGTGATCGCATCGACGACCACGACCGCGCCGCCCTCGCTCACGCTCCCGGTCGCCGGGTCGTAGCCGATGCGGCTGTTCGGCACCGCAACCCAGGCCTCGGTCGTCTTCGGCCTCACGAGTACTGCGGTCGCCCCCACCGGCACGGGCATCTCGTCGACGAGGAACTGCCGGTTCGCCGATTGGTTGAAGTAGTAGAACTCGATCCGACCGCGCCGCGCGTTGAGGACGGCCGTGTACTCGGCGGGCATGCCGTGCCCCTTGATCACATTGGCGAGCGGACTGACCGGGACCTCGGCCCAGGTCGTGACGATGTTGTCCTGCCGGGTCGTCGCCACGCTCGGGGAGACGACATCAGGACGGCGGTACTGCGCGATCGACTGGGACGCGAGAAGCAGGACGACGGATAGATGGAGTGCGCGCATGCGATGGGCTGTCTCGGGCTCGGGCAGGACGGGTCCGAGCGGTGGTGCCCGCGCGCGCGCGGCGGTTTGGGGATTCCCGGTTTTCCGGTCCCTCCGCCCTCAGACCCTCAGGTCCGGGTCCCCCGCGGCCCGCATCCATCCCGCCAGACGCGGCTGGACTTCGCCGGCGAGGAACTCGTCGACCTGCTCCGGTGCGCGGCCGACGAAGCGCATCGGATCGAGCGCCGCGGTGAGTGACGCCTTGACCCTTGCGAACGCCGGGTCGGCGGCGAGGAGTTCGAGCAGCGGGTTGCGCTCGGCGCCCTCCTCCTTCAGTCGGCGGACCGCTTCGCGCGAGTGCACCCGGATGCGTTCGTGCAGTTCCTGACGGTCACCGCCGGCGCGGACGCCCGCCATGAGCAGTTCCTCGGTCGCGAGGAAGGGCAGGTGTTCCCGGAGTCGCCGCTCGATGATCTTGGGGAAGACGGTGAGCCCACGCGCGACGTTCTCGACGAGGATCAAGATGCCGTCGATCGCGAGAAAGCTCTCGGGAATCGCGATGCGGCGGACGGCCGAGTCGTCGAGCGTGCGTTCGAGCCACTGCGTCGCCGCGGTCTGCGCCGACGTCTCCGTCGCGGCGATCACGTAGCGGGCGAGGCTGCAGATGCGCTCGCTGCGCATCGGGTTCTTCTTGTAGGCCATCGCCGAGCTGCCGATCTGCTGCTTCTCGCCCGGCTCCTCGAGTTCGCCCTCGTGGCTCAAGAGGCGGAGGTCAGTACCGAACTTCGCCGCCGACTGTGCGATCCCGCTGAGGGCCTGATGGACGGTCCAGTCCAGCTTGCGCGTGTAGGTCTGACCGCTGACCGGGACGCTTCGCGAGAAGCCGATCGCGGCGCAGACACGACGGTCGAGTTCTTTGACCTTGGCGTGGTCGCCGTCGAAGAGCGTCAGGAACGACGCCTGCGTGCCGGTCGTCCCCTTCACTCCGCGCGCCGGCAGCCAGGCGACGACGCGGCGGATCTCCTCGAGGTCGAGCAGGAGGTCGAACAGCCAGAGGCAGGCCCGCTTGCCGACGGTCGTCGGCTGCGCGACCTGGAAGTGGGTGTAGCCGAGACAGGCGACCGCGCGGTGGCGCGCGGCGAACCCGGCGAACGCGTCGATGCAGGCGCACAGCCGCTGCTCGAGCATCCGCAACGCCTGTCGGTAGAGGAGCAGGTCGCCGTTGTCGGTGACGAAGCAGCTCGTCGCCCCGAGGTGGATGATCGGCATCGCCTCCGGCGCGAGCTCGCCGAAGTGCTGCACATGCGCCATCACGTCGTGCCGGCGCTCCTTCTCGATCGCCGCAACGCGCTCCCAGTCGAAGCGGCCGCGCACCGCCTCCATCGCGCGGACCTGCGCGGGCGTGATCGGGAGCCCGAGTTCCATCTGCGCGCGCGCGAGTTCGATCCACAGCGTGCGCCACGTCCCGTGTCGCGATGCCGGCGAGAACAGGCGCGCCATCTCCTTGCTCGCGTAGCGCTCGATCAAGGGATGGTCGAAGCGATCGCCGTCGGTCATCGCGGTCGTTCTACCGCCGTGCGCAGCAGGGTGCGATGACGTCCCTCGCCGGCGCAGTCTTGTCCACCGCCGAGGACAAACCAGGCCCCGCGACGTCGATCGGCGCGTCATCACCGGCGCCGCGACGGCGGCACGCGGTTCGCTCTGCGGCCGCCGTCATGATGCGACACTTCCTTCTCGTGGTCTTCTTCGCCGCGGGCGCTCTGCACGCGCCCGCCGCAGCCCAGCAGATCCAGGTCGGCTTCGACCGCCGCGGCGTGCACATCGGTGCTTCGGTCCAGTTCGGCCCCCGCTGCATCCCCCAGCCCCGCTGGGACACGCCGTGCGAACACGCCTGCTGGGAGGTCCGCCGGGTACAGGTCTGGGTCGACGGTTGCGAGCGCATCGAGCACGTGCCGGCGCGCTGGGGTTGGCGGCGCGACTCCTGCGGCCGCATGGTCCGGATGCAGATCAGTCCGGCCTACGACCGCGTGGTGCGGGAGCCGGGTCGCTGGGGGTGGCGCGAGGAGCGCGTGGCGGTGCCGTGCTCGCGCCGCGATCGACACCGGCACTGAGCTGGACGATCACAGGAAGGTCCCCGCGACGATCGCGCCGAGTCCGAGCGCCGCCGCGGCGAACATCGCGCGGCGTGCGCCGCCCGACGCGCCGCGGAGGAGGGAGAGAGCAGCCACCGCGAACCAGGCGCCGCAAGCGTCGGTGGCGATGTCGAAGACCGAACAGTCGCGTCCGGGCACGCTGCGCTGATGGAGTTCGTCCAGAACGCCCCAGGCGACCGCGAGTCCGATCGCCGTCAGCCGCCGCGCGCGCGAGCGAGCGGAAAGCGCCAACGCCGCGAGCGCAGCGAGGACACCGAACAGCACGAAGTGGCCGCCGTTGAACACGAACACGACGAGGGGCCCTGCGGGCAGACCCATGGATGGGCGCGACGACAAGAACCAGATCAACGCCGCCCATGCGCAGGCGAGCGCGGCACGCTCGAGCAGCGGACGGTTCTCGAGTCGCGCGACCAGTCGCCGCAGTCCATCGATCATGTCGCCGCGCGCAGCAGCCGACCGCGCAGCCTGAGTCCGATGCCGTCCGGTTCCCCGGCGATGTCGAGCGAGTCGAGACCGTCGTCGATGAGGAAGAGGCCGCGTCCGCGCTCGCTGTCGAGGGGCGGTCGGCCCGAACGACACTGGGCGAGGAGAGCCAGGATCTGCGTGACGGTCGCACCGGGGACGGCGGGATCGAGGAACTCGAGATCGACGTGGTCGGCTTCGACCACGAACCGCACGGTGAGCAGGTCGTCGGGCCGCCGGTAGTTCTCGCCGTGCTCGATCGCGTTGCTGACCATCTCGTCGACGACGAGCACGAGGCGGTCGACGTCGACTTCGGCGACGCCCAACGGGGTGAGGCGGTCGCGCAGGCCGGTGCGCAGCGCGCGCACCTGTTCGAAGCGCGGCCGCAGCTTGAAGCCGGACCGCACCGTCAACGCACGACCTCGGGCGCCGCGGCGCCGATGTCGACCAGCAGCGAGAGGTCGAGCGCTTTCGCGGAGTGGGTCAGGGCGCCGATCGAGATGCGATCGACGCCGCACGCGGCATAGGCCGCGACGTTGTCGAGGGTGATGCCCCCGGACACCTCGATCTGCACGCCCCGCCCGCAGCGTTCCGCTTCCGCCCGGACGGCGGCGATCGCATCCCGCAGGCGCGAGCCGAGTTCGAAGTTGTCGAGCATGACGACGCCCGCGCCGCCGCGCACCGCGGCGAGCGCCTCGGCGAGTTCGCGTGCCTCGGCGACGACCGGCACCCCCGGGGGTCCGGCCGCCGTCGCGCGCGCCACCACGCTCTCCACCGGCTCCGGCAGGGCGCAGGCGAAGTGGTTCTCCTTGAGGAGGACTTGGTCGAAGAGGCCGAAGCGGTGATTCGTCCCCCCGCCCATGCGCACGGCGTACTTCTCGGCGGCGCGCAGGGTCGGCGTCGTCTTGCGGGTGTCGAGGATGGAAGCCCGGGTGCCGGCGACGGCGTCGACGAACGCCCTCGTCAACGTGGCGATTCCGCTCGCCCGCTGCAGGAAGTTCAACGCCGTGCGTTCGGCTCGCAGCACGCCCCCCGCGTCGCCGTCGATCCGGAGCACGGCGTCGCCCCGCCCGACGCGATCGCCGTCGGCCACCTGCGGTGTGAGCACGACGTCCGGATCGGTGGCTCGGAACGCGGCGAGAGCGAACGGCAGCCCGGCGATCACTCCGCTCGCTTTCGCGACGATGCGAGCCCGCGCGCGACGCGGCCGCTGGACCGCGATCGCCGTCGTCAGGTCTTCGCCGCGCGGACCGAGATCCTCGCGCAGGGCCCGTGCGACGAGGTCGTCGACGAGAGCGGCCGGAAGCTGCATGTGCGCGGGCACCTTACCCGATCCGCCACGCGCGGCGACCGGCCGTCATCGTCCGGAGTCGTCGGTCCGAGACCCGAACTCGAGCCACTCACAAAGACGCGTCGCGAGCGACGGACCGATCCCCGGAACCCGGGCAAGTTCAGCGATGTCGCGGAGCGGACCGTCGCGGACGCGCGCCAGGACGATCGCCTCGGCGCGCGCCGGACCGACTCCGGGCAGGAGGGCGAGTTCGGCGACCCGTGCGCGGTTCACCAGGATGCGGACGGGTCGCAACGGCAGGCGCGGCGTCCGGACCGCGGCGTCGATCGAGGCCGCGAAGACTTCGATCGAGAGCGCGAGCGTGAGATGCAACCAGATCGCCGCGAGCCGGCGGCGCCGCGAGGGCGTCAAGCCGGTCGCGGCAGTTGCCGCATCATCCGGTCCGCGATCCCCTCGCCCGGGCGCACCGGCCTGGCCGTCAGGCCGCCCGTGAGCTGGCTCAGGCGCGTCAGGACGCGGCGGACCTCCAGGGCCGTGCGGCATTCGGGGTGGGTGACGACGAGAGGCGGCTGACCGAGCCGGCGCGGGGTCACCGCCGGCTCCTCGCTGACGTGACCAAGGTCGTGCAACGAGATGCCCAGGAATCGCCGCGCAACTTCCGCGAGCTTGGCGAACGAAGCCGCGGCGACATCCATCGTCAGCACGCGGTTCACGACGACGCCGAAGCGCGGCAGCGGCGCGGGCCGGCGCATCAGGCACTTCACGACGGCGTACGCATCGGTGAGGGATGCGATCTCCGGCTGGACCACGAGCACCACGGTGTCGGCCGCGACGATCGTCGTGATCACCGACGACTGGATCCCGGCGCCGGCGTCGATGAGGAGCAGGTCCGCGTCGTGGCTCCACGTGCTCATGCCGCGCGCGATCTGCGCGAGTTCGCCGCGACCGAGCGCGGCGAGCTCCGTGACTCCGGTCGCCCCCGGCACGAGTCGCACGCGGTACGGCGTGTCGATCACGCACGCGCCGGGGGGCGCCCGCCCCTCGACCAGGTCCTGCAGCGTGCGCCGCGGCGTGACGCCCAGCAGGAGGTGGTCGGCGGCGAGTCCGTAGTCGGCGTCGACGAGCGTGCAGCGACACTCCGAGCGTGCGGCGGCGATCGCGAGGTTCGTGGCGAGGAACGACTTGCCGGTCCCGCCCTTGCCGCTCGCGATCGCTACGCTCGTCGCCTCGCGAAGCGATGCCTCCGCGCGGGTGGGCGGAGGCTGGATGGATGGTTCGCTGTACTCGATGGATCCCACGGGAAGCCCCCGCGGCAGTTTCGATCCGAACGGCGTCGATCAGAACGGCCTCGACTTGATCGGCCTCGATCAGAACGACTGTGCGCCGGGTTCACGACGGACTCTCCGGCGCTTCGTCGGCGAAGAAGGCGTCGTACTCGGCGGCCGTGACTTCGGCCTCGGCCGCACGTCGCGCGGCGGGAGGGATGTCGCGCGCTTCGCGGTCGCGAATCTCGAAGCCGTGCGGCGCGACGGCGGGCGTGTCGTCCCAGCCGGCGACGATGCCGAGGTAGCGTCGCGACGCCAGATCGACGACATCGTCGACCGCGTCGTCGTGCTCGAGCGCGACCGGCGTGTGGCCCGGCACGACGGCGACGACCTGCCGCGCGGCGCGCATCACCAAAACGATCGGAACACCGTCGCAACGCCACGTGCGCGCGAAGCGATCGCCGTCGATCGCGAACGCCGGATCGAGGCGCGAGAGCAGGTCGCCCAGACGGAGCACGCGCGATGCCGTGTCGCCGCAGGCGAGCGCGGCCAAGGTCGTGTCGTCGCTCGCGCCGCTGTGGTGGACGACGACGGTGCCGACATGGGTGCGCCCGCCGACGCGCACGGCGTCGACGCGCACCACGACCAGATCGACGTCGGCGAAGGTGCGCAGCCGCGCGAGACAACGCTCGGTGAACTCGAAACCGACCACGACGACACGCGGCGGCAGATCGAGCCGCACGCGCGCGCCGTCGAGCAGCGAGCGGACGAGCGCGACGCTTCGCGTGAACCACGCCCGCGCGTCGGCGATGCGCGCCGGCAGCGCGTGGTCGACTTCGACCATCGCGCAGAACATCAGGACCGGTCGCCCGGCTGCGTCGGCGGCGAGCGCGTCGATGTGCACGCCGTCTTCGAGCTCGAGATCGAAGCGAAGCAGTTCGAGGCCGTGTTCGACACGGCTCGGGTCGTCTTGCACGACCCGCCACAGTCCTTCCGCGGTCCGCGGCAGGATCGGTCCAGCGATCATCGAGCCTCCGTTGCCGCCCGCCCGGCGGCAGCGCGTCTTCGCGCTGGGCCGGGATTGCAACGTGGAGCAGGGTCGCGCGCAAGCCGCGGCCTCACGAGTTCCTCACGACCCCGCCGCAACGCCGCCTATCGTCCCTGCCCATCGCGACCCTCGATCCGACCACCCGCACCCTCGCCCTCGTCCTCCTCGCCGGGCTCGGCTCGCTCGGGCTCGGAGCCGCGAGTCTCGTCGGAGCGCTGGACGACGCCGAGTCCCGCGCGCGTTCCGACGCACGCCGCGCCGCGGAGGCGACCGCCGCCGAACTGCGCGCACTGTTCGCGGGCCCCGTGCTCGCCCACGCGACGGCGACCGAGCGCTTCACGGTCCGCGACGGCGACGTGGTCGTCGATCCGTCGGTCGGCTCGCTCGCGCCGCTCCCCGAGCACCCCGCCACCGAGCTCAGCGGCGCCGTCCGCGCCACGCTCGAGGAGTTCGAGACCGATCCCCTGGCCGAAGAGCGACTCGCGACCGTCCTCGACGCCCTCTCCCCGCGCGCGCGCGGCCTCGTTCTCCTCGCATTCGCCTGGCGGGCGCATCGCGCCGGCGAAGCTGCGCTCGCCTTCGACCGCGTGCGGGCGCTGTGCGAGACCCTCGCCGCCGGCGAGCCGTTCCGCCAGGTCGCCGCCGGATCCGCGGTCCTCTGCGCGACGCGGCGCGAGCCCGTGCCGTCGCTCGCGATCGAAGTCCTCGCCCGCGGCGAACCGGAGTTCGCGCACGCCGTCGCCGAGCGGCTGCGCGAACTCGGCGATGCGGGCGCTTCATCGGCGTTGGGTGCCCGGACCGACGACGTGACGGCCAGCCGGGCGACGCTCGCCCGAGCCCGCACGGTGCTCGGCATCCTCACCGCGGCGACCACGACGTCCCCGATCGTGTTCGCGGTCGGCGATCGCATCCTGCACTTCGTCCCGGACGGGCAGGGCGGCGGCGAAGGCGCGCTCGTGGAACCGCTCCCGTTCGTCGCGCGCCTCCGCGCCGCGAACGCCCTCGCGGCGCCATGGTCGGGAACGCCGACGACATCCGGTGCGCCCGACGCGGTCGACGTCGTGCCCGGCGTCTTCGCGATCGATCCCGAGCGCCGGGTCACCAGCCGCACCGGCCCCCTCGGCCTCCTGCTCGTGCTGCTCGCCTGCGCGATCGCGTTCGTCGGCGGCCTGCGGGCCGTGCGCGCCGGGATCGTGCGCGAACGCGAGGCGATCTTCGTCCGCAGCGAGTTCCTCACGACGGTGACCCACGAACTGCGCACGCCGATCGCCGCGATCCGGCTGCTCGCCGAACGCCTGGACGAGGGTCAGGTCACCGACGCCGCGCGTCGCGACGAGTACCACGCGATGCTCGCCCGCGAGGCCGCGCGCCTGTCCGTGCTGGTCGAGAACGTGCTCGACCTCGGCCGGATCGAGCGCGGCGAGCGCGCCTACGACCGCCGCGACGTGCCGGTAGGCGAACTGATCGCCGACGCCGGGCATTCGTTCGAAGCGCTGGCGCACCGCGCCGGCCTCGCGTTCACGATCGACGACAAGAGCGAAGCCGCCGGCGTGTCCGTCGATCGAGCCGCGATCCGCCAGGCGCTCCTCAATCTGTGCGACAACGCGCTCAAGTACGGCGCCGCCGGCGGCGTGATCGCGCTCTCGGCCGAGCGGGAAGACGGCGGTGTCGTGATCGCGGTCCGCGACCGCGGCCCCGGCGTGCCGCCCGCGGATCGCGAACGGATCTTCCGCCGCTTCGTGCGCGGCAGCGCGCACGCGCACGGCAGCGTTCCCGGCGTCGGCCTCGGCCTGCATCTCGCGCGGCACATCGCGTTGGCCCACGGCGGCACGCTCGGTTACGAGGAGCCAAAGGACGGCGTCGGAGCCTGCTTCGCGCTGCGCCTGCCGTACGCACCTCGAACGGACGCCACGGATCCGCGATGACCCGCCTGCTCCTCGTCGAAGACGACGGCGCGCTCCGCGAAGGGCTGCGCGACACCTTCGCCGACGAGGGCTACGACGTGACGGTCGCGGCCGACGGCGCGAGCGCGCTCGACGTCGCGCTCACGCGTCACTTCGACGTGGTCGTGCTCGACGTGATGCTCCCGATGCGAAGCGGTTACGAGGTCCTGCGCGCGCTGCGCGACGCACGGCTGACGACGCCCGTCCTCCTGCTGACCGCGAAGGGCGACGAGGCCGACAAGGTGCTCGGATTGGACCTCGGAGCGGATGACCACGTCACCAAGCCCTTCGGCACACGTGAGCTCGTCGCCCGCGTGCGCGCGCTGTTGCGGCGTCACGACCGTACGGCGACCGCGCCGCGCGCGACGCAGCAGGTGTTCGTGCTGGGACGCCGCGAGATCGACCTCGGCGCGTTCGAGGTCCGCATCGACGGCAAGCGCGTCGAAGCGCTGTCACCGAAGGAGGCCGGGATGCTCGCGTTGCTCTTCGCCGAGCGCGGCCTCGCGGTGCGCCGCGAGCGCATCCTCGACCTGGTCTGGGGCAGCGACGCCTTCGTCGGGCCGCGCGCCGTCGACACGCACGTCGTCAACTTGCGGACGAAGGTCGAGGACGACCCGAAGGCGCCGTTGCACCTGCTCACGGTGCACGGCGTCGGTTACCGCCTCGTGGTCGACCGCGGCCCGGACGGCGCATCGTGAGTTCGCCGACGCTGCTGCGCGCGCTGTCGCGCTGGGATCTGGTCGCGATCGGCGTCAACCAGGTGATCGGCGGCGCGATCTTCCTGATCCCCTCGCAGGTCGCCACGCCGATCGGCACCTGGGCGCCGTGGTTCTTCGTCGCCGGCGGCATCGCGTCGCTGCTCGTCGCCTTGTGCTTCGCGGAGGTCGGCAGTCGCTTCGAGGGAACCGGCGGCCCGTACCTCTACACGCGCGCCGCGTTCGGAGACTTCGTCGCGTTCGAGGTCGGCTGGATGCAGTGGTTCACGCGCGTGACCAGCCAGGCCTCGGTGGCCAACGGCATCGCGCTCGCGCTGGCCTTGTACTGGCCGGCGATGCAGGACGACGTCCCGCGCGCGGTGTTGATCGGCGCGATCACGTTGCTGCTCGCGTGGATCAACCACCGCGGGGTCCGGCTCGGGTCCTTGGTCGTGAACGTGCTGACGGTCGGCAAGCTCGTGCCGCTCGCCGTCTTCATCACGATCGGCCTCTTCGCCGTGCGCTGGGAGCGACTCGGGCCGCTGCCCGATCTCGCTGCGGCCGACGCCGCCAAGGCGGCACTGCTGTTGATCTTCGCGTTCGGCGGCTTCGACGTGATCTCGGTCCCGGCCGGCGAAGCGAAGGACCCGCGGCGCGACATCCCGTTCGCGTTCATCACGACGATCGCCGTCGTCACGGCGGTCATGACCCTCGGCCAGGTCGTCACGCAGACGGTGCTCGACGACGTGACGACCTCGACCACGCCGATGGCGGACGCCGCGGGTCGGTTCCTCGGCCCGCTCGGAGTCGCGATGATCACGATCGGTTCGGTGGTCTCGATGACGGGCAACAACGCGGGGCAGGTGCTCACCGGTTCGCGCATGCTGTTCGCGCTGGCCGAGAACAACGCCCTGCCGGCCTGGTTCGCCCGCGTGCATCCCGTGCACCGGACGCCGTCGAACGCCGTGTGGTTCACGGCGCTCGTCGCGCTCGTGCTCGCGATCAGCGGTTCGTTCCAGGAGCTCGCCGTGGCGAGCGCGGTGGCGCGGTTGGTCACCTACACGGGCGCCTGCGCCGCGACGCTGGCGCTGCGGTCAACGCGCTTCTCGGGAACGGTACGGCCCGCGGTGTTCGTCGTGCCGGGCGGACCCCTCGTGCCGATCCTCGCGATCCTCGTCTCGCTCTCGATCCTCGTCGGCGCATCGCGCGAACAGTTGCTCGGCGGGACCTGGGCGCTGCTCGGCGGTGCCGTGCTGTTCCTGATCGCGCGCCGTGCGCTGCGCCGGTGAGCCGCTTGTCGGACCGCCGCCCGCCACCGATCATCCGCCGCGCTCGCCCCGCGCGCCGGTGACCCGTCGGCCGACCCCTCACTCGACGTTTTGGACCAACGCGTCCGGGACCCATGCCATCTCGACTCGCGCCACGCGGCTTCGCCGCGGCGCTCTCCTCTCTCGCACTCTCGCTCGTTCCGACGAGCGCGGTCGTGGCACAGGGCAACACCCCGCCGAACGCACCACGCATCAACGAGCCGTCCCCGCCGCCCGCCCGGGTGAGCCCGTTCGACGTGCACATGGAGACGCTGCCGTTCGCGGACCCCGATCCGGGCGACCAACATGCGGCGTCCGACTGGGAGCTCTGGACCACGTCGCCGTCCCAGCGGATCTGGACCGCGCCCGGCGTGACCGGTGGTCACCGCGTTCACATCCATCTCGGCGACGGCGCGTTCACCGGCAGCCACGCCGGTCGCACGTTCTTGTTGCCGTCGACGCGCTATCAGCTCCGCGTCCGCCACAAGGACGACAGCGGCGACCCGCTCACCGAATGGAGCACGTGGTCGTCGGGGCTCTTCGACACCGTCGCGTTCGAACAGCCGACGCCGCTCGAGATCGACGACGTGGCGAGTTCGCCGCTGCCGCTGTGGACCGATCCGAACAGCGTCGAGGTGGACCTGCCCGCGACCAGCGACGCGTCGCTGCGCCTCGAATCACCGAGCGGGCAGTTGCTGCTCCGACTCGACGCTTCGGCCGCCGCCGGCAACGCGATCACGAATCCGCCTGCGCTCGCGCAGCACGAAGCGGTGCGCGTCGTCGTGTCGGGCGGCACGCGGCCGGGCTTCGTCGCGCTGCCCGAGACCAACCTGACGATCCTCGAGAATGGCTGCGCGGCGACGACGATCCGCCTGCCGGTGATGACCTTGTTCCCCGGCGTGAACTTCGTGTTCTGGGTCAGCCTCGAGGGCGCGACCTACACCGGTTCGCTCGCCCAGACGACGCCGAGCTTCACGTCGCCGGCGCGCAACCTCACGGTGCCCTGGGTGGTGCGCGAGGTCGGATGGGTCGTCGATGTCGTCGCGTCGAATCTGCGACTGCCGGTGAACCTCGCCTTCGTTCCTGTCCCCGGCGCGCAGCCAGGCGACCCGAAGTTCTACGTCTCCGAGCTCTACGGCACGATCCGCACGGTCACCAACGACGGCACGGTCGTCACCTACGCGACCGGACTCCTGAACTACACGCCGAACGGCGCCTTCCCGGGCGCGGGCGAGCAGGGGCTCACCGGGATCGCGGTCGATCCGCAGAGCGGCGACGTGTTCGCGGCGATGCTCCAGTTCAACGCGGCGATCGCCGCGAACGACCCGCGCATCGTGCGCTTCCATTCGACCGACGGCGGGCGGACCGCGAGTTCGCAGCAGACGATCCTCGCGATGCCCGGCGAATCGCAGGGGCAGTCGCACCAGATCTCGCGCCTCGAGATCGTGAACGGCGAGCTCTTCTGCCACATGGGCGACGGCTTCGTCACCGCGACCGCCCGTTCGCTCACGTCGTTCCGCGGCAAGATCCTGCGGTTGAACCTCGACGGCTCGCCGGTGGTGCAGAACCCGTTCTTCGACGGCGGCGCGCGCGACGCACGCGACTACGTCTACGCCTACGGCGTGCGCAATCCGTTCGGCGGCGCGTGGCGCGCGGCCGACGGCTTCCGCTACGTCGTCGAGAACGGCCCGTCGGTCGATCGCTTCGCGCGGATCGTCATGGGCCGCGACTACCTCTGGAACGGAACCGACGCGAGCATGGCGAGCTTCGCGCTCTACACCTGGAACCCCGCGCGCGGGCCCGTGAACCTCGCGTTCGTCCAGCCACAGACCTTTGGCGGCAGCGGCTTCCCGGCGGGCAAGCAGGGCCATGCGTTCGTCACCGAGTCCGGACCGACCTACGCGTTCGGGCGCCAGGCCAACGGCAAGCACATCACCGAGTTCGTGCTCGATGCCGCGGGCAACCGCGTCTCAGGCCCCACGCCCTTCGTCGACTACGTCGGCGACGGCTACGCGACGGCGGTCGGGCTCGCCGCCGGACCCGACGGCCTCTACTTCACCGAGCTCTACCGCGACCGCAACACCGCCGGGCCGACGACCGCCGGCGCGCGCGTGCTGCGGATCCGCTACGGCGACCCGTCGGACTGCAACCGCAACGGCGAAGCGGACTGGTGCGAGATCGCGTCGGGCCTCGAGCACGACTGCAACGGCAACCGCATCCCCGACGTGTGCGATCTCGCGAGCGGTTCGAGTCGCGACTTCGACGGCAACCTCGTCCCCGACGAGTGCGACCCGCTCGAGGCGAGCACCGACGAACTGTCGATCACGACGGGCGGCCGCGTCGACTTCGGACTCGACGCGGGCGTCGCGTTCGCCGGCGCGAGCTACGCGCTGGTCGGGTCCATCAGCGGCACGTCGCCCGGCACGATCGTCGAAGGCATCCGCTTGCCGCTCAACATCGCCGGCGATCCGTGGTTCTTCCTGACGATCGTCGCGGCGAACTCGCCGTCCCTGCAGGGCACGATCGGCGTGCTCGACACCGACGGCGGCTCGAGCGCGGCGCTCGTGCTGCCCGCCGGCCTACCCGCTTCGCTCGCCGGCGCGACGCTCCACCACGCCTTCGCGGCCCTCGACCCGCAGAGCGGCCGCCTGGCGTTCGCGAGCAACGCGGTGCCGCTGCGGCTCCTGCCCTAGCCCGGCGGAATCCACGTCGTCGTCGAACACCGCAGCGCCGACCCCGATCAACTCCAGCGCTGGGCCCTGCGCCTCCTCCACGCACGCTCGATCGACGAAGTCTTCGCGCGCAAGTAGGCGCCTCACGATTCCCTGACACGCTTCTCACGCGGCCCCCATCGATCGCGGCCGATCTCGTCGTCCACTGGGGCCGATCCGATCAGGAGACGACGACATGAACGCGACCATCACGACCTGCCTGCTCCTCGCCGCGCTCGCGGCGACCGGTCCCCGCGCGACGGCCCAGGAGCGGAACGACGAACTCCGCTTGCAGCGTGCGATCCTCGCCGAGGACGCCGAACGCGACTTCGAGCGGGCGCGCGGGCTCTACCAGGCGATCGCCGACGACGAGTCGGCGCCGGCGGCGATGCGCGGCGAAGCGGCGACCCGCCTCGCCAAGGTGCTGAGCAAGCTCGGGCGACACGAGGAGGCAGCCGCAGCGGGCGAGCGCGCGCGTGCCTGGTTGCCCAAGCCCTCCGCCGACCCCGCGCAGGATCAGGCCGTCGACGCGGAGATCCGCGAGCTGATCGAGAAGCTGCGGAACGGAACCGGCGGGACGATGGATCTCGCGTGGTACGGCGAGCGCGCCGTGCCGGCCCTGCTCGCGGTGACCGATGCCGAGCTCGGACTCAGTGTCGTGACCTTGCTGTCGGAAGTGGCGTTTCGCATCGGCGGGCCGCGTGTCGAGGCCTGGCTCGACTCGGTCGCGTCCGGGAACGACCCGTTGCGACGTCGCGCGGTGCTGCGTGGCTACGGGCGAATGCGCCCGTCGACGCCCGGTCGTGTCGATGCGTCACGGCTCAGCGCCTTCGCGCGCGACATGGACGCGGAGGTACGGATCACCGCGCTGGAACTGGACATCCTCGGTGAATGGCCCGACTTCCTCGCGAGCCTGGGTCACGAGGATGCCCGCGTGCGCCGTGCCGCGTGGAGTCGATTCACCGACAGCGTGGGACCCCGATCGCGGTTCGGCTGGGAACAGCCCGGCTTCGACGCACGGGCGATCGCGCTCTACGGGGCCCTCGCCGAACGGCACCGCGAGATCACCCGCGACGAGATCGCGCACGCGATGAACCTCTGCGCCGGCGGTCCGAACAGCGGAGTGAACGTCCTCCTCCTGCTGCGCGCGCTCGCCGAGTTCGAGACCTTCGAGTGCAGCGGCACCGGCAACCTCGAGGTCCCGCCGGACTCCCTGGCGACCGAGGTCGTGAAAGCCGCGCGACGGGTGGCGACCGAGACGGCCGGAACGACGCGTTCGAGGATCGGAGGCCTCGTGATCCGCAACGCCGTGTCGAACTGGACCCGCGCCAGCATGCCGCAACTCCTCGAACTCGCGACGCTCGGCGTCGGCTTCGAGCCGACGCGCTTCGTCGCGATCGCGCAGCCAAAGGACTGGTCGGCGCTGTTGGTGCGCATCGGCGACCTGAAGCTCACGGACGACGGGTTGCGCCAACTGCTCGAGAAGAGCCTGCGAGTGGAGATCCCCACGTCCGCCTTCGCGCCGCTGCGCGACTTCGTACTCGCACAGACGGAGTCGCGCGACGCGCGCACGCGCGACTTCCCGGTCCTCGCGCACGCGCTGATGCGGCTCGGCCTCTTCGACGACGAGGCCTCGCTCGCCTGGTGCGAGGAGTTCCTGATCCGCGGCCTGCCGCAGCGCGGCGTCTGCAAGGGCGAGCCCCAGCTCCTCGACGGGCTCCGCGCGAACCTCTCGCGGGCCCTGCTGAGCGGCGACGCGCCCGCGCGGCGCATGCTGCGACGCCGGCTCGCGGTCGTCGAGGGCGCGGAGTTCGCCGTGCTGCGCAACCAGGCGCTCGCGCGGATCGCGATCGACCACGACGTCGAGGCCGCGCCGCTGTTCGCAGTGGCCTATGCGCACGGACTCGCGACGTCCGGCATCGATGCGGACCTGCGCGGCGGCGCAGACGCCTTCAACCGGGAAGCGCGCGGCCTGCAATGGGTCTTGTTCCACGGCTCTTGGACGAGCGCCGACCGCATCGCGGTCCTGGACCGGGTCCTGCAACTGGGCACGCCCGAGGTCTGGGCCGACTTCGGGAACTTCGGCATCGGTGTGCCCGCCGAGAAGCGCGACCCTGCCTTGCGAAGCGTCGTTGCGACCCACCTCCCCGGCTGCCCGAACGCCGAACAGCGCCGACGACTGTTCCGCAACATCGTCGACGAGGACAGCGACGCCGGGACCGTCCCCGCGGCACGCCTGGTGTGGGCCCTTCGCGACGACGACCCTGAGCTCGCGCGCGAGGCGCTCCAGCTCGCGAGTCGCTGCACCTTCGACGACCCGAACGCGTTGGTCGCGCCGGTGACCACGCTGCTCGCCAGCCCGGACTTCCGGATCGCAAGCGCCGCGATCGGCACGCTTTCGAAACTCGGAGGATCCGCGAGCTGGGCGACCATCGCCCCGTTCCTCGACCGCCCGGACGTCGCATACGCCGCGGCCTACTCCCTCTTCGCACTCGACCAGGAGCGCGCGATCGCGGAGATCCTGGCGCGCGCGGAACGGCGCGAACTGGAGAGCGCGGTGTGCAGCCTCGCGAAGCGAACCCTCGACCGGCGCTTCGTCCCCGCGTTGATCGCCGCGCTGCGCTCGCAGAACGAGTCGACGCGCACGGCGGCCAAGGAGGCCCTCGACGCGATCGAGTACTACGTCGGCCAGACCGCGCGCTGGCAACGCCTGCTCGACGAGGCCGGGCTCGACGCCGGCACCGCCGCCGAGGCGCTGATCAAGCAGGCGCGCAGCGGTGACCAGACCATCCGCCTCGCCGCGATCCGTTCGCTCGGCACGCTCGGCAAGCCGGAGACCCTGCCCTTCCTGATCCAGCTCATGCAGGACCAGGACGCCGAGGTGAAGACCGCCGCGGCGCAGGCCCTCGAGCGGATCAACGCGAAGCAGTGAGCGCGGCGAGCGGGCTCTGCCGCTCCTGAGCGCGGCAGAGCGCCACCGCGACGGCATCACCCGCGTCGGCGGGACCGGGCAGAGGCCCCGCGCCGAGTGCTTGCAGCGCCATCCGCGCGACGGCGTCTTTCTCCGCGCGCCCGCTGCCGGTGACGCGGCGCTTGATCGTCGCGGGCGCGAACTGGTGCACGAGGACCCCGAGCCGGTGCGCAGTCGCGAGCACCACGCCGCGCGCCTCGCCGATGCGCAGCGCGGCCTGTGGGCTCTTGCCGTGGAACGCCTCCTCCAAGGCCAGCTCGTGCGGCGCGAAGCGTTCGATCCAGCCCTCGAGCTCGGCGCACAGTTGCGCGAGGCGCGCCTCGATCGCCCGCGTGCGACCGAGACGGACGGCGCCCGCGTCGATCAGGCGCAGGCCGCCGACCGCAGCGCTGCGTCGCACGAGGTTCGAGGCGCGACCGGCGAGCGTCGTCGGCGTCGTGTTCGCGGCGGGCGCGCGTTCGTCGAGCTCGAGGCAAGCCCAACCGACGACGATCGTGCCGGGGTCGATGCCGAGGATCCGCAGCGCCGTCATGGCGCGCGATGCTACGCTCGCGCCGGTGAGACTGTCGATCCTGCTCCTCGCGTCGGGGCGCGGCACGCGACTGGGCGCGCCGCTGCCGAAGGCCTACGTCGCCGTGCATGGCGTTCCGCTCGTGCTGCGCAGCGCGAAGCGCCTGGCTCAACTCGCCGACGACTTCGAGATCGTGCTCGCGGTGCATCCAAACGACCGCGACGCGCTCGTCGTGCCGCTGCGCGCGCAACTCGACACCTGCGGCGTCCGTGCGATCGTCGACGGCGGCGAGACGCGCCAGCAGTCGATGCGGAACGCGCTGCGCGCGAGCGATCCGTCGCGCGAACTGGTCGTCGTCCACGACGCCGCGCGGCCGTTCTTCCCGCTCGCCGCCGCCCGGGCTGCCTGTGCGCGCGCGTCGGCGATCGGCGCGGCACTGCTCGCGATCCCCGCACCCGACACGCTCAAGCAGGTCGACGGCCAGTTCCGCGTGAGCGCGACGCTCGATCGTTCGCGCATCTGGCTCGCGCAGACGCCGCAGGTGATCCTGCGCGATCGCCTGCAACACGCGCTGGCCGTCGCCGACGCCGACGGGTTCGTCGGGACCGACGACGCCTCGCTCTGCGAACACGCGGGCCAGACGGTCGAGGTCGTCGAAGGCGATCGGCGCAACTTCAAGATCACCTCGCCCGAGGACCTCGTGCTCGCCGAAGCGCTCGCCGCGCAAGAGGATGGCGGGGCATGACCACAGCCGATCCCGCGACGGACGACACGCCCCGCATCGGACTGGGCATCGACGTGCATCGCCTCGAACGCGGCTTGCGCTGCGTGCTCGGCGGCGTCGAGCTCCCCGGCGATCTCGGCCCGAGCGGCCACTCCGACGGCGACGCGATCCTGCACGCCGTCTGCGACGCGTGCCTCGGCGCGGCGGGTCTCGACGACCTCGGCACGCTGTTCCCCGACAAGGACGCGCGCAACCGCGGCCGCGACTCGCGCGAGTTCTGCACGGAGACGCTCTCGCGCGTGCGCGGCGCCGGTCTGCGCGTCGCCGGTCTCGACGTCGTCGTCGAGTGCGAGCGGCCGAAGATCGCGCCCCACCGCGCCGCGCTCCGCGCGAGCCTCGCGAGCCTGTTCGCCGTCGAGATCGCGCGCGTGAACGTGAAGGGCAAGACCGCCGAGGGACTCGACGCGATCGGCCGCGGCGAAGCGCTGCGCGCGACGGCGATCGCGCTGCTCGTTCCCGCGCGCTGACTCAGCGCCAGTCCGGATCAGCGAACCAGCTCGAGGCGACTGCGCAGCCGTTCGAGCGAGGGCGAGGCCGGCAGGAAGGCGAAGCGTTCGACGATCCGCTTCGCGATCGCGACGCGCTGCCCCTCGACGGCCGGATCCTCTTCGAGCACGGCGATCGCGAGGCGTTCGATCGCGGGCAGGAAGGCCGGATCGCCGAGCGTCTCGACCGCGGCGACGAGCCGCTCCGCGTCGCGCGCGAGTTCGTCGAGCGGTGCCTGCTGCTGCGCGCGGACCCACTCCGTCATCGCCGCACGGCCGTCGTCTTGCGTCCGCTCGCCGGACGAGGATCCCCCCGCGAGGGCATCCGAGACCTGGTAGCCGACGAAGACGCCGAGCAAGCCCATGCCGATGACGACGGTCCAGAACGTGCGCACCGAGAACGTCTCGGGGATGAGGGGCTTTCGCATGGCGGGCACCGCGGGCGGATCGTCGCGCCGGCCGCGCAGCGGTCAAGCGGCTCAGCTCAGGTCCTGAAGATCGATCAGCCGCGCGTAGAGCCCCCGGCGCGGGAGCAGGTCCTCGTGACGTCCCTGCTCGACGATGCGACCCGTGCGGCCGTGCCGCAGGTTGGCGAGCGCCTTCTGCACGGCCTCTTCGTTCTCGGAGTCGAGCGCGGACGTCGCTTCGTCGAGGAAGAGGATCGCCGGATTGCGGAGCACGGCGCGCGCGATGGTCACGCGCTGCATCTGCCCGCCCGAGAGGTTGCTGCCGCGCTCGCCGACGACCGTCGCGTAACCCTTCGGCAGCGACACGACGAAGTCGTGGATCTGCGCGGCGCGCGCCGCCGACTCGATCTCCGCCTGCGACGCGCCGGGTCGACCGTAGCGGATGTTCTCGCCGATGGTGGTGTTGAAGAGGAACGGCTGCTGCACGACGAGCGCCGTGTGGTCGCGGTAGTCCTGCAGCGCGAGTTCGCGCAGGTCGACGCCGTCGATCAGGATGCGTCCGCTCTGTGGATCGTGGAAGCGCATCAGGAGGTCGACCATCGTCGACTTGCCCGCGCCCGAGGGACCGACGAAGGCGACCGTGCGGCCGGGCTCGACGGAGAACGTCACGTCGCGGACGACCGGGTCGTCGCCATAGGCGAACGACACGCCTTCGACGTCGACACGCCCGCGGACCTGCGTGATGCGACGACCCTCCTGGACCACCGCCTGATCGAGCGGCTCGGCGAGGATCGCCTCCACGCCTTCGATTGCGCCGGCCGACTCCATCACGGTGTTCCACACGCGCACGATGCGCTTCACGTGCTGGTAGGTCGTCGAGATCGGCACGAGCACGACCGCGATGTCGCCGAGCGTGCGTTCGCCGCCGAGCAGGATCCACCCCATCGCGACGATCATCCCGACGAAGCCGACCTGGTAGCCGACGAAGACGACCGCTTCGGAACGCGCCTTCGCGCGCAGCATGCGCAGCGTGCGGCTCAGGTAGTTGGCGTTGTTCCCGGCGAACTCCGCGAGCCGGACGTCCTCGAGTCCGAAGGCCTTCACGACCTTCATCCCCGAGAGCATCTGGTTCATCGACTCGGTCGCGTCGCCCATCGCCTGCAGGCTGCCCGCCGAGCGCCGTTGCACCTTGCGACCCAACCGCAGCATCGGCAACGCCATCAGCGGGATCGCCGGCAGGAACACCAGCAGCAGGACGGGCGAGAACGCCCAGACCAGCCCGATGTTCATCAGCACCATCAAGGGGTCGACGAGCGCGTGATCGGCGACGAGCGTGAACGTGCGCGACAGCACGGTCGTGTCGTTCGTCACGCGGGAGATCAGCTCGCCCAGGCGCTTCTTGCCGAAGTACCGCAGCGGCAGCTTCAGCACGTGCTCGGCGAGTTGGTCGCGCAGGTCGACGACGACCTTGGTGGCGAAGTACCGCGACAGGAGCGTGGCGCAGTAGATCGAGAGCCCGCCGAGGATGCCGCAGACCGCGGCGACGGCCGCGCACGCGAACACCACGCTCTTGCCGCGCGCATCGCCGTCGAACCCGATGCCCAGCAGCGCGACGAGCCACTCGGCGAAGCCGGCGAACGCGGCGGCGAACCGGTCACCGATGTCTTCGATCGCCGACGAGCCCGACGGCCGTGCCGACGGCGCGATCTCGTCGAACAGGGGCTTCACCAGCACGAAGGGCGCCTTGGTGAAGAAGGCCTCCAGCGCGGCCGTGACGATCACGACCACGACGAGCACGCGATTGTGCTTCACGCCGGCCCACACGTGGCGGCGGAGGGCTCGCAGTGCGCGGCGGCCGTCGCCCCTCACCTCGTCGCCGGCGTCCTCGCGGAGGTCCTGGGCTTCCATGCGGGACGCGCATCATGCAGCGCGACGGCCCGCGAAGCGCGGGCTCACTGGATCGTCGTGCGGGCGACGACTTCGTTCGACCACTTGAGGAATCGCCAGTTCACGTAGTCCTGGCGCGCGAGCTCCTTGGTGCGCTCCTGGCTCAGGTCGACGTTCGCGCGCACCGGCACGCGCGAGTTGATCCGCGCGATGTAGTAGGCGTCCGGACCGCGCAGCGGACCGGCGACGGTGCCCGGCTTCGCGTCGTAGAAGAGGTGGCTCGCGACGGAGAAGCCCATCAGCACGTCGGTGAACTCGCTCTCGCGCAGCGCCTGGCGGATCTGGTTGAGCGACTTGGAGCCGAGCCGGCCCTTCTCCTTGTCGTTGGCGTAGAACTCCGCCTTCGTGCGCATGACCTCGTCGAAGTCGGCGCCGCCCTCGATCTCCTTCATCGCCGCTTCCGCGCGCTGGCGCGCCGCATCGAGTCCGCCCGGCACCCAGGCGCCGGTGGTGATGTCGCGGGCCATGAACTGGATCACGTCGACGTTGGTCTGGCCGTCCGAGAAGAACGCGGCGAAGGCGTTGGCGTGCGCCTGCAGCTTCGCGACGTCGTTCATGTCCGCCTCGATCATCTTTTCGTAGCTGCGGATCAGGCGCCAACGCTGGCGGAACGCCTCGAGACTCGGGTAGCCCTTGAACGCCGTCGCGATGATCTCGGTGTTGAACGGCGTGTCGTCGTACTGCTTGCGGTAGGTGTCGAACTCGGCGCGGAAGGTCGAGTCGTCGAGCAGGAAACCGGCCCTCTCGAGCTCCTGGTGCAACGCCTTGCGGATCGCGACCTCGCCGACCGCACGCTCGAGATCCTGCACGAACAGGCCGCTCTCGATCTCCCGGTAGGCGTCGGCGGTCGACCAGTTGCGGCCGTTGACCGAGAGACAGACCTCGGCCGGGATGCCGTCCGACGCGTAGCGGACGTCGCTCCACTTCTGGAGCTGCTTGGTCACCCAGCCGCGGCAGAGGTGCATCCAGAAGGGCGGCAGCGCGCGCGGTTCACCGGTCGCCGGATCGACCGACGCCTTGACGAGGTTGTCCCAGAACTGCTTGCCGTCGCCGCCCGCGGCCGACGCCATGATCGACTCGCGCGTCACGAGCGGCCAGTTCGCGGCGGCGCCCGGGAAGAACACGCGGTCGAACAGCTTGGTCTGGCGTTGCTGCGCGAGGAACTGCTCGCGCTCGAGCCCGTACTGCGCGCGCACCGCCTGCCAGAAGTCGACGTTCGGGTTCTGCCGCCGGAACTCCTCGACCGCGGTCTTGAGGTCGGCGATCAGCTCCTCCTCGCTGATCTCGAACTCCTTCTTGTCGCGCCCGCCCTGGATCTGCTCCTCGACCTGCTCTTGCAGCAGGAACTCGGCGATCTTGGCCTGCATCTGCTTGGCGCCGACGAGGTAGATCGCCTCGCGCCGGAACTGATCGACCGTCACTTGTTCGCCGTTGACGGACATCGGACGCAGGACGCCCGAGCGCGCCGCGGCCATCTCGGCGTCGAGCCGGTCGATGGTCTGGAGCAGGGCGAGTTTCTGGTCCGGGTCCTGGGCGGCGACATCCTTGGCGACGACCGCCGCTTCCTGGGACGGCACCGCGCCCGCGAAGGCGAATGCGAAGGCGAGAGCGGCGGACGACCGCAGCGGTCGGTGGAGTGGGTTCATTGCAGGAACGAAGGGCCGGGGAGCATAGCGGCGCCCCGGACGGGATTCAGCCCGGGGCAAAGCACGCCGTCGGTCGGCAGGTGGGCGCCACGACGGGCACCGGTCGAGGAAGACTCCCGCGCGGTCGGATCGGTCGATCGATCGAACGATCGGACGCCGCGTCGCCCCGGCGCCGCCGCGCGCTCCGCGACGCCGCGCGAGACCGCCGGACCCGGACGGAGTCGCGTCGCGAGCACCTGCCGATCGCATCAGGCGGTCGCTTGGGGTCCTGGCTACCATCCCCGCGTCGATGACGAACTACGAACCCCGCACGATCGCGTTCGGCGCGGAGATCCTGCACTCGCCGATGGCGCTGCGAGCCGACGTCGTGCAGCGCATCCACAACGAGCTCTACGGCAACCGCGAGGTCGCCTATCAGAACTTCCAGGTCGCCCAGGACGGGATCCACCTGACCAATCCGGCGATCGCGCCGGGCCAGATCTCGGCCGTCACGTTCATGCCCGATCGCATCCTCCTGCGCGAAGAACTGCGCGGCACGTCGGTCGAGGACTTCGCGACGCGCGTGGTCAACGTGATCGGCACCGCCTACCGCACGCTGCAGACCCCGTTGAGCCTCGGCCAGCAGTTCTGGGTCCGCTCGCTGATCAACACCCAGCACTCGACGGACAGCCGCACGTTCGTCGCCGATCACCTTCTCGCCGGTGGACAGGAAGCGCTGAAGATGTTCCAGCGGCCGGTCCACTCGCTCGGGCTGCGCATGACCTTCCCCGCGACCTCGCCCGAGACGCCGCTCGTGAACCTGCGCATCGAGCCGTGGGTGCAGGAGCCGCGCTCTCTGTGGCTCGAGGTCGTCGGCCAGTTCGGCGCGCCGACTCCCGTCGACAAGCTGCCGCAACTCGGCCACGCCTTGTATTCGACGTACCGGTTCCTCACCGGCCCGACGCTCGACTACATCGGACGCTTCGACCTGCCGTGACGGCGGCGGCGCGAAGCCTGCGCGCGGCCGTGGTGCTGGCGTCGCTGTGCGCGTGCGACGAGACGCCGCAGCCGTCGCCCCCCGGTCCGGCACGCGCCGCGATCGAGATCGCCGGCGGAGCGCGGATCACCCGCGAGGAGCTGACGGCGTTCGACGCCTACTACGACGGGCTCGATCCCACCATCGGGCTCCGCCACCGGCGCGCCGTCCTGCTCGAACGTCACCTGCTGCCGCTCGCGCTCGCGCGCGCGGCGTTTCCCGCGCTGCGCGAACAGGCGCTGGCGAAGGCGCGCGAACTCGCCTCGGTCTCCGGCAACGCGCTCGCGCTCCAGCGCGCAGGCGGCGAGGTCCTCGGACCGATCGCGCGGGCGGCGCTGCCGGTCCCGCTCGCGGCATGGGCAAGGGACCAATCCGTGATCGGGGCCGTCAGTCCGATCCTCGAGACCCCCGAGGCCGTACTGGTCGTGGCTCTGCTCGAGCACCATCCCGGTTTCACGCCGGTCGGCGACGAACTCGTCTTCCATGTCGTCCGCTTCCCCGCCCACGACCAGCAGGACTTCGCGGCGTGGTTGCAGGACGAGCGTCTACGGCGCAAAGGCGGACTCGTGCACTGCGACCAAGACGTCCTGCCCGCCCTTCCCACCTGGCTCGCACCATGATCTTGCACGCACGATGAACCCGATCCGATCGATCACGCGCGCGATGGCCTGCGCCGTCGCGTTCGCGCTGCCCTGTGCGGCGCAGGAGCCGAAGCCCGTCGCGGAGCCGAACTGGCCCGAACTCGCGCAGAAGGACGCCGACCGCATCGGGCTGCTCGTGCGCAAGCTCGAGATCGGCGGCGAGACGGAGTCCGAGAAGGCGCGCACGCAGCTCGTCGCGCTCGGCCCGGGCGTCGTCCCCCACCTGCTGCGGCGGCTCGCGCTGCCCCGCCAGACCGACGCCGCGCTCGCCGCGACCGCGCAGGCGCTCGATGCGGTCGTCGCGAGCGAGCACGCACCGCTCGTCGCGAAGGTCGCCGACGACCGCGCGTTGCCGGCACGGCGATGGGCAATGCGGTGGTTGACGCTGCACGTCGACGCGCGCTGGCGCGAGGTCTATGCGCGCCACGCGGCGCCGCCGGACGATCCCAAAGGCGAGGCGCCGCGCGAGGCGACGCCGCCAGATCCCGAGATCCGGTTCTGCGCGAACCTGGCGCTCGCCGCGCTGCGCGACACGGATGCGCTCGCGCGCGTGATCGAGACCTGCCACACGCAATGGCAGGAGCGGGCCGAGCTCGTCGGCAAGGTGCTGCCCGCCGCCCGCAGCCAGGAGATGGCGAGCTGGATGGTGCGGCAGATGCGTGCCGACGACGAGCGCAGCCGCGTGACCGGGCTGCGCCTGCTGCGTTCGCTGGCCCCGAAGGACTACGCGGGCGCGATCGCCATCTACCTCGACGCCGGCGAAGCCTCCGTGAAGCGCGAGGCGATCAACGCGCTGCGCGCGGTCGTCGACAGTGCACCGCCGATCGAGACGATGGCGTCGTTCACCGCGATCGAGGAGTCCAAGAAGTGGAAGGAACGGCTGAAGTGACGCTCCGCCGCGCCGTCGCGCTCCTCGCGCTCGCACTCCCGTTCGCAGCCACGCTCGGCGTGCCGCTCGGCGCGCAGACCGCGCCCAAGCTCCCCAAGTGGCGGATCGATCCCTACACCAGGAACGATCCGAAGCTGATCGAGAAGCTCGACTACGTCGGCTACGGGCCCTTCGAGTTCGGCCAGCGCGGGACGAAGGCCGTCTCGACCGCCGACATCGACAAGCACCTCGATTACGCGCAGATCCTCTGGGTCGAGACCAGGCACTTCCGCATCGGGTCGACGCTCGAGCCGTGGGTCGTCCCGCTCGAACCGGAGATCAAGGCGAAGATCCGCGCCGAACTCGAGAAGCTCGTCGGTCGCGGCCTCGATCGCGTCATCCCGAAGACGCGCACCCTCGATCGCTGGCTTCGCGTGCACCTCTTCGCGCAGCGGCTCGAAGAGCACTACGCGGAGATGCAGTCCTGGCTCGGCGTCACCGACGAGTCGTTCCCCAAGGACGACGAGGACCGCAAGACACGCTACCAGGACTACCTGGGCGAAGGCCCCTTCCTCGGCCAGCGAGCCAAGTACCTCTTCCTGATCTTCGAGCGCGTCGAGGAGTACGACGACTACCTCGCGACCTTCACCGGCCGTCGCACGGTCGGCGGCCAGCAGTGGAACTTCAAGGACGTCGACTCGCTGCTGTATTCGTGCGCGGCGGACAACCCGACCGAGGACGGTCGCCTGAAGGACGACACCGCGATGCACGGCCACCTCGTGTTCTCGGCGACGCACAACCTGATCAACGGCTACCTCCACTACAACTTCGACCTGCCGGTCTGGATGCGCGAGGCGCCGGCGCACTGGTTCGAGCGCCGCATCACCGAAGTTCACCGCCTTCAGCGAGGTCATGAAGTGGCGCGACTTCGGCGAGCTCGAGTTCAACGACCACGTGATGATCTGGTCGCGCCAGGACTGGTTGATGACGCTCGGCAAGGAGAAGTGGGCGAAGTTCATGCGCCTGAGCAAGGCGCAGGTCGATCCCGCGACCGGCCAGACGGTCGGCGACATCGTCGAGGGCACGCGCAACGCGCTGCGCGAGGCCTACGGATTGAGCCCGCTCAGCCTGGAGGAGAAGTGGCGCGAGTGGGTGTTGGCGACCTATCCGACCAAGTGACGCGGCCGACGGCGGGCCCGCGGCGTGCTCACGGCGCCCACAGCGTGAAGCGATAGGCGGGCAACAGCGCGAGCAGCGAGGTCACCACCCACTCCGGCGCGGCCGACTCCATGCCGATCGCGTCCTCGGCCGGAAGCTCGCGCACGAGGTGGAGCCAGTGGTTGCCGGGCGTGTACGCCGTGGCCAACTCCTTCATCTCGCTCGGCGTGGCGAGGTTCGCCCAGTACTGCTTGCGCCAATCGTGGATGCGCAGCGCGAAGCCGGGCGGCAGGGCCTTGAGCATCGTGCACCACTCGGTCATCGCGGCGGGGACCGCGAGCTTCTTGCGCAGGTTCTCGCCGTCCCACCAGGCCTGCGGGTGGATGCGGAGCGCGGCTTCGACGACCTGGCCGTCGCGGCTGACCTCGAGCACGGTCTGGATGTAGTGCGTCTCGGCGTCCTTGCCGAGCGCCTCGCCGAAGAACGCGGCGAGCTTCTTGCGCTCCTTGTCGGAGCGGCAGAGATACGCGCGCTGCTCGCGCACGCGGAAGGCGTTGTAGGAGTGCGGGTGATGGATGCCGCCCTGGCTCGACAGTTCGCTCCCCAGTTCCTTGGCGCGCTTCTTCACCTCGTCGGCGATCGCCTTCAGCTTGCGGCGGATCGAGAGGCGCAGCGCGTTGAACTCGGGGTCGTCCTGGCGGTGTTTGTCGAACGCGAGGAAGTCGCGCGGTTGGAACGGCTCGAGACTCTACTTGCTCATCGGTCGGCGAAGATAGCCGCGCGCGCCGACGATCCGTATCCTCCGCGCCCGACCCCACGTCGGACCCCGACCGCGATCCCAGCATGAGAGCCATCGACCTCGTCCCGCTCCTGCTCTCGTGCGTCGCCGTCGCCTGCAACGGGATGCCCGGTCTCGACACGCCGCGCGTGTCGCTCTCGCCCCGCCTGCACCTCGACCGGCAACACGGCCGGGCGACGATGCAATCGCTCCAGGGCACGACGATCGTCGACAACCCTTCGCAGTCCGTCGACGCCTTCGGTCAGACCAACGGCGACGAGGACTGGAGCCTCGTGGTCCGGGCCGGCGACGGCTTCTCCGGACTCGAAGGCGAATACCGCGACGTCGCCATCGCCGACTCGGTGCTCGGCTCGCTCACCTCGGACTTCGGTCGCCTCTCCGACGGCGACGGCGTCGACGCGCGGCTGACCATGGACACCTGGCGCGTCGCGTACTTCGGCGAGATCGCCTCGCACCGCATCGATCCCGAGTCGGCCGACGCCCTCGAACTACGCCTCGCGGTCGGCGCGGCGCTCAGCTACCGCGAGGCCCGCTTCTCGTTGGTCCAGGCCGGCGGCGGCGGCCTGAGCCAGACGCTGCACGTGGAGGATCGCGGTTCGCCGTGGCTCGGTCTCGGCGGGCGCGTCGCGTGGCGCGACGCCTCGCTCGACCTCGACTGGCTGGTGAACCCCGACCTCAGCCTCGGCGGCAACTTCGACGGCATCCAACACGACGTCGAGGTCATGGCCCGCTACCGCTTCCCGGACCAGGACGTGACCGCGCTCGCCGGCTACCGCTGGTCGCAGCTCGACGCGAGCGGCAGCGAGAACGGACTGCGTTTCGACACCGACTTCTCGGTCGCTGCGATCGTGCTCGGCATCGAGTTCGAATTCTGAACCGGGGGGTCAGCGCAGCAGCCGCGACAGCTCTTCCATCGCCGCGCGATCCGCCTCGAGATTGCGCGCGTGGTAGACGCCGATCAGGTTGCGCAGCATGCGCAACAGCCAGTCGCGGTGCGTGGCGATCGGCAGGCGTTCGGCGTCGATCGGGAACGAGTCGCCGGCGACCTCGCGCACGTGCGCGATGACCTCCTGCGGCGTGAGCACGCGCCCGCCCGCGAAGGGATCGACGATCATCGTGGTGAAGCCCGACCCGCCTTCCACGCGCGCGAGGAAGTGACCCGGCGCGTTCACGCCGCTGACGTGCGGACCGAGCGGCTCGAGGACGAGCTTGTAGATCAGCGTCAACGTGATCGGCAGGCCGCGACGGCGCTCCAGCACCTGGTGGACGAAGCTGTTGCGCGGGTCGTAGTAGTCGTCGGTCTCGCCGCGGAAGCCGAGTTCGTCGAAGAGGACCGCGTGGGTGTGGGCAACGGCGGCACGGTGGTCGTCGCCGTGGAGCCGCGACACGATCGAGTGTCGGATCGATGCGATCTCGCGCTCGACGCGCTCCGGATCGAGTTCCGGGTCCGCGTGCGACGCGATCGCCAAGGCGCCGGCGAGCAAGCCGCTCGGGGTTTCGATGCGATCGAGACACACGCGCATCGAGTCCCAGGCACTGCGCCGGCAGTGGACGGGTGGTGGCAACGTCATGGCGCGGCGCATGCTAGCGGCGCCCGCGCTCACCTGGGATCAACGGGCGGCGAGAGCCGGGTCCTGTTCCGTGGGGAACTCCTCGTGCTCGCGGGGATGGTCGATGCAGATCGACTCGCCGCTGTGCCGTGCGAGGAGCGCCGCCGCATAGAGCGACAGCAGCGCGTCGTGGTGCGCGCCGGCGGTGTAGCGGGCGAGGAAGGTCGCCCGGGCGCCTGCCGAGAGTTCGTTGACACGGCGCCGATCGCTCGCGATCGCCGTGATCGCCTGCGCGAGTTCGTGGGCGTCGTTCGGCGCAACCAGCACGCCGTTGTGGCCCTGGTCGACGAGGCTCGCGAGTCCGCCGAGCCGGCTCGCGATCACGGGCAGTCCGCTCGCGAACGCTTCCACCACCGACATCGGCATGCCCTCGTACCAGAGCGACGGAACGACCAGGACCGCCGCGCGCCGCATCTCTTCGAGCACGTCCTCGGAGTTGCGCAGCCCGACGGCGACGACGCGCGGGTCGGCCTTGGCCAGGCGCGCGACCTCTCCGCCGAGCGGGCCGATGCCGACGATGCGCACCGGCATCCCCGCCGGCAGTTCGCTCACCGCGGACAACAGCACGCGCAGTCCCTTCTCCTCCGTGAGCCGTCCGACGAAGAGCACGCCGCGGCGACCGCCGCCGGTCGCGGAGCCGGGATCGCGCGCGAGGAAGTTCGGGATCACCGCCACGCGCTCGCGCGGCAGTCCCGAGCGGACCAGGAGGTCCCGCTGGAAGGCGGTCAACGCGATGTACGCGTCGACGTCGGTGCGCCACGTCCCCAGCGCGTGATGCACCGCGGTGGTCGTCGCGACGACCGCGCTCGCCACGCGGCTGCCGCGGTAGCAACCGTATCGGATCGCCGGCTTCGCGAAGGGCAGGCCGACGCATTCGGTGCACACCTTCCCGTCGCGGAACATCGTCGCCGCAGGACAGGCGAGCCGGTAGTTGTGCAGCGAGTGCACGACGGCCGCGCCGGCGCGACGCACGATGCCGAAGGCCGACGGCGAGACCATGGGCTGCGTGTTGTGGAAGTGCGCAACCTCGATCCCGTGGTTGCGCACGATGCGCGCCATCTCCTTCCGGATGCCCAGCCCGAACACCGCGCGGGCGGCGAGGGCGAGCTTGCCCATGTCGTGCACCTGCTCGTTCGAGACCCGGTACTCGACGACGTCGTGCCCGCGCTCGCAGAGGAGATCGCGCTCCGCTTCGAACACGGCGTCCTCGCCGCCGCGCTCGAGGTAGGCGTTGTGGACGAGGAGGATGCGCACTGGTTCTCGGGCCTCTGGTTCTCGGGCCTCTGGTTCTCAGGCCTCGGACGGCAGATGCACGGCGTGTCCGGCGCGGAACAGGGTGTGTTCGCGGCGCGCGAGTTCGAGGTCGTGGTCGACCATCTGACCGACGAGCGCCTCGAAGCCGACCTTCGGCTCCCAGCCCAGGACCTGCCGCGCCTTCTGTGCATCCCCGAGCAGGAGGTCGACCTCGGCGGGACGGAAGTAGCGCGGATCGATGCGCACGTGTTGTTCCCAGTCGAGTCCGACGCAAGCGAAGGCCTTCTCGCAGAACTCGCGCACGCTGTGCGTCTCGCCGGTCGCGATCACGTAGTCGCCCGGTTCGTCGCGCTGGAGCATCAGCCACATCGCGTCGACGTAATCACCGGCGAAGCCCCAGTCGCGCTTGGCGTCGAGGTTGCCGAGCCAGAGCGTCTTCTGCAGCCCGCAGGCGATCCGGCCGACGGCACGCGTGATCTTCCGCGTCACGAACGTCTCGCCGCGCCGCGGACTCTCGTGGTTGAACAGGATCCCGCACGACGCGTGGAGTCCGTAGCTCTCGCGGTAGTTGATGGTGATCCAGTGCGCGTAGACCTTGGCGCAGCCGTAGGGCGAACGCGGGTAGAACGGCGTGGTCTCGCGCTGCGGGACCTCCTGCACGAGCCCGAACATCTCGGAGCTCGACGCCTGGTAGAAGCGGATCGGCCGGCCGGTCTCCTCTTGATGGACGCGCACGGCCTCGAGCAGGTTGAGCGTGCCGATGCCCGTCGTCTCGCCGGTGTAGACCGGCTGGTCGAAGCTGACGCGCACGTGGCTCTGCGCGCCGAGGTTGTAGACCTCGTGCGGATCGACGGTGCGCACCAGACGACTCAGCGCGTTGCCGTCGGTGAGATCGCCGTAGTGGAGCGTCAGCCGGCTCGGTCCGGCATGAGGGTCCTGATAGACGTGGTCGATGCGCTCGGTGTTGAACGAGCTCGAGCGGCGCATCAGGCCGTGGACCTCGTAGCCCTTCTGGATCAGCAGCTCCGCGAGGTAGGAGCCGTCCTGACCCGTGATGCCCGTGACCAAGGCCCGCTTCGTGATCGGTGCGCTCAAGTCCACCCCTCCGGGGCGGAACTTCGGAGGAACCGCTGCATGGGTTGAGTCCTCGATGCAGTTGCCCGCGCCATCGGCGCCAGAGGATCGGACGCCGGCGCGGCCTAACGCCCGGTCCCCGAACCCTGGATGAGGCTCTTCTGGAGCGCGTCGACGTTGCTGTCGAGGCGCGGCTCCTGCAGCAGCGAGGTGAACTGGAGCTGCTTCACGTCGCCGAGGTTCGCCATCAGGAGAGCCATCTCGGCGAGGCGTCGCCCGGCATAGAGGACGTCGGTGAGCTGATTGCCGAGCGTGCGCTCCATCGGGCGGCGCGGGACGAGGACGACGTCGCCGGGGTAGAGCGGCGCGTCCTTCGACAGGCGGTAGTGCTCCTGACCGAAGCCTTGCACGGTGCCGTCGGCGCGCACGACGTAGATGCGCTCGGAGTCGGCGTCCTCCGCGATGCCGCCCGAGCGGGCGAGGAGGTCGTCCACGCGCACGCCGCGTTCGGCGACGAAGGCGCCCGGATTGAAGACGTGACCGATGATCGAGACGGTCTGCTGGAGCGTCGGGACGTGGAGCTTGTCGCCGTTCTCGAGCGCCAGGTCGTGCTCGCTGCCGGGGAAGTCGTCGCGCGTGAACGGGATCACCACACGGCCCTCGACCTGCCAGCCCTGCATCACCTCGAGCAGGTGCCGGGTCTGGTCGAGCGCGATGCGCGACGCCGTGCTCTCCGCGGGATAGCCCGACGCCACCATCTGCTCGAACGCGCGCTGGAAGGTCGCCTCGGTCGAGTTCCGCAGGCTCTCGAAACGGGCTTGCTGCAGGTCGCGCACGCTCGCGCGCACGAAGCGCGCGGCGCGGAGGTCGGCGTCGGAGAGGACTCCCCCCGCCGCGGCGATCAGATCGCTGATGCGGCTCCCGCGCGGGAACGGATAGACCCCGGGAAAGCGCACCTGCCCGGAGATCTCCACGCGCACCTGTTCGGAGTGCAGGATGCGCACGACGAGCTGGTCGCCGTTGGCGAGCACCGGGTCGGCGTCGCCACCGTCGCGCAACGCGCGGCCGAGGTCGAAGCGATAGCGCTGCACGCTCAGTCCGCGCGCCGCGGGGTCGTAGACGCGGCGGATCAACTCCGCCTCGTCGTAGTGCGCTTCGGGCACGACGTTGCCCGCCATCGCGACGAGCTGCCCGACCGTGAGTCCCGCGGTCAGTTCGTAGGTTCCCGGCTCGCGCACGCCGCCGATCACTTCGACGATCGGCGTCGCGGTGGCGTCGCGCCGCGCGCGCACCAGCAGGTGGTCGAGCGGACGCAGTTCGACGTCGTGTTCGCGATCGCCGGCCAACGCGCGCTCGAGGTCGACGACGAGGACGCGGCGCGAGGTCTGGATCGCTTCGCGCTCGGGCACGATCGTCACGCTGCCCGGCTCGCCGATCTGGCGCGACAGGAACGCTTGGGGCAGGAACGCGTCGACGGTCAGTCCGTCCGCCGAGCGCAGGAGATCCGCGACCGTCATGTGCTCACGGAAGGGATAGCGGCCGGGGCGCACGACCTGTCCTTCCACCGCGACCGACGGCTGGCGCTCGGCCTCGATCGCACCGACGAACAGCACCTCGCCGTCCCCCATGCGCGTCTCGAGACCCGCGTCGTCGAGGCCGACGTCGACGCGCGCGCGCCCGCGGCCTTCGACCGTGCGTTCGATCTGTGCGCCCGGCAGGAACGTGAACGGCGTGAGCCCGCCGGCCAGGTCCAGCACCTCGCGCACGGTGGCGTCGCGCCGCAGCTCGTAGATCGCGGGCCGTTGCACGGCACCGACGACCGCGACGGTCGCGCCGATCGACGGCACGTAGATCACGTCGTCGGCGCGCAGCGACTCGAGACCGTTGGTGTCGCCGGTGAGCAGGAAGTCGTAGAGGTCGACGACCGCGACGCGACGCCCTTCGCGACGCACTTCGATCGCGCGCAGTGAACCGGTCTTGCGCGGCCCCTTCGCCTCCGCGAGCGCGGTGAGCACGGTCGCGCGACCCATGACCTCGACGACGCCGGGCGACTCGACCTCTCCCACGACGTGCACGCGGAAGCCGCGCAGACGTCCGGGCGACACGTCGACGTTGAAGTCGCGACGATGCGCGCGCTCTTCGATCTGACCCTTGATGAGCGCGGCGAGTTCGTTCAGCTTGCGACCGGCGACGATCACCGAACCGGCCTCGGGGACGACCAGCGTGCCGTCGGGTTCGACCGTCCCGAAGATGTGGTCCTTGAACGTGCCGGTCATCACGACGCGCAGTTCGTCGCCGGGGAGCACGACGTGGTCGGGCTGGATCGTCGCCGGACCGCCGTGACCGAGGTCGCGGAGGAAGAACTCGTAGCCGAACTGGCGCAGGCCCCGCGTCGACGTGCTCGCGGCATCGCCGGCGTAGAGGCGCTCGAGCGGTGAGGGCGGAGCCGGCGCATCCTCGAGCGGCGCGTCGGACTCGACGTTGTGCACGTGCACGACGACGCCGCCGTTCACTTCCTCGCGGACGTCGCGGCGACCGTTCGCGTCGCGGGCCGTCGGGTCCGGCGTTCCTTCCGGTTGCAGCGGCGGACCTTGCGGTGCATCCGCCGCTGCATCGACGACGTCCTTGCGCTCCGCGAAGCCGATCGGCAGGCCGCGCGCGACACCCGTGGCGTTCGGCGGCCACCTGGTCGGCGTCGCGAGTCGCGCTCCATCCGGACGCGACTCCGGCGGGACGTCCTGCACGCGCTCCTCGATCCGATCGAGCCACGCCGGTCGAGGGTTCGCCTCGCGGACGGGGTCGAAGGCCGTCACGTGGGACGGACCCGTGCAGGCCGCGAGCAGGAGCCCGAGGCCGAGCACGGCGAGACGAAGGTCGAGGAACGTGTCGGTTCGGAGGCCCACCGTTCGCTGTCATCGGGTGTTCACCCGAAGCAGGTTGAGCACGGCCCCCGCTCGTGATGCGGAACTCCCGGCCTCACACGGACTTCCGCGCGCCGCGGAGGGCTCCGTCGAACACCCGATGCGCTGTCGTCGATGCGATCGCACGGACGCTCCGCCGCTCCCGGCGACCGTTCCGCCGAGCCGATCGACGCGACGATCGACCCTCATCAGGTCGCATCGAGAGTCGCATCGGAAGCCACGACGGAACCATGCTCCACGAGATCCGCACCCTGGTGGTCCACGACGAACCGGTGGGCGCGCGCGCACTGGCCGAACGGCTGCGCACGGCCTTCCCCGGGATGGTCGTCGTGACGACCGACGACCCGACCGCGTACGGCCACGACTTCGACGTGTTCGTCGTCGACTGCAAGAGGCTCGGCATCGACATCGTGCGCACGCTGCACACCGAGACCCCGACCGCGTTGATGCTCGCGATCGTCGACGGTCTCGACCGTGCGTCGCTGAAGGAGGTCGTGAACGCGGGCGCGTCGGCCCTGGTCGACGAGACCGCGCCCGGCGACGTCGACGCGCTCGACGTGCGCATCCGCGCGTTCCTCGCGCGGCGCGCCGAGACTCCCGACGCGCGCGGCCTGCTCGGCGTGATGCGCTCGATGGCGGACCTCGTGCGGATGTGGAACCGGCGGATGGACCGCCTCGAGGTCGGTTGAGGGACCAGGGTCGACGGAGGAAGGGGGAGGCGATGGCGACGGACGGCGGACACGACGAAACCCGATGGCACGGCACCGCGACCGAGGGCGCGGTCGTCGGCACGCCGATCGAGACGCTGATGTCGCACGGCATGGACGTGCACACCGCGCTCGGCTCGCCCGCCGTCGACGCGCGCGACCTGGACCGCGCTCCCGGCGAACGCCTCGCGTCGCTGATGCGCGCCGGGCCGGCGCCACGACGCGTCGCTTGGGAGTCGTCGCTGCCCGAGTCCACCGCGTTCGTCGAACTCGACCCGATCCACTCGGCGTGGCTGTGGAGCATGGCACAGCGCGGCCTTGCCGCGGTCGCGCTGCTCCTGCTGCTGCCGCTCGCGCCCGTCGTCTGGCTGGCGGTCAGACTGTCGTCACCGGGTCCGTTCCTCTTCCGCCAATCGCGACGCGGTCACGGCGGGAGGCCGTTCGTGATCCACAAGGTCCGCACCTTGTGCGTCGACGCGGAGCAGCGCACGGCGCTGGGCGTGTCGCAGAAGGACCCGCAGATCACGCGCGTCGGTCGCCTGCTGCGCCAGTTGAAGATCGACGAGCTGCCGCAGTTGTGGAACGTCGTCCGCGGCGAGATGGAAGTCGTGGGGCCGCGACCGATCCCGATCGCGCTCGAGGACCGGCTGCGACTGGCGATCTCCGGCTTCGTCGAACGCAACCGGGTGAAGCCGGGTCTCACGAGCCTCGCGCAGGTCGCCGTCGTCGACAACAAACTCGGCGCGGACCTCGTCGAGGACTGGCACGAACGCTTCGAGGCGGAGCTGCACTACATCCGCCGCAAGAGCTTCTGCTACGACGTCGTCGTCCTGGTGATGTCGGTCGTGTTCCTGCTGCGCTCCCTCGTGCGCGTGTTGCGCGGCACGCCGCGCGCGCTGCCCCGGCCGAACGCGGCGACGGCGACCGAGGTGCTCGGCGTCCCGATCGCCGACCTCTCGATGCGAGAGGTCGTCGACCGGATCGACGGTTGGATCGAGAGCGGCAAGCCGCGCTACGTCGCGTTCTGCCCCGTCCACAGCGTCGTCGAAGGCGCGCGCATGCCCGGCCATCGCCAGGCGCTGCGCGGCGCGGCGCTCTGCGTCGCCGACGGCATGCCGATCGTGTGGGCGCAGAAGCTGCTCGGCCACAAGACCGCATCGCGCGTCTACGGGCCGACCACCATGCTCCGCGCCCTGGAACGCGCCGAACAGCGCGGTTGGCGCGTCGTGCTGTACGGCGGTCGCGCGGATCGGCTGGAGTTGCTCGTCGAGCACCTCGACCGGCGCTTCCCCGACCTCGAGATCGCCGCCGCGATCTCGCCGCCGTTCCGCACGCTGTCGCCCGAGGAGGACGACGCGACGACGCGACGCCTCGCCGCGCTCGAGCCCGACCTCGTGCTCGTCGGCCTCGGCTGTCCGAAGCAGGAACGGTGGATGGCCGAACACTGCGGCCGCGTGCCCGGCGTGATGCTCGGCGTCGGCGCCGCCTTCGACTTCCACGCCGGAGCCGTGCGCCAGGCGCCCGCATGGCTGCAGGCGATCGGGATGGAGTGGTTCTTCCGCCTGCTCTGCGAACCGCGCCGCCTGTTCCGCCGCTACGCGACGACCAACCCGATCTTCGTGCTGATGTTCGGCGTGCAGTTGGCGAAGCACTGGCTGCTGCGCCGCCGCTACCGCATCGAACTCGGCACCGACCCCGAGTCCCAACCGCGCATGACGACGACGCGTCGAGAACGGCCGCGCCCCCAGCCCGGAGTCGTTCCGAAGCCCGGCGGCGCCGACCTCGCGATCTGCATCGCGAGCTACCGCCGGCCCCAACTCCTGACCGGCACCCTGGCGAGCCTGCGTCGAGTTCCCGCCGGGCATGAAGCAGATCGAGGTCCGCGTCGTCGACAACGACGCCGATCGCACGGCGGAAGCCGCGGTCGCCGCCTTCGCCGCCGAAGCCGCGCCCCGCTTCGCCGTCCGCTACGCGGTGGAACCCGAGCGGAGCATCGCTCTCGCCCGCAACCGCGCGCTCGAGTTCGGGACTGCGCGCTACGTCGCGTTCATCGACGACGACGAGCGCGCCGATCGTTGGTGGCTGCGCGGCCTCTGGGACGCGTTGCAAGCCGGCCGTGCGGATGCATCGTTCGGACGCGTCGAGGCGATCCTGCCTGACGACGCTCCGGCCTGGGTGCGACGCGGCGCGTTCCTCGAGAAGCCGGCCGGACCCGACGGCCTCGACCTCGCGTGGGAACGGACCCGCACCTCGAACACGCTCGTCGACGGTGTGTGGTTCTTCGAGTACGGCTACCGCTTCGACGCGCGCTTCGGCCGCTCGGGCGGCGAGGACACCGACCTCTTCCGGCGCATCGCGGCGGCGGGCGGCCGTTTCCGCGCCGCGCCGGACTCCGCGGTGCGCGAGATCGCGCACGGCGCCCAGTGCCGTCTGCGCTGGATCCTGCGACGCGCGTGGCGCGGCGGCGGCAATTACGAGCGACTGGTCGCGGGCGAACGCGGCCGCATGGCGCCGCTCGCGCGCTTCTTCAAGCGCATCGGAGTCGGGCTGCCGATGGCATGCGCGGCGCTCCCGGCGGCGATCCGCGGGCGGCCCGAGCACCTGTTCGGCGCGCTGCAGGGTCTCGCCCTCGCCGCCGGCGGTCTCATCGGTTGGATGTTCCCGAAGTTCCTGGAGAACGCGCGCGGCTACCGCAGCGCCGGCACGCTCGACGAGCGGGGGACCGCGGGCGGAACGCACGCATCGCCGACCGACGGAGGAGCTCGATGAGGGTGGCGTTCCTCACGAACGTCGTGAGCCCCTATCGCGCGCCGATGTTCCGCGCGCTCGCGGCGACGCCGGACTGGGAACTGAGGGTGATCGTCAACGGCAGGACGGAGTTCGACCGGCGTTGGGACGGCGCTTGCACGGGCGTCGACGTCGTCGAATCGCGCACGCTGCGCTTCCGCCGCAAGCACGTCAGTCACGAGCCGGTGCGCGTCGAGCAGGTCGTGACGACGCACGTGCCGGTCGGCCTGTGGCGCGACCTCTCGCGCTTCGCGCCGCAGGTCGTCGTGACGCACGAACTCGGGCCGCGCAGCCTGCTCGCCTCGGCATGGTGCCGGCTCCATCGCGTGCCGTACGTCGTGTGGTCGTACCAGAGCCGCGCGATGGGCACCGCGACCGGCCGCCTGCGCGCGTTGGTGCGCGGCGCCGTGCTCGCGCGCGCGACCGCCGTCGTCGGCATGGGCAAGCAGGCGCGTGAGGTGCTCGAGACGCACGGCGTCGCGGCCGCGCGGATCGTCGACGCTCCCAACGCGACCGACGTCGAACTCGTGCGCAGGCGCCTCTCCGCGCAACGCGCGGACGGCACCGTCGCGCGACTGCGCGAATCGCTCGGCGCCGGCCGGCGCATCGCCGTGTTCTGCGGCCGCCTGGTCCCCTTCAAGGGGATCCGCGAACTGCTCGCGGCCTGGTCGGCGCTGCCGACCGCGATGCGCGCGACGTGGCGCCTCGTGTTCGTCGGCGACGGCCCGCTCGCTCCGCTCGTCGAAGAGGCGTCGCGCGAGAGCGACGTCGTTCACGTCGCGGGCATGCCGATGGCCGACGTGCCGGCGTACTACGCGTGCGCGGACCTCCACCTGTTCCCCTCGCTCGCCGATGCGTGGGGACTCACCGTGCAGGAGGCGATGCTGTGCGGCGTTCCCACGCTGTGCTCCATCCATGCCGGCTGCGCCGACGATCTCGTTCGTGACGGCGTCGACGGCCTGCTCTTCGATCCCGCGACCCCGCAGTCGCTGCTCGAAGGCTTGCGCAAGGCGCTCGCCCGCGACGACCTGCGCGCGCTCGGTGAACGCGCCGCCGCCGCGGCGATCGCGTTCACGCCCGAACGGCTCGCCGGCGCCTTCCGCGTCGCCGTCGCGCGCGTCGCGTGCGACGCACCAGGACACCGGAGGGCCGCGACGTGAGCGAGACCGGCGCGCCGCAACCGACGCCGACGACCGAACGCCTGCCCGAGCCGGCGCGCGCGGTCGTCTCGCCGCCGTTGCGTCCGCCGGTCGGTTGGCAGGCGCCGCTCCTCGACCTCACGTCGGCGGTGCTGCGCCACTGGCAGCTCTTCCTGATCGTCCTCTCGCTCGGACTGATGTTCGGAGTCGGGCGCTACCTCGTCACACGGCCCTACTACCGCTCGACCTGCGTCGCGGTCTTGATGCCGCGCGAGAAGCCGCCGCTCGACGTCGAGGTCACCGTCGGCTCGATCGAGACGGCGCGCGACCTCGCCAACCGCGGCAACACGGGTGCCATGATGCTCCCGTCCGACGTCGACCTCTACTCGTCGATCCTGCGTTCCGACGCCGTGCTGAGCGCGATCGGCGAGCGCTTCGCGTCGCGGCTGCGGCTGCCCGACGACCTGCGCGTCAGCGAACTCGTCCATCGCATGCGCAACCTCGTGAACATCTCCGGCACCGAGCAGGGGATGTTCAACGTGGAGGTGATCGCATCGGACCCGTCGCTCGCGGCGGACGTCGCCAACGCCCTCGTCAACGAGATGGCCGAGGCGAGCAAGTCGGTCGAGCGGCAGCTCCTCGAACAGCAGGTCACCTACCTGAAGGGATCGCTGGCCGCCGCGCGCGCCCACCTGGAGCGCGACGAACAAGCGCTCGCGAGCTACGTCGAACAGCACGGCATCATCGACCTCGAGAAACAGACCGGCGACCTGCTCTCGATGATGCGGGAGATGGAGACCAGCCGTGAAGTCCTGACCAAGCAGCGCATCGAACGCCTGCAGGCCTTCACGGCGGAGGACCACGTCGCGCGCAACCTCGCCGAACAGATCGAGCAGGTCAGCACCAAGATCGAGGAGCTGCGGCAACGCGCCTACGCCGGCTACGGACCGGACGGCGTCAGCGTCCAGGAGGTCCGCCTGCGCATGGACGCGCTGCCGACGCAGGCCGCGCGCAGCCGCGACCTCGCCGGGACGCTCGAGAGCCAGTCCGAACTGTGGTCGATCCGCGCGCGCCAGCCCGCGGGCGCGATCACGATCATCAAGCCGGCGATCCCGCTCCGCGAACGCGCCGGCCCCAGCAAGCGCGACACGATCGGCGCCGCGATGCTGATCGCATTCATCCTCGGGATCATCGTCGTGATGCTCCGCGAGCAATGGGCGAAGGTCGCGACCGAGCCGTATCTCCTCCAACGCGCCGAGGAGATCCGCCAGCACGTGCGGATCCTGGCGCCGTCGCTGCGTCGCAAGCGCGTCGAACGGCGCATTCCGGTCGCCGCCGCGCGGGAGCCGCGGTCGTGACCGCGGCCGCGACGCTCTACGACGTGACGCCGGGCACCGAGCGTCGCACGTTCGCCGCGCAGCTCGCGCTCGCCTACTCCGCGCTCTGGCTGGTCTTCCTGATCGGCGGATTCCGCCTGCCGTGGGAACCGATCCCGCTCGACGAGGACGTCACCTTCAGCCTGCGACGCCAGCTCGTGTTCACGTTCGGCGGCCTGCTCGCGCTGCACGCGATGACCAAGGCCGGCAGCTTCTCCCTGCGGATCGGCCTGCACCTGCCCTGGGTCGCGTTCTCGCTCCTGCTCGTCGCGTCGCTGGCTTGGACGACCGACGGCGGCCTGACCGCCAAGCGATCTCTGGTGCACGGCTTCGGCATCCTCTTGCTGCTCGCGACGGTCGACGCCCACCCGCGACCGGTGCGCTTCTTCCTCACGACGGTCACGCTCGCGCTCGGCGCCTGCGCCTGGCTGTCGCTCGCGCAGGAGCAACTCTGGTCGAGAGCATGCTGGAGCATCCCGTGGCGTCCGGGCCTCGCCGGGCTGAGCGGTCACCCCAACGTCTTCGGGCCGTGCATGCAGGTCGGCCTCCTGCTCTCGCTCGCGCTACGACCCGAGCTGCCGAGCCGGCGACTCGCCCTGCACGCGCTGCGCGCCGGGATGGCCGTCGCGCTGTGGAAGACGGACTCGATGACGTCGATCACGACGACGATCACCGGCGCGGCGGTCTTCATCCTGCTCGCCACGAACTCCTACCGCGCGGGCCTGATCCAGCTCGGCCTCGTGCTCGCGTTCGGCGTCGCGCTCGTGATCGGCGCCGGCGAGCTCCGCGACGCCTTCTTCTCGAGCACCGGCCGCGACGCGAGCCTGTCCGGCCGCGATCACCTGTGGGAACGCGTGCTCGACGAGGCGAAAGAGGCGCCGCTCGTCGGCACCGGCTTCGGCGCGTTCTGGTATCCCGACCGCGGCCGCGAACTCGTGCTGACCTGGAATCCGAAGCAGGCCCACAACTCCTGGATCGACGTCTTCGTCGAGATCGGATGGACCGGGCTCATCGCGTTCGCGCTGCTCATCCCGCTGCGCCTGCTCGGCTTCTGGCAGCGCTGCGCCGGCGTGCGCGGCACGGCGCGACGCGACGCCGCGGCAGCGATCTTCGCGAGCACGCTGGTCCTGTTCGCGCTCGCGTCGCGCAGCGAGAGCTTCTTCCTCCGCATGGACAAGCTGCAGTGGTTCGTCACCGTCTGGGGACTGCTCCTGCTGGAGAACCGCGGCGCGAACGACTTCGACGGTGAATTCGGCAAGGCGTCACGGCGCTGAGAGTCCCTGCGCGCGCGCGAGCTCGGCGAAGTCCGCGGGCCACGGCGCTTCGAACTCGAGGTCCCCGCGCGTGCCGTCGCCCGGCAACCGCAGCCGCGCCGCGTGCAGCATCTGCCGCGGCGCGCCCAGGCGTCCGCCCCACGCCGCGTCGCCGCGGGCTTTGACGTGCGCGACCCAGGCGAGGTACTCGGCGTCGCTCCTGCCGTAGAGCTTGTCGCCCATCACCGGGTGCCCGATCCCGGCGAGGTGCACGCGGATCTGGTGCGTGCGACCCGTGCGCAGCGTGCAGCGCACGAGAGTCGCGCTCGGGCCGCGTGCGGCGACCTCGACCTCGGTGCGCGCCGATCGGGCGCCGGCGGTGCCGGGCGGGAGCGCGGCGCGACGCAGGTCGATCGCGCTGTCGGGGTCGCGGCCGATCCAGGCGTCGAGGACCAACGACGGTTCGGCGATCACGCCGGAAACGATCGCGTCGTAGCCCTTGGCGATCGCGTCCACGTCCATCGCCGCGCGGAGGGAGCGGGCGGTCGCCGCGTTGCGCGCGAAGAAACAGAGCCCGCTGGTTTCGCGATCGAGCCGATGCAGCGGCAGGAGTCCCTCCCCGCACAGCTTGCGGGCGCGCGCCACGAGCGTGCGCGTGACGAACGCACCGTCGGCGTGGAAGGGCAGGCCCGCCGGCTTGTCGACGACGACGATCCCGTCGCCGTCGTGGACGATCCGGATCGTGGTCGGTGCCGGGGGCTCGCGGACCATCTGGCGCGTCGCGACCGTCGTGCCCCGGTTGACGACCTGCTCCGCCGTCGCCGGCCGGCCGTCGATCGCGACGCGCCCTTCCGAGATCGCCGCGGCCCATTCGTCCTGCGCGCGGTAGCGAAAGCGCGCGGTGAGGAACGCGAGCAGGGTCATGCCGGCCTCGCGCGTGCGCACGAGGCATTGCATGACGAGTTCTCGACCGTCGCGGGCATCGTCCATCGCGCGCATGGTAGGGATCGCGCCCTGGCCACGCGCGGCGGCGACCGGAATGATCCGCGCGCGATGGCGACGCGCTTCCGTCCTCCGCTCGATCGGCTGGTGGTCACCAAACGCAGCGGGAAGCGCGAGCCGTACCGCCCGCAGAAGCTGCGCTCCGCTCTCGAGCGCGTCGGAGTGCCTCGCGCGGACCGCGAGCGGGTCGTGCACGACGTCGAGGGCGTTCTCGCGGACGAGATCGAGAGTTCCTTGATCGACCGCGTCGTCGCACGCTCCTTGCGGCGCAGTCCCTTGCCGTGTGCGGCGCGCTGGAACCTCCGCCGTGCTCTCGCCGAGCTCGGTCCGAGCGGGTTCCCCTTCGAGCACTTCGTCGCGGAGCTGTTCGCCGCCGAGGGCTTCGCGACCCAGGTCGGCGTCCGCCTGCGCGGTCGGCTGATCGAGCACGAGATCGACGTCGTCGCGGACCGCGGCGCCGAGCGATCGCTCTGCGAATGCAAGCTCCTGACGCGCAAGGACGGCAAGCTCGACGCGAAGACCGCGATGTACGTCTTCGGGCGCGCCGTCGACCTCGACGCCCTGCGCGGGCGCACCAGGTTCTGGCTGGTCACGAACGGCCGCTTCTCCCAGGACGCCTTGCGCTTCGGGCTCGGCATGCGCCTGCACCTGCTCGGCTGGGACGTGCCCGACGGCGACAGCTTGCGCGTCCGGATCGAGCGGGCCGGGCTGATGCCGCTCAGCGCCCTCGCGACGCTGCCGGGCCACGCGAAGCAGGCGCTGCTCGCGGGCGGTCACGTGCTGTGCCGCGACCTCGTCGCCACGCCCTCGTTGCTCGACGGACTCGACCTGTCACGCAACGCCGCCGACCGCGCGCTCGCCGAGGCGCAGGCCGCGGTCGGGTGCTTCGAAAACGACTGAGGCTCCGGCAATGGCCGAGGCGGCCCGTCTCATTTGCCGCGGAGCATCGCGACGATCGCACCCGGCTCGGGGAACTGGTCGTCCTGCTTGCGCTTGTCCCAGATGCGCTTGCCGTCGGCGGTGACGACGAAGTCGCCGCGTCCGCCGGGCTTCTGTTCGACCTTCGCCCCGGGGATCGCGGCACGGATCGCTGCGCCCAGACCGGACGCGCGCGGTTCGTAGTTTCAGACCACGCAGTATTCGATGAGGACGTGCATGCCGGGATCTTGGAGCGGGCGCACGACGGCGACAAGTGTGCTCAGCGCCGCGCACCGCCGCGGAGCAGGTCGAAGTAGCCGCCGTCGGCGCTGAGAACGAGCGTCGTCCGTTCGCCGAGCGAGCGGCCGTAGCTCTCCAGCGTGCGCAGGTACTCGAAGAACTCCGGATCGGCGCCGTAGGCTTCGGCATAGACGCGCGTCGCCTCCGCATCGGCTTCGCCGCGGACGACCTCGGCCTGGCGCTTCGCCTCCGACCGCAGGCTGGCGAGTTCGCGCGCGGTGTCGCCGCGGATGCGCGACGCCTCGCCCTCGCCCTCCGAGCGGAACTGCGCGGCGATGCGCTGCCGCTCGGAGATCATCCGGTCGAAGACCTGCGTCTGGACCGTCTTCACGTAGTTCAGCCGCTTGATCCGGACGTCGATCAGCTCGATGCCGTAGGCGGGCACCGCCTTGATCGCCTCGTCGAGGATCGCGCGCTCGAGCCCCTCGCGCCCGACCGCGACCTTCCGCCCGAGCTCGTTCTGGGCGTCCTGGCTCACGACTTCGCGCTCGAGGTCCTCGGGCACGACCGCCCAGCTCGCGGAACGGACGATCTCGACGAGTTCCGTGCTCGAGACTTTGTCGCGCACCACGGAGTCGAGGACATCGTCGAGGCGCGAACGGGCACCGGCTTCGTCGCGCACGCTCTGGAGGAACTTGAGCGGGTCGGCGATGCGCCAGCGCGCCGTCGTCTCGACCGAGATGAACTCGCGACCCCGCGTCGTGATCTGGTCCGGCTCCCCGTCCCAGGACAGCAGACGCCGGTCGAAGCGCGTCACGTCCTGCAGGAAGGGCAGCTTGAAGTGCAGGCCGGGCGCGGAGATCGCCTCGCCGACCGGGCGCTGGAACTGGAGAACCACCGCCTGCTCGCCCGCGTCGACGACGAAGAACCCGCCGCTCACGGTGATCAGCGCGAGCAGGGCGACGAGCGCGATCAGCACGCCGGTGAGGACGGCGCGCGGCGACGTCGATCGTTGCGGCACGGACTGGAACGTGCTCATCGGCCACCTCCGGTCGCCTTGAGCGGCGCGTCCAGGTCGAGGAGCTGCAACGGCCCGCCCGCCTTCGGGTCGACGACGACCAACCGCTGCACGCGCGGCAGGACCTCGTCGATCTGCTCGAGGAAGAGGCGACGGCGCGTGACTTCGACCGACTTCTTGTACTCGGCGAGCAGGGCGGAGAAGCGCGCCGCGGACCCCTTCGCCTCGTTCACGCGCTCGAGCGCGTAGGCCTGCGCCTCGGAGATCGTCTGCGCCGCCTCGCCGCGGGCGCGCGGCAGCACCTCGTTGCGCTCCTTCTCGGCGAGGTTCATCGATCGATCGCGTTCCTGGCGCGCTTCGTTCACCTCGTTGAACGCCGGTTTGACCGGTTCCGGCGGCGAGGTGTCCTGCATCTCGACCGCGGCGATGCGCACGCCGATCCCGTAACGATCGAGGGTCCGCTGCATCTCTGCCGCGACGTTCACCGCGAGTTCCGAGCGACCGACGGTGAGCACGCGGCTGCCGAGCGTGTTGCCGACCTGGCGGCGCATGACGGCCTCGGCGACGTCGCGGATCGTGTCGACGGGGTCACGCGACGCGTGGAGCCAGCGGTCAGGGTCGACGAGGCGGTATTGCACCACCCACTCGACGTCGAGCACGTTGAGATCGCCGGTCAGCATCATCGACTCGGCGTCGTAGTCGCCCTGGCGGTCGTAGCGCGTCGGGCCCGGGCCGGACCAGGCTTCGCTCCGGAAGCCGAACTCCGCCTTCAGCACGCGCTCGGTCTGGACAACCGTCGCGGTGTCGATCCCGAACGGCAGCTTGAAGTGGAGACCCGAGTCGGTGACGGCGACGACGCGCCCGAAGCGCTTGATCACCGCCTTGCTGTCGGTCGGGACCGTGTACCACGACGAGAACGCCGCGATCAGGACGAGGAGCCCCGCGACCGCGAGGCCGACGAGGGTGAGGATGGCGCGTAGAGCGAGCGGAGTCCGCGCACGTCGCCGCAGCAGGTCTTCGAGTGGACGCACGGCGGCCATAGTGCGACGGTCTCTTGGCCATTCAATGGCGGCGAGGCAAAGCTCGTCGATAGAGTCCGCCGCCTGCGACCACCGTCCCCTCTCCCTTCCGCCGCCATGACCGAAGTCCGTCCGTCCACCCGCCGCGAGTTCCTCGCCGCGTCCGCCGCGGCCGCCGCATTCCATGCGATCGACGTGCGCCGCGTCCCCGACCTGCGCCGCTCTCCGCAGGACGACCGAGAACTCAAGATCGGCCTGGTGGGCTGCGGCGGGCGCGGCATCGGCGCCGCGCAGAACGCGCTGTCGACCAAGGGCAACGTCAAGCTCGTCGCCGCGGGCGACGCGTTCGCGGACAACCTCATGAACGGGCTGCGCGCGCTCGCGCATCCGCAGTCGGGGGTGTCGGCGAAGGTCGCGGTCGCCGAGGACAAGCGCTTCGTCGGTTTCGACGCCTTCCAGCGCGTCGTCGACGCCGACGTCGACGTGGTCATCCTCGCGACGCCGCCGCACTTCCGTCCCGCCCACTTCGCGTACGCGGTCGAGAAGGGCCGCCACGTCTTCGTCGAGAAGCCGGTCGCGGTCGACGGGGCGGGCGTGCGGCAGGTGCTCGCGGCGGCGGACGTCGCCGACCAGAAGAAGCTCTGTGTGGGCGTCGGCCTGCAACGCCATCACCAGACCGGCTACGTCGAGACCATGAAGCGCATCCACGGCGGCGAGATCGGCGACGTCGTCGCCGCGCGCTGCTACTGGAACCAGGGCCTGCTCTGGCACAAGGACCGCCGTCCCGAGTGGTCCGACATGGAGTGGCAGATGCGCAACTGGCTCTACTTCGCGTGGTTGTCCGGCGACCACATCGTCGAGCAGCACATCCACAACCTCGACGTGATCAACTGGGCGAAGGCGGCGCACCCCGTGCGGGCGATGGGCATGGGCGGGCGTCAGGTGCGGACCGATTCGAAGTACGGCCACATCTACGACCACCACGACGTGCACTTCGAGTTCGCCGACGGCAGCTTCATGTTCAGCCAGTGCCGGCAGATCGAAGGCTGCGCGAACCAGGTCAGTGAGCACGTCGTCGGCACGAAGGGACGCGCGGACCTCAACACCGGCGGTTGGACGATCACCGGCGAGAACGCCTGGCAGTTCCCTCGCAAGGACCAGAACGAACCCTATCAGGCCGAGCACGACGACTTCTTCGCGGCGATCCGTACGGGCAACGTCTACAACGAGGCGCGCTACGGGGCGGAGTCGACGCTGACCGCGGTGATGGGCCGGATGGCGACCTACAGCGGTCGGGTCGTCACCTGGGACGAGGCGCTCGCGTCCGATCGGCTCGGTCCGGAGACGTACGAGTGGAGCGATCTGCCGGTCCCGCCGGTGCCCATTCCGGGACGTGACTGAGCCCGCGAGCCGCACAGGTCGTCGCACGAGCGGGTGAATCGGCTGCGGCCGACCGCATCGACGGGGCCATTCTCCGCGGCGAGATTCGGGTCACGGTCATCTCGCGATCCCTCGGACGGAACCGGGGACCGTGCGCGCGGCGTCGAACCGACCACGTCGCCTTGCGCGAGTTAGTCTCTCGCGCCGAACCGCTCGTTCGCTCGCCCCCATGAAGTCCCCCATCCGCTCCGCTCTTCTCCCGCTCCTGTGCGTCGGACTCGCCGCCGGGAGCGTCACCGCCCAGTTCGCCGAGCGCGGCTCGCTCGTCGGCTCGGGCCAGCCCGACGTCGATTGCTCGGGCCGCTCCGTGAAGGAACCCCGCGTGCGCGGCATCCACACGACCGACTCCTCGCTCCGCGGCGGCACCGCGTGGTTCTTGGAACGCGATCCGTTCCTCGCCTACCAGCTCGGCCGCAACCTGAACTTCCGCGAGTTCCGCGAGCGCGACGGCGTGTTCGATCTGCTGATCAGCAACCTCGGCGGACCGATGCCCGACGGCACGACCAGGAAGATCACCGCGAACAACCAGGTGAGTTGCTCGGGTTGCCACAACCTGCCGCAGGGCAATCCCGGCGGCGGCGTGACCTTCCACAAGGACTCCGGTCTCGGCCGCAACTCGCCGCACTACTACGGGGCCGGGATCGTCGAGATGCTCGCGATCCAGACCCGCGAGAAGATCCTCGCGCGCGTCGACGCCGACCGGAACGGTTGGGTGTCCGCGGCGGAAGCGCAGGCCGCGGGCAGCAGCCTGTGGATCGAGACCGGACCGGGCGGACGCCAGGTCAACTACGGCAACCCGCGGCTCAACGCCGGCGCGACCGGCAAGCCGTCGCTCAACAACATCTTCCGCGTGTGGTACGTCGACGCGCAGGGACGCGTCGTTCCGGGCGCCACGCAGGTCGATGGCGTGGCGACCGCGGGCTACAACTTCGAGATGGTGGTGTGGGGTTGGGGACAGGGCGTGGGACGCTCGGCTCTCAACCCGACCAACCGCGCGTTCCTCTGGGATCCGTGGAAGGCGCACGGCGGACTCGAGGCGCACGATCCGTCGACGCGCAACGATCCCGACGGCGATGGCGTGAGCCTGCCGACCATCTCCGGTGCGATCCAGTTCCCGGCGACGCACAAGGCGCCCGACGCCGGCAACTCGCTCGACCCGCTCGGTTTCAGCCGCGACGACCCCGATCGTGACGGCCACCTCTCCGAGATCACCGAGGGCGACCTCGATCTCGGCGAGTGGTTCATGCTCAACGCGCCGCGCCCGGCGTTCGCGGGCACGCAGCGCGAGTACGAGGCTGGCGTCGAGTTGCTGCGCGAGTTCCGCTGCACGGACTGCCACGTCCCGGACTGGCGCATCGAGCAGCTCGGCCATTCGCCGCAGCAGCCGCGGTTCGCCGGCGACCGCCGCTTCTTCGACCTCGACGTGCGCTGGGACGCGCAGCGCAACCAGCTCACCGGCCGACTCGTGAAGCTCTACCGCCAGCAGGCCGATCGCTACGTGCGCGACCTGCGCGCGTACGACGTGCGGGGCTTCTTCTCCGATCTCGCGCATCACGACATGGGCGCCGGTTTCCAGGAGATCGACTTCGGCGGGTCCATCAACCGCACCTGGCGCACGCCGCCGTTGTGGGGCGTCGGCAGCGGCTTCCCGTGGGGCCACGACGGCCAGTCGCTCACGATCGAACACGCGATCCAGCGGCATGACGGCGAGGGTGCGGCGTCGAAGGCGCTGTGGCAGCAGGCCAAGGCTTCGCAGCGCGCGACCCTGCTCGCCTTCCTCGGCAAGCTCGTGCTCTACGACATCGAATCGCTCCCCGCGGACATCGACGGTGACAACCGCATCTCGTCGAACTTCATGGTCGCGGGCCAGGACACGGGCCCCGAGCGCTTCAACGCCGAGTGGCTGTTCCGCGTGCCGCTGCGCATCCAGGGCCAGACCGTCAACCACGACGGCGTGACGATCCGCTCCTTCGCGGGTCGCAACGTGATCCCGGCCTACGGCGCCAACCTCCCGCTGCGCATGGACACCGACCTCGACGGTTGGCCGGACGTGTGGGACGCGGCGCCGACGACGCGCGGCTACAAGAACGGCGTGAACAACTGAACAGCGGGAGCCCGGCTCGCCGTCACTTGACGGCGATGCCGGCCTTGTCGACCGCCGCCTTCCTGCCGGCGTCGTCGAGCGCGTCGAACTTCGTCTTGCACTTGTTGCAGCAGAAGGCGAGCGTCGTTCCGCGCCAGTTGGTCGTGACGTCGGGGTCGACCTCGTGGTCGACCTGCATCACGCAGTTCTGATTGACGGCGGCAGGGGTCTGCGGAGCGGGAGGGGCGGCGCAGCCGCAGAGCGCGGCGAGCGTGACGGCGAGGGCGAAGGTCTTCATGGGTCGGCCTGCTCTGGGAGGATTCCGGCCTCGTGCGACGCGCGCGACGGTCGGGTCGCCTGAGTCTGGACCGTGCCCGGCCGGATGCAAGGTCAGGGGCGGAAGCCCGCTTGCTCGAGCAGGCGCGCGATCGCCGCGGCTGCGGCGTCGTTGGGGTGCCAGCGGTCGCCTGGCGTCTCCTCCATCGCGGTGCCGGCGGCCGCGAGCTCGTCGACCGCCGGGCGCAGGTCGAAGACCTGGATGCCGAGTTCGCCGCAGATCGCGAGGCCGCGCGCGTAGGTGCTGCGCTCGAGGTCGTTCCAGTCCGCGCTCGCGACGAACGCCGGCAACGCGAGGACGGTCAGCGTCCGCCCGTCGCGCACGACGTCGTCGCGCAGCGCCGCGAGAGCGTCGCGCACCGAGGCGGCACCGCGCTCGAAGTCGTGCGCGCCGCTGCGCGCGGACCACACGGCGAGGGCGCGGCGATAGAGCGCGCTCGTTCGGAACAACCACGGCCAGAGCCGCAATCCGCTCCGCTCCGGAGTGACGACCACCAACCGGTCCTCCTCGTCGTGGAAGGCGACGAGCCCCGCTTCGAAGTCGTTGAGGTGGAGGGCGAGGACGACGNNNNCGCTTCGAAGTCGTTGAGGTGGAGGGCGAGGACGACGTGGTCGGGACGCACCGTGGCGGCGTGACGGCGGTACCACGCAAGTTCCTGCGTCGTGTTGAAGCCCTCGACCCCGGCGTTGAAGTACTCGATGCCGGCCTCGCCCGCGCGCGCGCGGATCGCGCGGACGATGCGGTCGCGGAACGTCACCGAGTCGCCGAGGAACATCACGCGCCGCGTGCCGGGAACGCGCTCGCTCGGATAGGCGTGCAGGCGGCAGCCGTCGAGTCCGTAGACCTCGTTGCCGAGCCGCGGCGCGAAGCCGAGCTCGGCGTCCGCGACGAAGAAGCGCTTCGCGAACTCGGGGTTCTCGCGCCACTCCTTCCGCTCGGTGCCCGGGATCGCGAGCGGCGTCGGCCAGGCGAAGCGACAGAGGACTTCGCCCGCGGCAAGCGCGAGTCCGACGGCGACGGTGATCGCCGCGATGCGATGGATCCAGCGCCGCTTCCGGCGCGCGCTCATCCGAGGACGTCGCGCCGCGGAGGTGCGCCGGGGAGGCAGTCGCGGATCGCGCGCGCGACGAACACCGGCGCCATCTTCTTGCGCCAGTGCGCGTCGAGATCGGTGTTGTCCATCGCGCGCGTCGGCTTGTAGGCCTCCTGCGCGGCGGCGCGGATCAGTTCGTCGCTTGCCGCATCGTCGAAGCGCAGCACGGCGCCGCGGAGCATTTCGACCGTCTTCTGCGCCGGAATCGGCCACGAGCCGGCGCCGCCGATGCGGACGTCGAGTTCGGCGACGCGATCGCCGTCCATGCTCAGGCAGGCCCCGACCCCGAGCACGGGGAAGTCGAAGCTGCCGCGCCGGCGCAGCTTGCGGTACGACGCGCGCCAGCCGTTCGTCGCCGGGAGATGGAGCGCCGTCAGCAGTTCCTCGTGCCGCTTCTGGACGAAGTCGATGCCGTCGTCGCGGTAGAGCGCGCGCAACGGGACGCGGCGTTCGCCGTCCGCGCCGAGCAGCGTGACCGACGCGTCGATCGCGCAGAGCAGCGGCACCGTGTCGCTCGACTGCACGGCCCAGCAGCGCGGACTCGACGGCGCGACCCAGCAGGTGGAGCCGTCGCACTTCTTGCAGAAGTCGATCGACTCACGCCACTCGTGGCTCTGGTCGTAGTAGTTGCAGCGCGTGTCGAGCAGCAGGTTGCCGCCGATCGTCCCCATGTTGCGCAGGAGCGGCGTGGAGACGACGGACGCCGCATGGACGAAGCCGGGATACTCCGCGCGCAATCGCGGGTCGTGCTCGATCGCGCTCAACGTCGTCATCGCGCCGATCGTCACGCCGCTCCGCGCCTCGCCGCGCATGCCGCGCAGGTCTTGGCAGCGTGACAGGGCCACGACGTGCCCCGGCCGCTGCACGCGGCGCTTCATGTTGGGATAGAGGTCCGTGCCGCCCGCGACGTAGCGCGCTTCGCCGCCGTGCGCCGCGACGATCCGCACGGCCTCCGCGCCGCTCGCCGGCCGGTGGTAGCTGAACTTCGGCAGCCGCAGCATCAGTCGCCCCTCCGCTCGCGCGACGCGCCGCCGTTCGCGCGCGCCGCGGCGAGTTCCTCCTGCTCGCGCTCGACCTCGAGCCCGGTTCCGCCTTGCCAGGGCGTGCGAACCTTCCGCGCTTCCGGCCAGTCGACATGCGGCGTCTTCGTGGGACCGACCCGTGGTTCCTTGCCCTTGCGCGCGCGCTCGATCCCCTCGAACACCTTCTCGGGCGTGATCGGAACTTCGTCGACGCGCACGCCGACGGCGTCGAACACCGCGTTCGCGACCGCGGGCATGATCGGCAGCAGCGGTCCCTGTCCGGCTTCCTTGGCGCCGAACGGCCCATTCGGGTCCGGATCGCCGACGAGCCACGTGATCAGCTCGGGCATCTCCATCGTCGTCGGCGACTTGTAGTCGAGCATCGACGGGATCTTGTGCACGCCGAAGCGATCCGACCGATAGCTCATCTCCTCCATCATCGCTTCGCCGAGTCCCATGTAGACCGAGCCCTCGACCTGCCCCATCACGAGGCACGGGTTGATCGAACGGCCGATGTCGTGCGCGACGAAGATGCGCGGCACGGTGTAGATGCCGGTCTCGGGATCGACGTCGACCTCGACGACGGCAGCGGTGAACGAGTAGTTCGCGCTCGGTCCGACTCCGCCGCCCTTGTAGCGCGCGGGCGACTTCGGCGGCCGGTAGGAGCCGGTCGTGCCGATCGTGCCGAGCTTGCTCTCCGCGAGTTGCACGGCGTCGGCGAACGGCATGCCCTGGTCGGGATCGGAGACGTCGAACACGCGACCCTTCGCGAAGCCGATCCGGTTGCGCGGCACGCCGAGCTTGTCCGCGACGTGCGGAGCGATCAGGTCGCGCGCACGCTCCGCGGCCTGCAGCGCGGCGTTGCCCGTCATCAGCGTCACGCGCGAGCTGTAGCTACCGAGGTCGACGGGAGTGAGATCCGTGTCCGACGTCACGATGCGCAGGTCCTGCGGATCGAGCCCGAGCACTTCGCCCACGACGTAGGCGAGGATCGAGTTGCTGCCCTGCCCGATGTCGGTGCTGCCGCAGAACACCGTGACGAGCCCGCTGCGGTCGAGCTTGAGCTGCACGCCCGAGTGCGGCATCGCGTTCCAGTAGATCGGCAGGCCGGCGCCCGAGAGGTAGCTCGAACACGCGAGCCCGACGCCCTTGCCGTGCGGCAGCTTCTGCCAGCGATCGAGGAAGCCCGAGCCGGCGACGACCTGATCGATGCAGCGACCGAGCGCCATCGTGCCGACGCGCATCCAGTTCGCGGTCAGCGAGTTCGCCGGCACGAGGTTGTCCTTGCGGATGCGCACCGGATCGAGGCCGAGCTCGACGGCGAGCTTGTCCATCTGCACCTCGAGTGCGAAGCGGGGCTGCGGCGTGCCGTGCCCGCGCTTGGGTCCGCACGGCGCCTTGTTCGTGAAGTAGCGCGCGCCGCGGAACCAGTAGTTCTCGACGTGGTACGTCACGCACTGCAGAGCCCCCGTGTAGAAGGTGCTCGCGGTGCCGTAGCTGCCGTACGCGCCGCCGTCGAGGTGCGTCTCGAAGTCGAGCGCCTTGATGCGTCCGCTGCGGGAGACGCCGATGCGCGAACGCATCAGCACCGGGTGGCGGCCGCGGTGCGTGTAGAAGACCTCTTCGCGCGTCAGCGTGACCTTGACCGGACGTCCGGTCCTGATCGAGAGCATCGCGACGGCGATCTCGTGGCTGAACGGATCGCTCTTGCCGCCGAAGCCGCCGCCGTTCGGGCACGCGATCACGCGGATCTTGTGCGCGGGCACGTGCTCGGCGAGCACCTTCGCCAGGGCGCGGTGGAGGTAGTGCGGCGTCTGCGTGCTCGACTGCACGCAGAGCTTGCCGTCGGGATCGAACGTCGCGAGGGTCGCATGCTCCTCCATCGGGAGGTGCGTGTTGCCCTCGAAGAAGAAGAAGTCCTCGCGGACGAGGTCGCTCTCACCGAAGCCCTGCGCGAGGTCGCCGAACTCGAGGTTCTCCTGGCGGTGGAAGTTGCCGAGGCGCCCGTAGTCGTGGATGCGGTGCTCGTGCGGTGCTTCCGGGTCGGTCGCCGCGGCGGTGAACACGTCGGTGACGAGCGGCAGCGCTTCGTACTCCACCACGATCTTGCGGCACGCCTCCCACGCCGTGTCCTCGTCGACCGCGGCGACGGCCGCGACCGGATCGCCGACGAAGCGCACCTTGTCGATGCACAGCGTGTGTTCGTCCTGACTCACCGGGAGGATGCCGAAGGTGATCGGCAGGTCCTTGCCCAGCAGGACGGCATACACGCCCTCCATCGCTTCCGCCGCGCTCGCGTCGATCCGCACGATGCGCGCGTGCGCCTGCGTGCTGCGGAGCAGCTTGCAGTAGGCCATGCGCGGCGCGAACAGGTCGTCCGCGAAGCGGGTCTGACCGGTGACCCGTGCGCGCGCGTCGATCTTGCGCCACGGCTTGCCGACGACCTTCAGGTCGGCGTCCGGCACGCCGTGCAGGTAGCGCCCCTCCGGTCGCTCGATCGGCGCGCCGCTGCCCGCTGCGTCAGCGCCCATGCGTGCACTCCCGGCTCGGCTCGCACGGCTCGCCGCGCAGCTTCTTCGCGGCGAGTTCGACCGCCTCGTAGATCTTCACGTAGCCGGTGCAGCGGCAGAGGTTGCCCGAGAGCGCGACCCGGATCTCGTCGCGCGACGGCGACGGGTTCTGCGCGAGCAGGGCCTTGCTCGCGAGCATGAAGCCCGACGAGCAGTAGCCGCACTGCGACGCGCCGAGCTCCGCGAAGAAGTCCTGCAGCGGGTGCAGCTCGCCCTTGTCCGCCATGCCTTCGATGGTCTCGATCGCGCAGCCCTCGACCTCCTGCGCCAGGGTCAGGCAGGACAGCACGGGAACGCCGTCGACGAGCACCGTGCAGGCCCCGCACTCGCCGAGTTCGCAGCCGTGCTTGGTGCCGGTGAGGTCGAGGTCCTCGCGGAGTACTTCGAGCAGCGTGCGATGCGGCTCGTAGGCCACCTCACGCCGCTCGCCGTTCACGCGGAACTCGCCGAGGGTCTTGCGCCGGTCCGGCGCTTCTCGCGGAGACATCGGGGGCGATGCTAGGCCGCGTTCCGGGCCGTCGCCACAGCCCCCTCTCGCGTCGAGCACGCGCCGCGGCGCATCAGTCGTCGTTGCGGTTGCCGCCGATCACACCCGAGCGCACGAGCCAGTAGACCAGCTCGGCGGCGGACATCAGCGTGGCCGCGAGGTAGGTGAAGCCCGCGGCGTAGAGGACCTTGCGCACCCCGACCATCTCCTCGGCCGTCGCGATGCCCGACTGCTCGACGATCCGGATCGCGCGCGACGAGGCGTCGAACTCGACGGGCAGCGTCACGAGGTGGAACAGCGTGCCGGCGGCAAACGCGATCACCGCGATCAACGCGAAGACCTTGAAGGGCACCAGGAACATGCCGAACAGGAACATCGGCATCGCCAGCGTGTTGACGAGGTTCACGACCGGCACGAGCGCCGTCCGCACCTGCATCGCGCGGTAGCCCTGGGCGTGTTGAAGCGCGTGGCCGCATTCGTGCGCCGCCACCGCGACGGCGGCCGCGCTGCGACCGGTGAGCACCTCATGCGAGAGCCGGACGGTGCGCGTGCTCGGGTCGTAGTGGTCGCCGAGCATCCCGGCGACGGCTTCGATGCGGACGTCGGGCAGCCCGGAGCTGCGCAGGATCAGGGCGGCGACGTCGGCGCCGGAGACCCCGGTGCGCAGCGGGACGCCGGCGTAGCGGGCGAAGGTCCCCTTCACCTTCCACTGCGCCCACAGCGCGAGGAGGAGGAAGGGGCCGACGTAGAGGAAGTAGTTCGGGTCGAAGACGATTCCGATCATCGGTGGTGGTTCGCGTCGGGCGCGGAGTAGGCCCTGATACGACGTCGATTCAACGGCGTCGCGCGCGCGGACCTCCCGCCTGCTGCGGAGTGCGCGACGGCGCCGGGTCGGCGATGCCGTCGCCGAAGCCGTCGTCGTTGGGCGGCGAGACGCTCTTCGCGGCGCTGAGCGTCACGGCGCGATCCGCGGCGCGACGCACGACCGGCGCGGCGGCGCGGGCGGGAACGGGCGCGCGAGCGGGAGCGCGTGCGGGAGCGGAGGCGCGCTCGGTCTCTTGCCCGCGCGGCGGACCCTCGCGGCGTCGCGCGCGCGGGGCTTCCGCTTCGATCTCGCGAGACCTGCCCCTCGCCGTTCCCGACGGAACGCCCTCGCCGGAGACGATCTTGCCGTCGACCTCGATCCGGGCGGCGGTCGCGGTCTTCCCGAGGTGCGCGAGGATCTGGCGTTGGATGCCGACGTCGGCCTTGCCGACCAGACTCAGCGCCTCGCCCTCGGTCCCGGCGCGGCCGGTGCGCCCGACGCGGTGCACGTAGTCCTCCACCGCGCGCGGCATGTCGAAGTTCAGGACGAGCCCGATGTCGCTGACGTCGATCCCGCGCGCCGCGACGTCCGTCGCGACGAGGTGCCGGATCTTGCCGCGGATGAAGCCCTGCAACACGACGTGCCGCGACTCCGCGCTCTTGTCGCCGTGGATCGAATCGGCGGGCAGTCCGGCGCGCTGAAGCTTGCGGCCGAGTTCCTCGCAGCGCTTCTTGGTCTTCACGAAGATCAGGACCGTGCCCGGGCGCTCGCGCAGGATCTGCTCGAGCCGTCGTTCCTTGCTCGTCGCGGGCACCGACTCGAAGCGGTGCGTGAGCGTCGTCGCGGCTTGCGAGAGCTCGCCGACCTGGATGCGCTCGAACTCGCCGAAGTTGTCGCGCACGAGCCGCTCGATGTCGCTCGGCATCGTCGCGCTGAACAGCATGTTCTGACGCTTCTTGGGCATCCGCGACAGGATGCGCCCGATCTGCGGCATGAAGCCCATGTCGAGCATGCGGTCGCCCTCGTCGAGGACGAGCATCGCGATGCGGTCGAGGTTGACCGTGTTGAACTGCAGATGGTCGAGGAGGCGGCCGGGGCACGCGACGAGCACGTCGAGGCCACGCTTGATCGCGGCCTCCTGCACGCCGAGTGGAATGCCGCCGAAGGCGGTCCGCACGTGGAGGCCGGAGAACTGCGCGAACACGCGCAGGTGTTCGGCGACCTGCACGCAGAGTTCGCGGGTGGGGACGAGGATCAGGCCGCGGAGACCCGGCTCGCCGCCGACCAGCCGGTCGAGCATCGGCAGGCCGTAGGCAGCAGTCTTGCCGCTGCCGGTCTGGCCGAGTCCGACGATGTCGCGCCCCGACATTGCGATCGGGATCGCTTGCACCTGGATCGGCGTCGGGTGTTCGTACCCCGCCGCGGCGATTCCCAGGAGGATGGGCTGCTTCAGCCCGAGGGAAGTGAAACTCACGCTGTCTTGGTTCGGATGGATCGGACTGGGCCGTGATCGGCATGGGAGGCGGACGCCCGAAAGGACGCCCGCCGGCGCCGCGCCGGATCCCTCCTGCGCCTGCGCCGGTCAGTCGGGCGGGGACTCTAGGGCGGCGGCGCGCCCGGGGCCAGCTTCGGGCTCGCGGGAGCGGGAGCCGGCTGCTCCGATCCGCGCGTGCTCCGCCCGGCCGAATTCGTCCTCGCCGTCCCGCTCGGCCTGCTCGTCTCGTGTCGGACGCCGGCACCGTGCGATGGGCTCGGCGACGCACTGCGTTCGGCGATCGCGACCCACTCCGGCGCGACGATCGCGCTCGCCTGGGCGGACCTCTCCGGCGGGACCGCGTGCGAGATCGACGCCACGACGGTCTTCCACGCCGCCAGCACGATGAAGCTCGCGGTGATGATCGAGGCCTTCCGCCGCGCCGACGCCCACGACCTCGATCTCGACGCCCCGCTCCTCGTGCGCAACGAGTTCGCCAGCATCGTCGACGGTTCGGCCTACTCGCTCGAGCCGGGCGACGACAGCGATCCCGGGTTGTTCACGTCGGTGGGCTCGGCGATCCCGGTCCGCGAGTTGATCGCGCGGATGATCCGCCGCAGCAGCAACCTCGCGACGAACCTCCTCATCGAGCGCCTCGGGCCCACGCGCGTGCAGGCGACGATCGAGGCGTTGGGCGCCGTGCACGGGATGAAGGTGCTCCGCGGCGTGGAAGACGGCACGGCGTTCCGCGCCGGGCTGAACAACGTCGTCACCGCGAAGGACCTGCTCGTGCTGTTGCGCGCGATCGGGACGGGCCGCGCGGCATCGCAGTCGTCCTGCCGCGCAATGCTCGGGATCCTCGCCGGCCAGGAGTTCCGCGACATGATCCCGGCAGGTCTGCCGCCGGGAACGGCCGTCGCGCACAAGACCGGCTCGATCACCGGCATCGCCCACGACGCCGCGATCGTCGATCCCTTCGGGCCGCGGCCCTGGGTGATCGTCGTCCTGACCCGGGGCTTCTTGGACGAAGCCGCGGCAGCGGCGGCCGGGGCGGAGCTGGTGCGCATGGTGCATGCGGCGCGCTGAGCTTGGACGCGTGCACTCGAGAGGTCGGATCGCCCAGGTCGAGGTGGCGCAATGCGCCGACAGGCCGTCTGCGCCGCTGGCCTGCGACTCCCTCTGCAATCACGACTGCGCTCGCTTCGGGTCGGCGAAGGCGATCGGATCGATCCCGAACAGCGAGACCGTGCAGCTCACCTCCGCGCCAAGGCCGCGTTCGAGCAGGGTCGGAACGCTACCCGGACCGCCTGCCGCGACGATCCGCGCGCGGCCGGATTCCGCATCGAGTTCGAGCTTCGCCATGAGTCGGTACTCGTCGCGCTCGCCGATCGTGTGCTCTGACTTCATCTTGAACCGCAACCAGGCCTTCGCACCCGAGCCACTCGCACCGTCGTCGATCAACCTGCGGAACTTGGGAATCAAGTCGGCACTCGGGTCGAGATCCATGACGAGGCGGCGGCCCTCCTCGACCCGTTCACAACGGATGCCGCCGCGAACGGTCACGCTGAACGAAGGGGGCAGACCCGTGCGATCGTCGGCTCCCGGGAAGTAGTCGACGTGGAGATCCCTCGCTCCCTGACTCCCGGCTGCGCCGAAGGTCGCGAAGCTCGGTTCGAGCCGTCGCGCCACGCGCTGCGAGAGGAACTCGATCACACGCTGGAACTGCAAGCGGAACTCGTGTCCGGCCTGCTCCAACCAGTTGGTGAAATCCGCGAGGGCCTCTCGCGTGCGCTCGGGGACTGCAACCCAGGCCGGAGGAATCGCGGTTTCCGCAAGCTCGGGCTGGAATCCCCACGCCATCAACTCGCTGCCGATCAGCTCGCGCAAGGGCGCGATCTCGTCCCCGTCGGCGCACCGCGCACGGAACTCCGCCAGGACGCGTTCGTCGGGCTCGGCGCGTAGCGACCACACGCACGCCGCGCGAGTGGCAGCCTTCTCGCGAATGTCGCGCAGGAGCGCGAGCAGGGCGCACTTGACCCGTTCACTCGTGGCGTGCGCACGAGCGGCGAGCACGGCGACCTCGCGCTCGCACGTTCCGCGCGGACTCTCGAGCGCAGCAAGCAACAGGTCCTCGGCAGCCGCCGTGTCGCAGGTCGCAAGCATGCGCAGACCTTCGCAGCGCGCGTGTTCGTCGCTTCGCTCTAGCAGGCCTCGCGCCCACCCGAGGCGTTCCTCGTGTGATTCGTCGAAGTGCAGTCGGCAGCGCATCTCGATCCGCAGGGCTTCAATCGTGTTCAGGATCTCGTTCATGTTGTTCCTCCGGATCAGCTGGCCTTCGCGGCGGACTGGATCTTGCGCGCGATCTCCTGCACGCAGCCATCGAGAGCGGCGTCGATGACCTTCTTGGCCCTCTCGGTCGCCTCTCGCCCTCCGCCTGGCGCAATGCACACTTGCTGGAGTCGGAGGCGGATCATCGCGGTGCGGTCGCAGTTGCTGAGCAAGGGCAGCGATTCGCGTGAGCCACCGCGAATGAGATCCACGAGCGCACGCCCTGGATCATCGAGGCTCGACATGGACCGCGCGCTCGCGGTCTGGATGGTCCACAGCGCTGCGAGCGTCACCCGCGCCTCCTCACCCGGCTCGGCCGAGACAAAGGACTCGCCGGTCAGGAGCGCACGCGAAAGCTCGCAGCAGCCCTGCCAAGCGTCAGCCACGTGTAGTGCCACGCCGGCTTCAGTCGCGGCCGCGAGGTCGACCGGGCACGGCCCCGACACGCGATCAGCGAGCCAGTCGCGCACGCTACACACTCGATCCTGCAACGGTTGATCGAGCCTCGCGAATGCCCGCTCGCCCGCGGCGGCGATCCACCAGAGCGCGGTCGAGAGACTCGCGCCATCGAAGGGCTCGCGGCCGCCGGACTGCATGCGCTCGGCGAGCCGCATGATCCAGGCGTCTCCCTCACACGCATCCTCGAGCATCTCGGCGACCGTGGACACGCGCTCGACGAGATGATCGAAGCTCGTGCCGCGCAGTTCGGCGATGACCTCGAGCGGGAATCTCCGCGCATGCCGGTTGCTCGGACCACGAGCGCTCCGCACCGCGAGGGCGAGGAGCTGATCTGGCGGTTGCAGGCACGCGAGGCTCGCGGTCTCGGCGCGCTCGATCGTGAACAGCGCGCGGATCAGCGGTTCGCGCTTCAGCCCGCGCCGCCTCGCACCGCGCGGCAACCGGTGATCCGCTGCCTTGCCGTAGCCGAGTAGCGGCGTCTCGCCATCGACGATCGCCCGCACCAACCACCCGGCCAGAGGAGCGCGTTCCCCTTCGAGTAGCTCGTCCAACGCTTCGCGGAAGCGCTTCAGGTGACGGGCGTGCGCTTCGTAGGGCTCCTCCGATTCCAGAAGCCGGCCGGCGTACCACACGGCAAACCCGTCGACGCCGCCGATGTCGAACTCGCTCACGCGACGCCATGCGGTGCTCGATCGGATCGTCGCGGTCTGCGTGCTCCACCACGCGCGCGCGGACAAGAGGCCTCGCTGCATCGCGGCCACTTCAAACAACGGCTTCACGTTGCACTTCGGCAACTGCGGCCGGTCGGCCGCGGCGCAGTTCGCGAAGCGGATGTAGCCCACGAGTTCGTTCGCGACCCTTGCGACCACCGTCTCCTCGCCGGCGCCTTCGCCGCCGTGCACGGCGATGAAGCGCTCGAGCAGCGCGAGCGCGGCCGCGAACTCGCGCGCCGAAGCGGGGTCGGGTGAATCGCTGCTCGCGGGAACATCAGCGCTCGGCTTCGAATCCCCCGCAATCGAATCCAAGTCCCCCATCGACTTCGCGCCGCGCTTCTCCGCCTTGCGCACGTCGCCGTCCTTCCACCGGAGGTTCCCGGCCAGATACCCGCGCAACTCCTTCAGCGATCGGACCTCGAAGTTCCCTTTGCGGACCTTCTCGAGGAACTCGCACGCAACCACTCCCGCGTGATCCAGCATTGCCATCGATGTGGCCGTTCGCTTCACGCGCGACGCCTTCCAAAGACACTCCTCGGCGACCCGATCCGCGATCCGCGCGTAGGCCGCCATCCGAAGCTCGTCGTTGTTCTGCGGCCGGACCGGGCCGAGTCGATCCAACAGGCCCGGCGCGGCCTCCTCCCACCGGTCGGCTCCCGCCAGAGGCTCGAAGCCCTCGAGCAGGCAGAGGAGATCGAAACTGCGCCCGAGGACGGCGCGCAGGGTCTCTGGATCGAGGCTGAAGCTCATGGGCGTCGGGCGTTCGGGTCGGGGCGGGGCTGAGAGGGAACGACACGAGGCATCCGGCATCTGTCATCGCGGCGGCGACCGGAACCCCGGGTGCCGGCTGGTCCGGGGCGCCTCGCTATGCTCCGCGCCCGAACAACGATGATCCGGATCGGGATCTGTCAGCGCGAGGACCGCGACAGAGCAGAGCAGACATCGCACCTTCCCCCGAGATGAGTCGCCCGAAGCCGCCACCAGGCCTGCAGCCGACCGACCTCGCCCTCGGCTTCTCGCCGGGAAGCGCGGGCGGCACTCGGGTCTGGCTCCTGGGCCCGGGTCCGGCACAGGGACCGTTCGATCTGCCCGCCGACCCCGCGCTGGACCGGCTCGTGGCAGCCGCGCGCGCGACTGCCTCCGCTGCCGGCCTCGACCTCGGCTTTCATCTGAAGGCCTGGCTCGGCCGCCACGCCGAACCCGTCGCCGGGGCCATCGAAGAGACGTGCCGCGCCACCCGCCCGCGCATCGTGCTCTGCGGCGACCCGAGCAGCCCGGCCCTCGCTCTTCCCTGGGAGTGCTACGGCGAACTCGGGAGCCAGCCCTTCCTCGACGGCCGCGCGCAGCTCGTCCGCCTACTCGATGGTCCACGTCGCGACGACCTCGCGCTGGACATCGCGGAGCGACTGGTCGTCACCTTCGCGGTCGGCGAGCTCGAACAGGTCGGCGGGATGCGCCCGAGTTCCGCCACCGCCGACGTCGTGCGCGACGCCCTGGACTTCGCGCTGCACGCGCTCGCGGAATGGCCCGGACAGGTGACCGTGCGCATCGTCGCTTGCGGCGCGTCCGCTGCGGCACTCGGCGGCTCGACCTGGTCAGACCAGGACCTCGAGTTCCGTTCCGAAACGCCGGACGCGAGCTTCGAGCACCTCGTCACCAGGTCGGCGCGCGACAGCCACGTCGTGCACTGGATCGGCCACAGCGACGCCGCCGCCGGGAGCCCCGCAACCGCGTTGATCACGCGCCCGGCGGACGGCCCGTCCCGCGCCATGCCTCTCGGCGAATTCGGCAAGCTGCTCGTCGACGGCGGCGGCACGACGCGCCTGCTCGTCCTCCACTCGTGCTGGACCGATCCCTCGGGCGCCGCAGCGCTCCTCGCGCACGTGCCGCACGTCCTCGCGATGCAGGCGATGCCAGGCCTTCGCTTCGCGGACGAGTTCCACCGCGCGCTGTACGGCGTGCTCCTGCAACCCCGCCGCGGCGGCGTGCCCGCGGCTTTCGCCGAACTGTGCCGCGCACTCGACCCATCGATCGCGTGGATCCCTGCGCAGTACGCCGTCGCGCTCGACTCGCGCGGCCTCGTCGACATCGAGCGCCAGACGGCGCGCAAGTACGACGATGCCCTCGTCGCCCGCCTCGAGACCCTGCCCGAGACCTTCGAGCGCCTGCTGCGCGGCGGCCGCGTGCGCTCGCGCGTGTTCATCGGCCTCGACCTGCACGGCGCCGACGAGCGGTCCTGCGCCGACGACCCGCTGCGCATGGTCGAGCGCCGCTTGCCCGCGCGCGGCGGACCGGAGCGCGACACGCTGGTCAAGGTCATCGCGCGGGCGCGCACCGATGCGCGGCTGCGCCGCCTCGTCCTGCGTGGCGACGCCGGCCAGGGCAAGACCACGTTGCTGAAGGACGCCGGCTGCGAGTTCGTCCGCGCCGGGTGGACCGTCGTCTTCGCCCGCGTCGCCGACCTGATCGTGCTCGAGCGGCCGAGAGGCGGTGCGCCCCGGCTCGTGATCCGTTCATGCCTCGCGACCAAGGGCAAGGACCTGGCTCTCGCGCCGGATCTCGACGCGAAACGCGCGAAGAAGGCGATCGCCGAGAGACGCTTCCTCCTCCTGCTCGACGGCCTCGACGAGGTGCCGTCCGCGCTGCGCCCGGGAATCGCCGACGCGATGCAGGAGGTCGACCGCGATCTCGGCGAGGGCATCGCCGTCGTCGCCTCGCGCCGCTCGACCCACGACAAGGCGCCCGCGCCGTACCGCGAAGTCGTGATCGCCGGACTCGCCGCGGACGACAAGCGCGAGCTCGTCGGCAAGTGGTACGCGGAACTGTGGCACCGCGCCGAGGACCCGCTCCGCTTCGGTCCGCTGCGCAGTACCTGGACCTCGCCCGCCGCGGCGACCGACGCGTTCGTGTCCGCGCTGGACAAGCACCCGCCCCTCGACCAGACGACCAACGACCCGCTCGCGCTGACGCTCGCCGCGCTCTGGTTCGCGGAGAAGGGCGGCAAGATCGCGAGCGACGCGAGCTTCCAGCGCCGCGACTTGCTGCGCAAGTTCGTCGACGGCCTCCTCGAAGCGAGTCATCGCGACGAAGCGCAACGGCCGTTCACGGGCGAAGCCGTGCACGTCGCGCGCGCTGCGGCGAGATTCCTCGCACTGTGGATGCTCAAGCACGGCCAGGGTCGCCGGCTCGAACTCGGCGAGGACGTCGATGACCTCCACGAGGGCGATGCGCTCGGCACCGCACTGCGGAACGCCGTGACGGCGAACTTCGATCCACGGCTCGCGGCGTGGCAGGAGCGCTGGGTCGGCAAGCCTTCGGACATCTCGCGCCCTTGGCGATGGTCCGGCGGCGATCCGGAGCAGCCGCCGTTCCTGCTCGAACTGAAGCGCACCGAACTCTTCGTGCCGCTCGACAGCAGTCAGCGGGTCTGGCACTTCCCGCTCGCGTCGCTTCAGGACGTGCTCGCCGCCGAAGCGCTCGCTGTGCGCGCGGGGCTCGCCACGCCCGAGGGACAGACCAGCCGTGGTGCTGGCGAAGCGAAGGCCGTCGCGCGGCTGCTCGACGATCTGCGCAAGCTGGCCGAGCGCGCGAGTGAGCGGATCAACGCCTTGGGCGAAGCCCTCGCGCTGCTGGAAGCGTGGATCGGCGACGAGGAGCAGAAGGCCGCGTGGCTGGTCGGACTCCACGACATCGACGCACGGATCGGCCTGCGCGCGCTCGGCTTGGCGCATCGACCGCCCGCGAGCGCGGTCGCAAAGCTCCTCGCAAGAGCGGAGACCGAGGAGAAGCTCGAGTTCTGGGACGGCCTGATCGCGCGCGTCGAGGATCCGAAGATCGCAAGCGCCGTGATCCGCGCCGCCGTGCCGGGCCTCACGTCCGGCGTGGACCGCTTCGCGATGGAGGAGGTCACGCACGATCTCGTTGCGAAGGGCAGCCTTGGCACCGCTACCGGACAGAAGCTCGTCTCATCCGTGCGGTTTGGGCGCAGCACTGAGGAGCTGCGACTCGACCCGCTCGCGAAGTTCCCCGGCAAGGGCGGCGGCCCGCTCTGGGAACGCATCGATGCAGAGCGGATCGGGTGGAGCAAGAACGTGTTCGGGGTTGGCGATGAGCTCACGCCGATGCCGGTGCCGCAGCCCTTCTGGATGATGGCCGTGCCGGTCACCGCCGAGATGTACGCGCTCTTCGACGCGGAGTACTCGGTGCGCTGGCGTGGTGAAGACCACCCGATCGCGAAGCTCCCGCCCTCGAGCGAAGCAGCGTTCGACCAGAAGAACCGGCGCTTCACGAACCGCCATCCGGCGGTGGTGACCTGGTTCGAGGCCGTGGCCTTCACGCGCTGGCTGAACGCCGTGGCTTTGCCGCGGGCGAAGGACCTTCTAGGCTGCGAGCCGCCAGTCGGGTGGCGGTTCCGTCTCCCGACGGAACTCGAATGGGAATGGGCGTGCCGTGCCGGAACGACGACGAAGTTCTGGTGCGGGAAGAAGCTGGCTCGCGAGTACGCGTGGTTCGCCGAGGGCGACGAGGGTGCGACGCATCCCGTCGGGCTGCTGCGCGCGAACGACTTCGGCCTTCGCGACATGCACGGCAACCAGTGGGAGTGGTGTGTCGATGGTTGGGACCAGGCAATCGAGCCTTCGGGGCGTCTTTCGTGGCGCGGTTCCGGTCGCGTGCTGCGCGGCGGCTCCTGCTGGTTCGCGGCCGTTCACTGCCGCTCCGCCTGCCGCAACGGGGTCGGCCCCGCCTTCCGCTTCGACTTCATCGTCGACGCCGACGTCGGCTTCCGTCCTGTGCTTGCCGCGCCGCTCCCGAGCTCGGGTTCGGTCATCGAAGATCGGTAATTGGGGTGGGGGGTCTGCCTGGCCGTGCGGTCAGCGGCGGCCGCGGATCTGCAGCGCCCTCGGCCGGGAACGGCCGCGTACCCCCAAAGCGATTCAGTCGCTCCGCGGGGAAGCTCTGGAGCAGCAGGCATTTGGCGCGCCAACCCGCGCCAGCCCCGCGCGGTCGTGATCAGCTCCTGGGTCGTCAAGAACCGCCGCGCCTGCGGCGATCGGCAGCCGCGTCGCGCGTGCGAGCTACGAATCCGGCCAGGCTACCGGGCGCGCTTCCCGGCTCGGACGGGATCAGCCGCGCCTTGCGGCCGTGCTGGCACGAAGCGGCCGCCGATGGCCGCGGGTCGCCCGGCCCAGTTCAGAACACGAAGGCCTGCCCGAGCGATGCGCGCAGCGAACGCTGCAGCGCGGCCAGGCTCTCCTCGCCGCGCGCGTCGGCTCGATCGCGGCCACAGCGCGGCACGCCGTGGCCGCGGGCGTCAACTCGCGGCCGGAGGGTGCCGAGCGCGGCGTGGCTTGGCCGTTCCGCGGCGAGACTCGGCAGGATTCGTCGATCGGGGTCCGGCCGTGGCCAGCACCTGCCGCGACCGCGGCCGCCGGTGGCCGCAGGAACTGAGGTATCGCGGCAGATTCCTGGCATCCTCCCGGTAGCTCGGTCGATTCCGGCCCCCACTGTGTGAGTTCGCCGGCAGGCTCCGGCCACGCAGCCAGCCCTTCCCCACACCCCAATTACCGATCTTCGAGGACCGAGCCCGAGCGCGGGAGCGGCGCGGCAAGCACAGGACGGAAGCCGTCGCCGCCGCCGAAGCGGAAGGCGGGGACGTACCAGTAGCGGTAGGCGGAGCGGCAGAGATCGGCCGCGACCCAGCAGGAGCCGCCGCGCAGCACGCGGTCGGAACCGCGCCCCGAGCGCCCCGCCGAAGGCTCGATCGGCTGATGCCAAGCATCGAGACACCAGTCCCATGCGTTTCCGTGCATGTCGCGCAAACCCAAGGCGTTGGCGCGCAGCAACCCGACGGGATGGGGCGCACCAGCGGAGTGCTCGCCAAACCACGCGCACTCGCTGGTCAGCTCCTTCCCGCACCAAAACTCCGTCGTCGTCCCTGCGCGGCAAGCCCATTCCCACTCGCGTTCCGTCGGCAAGCGGAAGTGCCAGCCCGGCGGCGGCTCGCAGCCGATGAGTTCCCTGGTTCGCGGCAGCACGGCCTGGTTCAGCCAGCGCGTGAAGGCCACGGCATCGAACCAGCACACGGCGACTGGATGCGCGGTCGTGAACTCCGTGTTGCTCGCTCGCGCCGCACTGTCGTAGCGACTCGGGTCGAAGGACACGGCCTCCTGGAGGCTTCGCTCCTTGCCCCGCCACCCGAAGCGATGCTGGGGATCGAAGACCCGATACATCCCCACCGTCACCGGCACCGCCATCATCCAGAACGATCGGTCTTCCCCGTCTTCGCGGAACTCGATGCGCTTCCACAGCCGCTCGTCGCTCGCGGGCGGCTTCGCGAAGAGGTCCCTCTCGATCGCGCGATCGAGGCCCTGGCAGCGGATGACCCGGCGGACGCGGTCACACGAGAGCCCGAAGCGCCCGGCCGCGATCGCCGCCTCCTCCTCCATCAGGCAGCGATCGGTGCCCGAGCTCAGATGCGGCGCGGCCTGCTCGATCAACTCGAGTGCGCGTTCAGCGTCGTCGCGGGTCTCGATGCCGAAGTTCTCGGCGAAGCCATCCCAGAACCGCAGCTTGTCCGACGCTTCGCCGCGCTCGACCAGAGCGACGACCGCCTCGACCGGCGGACGGTCGGCACGGCCGAGTGCGCGCAGACCGAGGCGGCGGTCGATCTTCGCCAACGCGAACAGCCAGTCCTTCGCTCTCGCCCCCTGCCACGTCGTGCAGAGCGCGAGCGTCTCCGACCAGCGCGCGAGGTTCTGCGCGATCGACGCTTTGCGCTGCTCGAGCCACACCAGCATGCCCGCCAGGTCCTCCGCGAACCCCTCGCGCAACGCATCCGCCGCGAGGAAGTCCGCGAGCGACTGGATCGGGAAGCGGAGCTTGCGGTCAGAGTGGCGGTCGACGGGCTCGATCACCCCGCTGATGCGCAGGCGGTCGGCGAGGGTGCGCGATGCGGCCGTCGGCTTCCTGCTGAAGATCCAGGCGCGCGGGTTGCCGGCGCCGAGCGCGCTGCGCAGATCCGCCGGCAACTCGGCCTGGAACTGCGCGCCGAGCTTCGACCACCGGTGATCGGGTCCGACCAGTTCGCACTGCGCCACGCCGCGTTCGAGCATGAACAGCGCCAGACGGCCGAGAAGTCGCCGCGGCGACTCGAGCTCTTCGAAGGGCCGCTCCGCGCGGTGCTCGTTCGCGAGCAGGAAGCGCGCGAGCCAGTCGAGCGTCGCGTAGCGCGAGGCCGGCAGGCCCTCCAGTCCCTCGGCCGCGATGCGCAGCACGCAGAGCGTGAGCGCGAGCGGACAGCGGCAGACGATCGCGAGCGGGCGGCGACGGCCGAACTCCGCGACCACGGCCTCCGTCGCCGCGGCGACGTGGTCCGTTGCGCCCACGCCCTGCTCTGCGAGCCAACGCCAATGACCATGGACCGCGGGCTTCTCGTGCAACACGCGGAACCAGTTGCGCACGAGCCGCTCCTGCCCCGCGTCATCCAGTTCGCAGACGCGCGCGACGACGAAGTCGTCGTCGAAGGGCTGAAAGCCGTCGGTCCGCGACGCGACCACGAGACATCCGCCGCCGAGTTGCGTGCCGAGCAGGCTGATCCGCTTCTCCGCGGCGGCGCGATCCTCGACCTCGTCGAGGCCGTCGAGCAGGAGTGCGATGCGTCCGCTCGCGCGCGCGCGCTCGATCCGCTCCCTGTGGAGGAACTGGGCGACGTTCGCGAGATCGAGGACGTCCGTGAGCTTCGCGTCGAGCACGCTCTGGACCGTCAGGTAGACGGCGACCCAGCCGCGATCGAGCAGTTGCACCGCGAGGTGTCGCAGCAGGGTCGACTTGCCCGAGCCCGGCTCGCCGCAGAGCACGAAGCGCTGCACAAACGCGGGATCCTCGATCCAGCTCAGCAGCGGACGCGGGCCGGGCGCACCGCGCAGCGCGAACGCCGCAGCGTGCTCCGCGTCCTTGCCGCGCGCGACGGCGAGCTCGACGTAGAGCTCCTGCAGGACCTGTGCACCGTCGGCGTAGCCTTCGAGCGCCGACGGCAGGCGCAGCAGTTCCTTGCGCGAGGTCTCACGGAAGACGGCGAACGCACTGCCCGCGGTGTCGATGAAGGCCTCGACGTGCGGATCGTGCGCGAAGTGCCACAGGAGTCCGGCCCATTCACCCAACGACGCACGCGCGAGGCGCACGGCGTCGCCGAGTCGGCCCGGCGGCGACGCGCAGAGCTTCGTGAACACCGCCCTCGTCGCGATGCGACATGCCTGCGGGTTGATCGGCGTGCGCCACGCGACGACGTGTTCGGCGGCGTCGCCCAACGCGTGCAGCGTCGGCGCCGGGGTCCAGCACGAGTGGAGCATCAGGACGTGGGTGCGCGTGCGCTGCAGATCCGTCCGCAGTTCCACGAACGACAGTTCGCTGCGCGCACCGTCGATGCGAAAGCACAGCGCGGTTGCGGGGCACCATTTCGACGTCGCGCCGTCGAACACGGCATTGCTGTGTCCGACGAAGACGACCGCGTCGAAGCCGCCGCTCTTGTCCTTCTCACCGCGCAGCCAGGCACGCACGTCGTCGATCGTGCGTGCGTCCCGAGTCTGGATCGCCAGCGACGCGGCGCTCCAGCCTGGTGCGACGACCGTCGCCTCGACGTACTCGATCTTCGCCAACGCCTCGCAGACTTCGCGCGTGATCTCGCGCACCGCCTCCGCCGTCACGCTCGTCAGCGCGTGATCGGGCGCTCCCTCCGCCCACTGCTGTTCGATGTCGCCGAGCAACACGAGCACGCGGAAGGCACCCGCGTCCTCGCCGCGCACGCCCGCAGGACGCACCGCCGATCCCGACAACCAGGTGCGCACCAGTTCGCAGCGCGCATCGAGGAACACCGGCTCGCCGCGGATGAGCAGGCCCTCCCATTCGAGCTCCGCAGCGGCGTGCGTCGGGTCGACGGCGAGGATCACGCGACGCCAGCCCGTCGTCGGTCGATCCTCGAGGCCGGCGACGATCGCGGCCCAGACTTCGCGACAGCCGACCTGCGTGCGCAGTGCCTCGGTCAACGCGCCGATGCCGTCGATCTCGAGCGTTCCGCGCACCTCGTCCTTCCCGGCCTCGAGCAAGCGCAAGCTCGCGCGCGCCGGCTCGTTCGCCACGCCCTCGACGACGAGCACCGCTTCGTCCGGATCGGGATGGAGTTCGGCAACCCTCATGGCGCGTGCGGCGCGGAGCATAGCGGGGCCCGGGCCTTGACCCCCCGCTGCGCCATCACCAGAATCCCGCGCGCTCGCTCGCTCGCCGGAGGACTTCCGCTTGAAGCTCGATCCCGTCTACCTGCTCGCTCCCGAGCCGCAGCGGAAACCCGCTGCTACCTGCAGTCGACGCACGCTTGCCGCGTGGACCATCGCGAGCGCCGTGCTCGGCTGGGCGTCGGGCACGTTCAGTGCGCGTGTCTGGTTCGACCGCGAACCAGCTCCCTCCGCCGCCGATGCCTCGCTCGCGTGGGCCCTCGAACTGCAGAGCGGTCCGTTGAGTGCATTGCTCGCGTCGTCAGACGGCTTTCTCGCGCGCGTCGTCACCTACGAGGATCCGCGCCTTCACCGCGGACTGCACCGGCTCTGCGACGCCGTGCTCTCCGACGAGTTCGGCCGCGACGACGAGCGCGCGACTCTCGCCCGCAAGCTCGCGATCGTGCTGCGCGCGATCCGCTGCGGTGACGAACTCACCGCACTTGCCGAGAAGCTGGAACGCGTGCGCTGAAGCCCGCATGCCCCGCAGCCCCTTCGACCCGCCCTTCAAGACGCCGGCGACCGTCCAGGAGGGCGGCTCGTTCGTGATCGAGGCGGGCAAGGGGACCGAAAAGGTCGAAGTCTCGGTGCCCGGTCACGGCATGCGCGTCGTGCGCATCGTCGACGGGCGCGGCGAGTTCCAGGTGCCGCCCGGCGTGCGCGGCGGCACGCCGATCTTCGTCGACGACGGCAGGGTCCCGAATCCCCACACGACGACGGTCTGGGTCGTCGGAGGACAGTCACCATGAAGACGCTCGTCTCTTCCGCGTTGCCTGCATCGCTGCTCCTCTCGGCGCTCGCCCAAGCCCAGAACCTCGCCGTTGTTCCGGCGGCGTATGCGAGCACCGACGCGCCGAGCCGCACGGTCCTGGTCACGCACGTTCCCGAGCGGACGCAGGTCGTGATCGACGTCGACCATCTTCAAGCACTCGCTGGCCGACGGATCCACGCCGTGCTCGTGCGGCGCGACGCGCGCCTTGCGTCGCCGCTCGCCGCGGGCACCTGGTCCGTCGCGCTTCGTGTCGGAGCTGCTGCGCGTTCCGCCGCCGACGCGCGACCGGACTACCTCGCGAACACGGTCGATCCGATCGAGGTCTTCCGCGGAACGCTCGCCACGCCCGCTTCGCCGGCGCCCTCGGGTACACCCGATTGGGGTGGAACGAACACCGTGCGCATCGACTTCGCGCAGCCCTTCGCCTACGCCGGCGGCGGGCTCGTCGTCGACTTCGAGAGCACGCCGCTCGGCTCAGACTGGTGGCCGATCGACGCGATCGACGAACCGATCGAGGGGCGCGTGACTCCGATCGGTTCGCCCTGCGGCCGCTTCGCCTCCTGGTCGTCGACGGCGCGCGCCGAGGCGAAGGAACTCGTCGTCGGCCGCACGGCGACGATCGGACTGCACGGCGACCCGAATGCCCCGGCACTGCTCCTGTTCGGGACGGAGATCCTGGGCTCGCCCTTGGACATGAGCGTGATCGGCGCGACGGGTTGCTCCCTGCACGTGCTGCCGTTCACCGCGCTGGGCACCGTGGTCGGCGCCCCGACGCACACGCCCGAGTTCGGCGGCCGTGCCTGGATCGACGTCCATCTCCCCGCCGATCAGGCCCTGCTCGCGGCGACGCTCGCGTTGCAGTGGTTCGAAGCCCAGTCCACCGGCTTCGCGTTCAGCGAGGCGATCGAGTGCGAACTCTCCGCCGCGACGCCGAGCCTCGGGATGGCGATCGTCGCCGGACAGGTCGCCGGCTCGCCGAGCGTTCGCTCGCACGGCGTTCCCGTCCTCGGCTTCGTCATCGACTGAACACGCCGCGGCGCCGCGCACGAGCCGGCCGGTAGCATCCCCGCGATGCGTCGCCTCGCGCTGCGCGCGACCGTGCTCGTCGTCAGCACCGCGGGTTGCCTCCTGCTCGCCGAACTCGCGTTCCGCGCCCTCGCTCCCCGACCCGACCAGGGCGAGCTCTTCTACGCCGACGCGCAGTACCGCGAGTTCGCGCTGGCGGAGCCGCTCACGCCCGAGACGCTCGCGCGGGCCGTGGAGCTGGTCGAGTCCGTGCCCGGCGCGCCGCGCTTCCGGCTGACCTTCAAGCCCGGCGCCACGGTCATGCTCTGCTACCGCGGCGAGGACGGCCGCGACGGCTTCGATGCGCGTGGTTGCGTCGAGGCGCGGATGAACGCGTGGGGCGTGCGCGACCGCGACGAACTGTGCGCGCCCAAGCCCGCGGGCCAGCGGCGCGTCGTCTGCGTCGGCGATTCGACGACGTTCGGGTGGGGTGTGCGCGTCGAGGTCGCGTGGCCGCGCCGCGCCGAGGCGTTGCTTCGCGCGCGCGACGACTCGATCCGCGTCGTCAACTGCGGAGCCGCGGGCACGCTCGTACCCGACGAGTACGCCCACGCTCTCGCGAACCGCTTCGCGCGCTTCTCGCCGGACGTCGTGATCGCCACGCTCTGCGTCAACGACCTGCTGCCGGTCAACGGCGGGATGTCGCACCTCGATCCGGAGAAACTCGCCGCGCGCGACGCCCCGCTCGCCGGGCTCCTCGGTGCGTCCACCTTCGCGACGGCGCTCGCGCGCGCGCTGCGGCCCGATCCGCTGGCGCTCGATCCCGCGCGCGACGTCGTCGCCGAACTCCTGGCGCTCGCGCCCGAGTCGTACCCGCAGGACGTCGTTGCCTTCGGCCCGATCTTCTGGGACCGCGGCGTGCCGCAGCAGGCCCTGCGCGCGATGCGCGACTGGTGCCGCGCGCACGACGCCCGCTTCTGCGTCGCGATCTGGCCGTTCCTCCAACAGCTCGCCGCACGCGACACGCACCCGTTCCGCGGCATCCACGACCGCGTCGTCGGGTTCTGCCGCGCCGAGGACATCCCCTGCCTCGACCTGCTCGACGCCTTCGTCGGGCAGGACCCGCGCGCGCTCTGGGTCACGCCTCGCGACATGCACGGCAACGCGACCGCGCAGGCGATCGCGGCGCCGCGCTACGCCGAGTTCCTCGGCCACCTGCTCGACCGATGAACGGGTCCGCCGTTGACCGCGCCCCGCCCGGCGCGAATCCTTCGCGAAGAATGGCCGAACGCCGAGGCCTGCAACTCGACTCGATGTGGATCTACGTGCAGGCCGCGATCATCGGCGTGGTCGGCGGCGGAGTCGGTGTCGCGTTCCGCGCCGGCCTGGCCTGGATCGAGCACACGATGATGGGGCCGCGCGGCCCGGTGCTCGAACGGCTCGCCTGGTGGCAGAGCCTCCTCCTCCCCACGCTCGGCGGACTCTGCGCCGGCCTCTGCCTGCTCGCGATCCGCAACGTGCGCGGACCGTTCGGAATCGGCGACGTCGTCGAGATGGCCGCGACGCGGCGCGGCACGATCCGGCCCCTGCACTCGCTCGTGCAGATCGTCTCGTCGGGCTTCTCGATCGCGACCGGCGGCAGCATCGGCCGCGAAGCCGCGAACACGCAGATCGGCACGACGATGGCCGCCTTCCTCGGGCGCTTCGTCCCCAACTCGCCGCGCTCGCGCGTGGTGTTGCTCGGTTGCGGCATCGCCGCGGGTATGGCGAGCGCCTACAAGGCGCCGATCGCGGCGGCGATCTTCGTGATGGAGGTCGTGCTCGGGAACTTCGCGATGGACGTGCTCGCGCCGATCGTCGTCGCGTCGGTGATCTCGACGTTGATCACGCTCGCCGCGTTCGGCCGCGATCCGCTCTACGGCTACGGCGCACTCGAACTGACCGAGCCGTCGCTCGTGCTGTCGGCGGCGGTGCTCGGCGTGTTGTGCGGCTTCGGCGGCATCTTTTTCCGCAAGTCGCTCGACGCCGGCAAGCGCGTCTTCGACCTCGTGAGGGCGCCGCTCGCGGTCAAGATCGCGCTCGGCGGACTGGTCGTCGGCGCGATCGGCATCTGGTATCCCGAGACCTGGGGCAACGGCCAGTCGACGATCGACGCGCTCGCGCGACCCGAGACGATCCCCACGCTGCTGGTCCTCGCGACCCTGTTCCTGATGAAGATCGTCGCGACCGCGGCGACCGTCGGCTCGGGCGCGATCGGCGGCATCTTCACGCCGAACCTCGTCGTCGGCGCCGCGCTCGGCACCGCGTTCGCGCGCATCGTCGACAGCATCGTCGACGGCGACCACCACACGCACTTCGCGCTGGTCGGCATGGCCGGTCTCTGCGCGGCGACGGTGCACGCCCCCATCACGGCGATCCTGCTGATCTTCGAGATGACCGGCGACTACGACCTGATCCTGCCGCTGATGCTGTGCAGCATCCTCGCGAGCATCACGGCGCGGCTGGTCGACCCGGACTCGATCTACACGGCGCGGCTGCGCGCGCGCGGGCACGGCGTCGATCACGGGCTCGAGGAACTCGCCGTCCACACCAACTTCGTGCGCGACGTGATGCGCAAGGACCCGGCGACGGTCTCCGAGCACGCGACGCTCGACGACGTCCTCGACATCTTCAACGCGTCGCGGTGCGACACGGTCTACGTCGTCGACGCGAACCGACGCCTGCTCGGCCAGGTGCAGCTCCACGACGTGAAGCAGTTCATCAACGACCCGACGCCGGGTGCGGTCGTCATCGCCGCGGACCTCGCGACGCCGAGCGCCGTCGCGACGGCCGACGAATCGCTCGCCACGATCCTCGAGCTCTTCCACGACCCTGACCGCGACGAACTGCCGGTCGTGCGCAGCCGGCAGGACCCGTTGCTCGACGGTCGGGTCACCCGTCGCGACGTCGTCGCCACGTTCAGCGAGGAAGTGCTCGGCCGACGCAGCATGCGCGCGAAGCTGCGCGTCGCGGGGCGCAAGGAGTCGCGCTGGCTCGAACTGCCGCACGGCGCCGTGCTCGAGCGCATCAAGGTCCCCGTCGATCTCGCCGGCCGCTCGCTCGGTTCGCTCGACCTCACCGGCGCGCACGGCCTGCAGGTGCTCGTGCTCCTCGAGCGGGACGAACTCGGCCGCGAGCGCCGCGCCTACCCCGGCGCCGACAGCGTGCTTGCCGACGGCATGGACCTGGTCGTCTATGGCGCGCGCGAGGACGTCGATGCGTTCCTCGCGCTGCACGGCGGCAGCGCCGCGGCGACCTGACGCCCGCGACTCACGGCGCGAGCAGCTTCACGCTCAGGTCGTCGAAGGACACCGCGGCGTCGGCCTTGGTCCAGAGGCCGATGCGTCCGGGGCCGGTGAACGTCGCGTCGTGGATGTCGAGGAGCGGCTTGCCGTCGAAGGCGACGCGCGCGTGGTCGCCCTGCATGGTCACGGCGAGGTGGTGCCACTGGCCGGGAGCAACGACGACCTTGGCCGAAGCGAACTGCGTCCGGACGCCGTCCTGCACCTTGTAGATGCGAACGTTGTCCTCGAGCGGGTTCCAGCGCGCGATGTAGTAGTCGCGGGGACCGCGCGCGCGCCAGAGGAGGCCGCCGCCCTGATCCTCCTCGCCGGCGTCCGCGCGCAGGCGGACATCGAGCGCCAGATCGGCGGGGTACGCGGCGTCGGAGAGCAGCAGGTTGAAGGTGTCGCCCTCGCTGACGACGTCGCTCACGCGCAGCGATCGCGCGCCACCCTCGTGGCCGCCGTCCGCGACGGCCCAACGCGCCGGCGTGCCCTTGCCGTTGGTCTCCGCCGGTGAGAACCCGCTCGGCATCGCGCCGACGGCGTAACCCTCAAAGCTCTCGACGAGCCCCGCGGTCGAAACGGACGAGGACGGGCCCGAGGCGCAGGCGCTGAGCGCGAGCGCAAGGGCGAGAACCGCAGATCGGACTCGTGTCTTCATGGCGCGAGCATCATGCAGCGATCGACAACGACGTTCGACAGGGACGGGGCAAGGCTCCCTGGCGCACGCACCTGACCGGCAGGACACTGCCTCGCCATGCGCCGCGCACTTGCCGTCGTCGTCCTGCTCGCCGCCTCCGTCACCGCGCAGGACCGCCGCGTCCAGGAACCCGTACTGCCCGCCTGGCGCGCGCTCGGCCTCGGCGCCGAGTTGAAGTGGATCGACGATCCCGAGGCGCACGTCGACGGCCGCCGCCCCGACCGCGCGCTGAAGGTGGAAGCCGACCGCGCCGCGTTGGTCGACACCGCGATCGCCCGCGCGAAGGAGCAGGGCCGGCTCGTCCTGTGGTTCGTGCCGCGCGTCTCGGAGGGCCAGAACCACGGGCGGCAGATGTACCGCGCGCCGATCCTCGAGGGCTACGCGATGCAGTTGCTGTTCGAGGATCCCGACCTCGTCGCGCTGGCGGCGTCGCGCTTCGTGTGCGCGCGCGTGAACATCGACGAAGCGTTGTCCGCGCGCTACGGACTGAGGCCGCTCGATTTCGTCGAACCGGCGATCGTGTTCCTCGACGGCGAGGGCAAGCTCGTCCAATTCGTCGAACGCATCCGCACCTTCGACGCGCACTGGTTCGTCGAGCTGATGCGCCGGGTGATCGACAAGGCCGGCCTCGACGGCGGCGACGCGAAGGTCACCGACGCGCGGCAGGCTCTCGACGAAGGCCGCTACGCGCGCGCGAAGACCCTGCTCGACGCGAAGAAGGGCGACGGCGAGGACTGGTACTTGCGCGCGATCCTCCATCGCCGCCTGCGCGACGCCGGCGCCGCCCTCGACGCGCTCGGCACCGCCGCCGAGTCGCGGCTCGTGCCGCAAAGCCTCCTCGACGCGGAGCGCTGTCGCATCCTCCTGCTCGCCGGGCGCGACGCCGAGATCGAGGGCGAAGCCGCGACCGACGGCGCGCGCGCGCCCGAGGCCGCCTACCTCCGCGCACTCGCTGCGCTGCGCAAGGGCGACGAGAGCGACGCGCGGCGGCGCTTCGAAGCCGTCGCCGGGACCTGGCCCGACTCGCAGTTCGGAAGGCGCGCGGCGATGAACGTCCGCATCGGCGACGACGAGCGACCTTGCGGCGCCGCGTTCAGCGGCTTCGAGACGATGCGTTGGCTCGACGCGACCGCATACCAGGGCTTCCCGCGCGACACGACCTGGCAGGGACCCGCGCGCACCCCGCAGGACATGGCCGTGGCCGCCGTCCAGCACCTGCTCGTGCTCCAGCGCGACGACGGCGGGTTCAAGGACAGCCGCTACGCGTACTGGCCCACGCCGAAGATCACGCCGAACGCCTGGATCGCGATCACCGCATTGGCCGCGACGGCCTTGCTCGAACACCGCGAAGTCGATCCGAAGCGGATCCCGACCGCGACGATCGACGCCGCGATCGCCCGCGCCGAGGCGTACCTCTTCGACCCGGCACACCTTGCGCGCGGGGAAAACGAGGACGTCTACGCCGACACCTATCGCCTGCTCTACCTCGTGCGCAAGCACGCGGGAACGGACGACGGCGCCCGGCGGGAGCTGGTCGAACGCATGAATGCGATCGTCAAGGAGTCCGGCGAGCGGCAGCACGACGACGGCTTCTTCGCGCACGAGTACGCCAACGCGTTCTGCACGGCGGCGATGCTGTGGGGTCTGCTGCGCTCCCGCGAAGCCGGCGCCGAAGTGCCCGACTCGATGTTCTCGCGCGGCGTCGCGGCGCTCCTGTCCGCGCGCAAGGCCGACGGCGCCTTCGTCTACGGCGGCGCGGCGCGCAAGGAGGGCGGTTCGTCGCTGAAGGACGCCAGCGCCCGGATGCCGGTCTGCGAGGGCGTCCTCTTCGCGCTCGGCCACTCCGACGCGGATCGCCTGCGCTTCGCGTTCGACACCTACTGGGCGAACATCGAGCGCATCGAGAAGGTGCGCCGCAACGACTTCCACTCCGACGGCGAACTCGCGGGCTTCTTCTTCTTCCACGCGCTGTTCCACGCCAGCGAGATCTGGGCGCGGCTTCCCGAGGAACTGCGCGGCGACTCCGGGACGCGCTTCCTCGACCTCGTGCGACGCATCCCCGAGTTCGACGGCAGCTTCATCGACAGCCACGAGATCGGTCGCAGCTACGCCACCGCGATGGCGCTCCTCGTGCTCGCGAATCTGCGCACCGAGCGCTGATCGCCACGCCCGCGGGACTCACTCCGCCTCAGGGTTCGCGCACCGACACCAGACGCTCGACCGCGGACGCGACCGGCGGCTCGCCGGGGCGGACTTCTCCGGCGACGACCAGACGCACGAGCAGCAAGCGGCCCGCGCCGTCGCCGTCGAGCTTGATCTCGAAGCCATGCGGATGACCGGGCAGGTCGTGCGCGTACGCGGGGACGCGCACGGCACCGATGCGGCCGTTGCGGGCGACGCCGAGCTTCGCGCGTTCGAGCAGATGCCGCCGGATCTCGCCGTTGCCGGCGGGAATCGCCACGTTCGTGCCAAGGCGCGGCGCCGAGCCGGTCGGCGACATCTCGTAGAGCGAGGTGTCGATCACCGGGTCCTCGGGCCGCCACGCGAGCGGCACGCCCGCGGCGAGCAGGCCCATCACGACGTTCGCGCGCGCGTCGGGATCGAACACGGCCGCGATGTCGTCGGCGCGTGCGAGCGGCACGCTCGCCCAGCGATCGATGTCGAGCCGGGCGCCGTCGAGCGTGAGGCAGTAGACGACGAACTGGTAGCGGTCGATGCGCGCGGTCTGCGACCCGTAGCCGGTCCCCACCTCGATCGCGGGCAGCGAGCGAGCGAGGACGAGCAGGTTGCCGGCCTCCTGCGCCCCGGGGGCATCGGGCTCGAACCAGCCACGCGACGTCGCGAGCGGCATGCGCGAGCCTTCGATCGGCGCGCTCTCGCCGAGCGCGAGACGCGCGAGGACCGCGCGCGATGCAGCGCTCTCCGGGAAGACGCGCACCGCGACCTCGAGGTCGTTCTGGATGCCGTGGACCAACTGCTCGGCCTTGCCGAGCGCCCCGGTCTGCCGCTCCGACCAGCGCTGGTTCCGCGACAGCGACATCAGCGACTGCGAGATCATCCCGGTGAGCAAGGTGACGATCAAAAAGACGATCGTCGCCTCCAGCATGGAGAAGCCGGCGTCGGCCCGCGAGCGAGGCGTCACTTCGTCCCTCGCTTCAACGCACCCGATTCATCCCCGCCGTCCGGAGGCGGCTCCACGACCGGTCGCGTCACCTTCACGAAGACGTCGTGCCACGCGATGTGCGTCTCGCGCAGCCGGTGGTGCGCGATCACGCGGAACACGTACTCACCCTGCGGAAACATCTCCGCGGGCAGCGGCAGCATGAACGACTCGTCGCCGAAGCCGGAGTCGGGCTCCATCGCCTCGAGCGGCGGGCGCGCGAGCGGGTCGACCGTCGCGCCGGACGACGGGTCGCGCCACGTCGCTCCGACGTCGTTCGACCAGAGGATCCGGTAGCGCAGGTTTGGTTCGTCGCACGGCATCGACTCCGGATGGCCGAGCGTGTAGCGCGCGCCGTCCCATCGCTCGCTGGTCGTGCGCCACTTGAGGTGCAAGGCACTCGGGTCGGCGAGGATCGCGCCCTGTTCGGGGCCGAACACGAGCAGACGCGGCACGGGCGCGACGTCGTTGTCGAAGGCAGGGTTGCTGGCCACCCACAGCCCGTGGAGTCCCTGCAACAGTGCCGCGCGCGGCAATCGACTCTGCTCGAGACTGCCCGCGGGCGACTCGCCGTTCAGCGCGAAGAACGCGCGCGTGAGACCGTCGGGCGCCATCAAGCGTTGGATCGACGAACTGCTGCGCAGGTCGGGCCCACGGGCGAGCCGTTCGAGTTCCTGCGAGAAGTGGTCGGGGTAGTCGGAGACCCAGAGCAAGTGCGGCAGCGGGACGCTGAGCGTCTCCGCGAGGCCCATCGTCCACCGCACCGGCACCGCCGGCGCGAGGCCGACGCCGGCCGCGAGGAACAGGGCACGGATGCCGTCGCTGGTCGTCGCCGTCGCGCCGATCGGCTCGACGCGCTGCGCGAAGGTCGCGAAGGACGTGCCCGATTGGAGCAACGTCGCGGCGCCGAGGCTGCCGATCCGCATTCCGATCGGCTCGTCGAGTTCGGTCCCGAACGGCAGGTTCGGGAGGACCGCTTCGTGGCGCGGCGTGCGCTGGTAGTGGGTCGAACCGACCCCCGCCTGGAGGTTGCCGGTCGTGATCCAGTTGGTGAACGCGGTGTCCGGCCACAGTTCGCCGAGCACCGGCTCCGCGACGAACGGTCCGACCGTCGATCGCACGACGACCGTGCCGATCTTCGGAAAGGTCGCGGGCGCGCCGGGCGCCGCCGGGTTCTCGGGATCGTCGCGCGAGAGCGTGTCCACCGCGGCGTAGCCGACGAGTCCGTACAGCGCGCCGTGCACGGGCAACGGCCGCGGATCGACTCCGGCGGCCTCGGCCGGCAGGCACAGGTCGCCGCCGAAGGAGATCGCCCCGAGGAAGCGTCCGCCGAACGCGGTGACCACGTTCCCCGCCTTCAGCAACACCGTGCGCCAGATCTGCGCGATGCGCGGCACGTCGCAGTCGGTGATCCCGCCGAAGCCGTCGCGCAGGCGATCGCGGTCGAGGCAGGTCCAGTCGCCCGACGCGTCCCCGGTCACCGAGCGGAGATCGTCGAAGTACCAGTTGTAGCCGTTGGGGAAGCTCGTCCCCTGCGCGCACAGATCCGCGTACGGGTTGAACCGCGGATCACCGAGCACCTGGTAGCGCTCGGTCAGCGGGACGGCATCGGCCGTGCGCGCCCACCACGCGTACGTGATCGAGCGGTTGTAGGGTTCGATCGCCGTCGGCCAGGCGGTGCCGCTCGACGCGTTCGCGCCGATCGACGTCTCGATGGTGAGGAACTGGTCCTGGTCGGCGAGTCCGCCGCCGGGGAAGGTCTCGGTGAAGACCGCCTTCGGCACCACGATGCGCCAGCGCGCCGTGTTCTTCGGCGAGAGCCCGGGCGACGCGAGGTCGACCGGGAAGTCCGGCGATCCGGTGCTCGACGCGACGACCGGAGACGGCACGTACTCGCGCCCGTAGAGCCGCGACGCCAGGAAGAGCCCCTTCGCTCCGACCACCGGCGCGACCAGCGGCGTGTTGTGGAGCCGGATCCACGTGTGCGGGACGGGCAGGGTCGACCACCCGACCTCGTAGGCCATCTCGAGCGGTTGGCTGCGGTTCGCGTACGTCGGCGGCAGGCCCTGCGCTTCGTCGAAGCCGTGGTACTCCAGCGAAGAGCCGATCGTCGAACCCGTCGTCGGGTCGACGCCGCCGACGAGTCGCCGGATCTCGAGCGTCGCCGGCAGCCCCGCGTCGACGCCGTTCACGTTCTGGCGCAGGTCGACGCCGAGGATGCGGATCGTGATCGGCGTCGCGAGCAGGTCGGCGCCGTTCGCCGGCTCCTGCTTGTAGGCATAGACGCGCAGCTCGACGTCGCGCGTGTCGGCGTGGTCGCCGTCGCCGTCCGGATCGCGCTCGGTGCGCAGGCGCGCGGGATGCGTGACGACCCGCACGTTCGGGAGCGACACCGGTTCGCGCGCCGCGTCCGACCAATTGCGAAGCGGGGGGAACGGCAACACTTCGCCGTGGAGCCCGACGAAGATCGCGTTGCGGTAGCGATCGGGTCGCGCGTGCAGATCCTCGAGCAGGAGTTGCAGCGGCGGCGCGGCGGCATCGGCGAGGCCGGCGGCGACCCGCGCCTCGAAGCGCTGCTTGGCCTCGGGGTACCTCAGCGCGTGGTTGAACTGGTCGGCCGTGGCGAACGGCAGCGGATTGGCGGTCGCGTCGTAGCCGTGCGTGCGGCCCGCTTCCGTCCGCGCCAGACCGCCGAAGTGCTCGAGAGCGAACAATGCGGGCGTCACCTGATCGCACTTGCTCGGGTACCAATAGACCCACGGCGCTGCGGCCGTCGCGCCCTGCTGGGTGTTGAAGTAGGGCGCGTAGAACGGATCGCGGCCGTAGCCGAGTTCGGTGATGTAGTGGACGCGGAACACGAGCCCCGGCGCCCGCTGCGAGATCTCGCCGACCGCGGCGTCGAAGGTGCTGCGCAGGCTCGGCATCGCCATGAACGTCGACGGCACCGCGCTCAGCGCGAGGACATAGACGTCGTAGGCCTGCGTCGTCGCACCGCTCTCGTCGGGGAGGTTGAGGATGCTCGCGACCGCCGCGTAGGTCTGCCGCGGCCCGCCCTCGCGCAGCGAGCGCCGCACGGCGACCTGCACGCGGCGAAGCCGCGGATTGCCGGGGAACGGACTGACGTCGATGCGCCGCGACCAGACCCACTGCCCGGCGCGCATGAGGTTGCCCGAACTCGGGTGGTCGGGAGCGAGCAGCGTGCCTTCGGCGCCGCGGAGGGTCGTCAGCACGAACGACTCATCGACGTCGGCGAGGGTTTCGAGCTGGTTCGCCTCCGTGACGATGCCGCGCTCGATCGCCGCCTGGAGCTCGTTCAACATCGCGAGCCCCTTCTGGTAGGCGAAGACCTTGTCGCGGCCGGCGTCGGTCTCGCGATGGCTGATCGAGAGCTGCTGGAGCATCACGAGCAGCGCCACCCCGACGATCGAGACCGCGACCATCAGTTCCAGGAAGCTCGTGCCGCGCTGGGCCGCGATGGCTGGGTTCCTGGGGGTTCGCAACATGATCGACGGAGCCCTGCGTTCCTGCCGCGCGCAGGTGCAGGGGCGTCGCGTGCTTCGACGGTGCCCGCCGATCGGCTGGATCCGCGACGGCATCGCGGTCCAGATCCCGGACCGGCAGCGCGGCAAGGTCCGTCTGGACGGCGGATGCGGCGTCCGCTCCGATCCGCCGCCTCGTTCCGCGCCCCACCGATGTCCGCGACTCCGCCGACGACTCCCGCCGCCCGCCGTGCTGCGTCGGCGCTCGTGCTCTACCGGCGTGAGCGCGGACGGATCGAAGTCTTCCTCGTCGAACGCGCCGCGGAACTGCGCTTCTTCGGCGGCTACCACGCCCTGCCCGGCGGCGTGCGCGGCAAGGAGGACGGGCCGGACGAGCGGGGCAACGCCGGGCCGGGGCTCGACGGCGAGCCGGACCTGCCGCCGCTCGCACGCTGCGCGGAGCGCGAGTTGTTCGAGGAGACCGGCGTGCTGCTCGACCCCGGACTGCGGACTCGTCTCGCCGCGAGCGAGCGCGACGCGGTCCGCACGGAACTGCTCGCCGGCGCCGAGGGCGCGACGCGTTGGTCGTCGCTGCGGCCGCAGGCCCTGCGCGCCGACGTGCTCGCACCGCTGTGCCGCATCTGCACGCCGCCGTTCGCGCCGGTGCGGTACGACACCGTCTTCTTCCTCGCGGAGTTGCCGCAGGGCGAACAGCCCCTCGTGCTGCCGGGCGAACTCGTCGGCGGCCGCTTCATGGCGCCGAGCGAAGCGCTCGCCGCGTGGCGGCGCGGCGAGATCCTGATCGTGCCGCCGGTGTTGATCCTGCTCGAGCTCCTGCGCGACGGCGACCTCGCCGCCTTCGCGTCGCGCGCGCGCGCGATCGCCGACCGCTACGAATCCGGCTTCCTCCACCACGTGCGCTTCTCACCGGGCGTCGTGATGGCGAGCGTGCGGTCACCGACGCTGCCGCCGGCGACGACGACGAACTGCCTGCTCGTCGGCGAAGAGCGGCTCTGGATCGTCGACCCCGCGACGCCGGATCGGGACGAGCAGGAGCGCCTCTTCGCGCTGATCGACGACCTCGTCGCGGACGGCAGGGTGCCGGCGGGGATCGCCGTCACCCATCACCATCAGGACCACGTCGGCGCGGTGGTCGCGACGAGCCGCCGCTACGGGCTCGCGGTTCGCGGTCATCCGCTCACGCTCGACCGGCTCGAGCCGGGCTTCGTCCGCGGCGAACCGCTGCGCGACGGTGATCGCGTGCCGCTGGGCGTCGCGCCCGACGGCTCCGCCGACTGGGAACTCGTCGCTCGCGCCACCCCGGGACACGACCGCGGCCACCTCTGCTTCCGCGAAACGCGCTACGACGCGACCTTCGTCGGCGACATGTTGTCGACGGTGTCGACGATCGTCATCGATCCGCCGGAGGGACACCTGCGGACCTACCTGCACAGCCTCGAACGGATGCTCGGCGATCCGATGAGCACGCTCTATCCCGCGCACGGTCCGGCGATGCGCGACGGCCACCGCCTGATCCGCCAGTACCTGCGCCACCGCCGCCAACGCGAAGCGACGCTCCTCGAAGCCCTCGAGAACGGTCCGGCGACGCTGCGCGAACTGGTCGCGAAGGTCTACTGGGACACCGACGCGCGCATGTTCCCCCTCGCCGAGCGTTCCCTCCTCGCGGGCCTCGACAAGCTCGCCGAGGATGGCGTCGCACGCGACTGCGACGACGGACGCTGGTGTCGCGCGTGAGGTTGCGGCCTCGGCCGCGATGGATAGCCCAAGGTCGGATTCGGACCGACGACCTACGCTTTACGAAAGCGTTGCTCTACCACTGAGCTACTCGGGCGCGATGGGGCGAGGACCGTAGCGGCGACGAATCGCCGCCGCAAGCGCGTGCATCGCACGCGAACGGTGTCGCTCAGGCCTCTGTCGCTCAGCCTTCGCCGCCGCCGGCCTGCGCGATGATCGCGAGGGCGGCCGCGAGTTGCGAACGAGCGCCGGGCGAGAGCTTGCCGCGGCCGAGGCTCGAGACGATCGCCGAACGCAGCGCGATCGGCTTGGCTTCGTCGCGCGCGATCGCGAGCAGGCCGTCGAAGACCGCGTCGGGGACCGCGTTGGCCTTCGCGAAGATGCCGCCGATCGCCTCGGCGGCCGCGACCTTGAGACCCTCGCTGGCGGTCTCGCCGGTCACGAGCGACGCGAGCTTGCCGACGTGCGCGAGCGTGCCGCCCTCACCGAGCGCGGTGGCGGCGGGGATCGCGACGCCGTCGTCGCGGTCGAGTTGGGCCGCCAGGTTCTCCGCGGCGGCGGCGACGTCGACGCTCTCGCGCGCGAGCTTCACCAGCGTGTGCGCGGCGGCGATCGCGACCTTGTCGGCGCCGGCGCGGCGCGGGTCGATCTCGCCGGCGACCTCGTTGGCCTTGGCGACCAGGTCCTCGGCCGAGAGCTGGCCCTCGACCTTGATCACGCCGTCGACCTTGCCCTCGAAGCGGGTCGCGGACTCGTCGCTGCGCGTGAGCAGCAGCACCTTCGTCGACGGAGCGCGCTCGCGGATCAGGCTGATCACGTCTTCCGGCAGGATGTCGTTCAGCGTGTCGCTGACGACGACCACGTCGTAGCGCGGGAACGAGTAGAAGTCGGCGATCGCGCCCTTGCCGCTGGTCGCCTCGGCGACCGAGATGCCGCGCCGGGTCGACGCCTCGCGCGCGACCTTCTGGGTCACGGGGTTCGCGTCGACGACCATCACCGCGCGGATCGCCTCCTCGGCGACGGCCTGCGCGAGGACGCCGACGACCTTGCCGGCCTCGGGCAGGTCCTTGCCGTTGTTCGCCTTCGACAGCGCCAGCGCGGCGGCGTAGCGGACGCGCGCGTCGACATCGTCGAGCGCCGCGACCAGCGCGGCGTTGCTCGCATCGCCCTGCGACTCCGCGCCGCCGAGCGCCTCGATCGCCTCGACGGCGACCGACGACTGGCCCTGCACGATCGACTCGGCGACGGCGCGCGCGATGACGTCCTCACCCATCGCGGCGGCGACGAGCTTGAGGCGACCCTCGGCGTTGGCGAGCTCCTGCATCACCGTGTCGTCGGGGTTCGCGGCGGCCGACTGCTTGATCGCGGCGACTTGCGCGAGGTAGGAGCGCGCGAGCAGCGACTTCGCCGCGTCGTTCGCCGGATCGAGCCGGACCGCGTCGTGCGCCCAGGCCTTCGCGAGTTCGAAGCCGTAGATCGACGCCGGCACGTCGGCGTGCGCGAGCTTGCCGTCCTTCCAGGTCCACACGACCTCCGAGCGGTCGCCCTCGCGGACGCCGACGCCGGAGAGATAGGCCTCGGCGTCGCGCTGGAACAGCTCGACCGCGCTCGTGCCGCGCGCGATGCCCAGCTTCGCCAGGCCGCGCTCGGCGACGTCGCGGATCGCTTCGCTCGTGTCGGTCGCGGCGAGCCACGCCAGCGGCGCGGCGGCGCGGCGATCGGCGATCTCGGTCAGAGCGGCGGCGCAGTTGCGGCGCAGCAGCGCGTTCTCGCTCTTGAGCGCGGCGATCAGCGGCATCACCGCCGGGCGACCGATCTGGTAGATCGCGAGCATCGCGAAGTCCTGCGTCTTGCTCTGGTCGGCGTCGCCGAGGATCTCGAGCATCGCGGCGACCGCGAACTCACCGTGGTCCGCAGCGATCTGCGCGACGGCCTTGCGCCGCTCGAGCGAGTCGTCGCTCGTGGCGCCGGCGAGCAGGCCGCGGATCGCGGCGTCGTCGCGCGACATCTGCTTGCGCGCCGCCGTCGCGATCCCCAGCAGGTGCCTCGCGATCTGCTCGGTCTCGCCGCCCTGCGCCAGCAGGAGCTGCCACACCGCCGGGTCGGACGACTTGACGATCTCGAATGCCTGCTCCTGGCTCGGGCCGGACGCGAGGAACTCCTTCAGCTTCTCGAGACCCTCCGCCGCGCGATTCGTGCGGTACATCCGCACCGCATCGCGGAACGACGGATCGAGTTCTTCCTGGGCGAGCGTGACGCCATGTGCGACGCACGCCGCGACGAGGCTCAAAAGGGTCTTGCCGAGAAACTTGGCCATGGATGATTCTCCGAAGCGTTGGGTGGCGATCGTGCAGCGACTCGATGCCGCAGCAGTGCGAGGGAGCGGATACGAGGGTGACGGGTGCGAGGGGAACCGGTCCGAAGTCCCGCCAGGGACCGGACCTGTGATGCCGGACGGGGACGATGGATCCGGCCAGAGGGCCGGGGCATGTTAGGTGCCTCCTCGGACCCGTCAAGCCGACGAACGCGCGCAGCCGGTGTCGCGAGGGAGCGGAGAAGGATACCCCGCTCCCTGAGAAGGGCTCGCACCGGACGAAGGACGTCGCGCGACGACCGTCCCGCATCGCGACCGCTCCGCTCGCAGCGGCGCGATCGCGCGCGTCCCGATCCGATGACGCCGCGCTTGCGAGGGGCGGCCGAGTCCGCATGCTCCCCGCTCCGCGCGCGTCCCCGCGCGAGTCCGAACATGAGCCGCGAGCCGACCCCGGATGCCCCCGCCCCGCGGATCCTGATCGTCGACGACCAGCGCGCGATCCGGGAAGAGATCGCCTACGCGCTCGGGTTCAACGGCTACCGCACGCTGGAAGCCGTCGACGGAAAGACCGCGATCGCGAGTTGCGAGGGCGGCGACGTCGCGCTGGTCCTGCTCGACGTGAAGATGCCCGGCATGGACGGCCTCGAGGTCCTCGAGGTCCTCCACCAGCGCTGGCCCGACCTGCCCGTCGTGATGATCTCCGGCCACGGCGACTTCGAGACCGCCGTCATCGCGGTGAAGCGCGGGGCCTTCGACTTCCTGCCCAAGCCCTTCGACACCGACCGCGTGCTCGTCTCGGTGAAGAACGCCCTGCACGTGTCCACGCTCGAGCGCGAGAACGTCGCGCTGCGCGACCAGCTCGTCGCCGAGACCAGGATGATCGGCGAGAGCGGACCGATGCTGGAGCTACGGCGCCTGGTCGAGCGCACCGCGCCGACCGAGGCGCAGGTGCTCGTCACCGGCGAGAACGGCACCGGCAAGGAGCTCGTCGCGCGTCAGATCCACGGCCTGTCCAAGCGACGGCGCGGGCCGTTCGTCGCCGTCAATTGCGCGGCGATCCCCGCGACGCTGATCGAGAGCGAACTCTTCGGTCACGAGCGCGGCGCGTTCACCGGAGCACAGAGTGCGCGCAAGGGTCACTTCGAGACCGCGAACGGCGGCACGCTGTTCCTCGACGAGATCGGCGACATGGCGCTCGACGCGCAGAGCAAGCTGCTGCGCGCCCTGCAGGAGCGCTGCGTGACGCGCATCGGCGGCAGCCGTCCGATCCAGGTCGACGTGCGCGTCATTGCCGCGACCAACCAGGACCTCGAAGCCCGCGTGAAGGAGGGTGCGTTTCGCGAAGACCTGTTCTATCGCCTCCACGTCGTGCCGATCCGCGTGCCCGCATTGCGCGAGCGCGGCGAGGACATCCCCTTGCTCGCGACCGCCTTCCTCGCCGAGGCCGCGCGCCGCAACGGCGCACCGGTCCGTCCGCTCGCCAACGATGCGGTGTCCTGGCTCCGCGCTCAGGATTGGCCGGGCAACGTCCGCCAGCTCCGCAACCTCTGCGAAGCCGCGACGATCCTCACCGAAGGCAATGCGGTGACCGCGGCTCAGCTCATTGCGCTCTCGAGCGCCGCCGCGCCGCGTCCCCCGAGGCAAGGCGACTTCTTCGCGCTTCCGACTCTCGAAGAGTTCCGCGAAGCGATCGAGAAGGAGTTCATCCGCCGCAAGCTCGAGGAGAACTCCGGCAACATCAAACGCACCGCCGAGCGCATCGGCATCCAGCGCTCGAACCTCTACAAGAAGCTCGAGCGGTATGGGATGAAGTGACGCCCCGCGAACGCCTCACCGCTTCGGCAGCAGCAGTCGATCCCCCGCGCGCACCTGCCCCGGATCCCTCAGGGTCGGATTGAGCTTGAGGATCTGGTCGATGTACTCCTGCGCGCGGCGCGGGCCGACAGCGTCGGACGCGATGCGCCACAAGGACTCGCCGGACTTCACGGTGCGCCAGTCGCCGGACTCCGGCTTGGCGGCGGGAGCGCTGCCGCTCGCGAGCGGAGCAGACGGGCTCGCGCCGGCGTCCGCGGGTACGACGGCGAAGGGTGCACCGCCGCTCGGAACCGCAGGCGGGTTCACAGGCGCGTTCTCCTTCGCGACGGCCGCGCGCGCGACACCCTCGCCGCGCGCCTTCGCGGCCTCGATCAGGTCGACGTCTTCGACCCAGGGGAACCAGATCTCGTCGCCGCTGCGCAGTCGCTCGGGGACGAGGCTCTCGTTGAGTGCCCGGACTTCGTCGCCGCGGGCGAGCGAACCGGCCCAGCGCTGCACGAGCGTGCCGAAGGTGTCGCCGCTCCTGACCGTGACGACGCGGTAGCGCTCGCCGCCGACCTGACCCTCGAGACGGAACTCGCCGAGCAGCGTGCGGAGCTCGGGGATGCGCTCGCGCAGCGCGGCATCGGCCGCGTTCGCATCGGCGACGCCGTTCGCGTCCACCGGTGCCGCGCCGGCGCCGCCCGCCGGATCGGGCTGATCGCCGGGCACCGAAACGCCCGGATCACGCAGCAGGTTGAGGACGTCGTCGGAGACGCCCGCCTTCACTGCCGGGGTCTGTCCACCCGGGACCATGCTCGCGAGCTTCGGATCGACGGCCTGCGGGCCGGTGCCGAGTTCGTCGTTGCGACCGAAGACGACTGCGACGAGCACGATCACGACGACGATCGCGGACACCGCCCACACGAGAATCGATTCACTGCGCTGCATCGCACCCTCCCGGGAACTGCGAAAGTGACCTGACGACGCGCGACGCGCGAACGAAGCTCGCGCGCCGCCATGCACGCAGCCGCCCGCCGCATGCGGGCGCGGATGCTACCGCGGTCCGCGCGGAATGGAAGCCGGCGCGCGACGCCGCGCGGCGCTCCGCTGCCCTTGAGCGACGTCGACTCCCGGCTAGAGTGCCGCAACGGCGTGCGCCGCATCCCACAGATCGTCCTTCCGTTCGGCTTGTTCGCGCTGACCCAGTGCGCGAGTGCACCGAACGCGAAGTTCCCCCTTCCCGAGCAGGCCAAGGTCGCCGTCGCCTACGAACAGCCGCGCCAGGGTCTGCGGCAGTCGATCCTCGGCGACCAGCTCGTCGATCCAGCCGAGTTCTACAGTCGCAAGGACTCGGACATCTTCGCGAAGGTCGCGAGCGCGGCGCAGATGCAGATCCTCGTCGACGGCCTCGCCGGCTGCGGCTTCTTCGAAGCGAGCCGGACCCAGCCCGAACCCGGCGCGGCGTCGTTCCTGCGCCTCGAGATCGACGGCGTCCCGCAGGTCTGGAGCCTCTCGCCGGCGATGAGCGACGCCGACCGCGCCGGCTACCACCAGGCGCTGGCCTGGTTCCAGAACGTCTACAACCGGATCGACGCGTTCCACACCGGCGGCGGGGACACGGATCTCGAGGCCCTGCACGAGCAGAACCGGCGGCGTTACGAGCAGCGCCGCGGCGGGCGCAAGGAGCGACCGTGACGGCCGCCGCGCGCCAGGCAGTCGCCATCGTCCCGGTCCGGATCGGCAGCCAGCGTCTCTTGGGCAAGGCCATGCTCGCCGAGAGCGGCAAGCCGTTGTTCCTGCACACCTGGCAGCGCGCGATCGACGCGACGCGCTTCGACGGCGGGGTCTTCGTCGCCACGGACAGCGACGAGGTCGCCGATGCGACGGTGACGGCCGGCGGGAAGGTGCTGCGCACGAGCGAGACGCCGCGCACCGGCAGCGAACGCTGCGCGGAGGCGGCGGCGCAGTTGCCCGCGAACGTCGGCTGCGTCGTCGACATCCAGGGCGACTGGCCCGAGGTCGAACCGCGCGACCTCGATGCGCTCGTCGACTGCCTGCGCGCGGGCACAGCACCCACCGCGACGCTCGCGGTGCCGCTGCGCGACGACGCGCGCTTCTCGGATCCGAACGTGGTGAAGGTGGTGCGGCGACTCGACGGCAGCGCCCTCTACTTCAGCCGCGCGACGATCCCGTTCCCGCGGGATCCGTCGCCGCTGCCGCGGCTGCGACACGTCGGCGTCTACGCGTTCACGCGCGAGACGCTGGCAAAGATCCCGTCGCTGCCGAGCAGCGGACTCGCGGAGGCGGAGAGCCTCGAACAGCTCCGCTTCCTCGAGAACGGCATCGCCATGAAGGTGCTCGACGCGCACTGCGGTGCGGACGGCGCCGAGCCGTGGGGCATCGAGACCAGGGCGGACTACGACGCGTTTCTCGGCCGACTGCGCGCACGCGCGCGCGGCGGTTCGTGCGTGCTTCGACAGGGAGGCGACACCTGATGACCAAGTACATCTTCATCACCGGCGGCGTGGTCTCGTCCCTCGGCAAGGGACTGACCGCGGCAGCGATCGGGTGGATCCTCGAACGCATGGGACTCACGGTGTCGATGCAGAAGCTCGACCCGTACATCAACGTCGACCCGGGGACGATGTCGCCGTTCCAGCACGGCGAGGTCTACGTGACCGACGACGGCACCGAAGCCGACCTCGATCTCGGTCACTACGAGCGCTTCACGCACGCCAAGATCGACAAGCACTCGAACTACACGACCGGCAAGATCTACCGCGAGGTCATCCAGAAGGAACGGCGCGGCGACTACCTCGGCAGCACGGTCCAGGTGATCCCGCACATCACCGACGAGATCAAGGCGGCGATCCGTCGCGGCGCGGCGAGCGGCTGCGACGTGGCGATCACCGAGATCGGCGGCACGGTCGGCGACATCGAGAGCCTGCCCTTCCTCGAAGCGATCCGTCAGTTCAGCCTCGAGCAGGGCCCGCAGGACACTCTGTTCATCCACCTGACGCTGCTGCCCTACCTCCGCGCGAGCGGCGAGCTCAAGACGAAACCGACGCAGCAGTCGGTCGGCAAGCTGCGCGAGATCGGCATCCAGCCGCAGATCCTGATCTGCCGCACCGAGAAGCCGATGACGCCCGAGATGCCGGCGAAGATCGCGTTGTTCTGCAACGTGCGGAAGGAAGCCGTCATCGAGGAACGCGATGTCGACTTCTCGATCTACGAGGTGCCGGTCGACCTGATCAAGGCAGGCCTGCACAAGCAGGTGATCGAGAAGCTCGCGCTGTCTCCGCGGCGGGAACTCGCGCTCGACGACTGGTTCCAGTTGCTCGAGACGGTGAAACACCCCGAGCACAGCGTCGAGATCGGCATCGCCGGCAAGTACATCGAACTCCACGACGCGTACAAGTCGATCTACGAAGCGCTGACGCACGCCGGCATCCACAACCGCGCCAAGGTCCGCCTGCGCAAGGTCGCGGCCGAACAGATCGCGACGCAGGGCGCCGAAGCCCTGCTCGCCGGCGTCGACGCCGTGCTGGTGCCGGGCGGCTTCGGCGAGCGCGGCTTCGAGGGCAAGATCGCGACGATCGAATGGGCGCGGAACCACCGCATCCCCTTCTTCGGCATCTGCTACGGCATGCAGGCGGCGGTCGTCGAGTACGCACGCCACGTCTGCGGCATCGGCAAGGCGACGACCGCGGAGTACGCGCCGCAGGCCGAACACCGCGTGATCGACCTGATGGAGGAGCAGAAGACCGTCACGCAGCTCGGCGGCACGATGCGGCTCGGCGCCTTCGACTGCCGGCTGAGCCACGGGACGATCAGTCGCGAGGANAGGACGTCATCAGCGAGCGGCATCGGCACCGCTTCGAACTCAACAACCGCTACCGCGGCCAGCTCGTCGAAGCCGGGCTCGTGATCGCGGGCGTGAACGACAAGCACGACCTGGTCGAGATCGTCGAACTGCCGCGCGACGTCCACCCGTGGTTCGTCGGCGTGCAGTACCACCCCGAGTTCAAGACCAAGCCGCAGCAGCCGCATCCGCTGTTCCGCGGCTTCGTCGCGGCGGCGGTCGAGCGGCAGCGGCGGCCCGTCGAGGTGTGAGCGCGTCGCCCGGCGGCGCTGCCCCGCGCAGCGCTCTTCGCAAGGACCACGTCCCCGAGCTCGACGGGTTGCGCGGGATCGCCGTGCTGCTCGTCTTGTGGCAGCACGTCCCCGCGATGGTGATCCCGTATGCAGTGTTCGGGGTCCAACGCGCGGTGATCGGTGAGTTCCAGGGCGGCGAGTGGCCGATCTGGTTCGACGGACTTCGCGACGCCTTCGTCCAGGCCGGCTACCTCGGCGTCGACACCTTCTTCGTGCTCAGCGGCTTCCTCATCACGCGCATCCTGCGCGCCGAACGCGCCACCGGCGCGCCGCTACGGCACTTCCTCCTGCGACGAGTCCTGCGGATCTTCCCGATCTACTACCTCACGCTCGCCGTCGTCTGGATCGTGCACCCGGGCTCCGAACTGCCGTGGTGCGCGGCGTATCTCTCGAACTTCCGCTTCGCGTTCCACGACCACGGCGGCGGCTGGCTCTCGCACACCTGGTCGCTCGCGATCGAGGAGCACTTCTACCTGCTGTGGCCGCTCTGCGTGTACGGCTGCGCCGACCGCACGGCGTTTCGGATCGCGGCGTACGGCATCGTCCCGTTCGCCCTGCTCGCCGCCGTCGCGAGCGCGTGGCATTGGCGAAGTGACGCGCCGTTCGTCGAGTACCTGTTGCAGGTGGGCACGCCGTACCGCGCGCTGTCGCTCGCGCTCGGGGCACTGCTCGCGTTCGGCGAGCCGCTCCTGCGCGCCGCGCCGCGACGGACCGCGTGGTACGGCGCGCTCGGCGTGGTGTCGGGTTACGCGCTCCACCTCGTGCCCGCGCTCCTCGACCGCGGTTCGCCCCCGACGACCACGCTCGCCGTGCTCCGACTCTGCGGCTTCGCGACGACGGCGTCCGGTCTCGTCGCGGCGGGAATCGCGTGCAGCGGCGGAGCGGCGCTCTGGGCGCGCGCGCTGCGCAGCCGCTCGCTGCGTTACGTCGGCCGCATCAGCTACGGGCTCTACCTCTACCACTACGTCGTCTACCACGGCAGCGGCATCTACGCGCTCGACGCCGCGAAGCCCTCGACGGCGCTGCACGTCGCCGGCGCGATCGCCGCGAGCTTCTGCATCGCCGCGCTGTCGTTCGCCGTGCTCGAACGTCCGATCCTGAACTACGCGGCGCGCTTCCGCGCGCGGCGTGTGGTCACGAGTCCCCCGCCAGCGGCGTGAGTTCCAGCTTGCGGAACTCGCAGACCGCACCCTCGGCCTGGATCGCGATCTGCCCGCGGTCCGCGGTGCAGTCGAAGCCGTCGTTCACGCGCGCGCCGTTGACCTGGATGTCGATGCGGCGGCCGCGGCACTCGATCACCATCTCGTTCCACTCACCCAGCGGCTTCTCGGAGTCGTCGGTGAGGTTCTTGATGCGGCGCGCGCGATCGCCGTCGACGCCCCATTTGTCCTGGGGCCCGCGGCGCGCCTCCATGTCGGGGACCGCGATGTCCTCGCCGATGCACCAGAAGTCGCCGGCGTTGCCGACGTGGAGCTGGCACTCGATCGACTGTGGGAACATCCCGTAGAGGCGGCGCGGCACCGAGCTGTGGACGAGCACGCCGCAGTTGCCGGGCTCGCCGGGCCAGCGCCACTCGATCACCAGGCGGTAGTCGCGGAACGACGCGTCCGTGATCAGGTGACCCTGCGGCTCGCCCTGACTCACGAGCAGGCCGTCGCGCACGACGAAGGACGGCGGAACCGAGGCTCCGCCGTCGGCGGCGGGGACGTCGGCATGCCAGCCGGCGAGGGTCCTGCCGTCGAAGAGCTGCAACGGCGCGGGAGCCACTGCGGCACAGCCGGCGAGGACGAGCGAGAAGACGGCGATCAGCGGGGACGAGCGGCGCATCGGTACGAACTTGGCCGTCCGTCCCCTCGCGCGCAAGTGCGAGCCCCGCTCAGTTCCGCTTCGCGCGGGTGTAGTCGATCGTCATCTCGTGCGACATCGCCTCCGACTTGAAGGTCATCTCCAACCGGCGCGTGTTCGCGTCCTTCTGCGTGTAGCGCTCGGACACGGCCATCGGGCGACCCTGCTCGTCGACGGAGTCACCCGCAAAGGCCCAGATCTTCGCCTTCTCGTCGTAGGAGCCGGTCGTCCGCATGTGCGTCGCGGACATCGAGTCGATCCAGTAGCTCACGTACTTGCCGCTCGCAGGCTCGTAGCCGCACAGTGCGTGCCCCTCGAAGGGCATGCCCATCATCTCGCCGCTGAAGTCGGACCAGGTCCAGCGGCTGCCGCAGATCGCGCGGACGCGCTCGCTGCACTTCGACTCGCTCGCCGGCATGCCGGGGATCGCCGACTTGACGAGCGCGTCCCAGTCGCCGACGCCCTCGAGCAGCCGCGCGTGCGCGTCGCTCGGCGCCTTGGCCTCGCCCTTGTTCGCGGCGAGCGCCGTCGGCTTGGTCCGCGTGCGCACGATCTCCGCGCACTGCGACTCCTTGCCGTCCGCGTCCTTCACCCAGCAGGTCTCGACGCTCGTGTTCTCGTCCTTGACGGCGAGCACGCTGCGGAACTGCCCCTGGGGCGAGTTGCCGTGGAAGGTCCAGGCCTGCGCCTTCTCGTCGTAGCTGCCGTCGAACGCCCAGGACGGCTCATCCATGGTCGAGACGAAGATCCCGACGAAGCCCTTCTTGAAGGGGTCGTAGCCGCAGAGCCAGACGCTCTCGCAGTTCTCGCCCTGGTACTCGCTGGTCATGGAGCACTTGAGCCAGAGTCCGTTGCAGATCAGTTCGGCCTGCTCGATGCCCGTCGATTCGGTCGGCTTCTCCATGCCGGGCACCCCGGGCATCGCCGCCATGTGGCAGGTGGTCTGCCAGGTTCCGACCAGCTTGCCGAGCAACGCGTGCGCTTCGGTCTTCGGATCGGGCATCGCGGGTTCGGCCGCGGGCTTGGACTCGTCCTGGGCGACGAGAGAGGGGACGACGGCGAACAGCGCCGCGAACAGGAAGGCTCGGGTTCTCATGACGACGATCCTCTGGGTTCGTAGGCTGCGGATTGTCGCGGCACGCGACGATTCGCGGGCTGGAGAACCCCAGCTGGTAGAGCGGCCGAGGCCTTCTGGTCGTCGCGTCAGCGACGACGCCGGCAACCCGGATGGGTTGCGGCCTCGGCTGCGATGGGAGAAGGAAAGCTGCCGGCGCCGACGGGCGGCGGCGATGGTTGGGGTTTGTAGCAAGACGCCTGTCCATCGAACACGGGGTCCGCGGCGTTGCGGGCGAGGCTCCCGCCCGCGACCCGCGTCATCGCGGTTCGCCGCGCGTGTCGGGCGTCGCTATCCTCTCGCGCTCCGACGACATCATGGGCCAGCAACACGTCTCGAACCCGGGCGACGAAGCGGCGCTCAGGTCATTCATGAAGGCCCTGCTCGCGGACGTGCGCGCGCTCGAAGGCATGCTCGAGACCGACGTCTTCGAGACCGGCGTGCGGCGGATCGGCGCGGAGCAGGAAATCTTCCTGATCGACGACGCTTGCCGGCCCAAGAACATGGTGCTGGACATGCTGCCGAAGCTGCCGCCGGTCGGCTTCACGACCGAGCTCGCTCAGTTCAACCTCGAGACGAACCTGACGCCGCACGAGTTCGGCGGCGACTGCATGCGGAGGATGGAGACCGAACTCAAGGAGCGCCTGTTGCAGGCGCGCACCGTCGCCGAGTCGTTGGGCGGCGGGATCGTGATGTGCGGCATCCTCCCGACGCTCCAGAAGAGCCACCTCGGGCTGGACAGCATGACGCCCAATCCGCGCTATCGCCGTCTCAACGACGCGATGAGCGCCCTGCGCGGCGGACAGTTCACGTTCCTGATCAAGGGCATCGACGAGCTCGAGACCTCACACGACAACGTGATGCTCGAGTCGTGCACGACGAGCTTCCAGATCCACTTCCAGGTCGCGCCGAAGGAGTTCGCGCGCCTCTACAACCTGGCGCAGGCGATCACCGCGCCGGTCCTCGCCGCAGCGGTGAACTCCCCCATCCTGCTCGGCCGTCGACTGTGGCACGAGACGCGCATCGCGCTCTTCCAGCAGTCGGTCGACGCGCGGAGCCAGAGCCACCAGAACCGCGGCATCCGGCCGCGCGTCAGCTTCGGCGACGGCTGGATCAAGGAGTCGGTGATGGAGATCTTCCGCGACGACATCGCACGCTTCCGCGTGCTGCTCGCGGACAAGACCGACGAGGACCCCGAGAAGGTGCTGTCCCGCGGTGAGATCCCCAAGCTCAGCTCGCTGCGCCTGCACAACGGCACCGTCTACCGGTGGAACCGCGCCTGCTACGGGATCCACGAGGGCAAGGCGCACCTGCGCATCGAGGCGCGCGTGCTGCCGGCCGGGCCGACGGTCATCGACGAGATGGCCAACGCGGCGTTCTTCTTCGGCCTGATGGTCGCCCTGGCCGAGGAGTACGGCGACATCCGTGAGGTCATGACCTTCGACATCGCCAAGGACAACTTCACGTCCGCGGCCCGCTCGGGCCTGCGCGCGCAGTTCACCTGGATCGGTGGCACGTCCTACACGGCGCAGGCGCTGATCCTCGAGCACCTGCTGCCGCTCGCGCGCCAGGGTCTCGAGCACCGCGGCATCGACCGCGGCGACATCGATCGCTACCTCGGCGTGCTCGAGGAACGCGTGCGCACCGGACGCACCGGCGCGCAGTGGATGCTCGACTCGCTCGCCGCGATGCAGGGCAAGGGCACGCAGGACCAACGCCTCCGCGCCCTCTGCCACGTCACGCGCGAACGCCAGAAGCAGGGCGATCCCGTCGCGCGCTGGAAGCTCGCGACGATCGAGGACACCGGGAGCTGGCGGCACAGCTATCAGAAGGTCGGGCAGTTCATGACGACCGACCTGTTCACCGTGCACCCGACCGACGTCGTCGACCTCGCGGCGAGCCTGATGGACTGGCGTCACATCCGGCACGTGCCGGTCGAGGACGCGGAAGGCCGATTGGTCGGGCTGGTCTCGCACCGTTCGCTGCTGCGGCTCGTCGGACAGGGTGCTACGGGCGTCGACCAGCAGGTGCTCGTGCAGGACATCATGAAGAAGGCGGTGGTCACGGTGACGCCCGACACGCCGACCTTGGAAGCGATCGAGAAGATGCGCGGACTCCGGGTCGGCTCGCTGCCCGTCGTCGAAGGCGACAAGCTCGTCGGCATCATCACGGAACGCGACCTGATCAACGTCGCCGCGGCGCTGCTCGAGCAGCACCTGAAGGAGCAAGGGGCTCCGTGACGAGGACCGGAACCGCGATCGCGATCGGCGAACGGACCTCGCCGCGCATCCTGGGAACCGTCGACTCGGGTCGACCCGGTCCGACCTTCCTCGCGCAAGGCGGAATCCACGGCAACGAGCCCGCCGGCGTGGCGGCGCTCGAGCGCGTGCTCGCGACGATCTCGGAACGCAAGCTCACGATCGCCGGGCGCATCGTCGCGTGCCGCGGCAACCTGCTCGCGCTCCACGGCGCGCGGCGCTACGTCGAGCGCGACCTCAACCGCCAATGGCTTCCGGAGTCGATTGCGCGTCTGCGGGCCAAGGAGCCACGGGACGACCGCGCGGAGGACAAGGAGCAGCGCGAGCTGCTCGCGCTGTACGAGCAGTGCTGGGACGCGCGGCGCGGCCCCCTGGTGTTCCTCGACCTGCACACGAGCTCGGCGCCCGGTTCGCCGTTCTCGTGCATGGCCGACACCTTGCCGAACCGCCGCATCACGGACGCGCTGCCGATCCCGATGATCCTCGGGCTCGAAGAGTGCATCGACGGCGCCGTGATGGAGTGGTTCAACCAGCGCGGGCAGATCGCGATCGCCGTCGAAGGCGGGCAGCACGACGCGCCCGCGACGATCGACAACCTCGAGTCCGCGGTCTGGCTGACGCTCGCCGCGAGCGGGGTCGTCGCGCGGCAGGACGTCGACATCGCGTTCCACGAAGCCCGCTTGCGCGAGGCGACCAATGGGACGCCGCACGTCGTCGAGGTGACCTGGCGCCACGCGATCACGCCTTTGGACCGCTTCGCGATGGTCCCGGGCTACGTCAGTTTCCAGCCGGTCGAGAAGGGCGACCTGCTCGGCCACGACCGGAACGGGCCGGTGCGCGCCCGCGCGCGCGGGATGGTGCTGTTGCCGCTCTACCAGGGTCTCGGCGAAGACGGCTACTTCTTCGCGCGCGTCGTGCCGCGCTTCTGGTTCCGGCTCTCGGGACTCCTGCGGCGCTTCAGACTCAGCCGTTTCGTCGGCATCCTTCCCGGCGTCCGCCGCGACCCGGCCGACCGTCGCACCCTGCTCGTGAACCCGACCGTCGCGCGCTGGTTGACGGTCCCGTTGTTCCACCTCTTCGGCTACCGGCGCGAACGCCCGCGCGGCGACCGGCTCGCGTTCTCGCGGCGTTGGGCCGCGCCCGACGCGCGCACCGTGCGACCCCGCTGAGCACCGAGCGCGGGATGGAGCGACGGGGACCCGTCGCTATCCTCCGCCGCGATGATCACGCTCGAGAGTTTCGTCCGCGGTGCCTGGCAGCGCGGCAACGGCAAGCCGCGGCCGCTCCAGGATCCCACGCAGGAGACGGACATCGCACTCTGCGACTCGACCGGGCTCGACTTCGCCGGCGCGGTCGCTTGGGCCCGCGCGACCGGCGGCGCGAACCTGCGCAGGGTCGGCTTCGCGGAACGCGGCCGCTGGTTGAAGGCCTTGAGCGCGGCGATCCACGCGCAGCGCGACGCGCTGATCGCGGTCTCGGCGCAGAACGGCGGCAGCACGCGGGGCGACGCGAAGTTCGACCTCGACGGCGCGACCGGCACGCTCGCGGCGTACGCGAAGCTCGCGGAGTCGCTGGGCGACGAGAACTTCCTCCCCGACGGCGACGGCGTGCAGCTCGGCCGCACAGCGCGCTTCTGGGGTCAGCACGTCCGCGTGCCGCGCCCCGGCGTCGCGGTGCACGTCAACGCCTTCAACTTCCCGGCCTGGGGCATGTGCGAGAAGCTCGCCTGCTCGGTGCTCGCGGGCGTGCCCGCGATCAGCAAGCCGGGCACGCCGACGGCGCTGGTCGCGTACCGCGTCGCGCAGGTGGTGACGCAGAGCAACGCGCTGCCCGAAGGCGCGTTCCAGTTCGTGTGCGGTTCGCTCGGCGACACGCTCGACTGGCTCGGCCCGCAGGACACGCTCGCGTTCACCGGTTCCGCGAAGACCGGCGCCATGCTCAAGGGGCATGCACGGCTGGTCGGCGCGAACACGCGCGTGACGCTCGAGGCCGATTCGCTGAACTGCGCGATCCTCGCGCCGGACGTCGGCGACGACGCCGACACCTGGTCGGCCTTCGTCAACCACCTCGTCACCGACCTGACGCAGAAGACGGGACAGAAGTGCACGGCCGTGCGGCGCATCCTCGTGCCGCGTGACCGCGTCGAAGCCGTCGTCGAGACGCTCGTCGATCGGCTCTCCCGCATCGCGATCGGCGATCCCGCGGACGAGGCGACGAAGATGGGGCCCCTCGCGAGCGGCGCTCAATTCGAAGACGTCACGAAGGGGATGAAGGCGTTGGCGACCGTCGCGCGCACCGCCTGCGGCGGACCGGTGAAGCTCAAGGACCGCGGCTTCTTCGTCGCGCCGACGCTGTTCGTCGCGAACGACGTCGAAGCGGACGTCCTGCACTCGCTCGAGGTGTTCGGTCCCTGCGCGAGCGTCCTTTGCTACGACGGCAGTGCGGCCGAAGCGGTACGCCTCGCCAATCGCGGCGGCGGAGGCCTGGTCGCGAGCGTCTACGCCAACGACAAGCGCTGGACGGACGACGTCGTGCTCGGCATCGCTCCCTGGCACGGCCGCATCTGGGTCTGCTCCGACAAGGTCGCCGATCAGGCCTATGCGCCGGGAATGGTGCTGCCGCAGTCGATCCACGGCGGGCCGGGCCGCGCCGGCGGCGGGGAGGAACTCGGCGGACTGCGCGGCCTCGATCTCTACCTGCAACGGGTCGCACTGCAGGGCGATCAGGGCCACATCGGCCGGCGCTTCGGGCGGTCGAACCCCGACGCGGCCGTTTGAGTCGCGGCGCGATGGTCTCTTGGCCGCTGCGTCTCAGGTCACTGCGCTCTCGCCCGTGATCTCGCGGCCGACGATGAGCGCGTGGATGTCGTGCGTGCCCTCGTAGGTGATCACCGACTCCAGGTTGCACATGTGGCGCATGGTCTGGTACTCGTCCGTGATGCCGTTCGCGCCGAGCACGTCGCGCGCCAGGCGGCAGCACTCGAGCGCCATCCAACAGTTGTTGCGCTTCGCCAGCGAGACGTGGCTGTGGTGCAGCTTGCCCATCTCCTTGAGTCGGCCGAGGCGCCAGGCGAGCAACTGACCCTTGGTGATCTCGTTCACCATCCAGACCAGCTTGTTCTGCACGAGCTGGAAGCGCGCGATCGGGCGGTCGAACATGATCCGGTTCTGCGAGTAGCGCAGAGCCTCGTCGTAGACCGCCATCGCCGAGCCGACCGTGCCGAACGCGATGCCGAAGCGCGCCTGGTTGAGGCAGGACAACGGTCCCTTGATGCCGATCGCGCCCGGCAGCACGTTGCGCTTGGGGACCTTGCAGTCCTGGAAGATCAGCTCGGACGTGACCGACGCGCGCAGCGAGAACTTGTTCTTGATCGTGTTCGTCGAGTAACCGGGCGTCCCCTTCTCGACGACGATCATCTTCACCTCGCCGTCCTCCTTGGCCGCGACGATCGCGAGGTCGGCGATGCAACCGTTGGTGATCCAGTACTTGCTGCCGTTGAGCAGGTAGTGATCGCCCTTGTCCTCCATGCGCGTGAGCATGCCGCTGGGGTTGCTGCCGAAGTCGGCTTCGGTGAGGCCGAAGCAGCCGATCAACTTCCCGGCGGCCATGCCGGGCAGCCACTTCTGCTTCTGCTCCTCGGTCCCGTACGCGTGGATCGGGAACATGCAGAGCGAGCCCTGCACGGAGACGAAGGAGCGCAGCCCCGAATCGCCGCGTTCGAGTTCCTGCAGGATCAGGCCGTAGGCGACCGGCGAGAGGCCGGCGCAGCCATGGCCGTGCAGACTCGCGCCGAGCACTCCGAGTTCGCCGAGCTGGGGAACGAGGTGCCTCGGGAACGTCGCGCTCCGGTTGTGCTCCTCGATGATCGGCATGAACTTGTCGTCGACCCAGTCCCGGATGGTGTCGCGGATCATCCGCTCCTCCTCCGTGAACAGGTCGTCGATCTGATAGAAGTCTGCCGCCTTGAACTGGCTCATCGCTGCGAACGGTCGGTCGGGAAGACCGCGGACCATAGGCGCCTGGCGTCGGCCCGGGAAGAGCGAGCCGATGCGCGCGCGACGCCGCAGCGGGGCAACCGGCGACACCGGCGGGAGGGCGCGATGAACGTGTCCCGCTGCCCGGGCTGCGGCTACCCGTCGACTGCGTCCCTGTCGACCGCGTCATCGTGCGCCCGCTGCGGCGGCGCGGTCCGCGCCTGGGGCGAAGGCGAGCCGCTCCGGCCGCGACGCCGTGCACCGCTCGTCGAGCTCGTCGAAGGATTCGTCGCCGTGCCGAGCGCGGCCCTCCACCTCCTCCACGACAAGGCCTTCGTCGGACGGCTCAAGCTCCCGATCGTCGTCAACGTCGCGGCGTTCGCGCTCGTGTTCGTCGGGCTGTTCGTCGGTGCGCGCGCGGGTTTCCTCGCGCTGTTCGGCACGGGAGACGTCACGTCGTGGCTGGCGAGCGCCGGCTCGCTGCTCGCGGCGTTGCTCGTGACCTTCCTGTTCGGTCCCTTGATCGTCGAGGCTGCCGTGTCGCCCTTCCTCGACGGCCTCGCCGAAGCGACCGAGCGCGCGCACGCCGGAGGGGCGATGCCGGCGGTCGAGACGGGGATCTGGCGCGCGATCGTGCACGGTGCGAAGGCTTCCGCCCGGGTGCTGCTCGCGCAGGTCCTCCTCCTCGTGCCGCTCCTGCTGCTCTCCGCGACCGGCATCGGCGCGATCGTCGCATTCGCCGTGAGCGGGTGGCTCTGCGCGCTGGTGTGGTTCGATCTCCCCTGCGGGCGTCGCGACTACACGCTGCGGGAACGGAGCGAACTTCTGCGGCGCAACTGGGCGCGCGCCGTCGGCTTCGGCCTCGCGTTCCAGGCCGGACTCCTCCTGCCGGTGTTCAACGTGTTCCTCCTCACGCCGACGGCCGCCGTCGCGGTGAGCGCCCTCTACTTCCGCTGCCACAAGGACGGTGGCCGCAAGGGCGCGCTCGACTCGCGTGCCGCGGGCGCTACCGTCGGCCCTCCCTGATCGCGCCTTGCGGCGCGCAGGAGCCCAGCATGAGCGATCCGGTCATCGTCACCTCGGCCCTGCCGTACGCGAACGGGCCGATCCACTTCGGGCACATCGTCGGCGCGTATCTGCCCGCGGACGTCTACGTGCGTTTCCGCCGCATGTGCGGCGACGACGTGCACTTCCTCTGCGGGACGGACGAACATGGCGTGGCGATCACGCTCAAGGCCGAGAAGGAGGGCGTCGCGTACCCGGATTACGTCGATCACTGGCACGAGCGGATCCACCGCACGCTGCAGCGGTTCGGAATCGAGTTCGACGCGTTCTCGGGCACGGCCTCGCACCGCAACGAACACCACGCCCCGCTCGCCCAGCAGTTCTTCACCGATCTCCTGCGCAACGGTTGGCTGGTCGAGCGCGAGGAAGAGCAGTTCTTCAGCGAGTCGACCCAGCGCTTCCTCCCCGATCGCTACGTCGAAGGCACGTGCTACCTCTGCGGCTACGACAAGGCGCGCGGCGACGAGTGCCCGCGCTGCGGGAAGTTTCTCGAGAGCAAGCGTCTGCTCGAGCCGAGGAGCACGATCGACGGGTCGCGTCCGGTCCTGAAGTCCAGCAAGCACTGGTACCTCGACCTCGGGCGGGCTCGCGACGAATGGCTGCGCGCCTGGTTCCTCGGCAAGCACGGCCAGTGGAAGCCGAACGTCGAGAACTTCGTGCTCGGCGACCTCGCCGAGCTGCGCGAGCGCCCGATCACGCGCGACCTGCCGTGGGGCGTGCCGGTGCCGCTGCCGGGCACCGCGGGCAAGGTGCTCTACGTGTGGTTCGACGCCCCGATCGGCTACCTGTCGATCAGCAAGCAGTACTTCGCCAAGCGCGGCGAGCCGGAGCGATTCGAGAAGCTCTGGCGCAGCCCGAACACCAGGCTGTTCCACTTCATCGGCAAGGACAACATCACGTTCCACGCGGTGATCTTCCCCGCGATGCTGAAAGGCACCGGCCGCGGCTGGATCCTGCCGGAGAACGTCCCCGCGAACGAGTTCTTCAACTTCGAGGGCCGCAAGTTCAACACGTCGAGCGGCTGGTTCGTGCCGGAGTCGAGCGTCGCCGACGATCCGACCGACGTGCTGCGTTGGGCGCTCTGTTCGATGATGCCCGAGACCGCGGACTCGGAGTGGACCTGGTCCGAGTTCCAGGCGCGGGTCAACGGCGACCTCGCGGACAACCTCGGCAACTTCGTGACGCGCACGCTGCGATTCGTCGAGAAGTTCTTCGAGGGCGCGATCCCGCCGCGCTCGGGCGAAACCCTCGCGCAGGACAAGGCTCTGGACGACGCCGCGGTGCGCACCGTCGCGGAAGTGCGCGAACACTTCGGCTCGTTCCGGTTCCGTCGCGCGCTCGCGGCGATCCTCGCGCTCGGCGGCGAGTGCAACCGCTACTTCGACGCCGAACAGCCCTGGGTGCTGGTCAAGCAGACGCCGACGCGCCGGCGAGCCGGCGACGTGATGCACGCGTGCTGTCGGATGATCGACCTGCTCGCGGTCTTGATCGCCCCGGTGATGCCGGCAACCGCGCGGCTGATCCGCCGCGCGATGCACCGCGAGTCGGTGCCGCTGGCGTTCGCGAGCATCGCGCCGCGGCACGAGTTCCCGAACGAGGGCATCCGCGGCGCGCCGCTGACGACGGTGTTCCCCAAGTTCCGCGACGAGCGCGGCGAGGAGAAGACCGCCCTGTTCCGCAAGGTGACCGACGAGCGGGTGGCGTCCGAGCGCGCGCGGCTCGCCGAACTCGCGTCGGCCGCGGTCGCGCCTGCGCCGGCAACGACGGTTTCCCCGACGAAGTCGCCGGCGGAAGCGCTCGCCGCCACCGTCGATTACGAGGGGTTCACGGCGGTCGACCTGCGCGCGGCGACGATCGTCGCCGCGGAGCGGCATCCGAAGGCGGATCGCCTCCTCGTCCTCCGCGTCGATCTCGGCTTCCAGACCCGCACGATCGTCGCAGGCATCGCCGCGAGCTACTCACCCGAGGAGTTGGTCGGAAGGCGGGTCATCGCCGTCGCCAACCTCGCGCCGCGCACGCTGCGGGGCGTCGAGTCGCAGGGGATGTTGCTCGCGGGCGACGATGCCGGCGGCAAGCCGCGACTCCTGGCGCCGGACGCCGCAACTCCCGACGGCGTGCGCGTGCGCTGACCGGTCCCCGGGTCGCCCCCACCCACCGGTCCGAGTTGCTGGACCCCCTGAGAAACGAGAGGGTGGATGCTCGCGCACCCACCCGTCTCGTCCGTCCAGAAGCGGAGCTCGATGAGCCCCGCACACGAGTCACGCCTTCGCGGCAGACTTGCGGCGTGCCGCCTTGCGGCGGGTGCCCTTCTTGCGGGTCGCCTTCTTGCGCGTGCTCTTCTTGCGGGTCGCCTTCTTGCCGGCAGCCTTCCGGCGAGCCTTTTTCTTCGCGGCCATTCGGTTCGTCCTTGTGTTGCGTTCGAGAGAGCGGCGTGCACCGAGTCCGACTCGTTCGCAGAGTGCCGCTCAGGTCGCCCTTGTGATCGGCAAGGACGTCGTGCGGATTCAGCGGAAACTGCTCGCGGGCATGGAGATAGCGCCGCCACGCCCTTCGCGATCCATTTGCGATTTCCCTCGAGCGCCCAGCCGATCCGCGGACGAACTCAGGTCAAAGGGGAATCCGCTCGCCGCTGGAACAATCGACCCGGATTCGTGCCGGAGAGGGACCCGCACCGGCGGATCGCACGGCGGTTCCCGCCGGAAACGCGCGCGGGCAGCCTGCTCGCGAAGAGCAGCTGCCCGCGGGACCGGACGATCCGGAGGCGCGCGTCTCGCGCGCACTCAATCGAAGAGTCGGTCGAGCTTCCGCTTCGCGCTGTCGCCGTACTCCGCGCCGAGTTGGACGTTCCCCGGCTGGCGCTTCTCGGCGTCGTGGAAGACCTCGCTCAGCTTCTTCGCGGTCTCCGTCGCGTAGAGACGGACCATGCCGACCGTCGTGCGGTCGTCGAAGAGGATCGTGAGCAGCGTGCGATCGCCGACCAGCGAGAGTTGGATGTTGTCGCGCGTGCCCTGGTGGTAGAGCGCGGTGAATTCCTCTTCGCCGAGCAGGCGCGCCATCTCCTTGGTCGCGGCAAACGATCCGGCGACGAGCGCCGAGATCGTGTCCATGTCGATGCTGCGGACTTCGCCCTTGCGGGTGACGAGGTGTCCTTCCTTGTCGATCAGCAGCGCGCACTTCGCGCCGGAGAGGCGCAGGAACTCGGCCAGCAGGCGATCGATCTTCTCGATGTCCTCCTTGTAGAAGGTGAGGCGATCGTGCCGGAGGCGCTCGTTGGCGCTCATCTTCTGTCCTTGCGCAGCCATCGGATCACCCCTGCTGGTTCATGACGAAGTAGACGACGCCCGCCACCGCCGCAGCGAGGAAGACCGTCATCGTGACCGCAAACGCGAGCCCACGCCTGCGCGCGCTCGACGGGGCGGTGGACTGTTGGACGCGCACCGCATTGGCCACGGCGCGTGCCGGCGTCGGTCGCGCGGTCGCCGAACGCGCACCGGCGGGACGCGCGGCCGTCCGCTGCGCCGCCGCGGCGGGAACCGCACCGCGCGGTCCGGCCTGAGCGGGTGCCGGCGCACGCGCCGGACCACCGTGCTGTTGGGCACGGGTGGGAGCCGCCGGAGCGGGTCCGGGGGCGGGCGCCGCGGCCTGCGGGGCGGCGGGTCGCGCCGCCGGCGCGCGAGCCGGGGCGCGACGGCTGTCCATGCGATCGATGCTCTCGAGCACCATCCCCGCGAGGACCTTCAGCGTCGGGAACACGCCTTCGCCCGTCACGGCGACCGCCTCGAAGGTCGGCACGCCGAAGCGGTTCATCTGTTTGTCGAGTTCCTCGACCGGCAACGCGTTCGGATGGTCGCGCTTGTTGTATTGGATGACGTGCGGGAGATCGCGGGCGTCCTTGCCGTACTCCGCGAGGTTCTCGATGAGGTTCTCGTAGCTCTCGATGTTCTCCGCCATCTTCTCGCCGTCGGAGTCGGCGACGAAGATCACGCCGTCCACGCCCTGCAGCACGAGCTTGCGCGTCGAGTTGTAGTAGACCTGACCCGGCACGGTGTAGAGCTGGAACTTCGTCCGCATGCCCGCGACGTTTCCCAGGTCGAGAGGCATGAAGTCGAAGAACAGCGTGCGATCACCGTCGGTCGAGATCGACGTCAGTTCGCCTTTGTTCTCCTCGGGCGCCTTCTGATGCACGATCTCGAGGTTGGTCGTCTTCCCGCTCATGCCGGGACCGTAGTAGACGATCTTGCAGTTGACTTCTTTGAGGGCGAAGTTGATTTGGACCATGGCTTTGTGCTGCTTCGCTGGGTCCTTCGTCCGCTCGCGTCACTCACCGTTCCGGTCATCTGCACCGGTCCGACGGGCGTCCACACGCGTCGACTGACCTGACAGGGATCGGGTGCGAGACCGACCGGCCTTGAGCGACGGACCGGAGGATTGCTCGCTCCGAGCTTCGGGTCGGCGGCGCGCTGGGAGCCAGGGGCCTCGCGACCGGGCCGCAGTCCCGGGTCTTGGCGGCGCGAGACGGCGCGTTCCGCGCCGCGGAAGGCCCCCGGGACGCAGCGCGACGGCCGCGCCGGGTCAGGCGTCGATGCGCGCGAGCACCTTCAGCCGAGCCGTGGCCTCGTCGACGATGCGCAGGACCAGGTCGAGGTGCACGAACTGATCGGTGATCGTGATCAGGAACGCGTGACCGATGTCCGAGAGGACGAGCTTGCCGTGCGTCGCGTGCACGACGAATCGATCGAGCCGGTCCTGCCGGTCCTGGGCCATCGCGCGGCGCGTCGTCGCGATCACGAAACTCGCGAGACCGGCGACCACGTCGGGCTCGAATCGACCTTGCAGTGCGCTCGCGACCATCATCCCGTCTTCGGTCACGACCGCGCAGCCGCGCACACCCGAGGCCTTCGCGAGTTCGGTGACCACTTGTTCCATCGAACTCATGCGTCACCCCCTTCGCTTCCCACCAGGGAGTTCGCGACGAGCTCCTGGAGCTGCTCGAGAACCGCCTCGACCGACGAGTGGCCCTCGCACTGCACGGCCGCGAGCGCGTCGCCGAAGCTGCAGAGGCAGATCCGCCCGAAGTTCCCGTCGACCACGCCCTTGTTGAAGCTGCCGATGTCCATGCGCCGCGCTGCGCGATGCGCTGCGCGCGCCATCACGCGCACGAGGCGGAGGAACGGATCGTCGCCGCCGTTGACGTCGCCGCGCACCAGTGCCTTGGCTCCAACGATGTAGACCGCCTTGGTCACGCCGGGGATCTGCACGATCCCGGTCAAAGCGTCGCGAGCGGCCTTCAGCGGATCGCCCGTGCGGCCGCTGGTGCCGCCGGCGCCACGTGCGAGCCCGCCGCGGAACTCGGCGCGGTGGAACAGCGCATCGAGGTCTTCGTCGCCGCTCGCGTCGCTGCACGCGCGTTGCATGTTGCGGATCTCGTCGTCGCCGACGCCGAGCCGCACGAGTTCGTCGATGTGGCGGCGCGCCGTGGCCAGGGCGCCCACGCGGTAGCAGACGTCCGCCATGAGCTTGTGCGCCTTGGCGTCCCGACCGTCGATCTTGATCGCCTTGCGGATCAGTTCGACCGCGACGATTCCGGCGCGCGCCGAGAGGTCGCGGTAGAAGGCGGTCAGGCTCGCTCGGGCCTGGACCAGGTACGCGCCGGTGTCCTGCGGGAAGCGCCGGATGCACTCCTCCGTCAGGCCGTGCACCGCGTCCATGTCGCCGAGTTCGAGGTAGACGTCGGCAAGTTCGCTGTAGACGCCCGGCGACGGCGACTTCGCCATCGCCGCCCGCAGGTCCGTGATGCGGGCGCTGAGCTGGTTCTTCTTCGCGAACTTCCTGAGTTTGCGGAGCTCGGCGGACTGCGGGAACAGCGCGAGGCCCTCGTCGGCGAGCGCCACCGTCTTCTCGAGCATGCCGAGGTTGATGTAGACCTGCCCGAGATCGATGAACGCCGACGGCGACGGGCTCTCGTGCACGCGAGCCTCGAGCCGCTTCAGTTCCTTCCGGATCTTGAGCTTCTGGATGAGGTTCATCCCTCGGTCTCGTGTCGACTTCCGCGACGGAGCGGAGTCGACCCTCTCACGTATCGGCTCGATGGGTCGCGCCCGTTGAGTCCGTGGGTCGGGGATTCGTCGCGCTTCGCGACGAACCGAGCGCATGAACCCGGTGTCGTCACTGGAAGCGGAAGATCTGGCCCGCGGCGTTGCCGAGAAGGACGTCCGTCCCGGACACCGCGACCGGAGTCGAGAACGCGGTGCCGTCGCGGTGTTCCCACTGCACGTCCAGCTTGCGCGCACCGAGCGCCAGCAACACGTCGAACGAAGCATCGCGTCCGGCCTTCTGGCGCATCGTGAGGTAGATGCGGTCCCCGCCGACCACGGGGCCGGACAGGACCTGACCATCGACCACCACGCTCGCTTCCGCACTGCCGTCCCGGAGCCCGACGACCGACAGGCGGCCGTCCGAGGCGAGGACGAGCGCGGTGTCCGACATCGGCACGATGCGTTCGATTGCCGCGTCGCCGGGCAGGTCGTACTCCCACACCGTGCGGTGGGACGTCGGCTCGATCGCGAGCAGCCGGCCGTCCTCCGTCCCGACCAGCATCGCGCCCGGAACGGGAATGACGGAGGTCGCGAGGCGCGCCGGCACGCGGAAGCGATCGAGCGTGCCGCCGTCGATCACGTCGATGGCGATCACGTCGCCGCTCCTCACGGCGAGGCGCACGACGCGGCCGTCCACGATCGGTTCGTCCACCGGCGTCTCGGCGAGTTGCATCGACCAGATCGGGTCGCCGCCGGCGTTGGCGTCCATCGCGACCAGGCGATTCCGTTCGTCGACGAACAGCACGCGGCTGCTGTGCACGATCGGCGGGAAGATCGGCCTGGCGCTCGGCCGCTGCGACCAGACGACGCGCCCGGTGGCGAGCGACTGCGCGTTCAACACGCCTTCGCGGGTCAGGTAGATCGCGAGCGACGCCGAGAGCGTGACGCGACCGTCGAGCTCGTCGAGTCCGGGGAGCTGGCGCACGTGTCGTGGTTCGCCGCCGTTGATCGACGCGATCGCGACCCGGCCGTTGCGGAGCCCGACGGCGAGGATGCCGTTCGCCGTCGCGAGTTCGCCGCGGACGGGTTCTTCGAACTCGAGCTTCGCGACCGCCTGCGCGTTCATCACGAGTTCGAGAGTCTCCTGCTTGCGAGCTTCGACCTTCACCTTCGCGTTGTCGAACCGATCGAGCTGGAGTTCCATCGTCTCCGATTCGCCGTGCTCGCAGAGCACCACGCACGGCGTGCGCAGCGGATCGGCCGAGCCGGTTTCCCGCTGGAAGATCGGACGACCGTCGCGCAGGACGAGCGCACCTTCCGGACTGGTCACGATGCGCACCGGCAGTCGGGCCGAGCGGGCTGCGTCGGACATCTCGTACTGTTCGACGAGTTCCACCCACAGGCGGCGCGCAGCGCCCCAGTCGCCGCCGCGAAGCTCCTCCCACGCCCGACGATCGAGCTCGAAGGCCTTGCCGAGGTAGTCCTTCAGGCGGCGGAGATTGCGGTCGAGGCCGACGTCCTGCGCCCACTTCTTGTCGCTCGGCTCGCCGACCTGGTCGACCATGTCGCGCACGCTCTCGACCTGGCGGAGGGCCTTGTCGAGCTCGTTCTGTCGCACGAGCGACTGGAAGACCTCCCAGGCGAGCTTGTAGTTCTGCCGGGTGCGATCGTTGTCGAGTTGCTTGCTCCGGCGTGCGGCTTCGAGCTGTTCCTTGTGCTTGCTCCGCAGGCTGTCGATGTGCGCGACCTCGACCTCGACCTCACGGCCGACGAGGGTCAGCGGGAACTCCTTGACGAAGGCGTTGTACTGCTCGATCGCGTGGTCGAAGTCCTTGGCCTCGAGCAGCTTCTCGACGCGAGCCTGCACGCCGCCGAGTTGTCCGCGCGCGTGTTGCTCGTAGAACCACCATGCGCCGCCGAGGGCGACCAGCACGATGCCGAGCACGCACAGCGCGACGATGCTGCGCCGGCGGCTGCGGCGCCGTTCGTCGAGGACGTAGAGGGACCGGATGCGCTCGGAGACGTCCTTGCGGCTCCGATCCAGCATCAGGATCTTCTGGAGGAACTTGATCGCCTCGAGCGGCTTGTGCGCCTGCACGAGGTCTTCCGCGATCGACTCGTAGAGTTCGATCACGCGCTTGGTGTCGCCCGCCTTGGTATGGACGTTGACGAGGCTCTTCTTCAGCTCGACGTCGAACGGGTTGTCGCGAAGGAGGCGCTCGAGGATCGAGCGCACGCGCTCGATTTCGCCGATCTCGAGATAGAGGTCGACGAGTTCCTTGCCCGTGCGGGTCGGGTCGAAGTCCTTCACCCCGAGATCCGCGCGACCGACGGTCAGTTCGACGAGGCGCTCGCGCGCCGCGAGGTCGGTCGGCAGGAGCGACACGACGCGCTGGAGGATCTCGACGGCGTGCTTGACGTCCTCCGCGCCGGCATGGAACTCCGCGTCGCACTTGTGGTGGTACGCGGCGAGTTCGTACTCCTGCAGCGACTCGTAGACCTTCGCCGTGTGCTGGTGGGCCTCGGGGATCCCGACGCCGAGTGCGATCGCCTTCTCGTAGAGGTTGATCGCGTCCTGCTGGCGGCCTTCGGCGGCGCAGTCGTGCGCCGTCTGGACCAGGTCCTCGGCGGGGACGGGCTCGATCAGGCCCTCGTCGAGGAGGACGGCGAGTCCCTTGTAGACCAGGAACGCCGGCAGGCCGGTGACCTCGATGAGGCGCGAGACGTTGCGCTTGCCGTCGACCAGGTCGTAGAGCGCGAGCGCCGAATCTTCGAGGTCGAAGATGTTCGTCGGCATCCCGCGCGGCCGGAAGATCTCGAGCGGTCCAGTGACGCGCTCCTGGATGAAGCTCCACTCGTCGATGCGACGAGCGGCTTCCATGATCACGGTGTCGATGCTGAAGCAGAACCGGGGATCGACCTGACCGTCGCGGCCCTCGACCGCGCTCGCGCCCTCGTAGAACTCGAAGTGGGCGTCGGTCCAGAAGAAGAGATCGAAGATCTCCTCCTCCATCTCCGAGCGGAGCATGCTCGTCAGCTCCGGCTCGGTGAGGTAGCCGCCGGCGAGCAGCGCGTCCGCCAACCCGACGTGATGCGTCGCGGAATGGCGCCGCGCGTCCTGCGAGGCCGCCTCCGTCACATGGCCGGAGCGGGTCGCCTGCAGCAGGACCTTGTCGAGAAGGACGTGCTCGTCGAAGTAGAGGCAGACGCCGCGGGGTTCGAAGTAGAGCGCCCTCCAACCGCGAGGCGACTGGATGCAGAGCATCCCCACCTTCTGGTTGAGCGCCAGCATCTGGAAGACCTGGGCGAGGTCGACGCTGGCGAGATCACCTTTCAGTGCCATGGATCCGCTTCGTCCCTGTTGCAGCGATACTGCGCCCACCTCCGGACCGCACGCTGGGCCGGAGTGGACGCCGTCCCGCTATCGACGCCCGGGCCCGTCGGTTTTGAGGCCGCGCGGCCGTATCGGCCGGATCGTCGGGTGCCGGGGCCTCCCGCGGCGCCGGAACCACCGCAGCCGAGGCCGCATCCGGGGAGCCGGTCGCGGCGACGCGGCGACGAGGTTCTTGTCCGTGTGCGGGCCCGTCCCGGCCGGCTTGCCGGAGCCGGTGCGGACGCCTAGCCTGCGCCGCTCCGGCTGCCCCGCCGGATCCCACCGTGGCCAAGAACGCTCGCCAGCCCCGACGCATCGCACTCGCCTGGCACCGCCTCGCGGGGTGGGTGTGCTTCCGGATCGGCGCCTGGGAACCTGCGCGACGACACTTCGAGCGGGTCGTCCAACTCGCGGGCGAGGATTTCGACGCGCTCGTCTGGATGGGTCGGGTCGCCTACAAGCTCGGCGATTACGCCGGCTGGAAGCGGGAATGCGCGCGCGCGCGCGTCAGCGATCCCGAGCGCTATGCGCGCCTCAGGCATCCCTTCGAGTTGTTCGAGCCGCGCGCCGCCGCGAACGCCGACGTGCGCGACGGCGGTCTCGATCCGCTCGCCGAGTCCCGCGGCTCGCGCATGTTCCAGGGCGACGTCGAGAACGGCGACGCGAACAGCGACGCGCGGCGCGGCGCCATCGCGCGCCTGCGTCCGTTCGGCGCACTCGACGGCGCATCCGCCGCGTCCATCGCCGACGACTTCTCCTCGGAAGCCGAGCGCTCGCGGTTCCGTCCCCTCCCGCCGATCGACGGCGGAGCGATCGCGCAGGTCGACCTCGACGATCTCGCGCGCCGCCTGATCGGCTGAGTCGGGTCCCGGGTCGACGGGCCCATCGCGGCCGAGGCCGCAGCCCATTCGGGCTGCCGGCGTCGTCGCGTGGCGCAACAATTCACCGGCCTACGGGCCCATCGCGGCCGAGGCCGCAGCCCATTCGGGCTGCCGGCGTCGTCGCTGGCGCGACGA
>JACRLW010000074.1:0-12394 GCA_016235155.1 Planctomycetota bacterium
GATCACCGGCCGATCGCCGTCGCAGTTAGCGGCCGGCGCCGACGTGCAAGCGATCCTCGCGCTGCGCGACGCCGAGCAGACCAAGGAGCTCGTGCTCGCCGTGCACGAGGTCTTCCGGCGCATCGATCGCCTGCGCGCGCGCGTCGTCGCGGCGGCGGGCGGGCCCGTCCCCGGCGGCGCCTTCGAACTCGCGCTCGCCTGCGACTTCATCGTGCTGACCGACGATCCCAAGACGCGCATCGGTCTGCCCGAGACGCAGCTCGGCATCGTGCCGGCATGGGGCGGTTGCCACCGGCTCGTGCGGCGCGTCGGCGTGCCGACGGCGCTCGAAGCGATCCTCAGCGGCAAGCTCCACGAACCGCGCAAGGCATTGAAGCTCGGACTCGTCGATCGGCTCACCAAACCGGAGTACCTCCTGCGCGTCGCAGCGGACGTCGCGATGGGGCGCGAGCCGCTCGCGAAGCACGGCCGCGGGGCGAAGGGCTTCCTCATCGATCGCAACGTCGCCGCGCGCGCGGTGATCGCGAGCCAGGCGCGCAAGCAGGTCCTCGCGCGCACGCGCGGGCAGTACCCCGCGCCGCTCGAGGCGATCGGCCTGGTCTGCGGCGCACCGGGGACGAGCATGGAGGACGCGGCACAGCGCGAAGCGGACGCCGTCGCCAAGCTCATCGTCGGTCCGGTCAGCAAGAGCCTCATCCAGCTGTTCCTCGGCACCGAGGAGCAGAAGAAGCTCGGCCGCGGCAAGGGCGGGGCGGGGCCGCGCCCGCTCGCGCGGATCGGCGTGCTCGGCGCCGGCGTGATGGGCGGCGCGATCGCGAGCCTCGCGACGGAGAAGGGTCTCGATGGGCGCCTGATGGACGTCGCGTCCGACGCGCTCGACCGCGCGGAACTCGAGCACCGCAAGGACCTGCAGAAGAAGCTGTCGCGCAGGAGCATCGCCCCGCACGAGTTCGACGCCGCGATCGACCGCTTCGAGCGGACGACCGAACTGTGCGGCTTCCATCGCTGCGGGCTCGTGATCGAGGCGATCGCCGAGCGGCTCGACGTGAAGCAGAAGGTCTTCGCCCAGCTCGCGCAGCAGTGCGGGCCCGACACCATCCTCGCGACGAACACCTCGTCGCTCTCCGTCGACGCGATCGCCGCGGGCGTGCCGCATCCCGAGCGCGTCTGCGGCATGCACTTCTTCAACCCGGTGAAGAAGATGCCGTTGGTCGAGGTCGTGCGCGGCACGCACACGCGCGACGACGTCGTCGCGACGGTCGCCGCGCTCGCGTTGCGGTTGGGCAAGACGCCGATCGTGGTGAAGGACGTCGCGGGCTTCCTCGTGAACCGCATCCTCGGCCCGTACCTCGACGAAGCGCTGCGCCTGTGCGCATTGGGCGCCGATTGCGCGCGCGTCGATCGCCTGATGCTCGCGTTCGGCATGCCGATGGGCCCGTACCGCCTGCTCGACGAGGTCGGCCTCGACATCGCGCGGCACGTCGGCGTCTCGCTCGGCGCGGCCTACGGCGGACGGATGGCGCCGAGCGACCTGCTCGAGGGCTTCGCGACCAAGGAGCGGCTCGGCCGGAAGACCGGGCTCGGCTTCTACCGCCACGGCAAGGGCAGCCACGGCAAGGGCAACGACGGCGAGCCGCAGCTCGCGGACGACGTCGGCAAGCTCGCGCGTGCGCACGTCGAACTGCGCGACGAAGAGATCGTCGACCGCCTCGTGCTGACGATGGTGAACGAGGCGGCGCGATGCCTCGAAGAGGAGGTCGTCGCGAGCCCGCGCGAGCTCGATCTCGCGACCGTGCTCGGCACCGGCTTCGCGCCGTTCCGCGGCGGACTCCTGCGCTACGCGGATGCGCGCGGCATCGCCGACGTCAAGGCGCGGCTCGAGGCGCTGGCGGCGCAGCCCGACGTGGTCGCACGCGGCGAAGGAGTGCAACGCTTCGCGCCCGCGAAGCTGATCGTCGAGCTCGCCGAACGCGCGGAGACGTTCCATGGGCCGCGGGCGCGACCGGCCGCGGTCCCGGTTGCCTGAGAAGGCGATCGCGTAACCTGCGCCGCGCATGGACTTCGCCAAGACCCTGTTGGTGCCGCCGGCGCTCTGCTTCGTCGCGATCGTGCTCGGCTTCGCGATCGTGCGCTGGCGCAGGCGGCTCGGTCGCATCTTCGTCGCGGGCGGCCTGATCACGCTGTGGGCGGCGAGCGCGCCGATCGTCGCCGGGCCGTTCCTCCGCAGCTTGCAGGTCGATCCGCCGCTTCGACCGGACGCGCCGCTGCCCGAGGCGGACGCGATCGTCGTGCTCAGCGCCGGAGTCGCGCGCGAGGCGGACGAGTTCGGCGGGCCGAGCGTCGATCGCATCACCCTCGAGCGCATCCGCTACGCGGCGGCGCTCCATCGCCGCAGCCAGAAGCCGGTGATGGTGTGCGGCGGCCCGGGCGCGCTCGGCGAACCACCGGTCGCCGAGTTGATGGCGAGAACCCTCGAAGCCGAGTTCGGGATCGACGTGCGTTGGCGCGAGGTGGAGTCCGCCGACACCGCCGCGAATGCACGCCGTGCCGCCGAGATGCTCGCTGCCGACGGCATCACGAGCGCCTACGTCGTCACGCACGCCTGGCACATGCCGCGGGCGCGGCAGGCCTTCGCGAAGACGAAGCTCGCGATCGTCGCCGCGCCGACCGGGTACCGCGCGCCGCAACGGGCGACCGTCGAAGCCTTCTTCCCCAACGCGAAAGCGCTGCACGAGTCGGCCTGGGCCTGCCACGAGTGGATCGGGCGGCTCTGGTACGTCTTCTCGGGCTGACCGGCGGCCGCGCAGCCCCCGGACGGGACGATCGGGGGACAGCCCGGCGCCCCCGTGGCGCCGAACCGCGTGGCTATCGTGCGCCGCGCCATGCGAACCGCCCTCTTCGCCGTCGCGGCCGTGCTCTCGCTCACGACCGCAGTCCTCGCCCAACGCCCTGATCGCACGCGCCGCGCGGAGTCCGCGCCGCCGCCGAAGACCGCACTCGATGCCTCGTGGGCGGAGCGCGTCACCTGGCGCGAACTCGGGCCCGCGAACATGGGCGGGCGCATCGTCGACATCGACGTCGCCGCGAGCGACCCGTCGACCTACTGGGTGAGCACGGCTTCGGGCGGACTGCTCAAGACGATCAACAACGGCATCTCGTTCGAGCACCAGTTCGACCGCGAAGGCGTCGTGTCGATCGGGGCGACGTGCGTCGCGCCGTCGAATCCGGCCGTCGTGTGGGTCGGCACCGGCGAGAACAACCCGCGCAACTCGGTGTCGTACGGCGATGGCGTCCACAAGTCGGTCGACGGCGGCAAGACCTGGACGAACATGGGGCTGCGCGAGTCGTTCCAGATCGGCGACGTCGTCATCGATCCGCGCGACGAGAACGTCGTGTGGGTCGGAGCACTGGGCCGGCTCTACGGTCCCAACGAGGAGCGCGGGCTCTACGTGACGCGCGACGGCGGCAAGACCTGGGATCGCCCGCTGTTCGTCGACGACCAGACCGGCGTGATCGACATCGCGATGCACCCGTCGGACCCGGACACGCTGCTCGTCGCGACCTGGGAGCGCGCGCGCGACGGCTTCGACGGCAACGATCCGAGCAAGAAGTGGGGACCGGGTTCGGGCATCTGGCGGACGCAGGACGGCGGCAAGACGTTCACGCGCATGCGCGACGGTCTGCCAACGGGCCAACTCGGTCGCGTGGGCTTCGACTGGTACGCGAAGGACCCCAACGTGGTCTTCGCGATCCTCGAGAGCGACGCGATCGGCAAGGTCGGCGACAAGGTCGGCTGGGCGGGCGTGGACGCCGCCGATGCGGAAGCCGGCGCGAAGGTGACCAACGTGACCAAGGGTTCACCGGCGGAAGCCGCGGGAATCGTCAAGGACGACATCGTCGTCGCGGTCGGCGGGACGGCGATCGTCAACGATCGGCGCTTCCGCGAGGCCATCGCCGCGTACGAGGTCGATCAGGAGGTCGAACTCGGCATCGTGCGCGCCGGCGAATCGAAGTCGCTGCGCGTCAAGCTCGCCGCTCGTCCCGCACCGCGAACCGAAGGTGGGAGTGGCGGTGGTCGCGGCGCACGCGGCGAGGCGGCGGCGACCGAAACGGCGGAGTCGACCGAGGAGCCCCGCGTGTCCGAAGCGCAGCGAGAGTTCCAGCGCGAGCAGGCGAGTCGCCCGTTCGGCGAATCGCTCGGCGGGCAGGCCGCGAACGCGCAGCGGCTCCAGGGCAAGGACGGCCACGAGTTCGGCGGCGTCTACCGTTCGGACGACGCCGGCCGCACCTGGCGACGCATCAACAGCACCAACCCGCGGCCGATGTACTTCAGTCAGGTGCGCGTCGATCCGAACGACGACAAGTTGCTGTGGGTGCTCGGCGTGTCGATGAGCCGGAGCAAGGACGGCGGCGAGACCTTCACGTCCGACGCCGGCCGCGGCGTGCACGCCGACCAGCACGCGATGTGGATCGATCCGCGCGACGGCCGCCACATGATCGCCGGTTGCGACGGCGGCGTGTACCACACGTACGACCGCGGCGAGACCTGGGACCACCTCAACCACGCGGCACTCGGCCAGTTCTACGACGTCGCCGTCGACAGCCGCCGCGACTGGTGGGTCTACGGCGGTCTGCAGGACAACGGCACCTGGGGTGCGCCGAACCGCGCGGAACGCGGCAACGGCACCGTCAACACCGACTGGGTGCGCATCGGCAGCGGTGACGGCTTCGAAGTCGTCGTCGATCCGAACGATCCGTTGCTCGTCTACTACGAGAGCCAGAACGGCGCGACCGGCCGCACGCACCTCGGCACGATGGAAGGCGGCTCGATCCGCGCGCAGGCGCCGCGCGGCACGCGCTATCGCTCCAACTGGAAGACGCCCTTCATCCTGTCGCACCACAACAGCCGCATCTACTACAGCGCGGGCAACCACGTCCTCCGCTCGCTCGACCGCGGCAACGGCATCGTCGCGATCTCGCCGCCGATCACGCGCACCGATCGCGGCAGCGGCACGGCGATCGCCGAGTCGCCGCGCGACGCGAACGTGCTCTACGTCGGCACCGACGACGGCGCCTTGTTCGGCAGCAAGGATGGCGGCCACACCTGGACGGACCTCTGGCCGCTCGAAGCGGCGCTTGAAGGCGGCACGCCGGCGGATGCGAGCGCCGCGAAGGGACCGAGCGACGGCGACGGCACGGCGAAGGCCGGCGCGGCGCTGCGCGATCTCGTGCCCGCCCCGCGCTGGGTGTCGTCGATCGAGGCGTCGCGCTTCGCGGACGCTCGGGCCTACGTCACCCTGGACGCGCATCGCAGCAACGACGACGCGCCGTACGTCGTCGTCACCGAGGACCACGGCGCGACCTGGCGTTCGCTGGCCGCGAACCTTCCGCGCGGTTCGACGCGATTCATCCGCGAGGACATCGCGAACGAAAACCTGCTGTACCTCGGCACCGAGTTCGGTTTCTGGGTCTCGATCGATCGTGGCCAGAGCTGGACGCGTTTCCATGGCACGAAGGACTCGGGCGGACTGCCGACGGTCGCCGTGCACGACATCGCGCAGCATCCGACGACCGGCGAGGTGGTCCTCGCGACGCACGGCCGCAGCCTCTGGTGTTTCGACGCCGGCTGGTTGCGCCAACTGACGCCGACCGAGTTCGCGAAGCCCGCGCAGCTCTTCGATCCGTCCGACGTCGTCGTCTGGCGCGGACGTCATCGCCGCGGCAGCAACGGCGCGCGCGAGTTCAGCGGCGACAACCCGAGTTCGCAGGCGGAGATCTTCGTCCGACTCGCGAGCGACGCGCGCGCGGTGAAGCTCTCGGTGCTCGCGCTGGACGGCAAGGAACAGCGCGTGCTCGAAGTGCCCGCGACCGCGGGTCTCCATCGCGTCGTGTGGGATCTGCGGCCGGCACCGCCGCCCCAAGCTGCGGGTGAAGCGGGATCACCGGGCGCGGGTCGCAGCGGCCAGTTCGGCGGNNCAGTTCGGCGGCGGGGGACAGTTCGGCGGGGGACAAGGCGGCGGACGGCGCGGCGGTTTCCGCGGCGGGCGCACCGTGTCGCCCGGCACCTACCGCGTCGTGCTCGACGTCGATGGTGAAGTCCAAGAGCAGCGCTTCGAGGTTCTCGCGGACCCGGGCCTGCCGGCGCCGAGCACCGAGCGCGGCGACGAAGAGGACGACGGCGATCGCGATCGCGATCGCTGAACGCGTCGTGGAGCGCGCGGCGGCGAATCGTTGACGCCGCCGCGGCGCTTTGGGATGACTCCGCGGCCCGCCGCCGCGATGAACCTCGTCTTCCCCGCACCGCATCGACTGCCGACCGACGTCCTCCGCCTCGACGGCCGCTCGCTGGGGATCGCTGATCTCGTCGCGGTGGCGCGCGGGCGGCGTCGCGTGCGGATCGCCGACGAAGCGCGCGTCCGCGTGCGTCGCTGCCGCGCGATGGTCGACCTGCTGCTCGAGTCGGGACGGAAGGTCTACGGGCTGAACACCGGTTTCGGTCAGCTCCGCGACGTCGTCATCCCGCGCGAGGACGCCCTGCGGCTGCAACTCAATCTGGTGCGGAGTCACGCGGCCGGCGTGGGGGAGCCCTTCGACGAAGACGTCGTGCGCGCGGCGTTGCTGTTGCGCATCAACACGCTGTGCCTCGGCGTCTCGGGCGTGCGCGAGACGACGCTGGATCGCCTCGTCGCGATGCTGAACGACGACGTCCTGCCCTTCGTCCCGCAGCAGGGCTCGGTCGGGGCGAGCGGGGACCTCGCACCCTTGGCGCATCTCGCGCTCGTCGCGATCGGCGATCCGGCAGGTCGGTACTTCCCGCGACGGCGGCGTGACGGTTCGAGCGCGGTCATCACCCGCGCGCGACACGAAGAGTTCATCGCGTTGCCGGAGTCGGCCGAGGAGTTCGACTCCGTCGCCGAGGCGGAGGGGTGGAAGTCGTTCCGCCCCGTCGAACTCGAGAGCAAGGAAGGGCTCGCGCTGGTCAACGGCACGACCTTCATGACCGCGTTGCTCGCGCTGAACGTCTACGACGCGTCGTTCACGCTGCGCCATGCGGAACTCGGCGCGGCGATGAGCCTCGACGCGCATCAGGGTCAACCGGCATCGCTCGACCCGCGCATCCACGCCGCGCGCCCGCAGTCGCACCAGCGCGAAGCGGCGGCGCGAATCCTCGGCTACGTGCAGGGCAGCGAGATCCTCGCGCTCGAACTCAACACGGCGGAGTTCGGCAGCGCACTCCACGAGCTCGACCGCGCCGCGCGGCTCGCGAAGCCGGGCGCGGCGCGCGACGCGATCGCCGCCCTGCGCACGAGCGCGGCGGCGTGCATCGCGCGCGACGGCGAGCGCCTGCGCGCTCCGCTCGACGCGTTGAGCGAGCGGCGCCGCGCCGATCAGCTCGGCGGACTCCGTGCACTGGTGCAACCGTTGGCGCGCGAAGCGGATCGCCTCGCCGGATCGTCGCGCGCCGCGGCGCACTTCCTCGCGGCGGTGCCGGACTCGCCGCACATCCAGGACGACTATTCGCTGCGCTGCTTCCCGTCCGTCGTCGCGACCGCGTGGCGCGCGCTCGAGCACGCCGCGCAGGTCGTCGTGTGCGAGTGCAACTCGGCGAACGACAACCCGCTGCTCTTCCCGCCCGAGCCGCCGTCGCCGGCGTCGGACTACGCCGCCTGGCTGCGCTCGTCACCGCAGATCCTCGACGCGTGCGTCGACGGCGTGATCGGCGGCGGCAACTTCCACGGCCAGCCGGTGTCCGCGGCGGCCGATGCCCTGGCCTGCGCGCTCGCGGCGACCGGCAACATCGTCGAGCGCCGCATCGCGCACCTCGTCGATGCGCATCACTCGCGCGGCTTGCCGGCATTCCTCGTCCGCGACGGCGGCCTCGACTCGGGCTTCATGCTCGCGCAATACACGGCGGCGGCACTCGTGTCGGAGAACAAGGTGCTCTGCCATCCGGCGAGCGTGGACTCGGTGCCGACCTGCGCGAACACCGAGGACCACGTCAGCATGGGGACGATCGCCGCGCGCAAGGCGCGGGTCGTCCACGACCACGTGGCGACGATCGTCGCGATCGAACTGCTGCTGGGCGCGCAGGCGATGCCGTTCCGTGCGCCGCTGCGGCCGGGAACCGGCGTGGCGAAGGCCTGCGCCGTGATCTCCGCGCGCATCCCGCATCGCGAGCGCGACGAAGCGCTCGCCCCCGCGATCGACGCCGCCAAGGCGTTGCTGGTCGACCAGGCGCTCCTCGACGTACTCGCGTGACCAGGAATCGATGAGCACCAACAACGCCCCGCCCGCCGGCACGCGCGACTTCCTCCCCGAAGACGTGCGACGCCGCGACTTCGTCGTCGCGAAGATCCGCGCCGCCTACGAGCGCTTCGGCTTCGCGCCGCTCGAGACGCCGTCGTTCGAGCGCGTCGAGACCCTGAGCGGGAAGTACGGCGACGAAGGCGAGCAACTGATCTTCAGGGTCCAGAAACGCGGCGAGAAGCTGACCGAGGAGCTGAGGAAGTCGCCGGTGGATCCCAAGCAGCTCGCGGACCTCGCGCTGCGCTACGACCTCACGGTGCCGTTGTCGCGCGTCGTCGCGCAGTACCAGGGCAAGCTGCCGAAGTTCTTCAAGCGCTACCAGATCCAGCCGGTGTGGCGCGCCGACCGCCCGCAGAAGGGACGCTTCCGCGAGTTCTGGCAGTGCGACGTCGACTACGTCGGCACGACCTCGCTGGTCGCGGAGATGGAGGTGATGCAGGCCGTCGGCGACGCGCTCGCGGCGCTGGCCTTCGACCGCTTCACGATGCGTGTCAACGACCGGCGCGTGCTGACCGGGATCATGGAGGCCGCGGGGATTGCGCCCGCGCAGCACGAACTCGCCATCGTCGGCGTCGACAAGCTCGACAAGATCGGGCCCGACGGCGTGCGCAAGGAACTCGTCGAGCGCGGCATCGCGAGCGGCTCGATCGACGTGCTCGCCCCGATCCTGTTCGCGAGCGAGGGCGGCGTGTCGGGCAACGCGGCGCGGCTCGACGCCGTCGCGCATGCCGTCGAGAACAAGAGCGCCACCGGAGCCGCCGGGCTCGCGACGCTCCGCGAACTCACGGCACTGCTCGACTCCGTCGGCGGCCTCGCCGGCCGCGTGCTCTTCGATCCGTCGCTCGCGCGCGGGCTCTCGTACTACACCGGTCCGATCTTCGAACTCGCCGTCGACGGACTCGCGGGCTCGATGGGCGGCGGTGGCCGGTACGACGCACTCGTCGGCATGTTCCTCGGCCGGCCGATCCCCGCCGTCGGCTTCTCGCTCGGCCTCGAGCGCATCCTCGTCGTGATGGAGGAGCGCGGCATGTTGCCCTCGCTCGACGTCGCCAGTGACGTGATGGTCCTGCAGATGGACAAGAAGCTGCTCGCCCGCGCCGTCGACCTCGCCGATCGCCTGCGCCGCGCTGGCTTCCGCGCCGAGATCTATCCTGAGGCCGGCGCGAAGCTCGGCGCGCAGTTCCAGTACGCCGACTCCCGCAAGGTCCCCCTCGTCGCCTTCATCGGCGACCGCGAAGTCGAGGTGGGGACCGTCGCGATCAAGCATCTCGCGAGCGGCAAGCAGGACCTCGTGTCGCTCGAGCAGGCCGCAGCGCACGTCGCGAGCCTTCTCGGGCGCCCCACGCCCTGAGCGGGCCGACCGCCCGATGACCGTCCGGCCGGAGTGGGAACCCTCGATCGCCGCGCGTTTCGCGGGGTTCTTCCGCGCCGACGCCCGCGAGCGGGGCAAGTGGCTCTTCGAGGAGGGTGCCGTGCATCGCTTCCTGGCGATCGGCTCCTTCGTGACAGCGCGGTTCGTGGAGGACCACGGTCGGGTGATCCAGTCGCACCTCAGGCTCGGCGCCGACGAGCAGAGCGTGGGGTGCGACTGTGATGTGGGCCGCGAGGGCCGGGCCTGCGGACACGGGTGGGCGACCGTGCTCGAACTCGACGCGTTCCGCATCGCGGTCGACGTGTGGGGGCGCGACTCGGGTTGGTTCCTCTGCAGCGGGCATCGCGGGATGCCGAGCGCCTGGAAGGACGGCGAGTCGCGGTTCGCCGCGCTGAGCGGTCTCCGCGTCGGTCGCGGTCTCCGTCACGCCGGCGGTGCGTCGCCGGATCCGTCGCGTTGGCGCAGCGTGATGGACTCACTCCTCGTCGGCGTCGATCGCGAGGTCGTGCAGCCCGCGCCGCAAACGCCGGAACTGGGCTACGCGGTCCGGATCGACGCGAAGCACGGACTCTGCGTGCGGGTCCTCGTGCGTCGTCGGGTCCGGAAGGACCTCTCGAGATGGGATCCGCACGTCGGCCGGCTCGGTCCACTGGAGCGAGCGCTCGCCGCGGACGATGCCCGGCTCGTCTTCCTCCTCCGCGGTCTGGAGCGGGTGAACCAATTCGGCTGGATCGATTCCTCGCTCGTGGACAGCGCGGTCCCGGCGCCGGTGCTCGACGCCGTTCTGCGCATGCTCGCCGCGAGCGGTCGCGCGCGGTGGCACGACGAGCGTGAGTCCAGGCTCGAAGCGTTCGGGCAGATGCCGCTCGTCGAGGCCGACGACGGCGAGCCGTTGCGCTTCGTCGTGGATGTCGCCGGCGACGGCGACGGGATCGAGTTGCGTCCCATGCTCGTGCGCGACAGCGAGTCGATCCCGTTCTCGAACGTCACGGGCGTGGTCCTCGATCGGGTGCGGATCGGGGATCGCCTCTGCCGCTGGGACCCCGGTCCGGCCAAGGGGATCGCGGAGCGACTCCTCGCGGTCGGTCCGCTGCGCGCGCCCGCCTCGGACCGGGAGGAACTGCTCGAGGCGTTCGCGGCGCTGCCCGGTTCTGAGCGCGCGGTCGGCGTCGAGATCGAGGATGGGAGCCCGCCGCCGATTCCCTGCCTCTCGATCGAAGCACCGTCGAGCGCGCAGGCGAGGGCAGTCGACGTGACGCTCGGGTTCCGCTACGGCGAGACGCGGCTCGAGGCGGACGACCGGCGAGGGCTCGTTCGGATCGGAGCGCGATGGCGACGGCGCGACGCGAAGTCGGAGGCACACGCGCTGTCCCGCCTCGCGGAACTCGGCGTCACGAGCACGCGCGGCCGACTCGGATTGAAGCGCCAGGAAGTCGCGAGCGTCCTCGAAGCGCTCCTCGCCGAGGGCTGGCGCATCGAGGCGGAGAAGCGGCCGCTCCAGGCGCCCGGCACTCCGCATCTCTCGGTGCGCTCCGGAATCGATTGGTTCGAACTCGAAGCGGAACTCCCGTTCGGCTCGTCGTTCGCGCGACTCGCCGCCGTGCTCGATGCAATCGCGCGCAAGCAGCGGATGGTCGATCTGGGTGACGGCAGCTTCGGCCTCCTTCCGGAGAACTGGCTCGCCGGCTGGGAGGGGCTGTTGGGTCTCGCCGCGCGCGACGGCGACACGTTCCGCTTCGAATCGTCCCAGGCGGTCCTGCTCGACGCGATGCTCGCGGCGTCGCGATGCGAGTCCGACGTCGATGCGGCGTTCACGGAGCGGCGCGAACGCCTGCGCGCGTTCGAGCACATCGTCGCTGCCACGGAACCCGACGACTTCCGCGGCGAGCTTCGCGAGTACCAACGCGAGGGTCTCGGCTGGCTCGCGTTCCTCGCCGAGATCGGCTTCGGCGGTTGCCTCGCCGACGACATGGGCCTCGGCAAGACCGTCCAGGTCCTCGCGCGGTTGGTCGAGGCGCATCGCGGCGAGGAGCGACGGCCGAGCCTCGTCGTTGCGCCGCGCTCGCTGGTCTTCAACTGGAAGCGCGAAGCCGCGCGCTTCGCACCGACGTTGCGCGTGTGCGACTTCTCGGGGACGACGCGCTTCTCCGATCTCGGTCTCGCGTCCGGCGGCGCTCGCAGCGCGGAGTCCCTGGGTCGGGTCCTCGACGGGTTCGACGTCGTCGTCACGACCTACGGCGCCTTGCTCCGCGACATCGCACTGCTGCGCGGGGTCCTCTTCCGCTACGTCGTGCTCGACGAGGCACAGGCGATCAAGAACGCGCAGAGCCAGACAGCGAAGGCCGTCCGCCTGCTGAAGGCCGAACACCGGCTCGCCCTGAGCGGCACGCCGGTCGAGAACCACCTCGGCGAACTCTGGTCGATCTTCGAGTTCCTCAACCCGGGCATGCTCGGTCGCTCCACGGCGTTCTCCGCGCTGGCGGCGGACGGCGTTCCGGGCGCGAGCCTGCGCGCGGCGCTGCGACCCTTCGTGCTGCGCCGCACGAAGGAGCAGGTGCTCGCCGAACTGCCGCGGAAGAGCGAGCAGGTCGTCGACTGCGTGCTCGAGGCGCCGCAGCGCAAGTACTACGACCAGCTCCGCGACGCCGTCCGCGCGGCGCTCCTCGAGCGCCTCGAAGAACACGGCATCGAGCGCTCCCGGATCCACGTGTTCAC
>JACRLW010000074.1:12424-15515 GCA_016235155.1 Planctomycetota bacterium
TCGAGCGCTCCCGGATCCACGTGTTCACCGCGTTCCTGAGGCTGCGCCAGGCGGCGTGCCATCCCGCTCTCGTCGACGACGGGCGGCAGGCCGATGCGTCGGCGAAGCTCGCGGCGCTGTTGCCGATGGTCGAGGAACTCGTCGCGAGCGGACACAAGGCGCTGGTCTTCTCGCAGTTCGTGAAGCTCCTGAGCCTCGTGCGCGCCGCGCTCGATGCGCGTGGGATCCGCTACGCATACCTCGACGGTTCGACCGTTCGCCGCGAGACCGTGGTCGAAGCGTTCCAGACCGATCCCGAGTGCGGTCTGTTCCTCATCTCGTTGAAGGCCGGCGGCCACGGCCTCAACCTCACCGCGGCCGACTACGTTTTCCTCCTCGATCCGTGGTGGAATCCCGCCGTCGAGGCCCAGGCGATCGACCGCGCTCACCGCATGGGCCAGACGAAGAAGGTCCTCGCCTACCGCTTGATCGCCCGCGACACGATCGAAGAGCGCGTGATGGAACTGCAGCAGCAGAAGCGCGCGCTGGTGGAAGCACTCTTCGACGACGACGGCGGCGCCTCGCTGCGCGCCCTGACGCGCGAGGATCTGGAGCGACTGCTGTCTTGAGCGGGCGCTGCAGGGCGGTGGAACTCCCGCTGCCGCGGAGTTCGACGCCCGTGTGCACAGGAGCTACCCTCCCGCTGCCGTGGACGCCGCGATCACGAGAACACTGCGCGAAGCTCTTGCCGCCGGACCCGAGCTCCGCCTCGCGGTTCTCTTCGGTTCGCAGGCGCGCGGCGATGCACGCGACGACAGCGATGTCGACGTCGCGATCCTGCCGGCGGACAAGGAGCTCGGTCTCGCCGCCGAGCTCGACCTGCAGGCAAGGCTCGAGTCCGCGACCGGCAAGACGGTCGATCTCGTCCGGCTGGATCACGCGTCCACGCTGCTGGCATGGCTGATCGCGCGGGATGGGCGCGTCGTCTTCGACTCCGGCGGCGAGTTCACGGCCTTCCAGGTGCGCGCCGCTTCGGAGTGGTTCGACTTCGAGCCGAGCTATCGCGCTGCCGAGGCGGCGATGCTCCGCCGGCTCGCAGAAGCGGAGAGGAGGAACGTGTCGTGACCGATCCGCTCGTCGTCACCCGCAAGGTCGCTGCACTCCTGGATCACGTCGCCCGTCTGCGGCGGCGGCGGCCGGCAACCCCCGAGCTCATCCGGGATGACATCGACCTGCAGGATGCGATCGGGATGAGCTTCGTCGTGGCCATGCAGAACGCGGTCGACCTCGCGCTCCATGTCGCCGCCTCCAACTCGCTCGGCATGCCGGCGTCGACGGCCGAGAGCTTCCGCGTCCTGGGAGCGCGTGGGCTCGTGCCGTCCGAACTGGTCGAGGAACTCGTGCGGATGGTCGCCCTGCGGAATCGCATCGCGCACGGCTACGCCTCGGTGGATTTCGCGAGGGTCTGGAGCGAACTGCCGGCCGGACTCGACGCGCTCGAGCGATTCGCGGGTCTCGCCGTGAAGCTCGGCGCGACATCGCGTCGCAATGCGCCCTGACGAGAAGGCCGGGTCCGTCGCTCGTCGCCGCGGCGCACGTTCAGCGCAAGAACCCCAGTGCCTTGCCCCGCTGGAACTGCGGGAAGAACGCTCGCGGTACTTCGAAGCCGAGCTGCGACTCGAGTGCTTCGGCGAAGACGTCGCGGAAGTCGGTCGTCACCGCGAGGTCGCGGCCTTCGTACAGCGAGTTCTCGGCGAGGCCGGGCCAGCGGCCCCAGACCTTGCCGCCCTTGACCTTGCCGCCGAGGGCGAACATCGCGCCGCCGTGGCCGTGGCCGGTGCCGGTGTTGCCGTTCTCCTGACAGGTCCGGCCGAACCCGGTCATCGTGAGCACGAAGGTCCGGGCGAAGTGGGGGCCGAGGTCCGTCGCGAACGCGGCGAGCGAATCACCGAGATGCGCGAGCATGCGCGCGAAGAGGCCGTCGGAGCCGCCCTCGCGTACGTGATGGTCCCAGCCCGATGAGCTGCGGCCTCGGCCGCGATGGGAGGCCGCACGCAGGCGGCGCACTTGTCGGCGCGGAGATGGCGACCCGCAAGGCCTCGTGTCGGGCAGTTCAGTGCCGTGCATCGACCTGCATCGAAAGGCCATGACGAAGCTATGCCGGCCCGCACGCGTCACGTAAGAGGTCGCTTGCTCGAGATCGCCTCATGCTTCCCAGGACGGTGACCAAGAAGGTGGGAGCCCTTCTGCTCCTCTTCACGCTCGGCGGGCTCACGGGACTCGTGGCCGTCCTTGCGTACTTCGTCGCGACGAAACACATCGGTCCGTTCCTCGACGTCGCCGGGCGCCAGCGCATGGTGAGCGAGCAGATGCTCGCGGCCGTGCAAGGCTCGGAGTACGGCAACTCGAGCGCCCGCGACGTGCTCCGCGCACGGATGGCATCGTTCGACGTCGCCCTCGCGGCCCTCGAATCCGGTGGATCGGTCGGCGACCTCGAACTCGCGCCGCCGCCCGACGCGGTCCGCCCCGAGTTGCGGGCGATCCGCTCGCGATGGGACGCGCTCGATGCGCCGATCCGAGCCGTGCTGGAACTCCCGCCGGTCGACGCGGCAGCCCGCGACGCGCGCGATCTCCTGCGCGAGCGACTCCCCGAACTGCGCGACGCCTCGCATCAGCTCGTCGTCGCGTTCGAGGCCTGGCACGGCCGCTACCGTGACCGCGTCGTCACGATCCTCTACGCCGTCGCGATCGGCGACCTCGTGCTGCTCGGTGTCGGACTGCTGCTTGCGCGCTACCTGATCGGCCGGCCAATCCTCTTGATCGAACAGGCGGCGCGCCGCGTGCAGGAGGGCGACTACACCGCGCGCGCGCCGATCCTGACCAACGACGAACTCGCCGTGCTCGCGCGCACGTTCAACGGCATGTCCGAGCGCGTCGGCGGCCTCATCGCGTCGCTGGCGGCGCAGGAGCAACGCTTCCGCGAACTCGTGCAGGACGTCGATGCGATCGTGTGGGAGCGCGATGCGGTCTCCAAACGTTTCGCCTTCGTCAACCGTGAGGTCGAAGTCGCCCTCGGCATCCCTGCCGATCGATTCCTCGCCGAGCCCGACCT
>JACRLW010000074.1:15543-59866 GCA_016235155.1 Planctomycetota bacterium
AAGGAAGCGATCGACCGCAGCCACGACGCTCTCGAGCGGACCGATCGCGCCGGCTACGAAGCGCGCTTCGTCGCCGGCGACGGGCGCATCGTCTGGCTGCGCTGCGCAGCGCGGGCGGTGCGCGATCCGACCGGGAAGCTCGTCGCCATCCGCGGCGTCGCCGTGGACGTCACCGAACGCCGGAACGCCGAGGAGCGTCTGCGCCTCCTCGAACGCGCGACCGAGTCGATCGAGCAGGGGATCCTCGTGGCGGCGATCCCCAACGCGGAGTCCCCGCCGCACCAGATCCAACTCGTCAATCGCGCCTTCGAGCAGATCACCGGTTGGACGCGCGACGAAGTGCTCGGTCGCGACCCCGGTTTCCTCCGCGGTCCCCTGACGGAGCCGGCGGCGCGCGCGGCGATCGTGGGAGCGATCCGTGAACAGCGCACCTACACCGGCGAAATCCTGAACTACAGAAAGGACGGCCGCCCGTTCTGGAACTCGCTCACGCTCTCGCCCATCACCGCACCGTCGGGCCGCGCGAGCCACTACGTCGGCATCGTCACCGACGTCACCGAGCAGAAGCGCGCCGCGGAGCAACTGCGGCAGGCGATGAAGATGGAAGCGGTGGGTCGGCTCGCCGGCGGCGTCGCGCACGACTTCAACAACATCCTGACCGCGATCATCGGTTATGCCGATCTGCTCGCGAGCGCGCCCGACCTGAGCGAGCGCGCGCGGCGCGCGGCGCGCGAGATCCGCGACGCGGGCGATCGGGCCGCTGATCTCACGCGCCAACTCCTCGCCTTCAGCCGCAAGCAGGTGCTCGAGCCGCGCGTCGTGTCGCTGGTCGAACACGTCCAGGCGATGCAGGGCATGCTGCGACGACTCATCCGCGAGGACGTCGACTTCTGCCTCGTGCTCCAGCCCGGGCTCTCGAGCATCAAGGTCGATCCGTCGCAGCTCGAACAGGTGATCGTGAATCTGGTCGTCAACGCGCGCGACGCGATGCCCGACGGCGGCAAGCTCACGATCGAGACCGCCGATGTCGATCTCGACGCGACGTACGCGGCCGCGCATCCCGGCGTCCAAACCGGACCGCACGTCTTGTTCGCGGTGAGCGACACCGGCACGGGGATGAGCCCGGAGGTCCTCTCGCACATCTTCGAACCGTTCTTCACGACCAAGCCGGTCGGACAGGGGACCGGCCTCGGACTCGCCACGGTCTACGGGATCGTGAGGCAGAGCGGCGGGCACGTCTGGGCCTACAGCGAGACGGGGCAGGGCACGACCATCAAGGTCTACTTTCCGCGCGCCGCCGGGACGCCGGAGTCGGTGTCGCGCTCCGTAGCGTCGCCGGCGCAGGGCGGGTCCGAGACGCTGCTGGTCGTCGAGGACGAAGACGCCGTCCGGACGCTTGCGTGTGAGGTGCTCGCGCACGCCGGCTACACGGTCCTCGAAGCCTCGTCCGGCGCCGCTGGTCTCGCGATCTGCGAGCAGCACCTTGGACCGATCGCGCTGATGCTCGCTGACGTCGTCATGCCGAAGATGAACGGCCGCGAACTCGCCGAGCGGGCGGTGAAGCAACGGCCCGGGCTGCGCGTCGTCTTCATGTCCGGCTACACGGACAACGCAATCGTTCACCACGGCGTACTCGATGCGGGCGTCGAGTTCCTCGGCAAGCCGTTCACCCCCGCCGCGTTGCTCCGCCGCGTGCGCGACGTCCTCGATCGTGTGAGCTGATCGCGACGTGTTGCTCGGGAACTTGTGAGAGCCGCGGTGGGGGCTACGCTTCGGCCCGTGCCGCGCCCGATCCCGGAAGCTCCGAGCGAACTGACGCCGGGTGAGAAGCTGAGGCTCTCGCTGCGGATGTTCGAGTACGGCTGCTCGATGATGCGCGAGAACTTGCGCCGGGCTCATCCGCTGGTCGACGACGCCGGGATCGAGGAGTTGTTGCGGGCCTGGCTGCGGCATCGACCCGGCGCTCAGGATGGCGACTGCGTCGGGCGGCGGGTGGAGTGGCCGCGGGTGAGGGCGGGGAGCGATGGATGATCTGCTGAGACGCGTGCACGGCGATCTCGGGTCGTTGCGCCTGGGTTTCGCCTTGGTCGGCGGTCACGCGGTTTCGGTTCGAACGACGCCTCGATTCACCTGCGACCTGGACTTCGCGATCGCGGTCCACGATGACCGCGAGGCGGAGAGCGTCGTCGCATCGCTCGCTGCGCGCGGTTACCGCATCGTCGCCCTCGTCGAGCAGGCGACGACGAAGCGCCTCGCCACCGTCCGCCTCGAACATGCCTCGGCACCGGGGGTGATGGTGGACCTCCTCTTCGCGACGTCCGGTATCGAACCCGAGCTCGTCGCTGCGGCAGGCGACGTGACGATCGTTCCCGGCCTGACGATGCCGGTCGCCTCGATCGGCCACCTGCTCGCGATGAAGGTCCTGTCGATGGATGACCGGCATCGGCCCCAGGACCGACAGGACCTCGCGGCACTGCTCGCGAAGGCTGCGCCAGCCGACGTTGCCGTGGCAGAGAGCGCGCTCGCCCTGATCTCGCGCCGCGGCTGTGACCGGGGCCGCGATCTCGCGGGGTCCTTCGCGCGGTTGCGGGCCGGGATGGCGTAGGGCGACAAATCGGCGAGGCGCGAGACGCCACGCCGAGCTTGGCCGCGCGAGCGGCGCGGCGCACACTCCGTGCGGGAGCCGACGCCATGCCGAAGCCGCCCTACGTCCCGAAGCCGATCGACACGACGCACGTCGTGTTGTCCCAAGACCTGCGCGCGTTGACCGAGCGGCTCGCGGAGAACTCGCACGAGATCTGGGCGGAGGGGCGCCTCGCGCAAGGTTGGCGGCATGGGCCGTCGCGCGACGACGCGCAGAAGCTGCACCCGGATCTCGTCCCGTACGCGGAGTTGAGCGACAGCGAGAAGGACTTCGATCGGCGGACGGCGCTCGGGTCGATCGAGGCGATCCTGGCGCTCGGGTATCGCATCGAGGCACCGCTCGGGAGACGGACGCCGGCGCCGTCCGGAGTCGCCGACCCGGGTGCGATCCCGCGCTGGATCGCGGCGATGGAGACGGCGCGCGAGAAGGCGTCGGCCAAGAAGGAGCGCAAGGCCGACTTCGACATGGATGACGGTCCCGAGTTGGCGACCTTGGACGCGCGTGCGTGCCCGGTGACCCACGCGGCATTGACCGAGTTGAACGAGGTGCTCTTGCCAGTCTGGCGCGAGGCGGACAGGAAGGCGTTGCGCAACCAGAAGTGGCATCGACGGATTGCAGCGGTCGCCATCAGTGCAGGCACCGCGGCCACTGTCGCCGCGATCCTCCAGTTGGTCGCGCGACACATGTCGGGAGAGGGTGCGAGCTCGGCGAAGTGGTTGGGTGTCGTCGAACTCGTGACGGTGATCCTCGCCGCGCTCGCGATCGGAGTCGGCCTCTGGTTCGGCACACATCACGGTTGGCTGTCGCATCGCCAAGCGGCGGAGCGACTGCGGAGCCTGAAGTTCGCGGCGGTGGTCCGTCCCGAGTTCTGGAACGATATGGCGGGCTGGAAGTCGTGGCTCGCCGGCGAGGTCGCGCAACTCCGGTCGCTCACCGAGGAGGAAGCTCATCAATGGGTCGGCGACGAACACGTCGAGCCACAGTCACCCGAGCCACCCTGCTGCGTTGCATCACCAAACGACCTGGCGGCGTGCGCCGCGCTGTATCGCGTGAAGCGACTCGAGTTCCAGCGCGAGTACTTCCGCCACCAGGCCTCGTTACAGCGCCGCCGTTCGTGGATCGTCGAGCGGAAGGTCGGGCTCTGGTTGTTCGGCGCGATCTTCGTCGTCGTGTTCCTCCACGGCATCCACGCGCTCCACCCGCCGTACGAGGTGTACGCGATCGCTCTCGCGGCGATCCTGCCGGTGATCGGATTCGGCCTGCGTGCGTGGGTCGCGGCTTTCGAGGTGGCGCGCAGTCGTGCGTTGTTCCAGTCGAAGGCCGGGGCGGTGGAAGACTTCGTCGAACGCCACACGCACGCCGCGGTGACGCTCGAGCATCTCGTGCGCGACATCGCGCGCGGCGAGAGCTTCTTCGCGAACGAGCATCGCGAGTGGTACCGCCTGCAGCGCGAGGCCGAATGGACGTCGTGAGGCTCGCGGTCGTCCTCGCCCTCGTCGCGACCACGCGCGCCCAGGATGCGCCGTCGGTCACCGGCCGGGTCGTCGACGCCGCGCGCAAGGGCGTCGCGGGAGCGACGGTCGAACTGCTGCATCGGCCGATCCCGAACTGCCTCGAGCTCGGATCCGAGCAACGCATCGTCGTCGCCGCGAACGGGAGCGGCGTGTTCCGCGCGCGCGTCACCGCCGACCGCCGCTACACGGTGCGCGCGTGGTGGGAGGGGGGTGCTTCGCGGGTCGAGGACGGGGTCGAGGCCGGCGCCTTCGTCACGCTCGCGCGCGATCCGTTCGCCGTGTCGCAGCGCGTCGCGCTCGCGGGACTCGAGCCGTGGGCGGAGCGCGGACCGCTCGCGCTGCAGGCACTCGTCGGCGGCGAGACGATCGACTTCGCGGCGGTGCCGATGGCGGACGGCGTCGCGACGATCCCGCCGTTGCCCGGGTTCGAGCACCGTCCGCTCGAGCTGCTCGGCGCCGACGGCGAGGTGATCTGGTCGGCGGCCCCCGAAGCGTCGGAAGGGCACGCCGTGGACGGCTCGCTCGCCTGGTCGGTGCCGCCGCCCTTCGAACTCGACCTCGTCGTCCGCGACGCGGCGACCAAGGCGCCGATCGCCGGCGCGGTCGTGCGGCGTCACATCCGCAACCACTGGATCACGCGCAGCCCGCTCCTCGCGTTCGGCGAACGCTTCCGCGCGGTGTGGCCCGCGATCGGCCGCAGCGACGCCGCCGGTCGACTGCACGCACGCATCCCGCTCCTCGGGCGCGGCGATCCCACGCCGGACACGCTGTGGCTGCTCGCGCTTGCCGACGGGCATCGCGCGAGCCACTGCGGCTGGAACGACGGCAAGCCGTTCCGCGAGAGTCATCTGCTCGCCGGCGACGGCGGCCCGCTCGAGTTCCGGCTCACGGCCGACGCGGTGCAGCGCCGGCGGATCGTGTTGCCCGAAGGGAACCCCGCCGCGCCGGGTCGCGCGCTCCTCGGTTGGCGCGTGTGGGTGCGTGGCGACGGCAGCGGCTCGGGCACGCCGTTCTTCTCGACGGCGTCGATCGCCGACGGCGCGGTCGTCTTCGCGCCGCCGCCCGAGTTCAGCGTGCTCGAGTCGCTCGCGCTCGAGTCACCGGCGCGCCTTCGGATCGAACCTGCGGACGGCGACGGCACGAGCGACATCGATCTCCGCGCGGGTGGTTCCGCCTCACGGTCGATCGAGGTCGTCCGGCCCGACGGCCGTCCCGCGGAGCGCGTCGTCGTGCTCGTCACGAACGCGGACGCCAAGTCGGCGCGCGGCGAACCGGCCGCAGCGCGCTGCGATCGGCTCGGCCGGGTGACGGTGTCGCTCGCGTGTGCGTCCCGCGTGGTCGCCTACGACGGTTCCGCGTGGGGCATCGCGGTCGTCGATCCCGCAGCGAGCACGACGACGCGCATCGCGATGCAGGAACTGCCGTGCGCGCGCGTGCGCGTGGTCGACCAAGACGGGCAACCCCTCGCCGGCGTCGTCGTGCGCACGTCGGGATTCCGGGTGGCGCTCGGCGGCGAAGGCGCGGCGCTCACGCCGGGCGAGGCCGCGCAGATCGGTCGTTGGTCCGTCGTCGTCGAGACCGATGCCGAGGGCATCGCGTCGATCCCGCAAGCTCCAATCGACGGCACGCTGCGCCTCGAACTGCGCGACCCGCGCCGCGCGCTGCTCGATTGCGGCTCGGGCGAGCTCGAGTGTCCGGTCGCGCCGTCGCGGGAGACGGTCTTGCGTTTCACCGCGCCGCGCGGATGACTCGGACTCCCCCTTGCCCATGATCCATCCCGAATCCGCAGCACAGCTGTTCTTCCGATTCCTCCGCTTCGGCGCCCTCGCCTGGGGTGGACCCGTCGCGCAGATCGGGATGCTGAAGAAGGAACTCGTCGACGAGGAGCGATGGGTCTCCCAGGAGCAGTTCCGGCGCTCGCTCGCGGTCTACCAGGTGTTGCCCGGCCCGGAGGCGCACGAGCTCTGCGTGTGGTTGGGCACGCTTCGCCACGGACGGCTCGGCGGCCTGCTCGCCGGTCTCGGCTTCATGCTGCCCGGCCTCGTGCTCACCCTGCTGCTCGCGTGGTGCTACACCGCGATCGGGAGCTGGCCGCCGTCGGCGCTCGCCGCGTTCGCGGGGATGCAGGCGGCGGTGATCGCGCTGATCGCCCGCGCGACGCACCGCATCGCGCAGCATGCGGTCACCGACCGGGTGGGCGTCACGCTCGCCTTGATCGCCGCGGCGAGCACGCTGCTCGGGGTGCACTTCGCGATCCCGCTGGCGGGTGCGGGACTGCTCTACGTCGCCTGGCCGGCCAAGAACCGCTCGCTCATCGCCGCGATCGCGCTCGCGTGGCTCGGCGCGACCGTCGCGTTGCTCGCGAGCGGCGGCGTGCGCGCGGACCTCGTCGCGCTCGCCGAATCGGCCGGCCCCGCGCCGACGTCGTTCCATCTCCTCGGTTCGGGTCTGCGCGCGGGGCTCCTCACGTTTGGCGGCGCCTACACCGCGATCCCCTTCCTCCAGGAGGATGCGGTCGGCGCGCGCGGGTGGATGACCGCGCAGCAGTTCCTCGACGGTGTGGCGCTCACCGGCGTCCTGCCGGCGCCGCTCATCATCATCGGCACCTTCGTCGGCTGGATCGGCGGAGCGTTCTCCGGTGCGCTCCTGATGACGGCCGGCATCTTTGCGCCGGCCTTCGGCTTCACGCTGATCGGGCATTCGTTCTTCGAGCGCCTCGTCGCGAAGCCCGGTGTGCACCGCTTCCTCGACGGTATCAGCGCCGCCGTCGTCGGCCTGATCGCCGCGACCGCGATCCAGTTGGCGCCCGTCGCGGCCGGCTCGATCCCCCGCGCGCTGATCGCGATCGCGGCGCTGATCCTCCTCTATCGCCTGAAGCGGCGTTGGGCCGTGCCCGCAGTCGTCGGCGCGGCCGCGTTGCTCGGGGTGCTTGCTTGCTGATGCGCCGAGTCGAAGCGCGACTCAGGACGACGGCCCCAATCTCTCCGCCAACGCGCAGTAGCGCTCGAGGCCGGGTCCGTCGAGGACCCGTCGCGCCTGCTCGTCGCGCTCCAGTTGCTCGGGGGTCGTCGTGGCGCGGATCGCTTCGGCCGTGGCCCAGAGGTCCTCGAGGATCGCCACGCGATCGGCGTCGCTCAGGCCGGCGGCAGCGGCGACCTCGCGGCGGAGCCACTCGAGTTCGCGTCGCAGTCGTTCGGCGTGGTCGACCATGCGCGGGCGGAGTGTAGCGGCGCGTCGCGACGCCGCGCTCACGCGGTCTTGTCGATCTTCCGCGCGACCCGCGCGCTCTCTTCCTGCTTGAGCATCAGCTTGCTGGGCTTGCCGATGCGGGTCTTGGGCAACGGCTCGGTGCGGAACTCGATGTCGCGCGGCATCTCGACCTTGCTGAGGCGATCGACGAGGAATGCGCGGAGCGACTCGGCGTCGAGCGTCGCGCCGTCGCGCAGGCGCACGAAGGCCTTCGGCACCTGACCCTTCACGTCGTCGTCGACGCCGACCACGCAGGCCTCGGCGACGTCGGCGTGCGCGTAGATCGCTTCCTCGATCATGCGCGGGTAGACGTTGTAGCCGCCGCGGAAGATCACGTCCTTGATGCGGTCGACGACGAAGACGTAGCCGTCCTCGTCCATGCGCGCGACGTCGCCGGTGCGCAGCCAGCCGTCGAACAGCACGTGCGCGGACTCCTCGGGCTTCTGCCAGTAGCCGTCCATCAACTGGGGTCCTTGCACGCAGACCTCGCCCTGCTCGCCGAGCGGCACCGGCACGCGCGGGTCGTCGAGGCTGCGGATCTCGACCTTGGTGCCCGGCAGCGGGATGCCGATCGAACCTTCCTTGCCCGCGCCGTAGAGCGGGTTGCAGGTCGCGACCGGCGACGCCTCGCTCAGGCCGTACCCCTCGACGAGCTGGCAGCCGGTGAGCATCTCGAAGCGACGCTTCACCTCGACGGGAAGCGGCGCTCCACCGGAGATGCAGAACTTCAGGCTCCGCAGGTCGAAGCGGTCGACGCGCTTGTGGTGGTTGATCGCGCCGTAGATCGCGGGAACGCCCGGAAAGATCGTCGGCTTGAGGCGCACGCACGTCGCGAGCAGTTGCTCGAGATCGAAGCGCGGCAGCAGGATGATCTCCGAGCCGGTCGTCATCGCGATGTTCATGACCGCGGTCATCGCGAAGACGTGGCAGAGGGGCAGCACGCCGAGGAAGCGCTCGGCTCCGGTCGCGAGGGTCGGCATCAGCATGCGGACCTGGCTCGCGTTCGCCGCGATCGCACGGTGCGAGAGCACCGCGGCCTTCGGCACACCGGTCGTGCCGCCCGTGTACTGGAACAGCGCGGGCGACGCCGGGTCGATCGTCACGGGCTCGCAGCGGCCGTCGTTCGCCACGAGTCGCTCGAACGCGATCACGCTCGCGCTGCGCTCGACCCGCGCGAGATCGCGGTGCTTGAAGATCGGGAACAGCACGTTCTTCGGGAACGGCAACACGCCGGACATCCGGCACAGCACGACCTTCTTCAGGCGGCCGTCCTGGATCGCCGGCGCGACCTTGCTCCACAGCACGTCGACGTCGAGCGTCGCGAGGATCGTCGTGCCCGAGTCCTGGATCTGCCAGAGCACCTCTTCGCGCGCGTAGAGCGGGTTGAAGTTCACGACCGTCGCGCCGGTCGCGAGCGCGGCGTAGTAGAGGACGACGTAGTAGGGCGTGTTCGGCAGGTAGAGCCCGAAGCGCGTGCCGGGACCGACGCCGAGCTCGCGCAGTCCCTTCGCCGCGCGATCGACGAGCGCCTCGACTTCCGCGTACGTCCAGGACTTGCCGAGGAACTCCAGGCAAGGGTGCGTCGCGAAGCGCGCGGCCGTCGCCTTGAAACGCGCCGGCAACGGCGTCGTGTCGATCGGCGCGTGCCAGTCGACGCCCGGCGGCTGGCTGTGGAGCCACGGCATCGCCGCGTCGTGCGCGGTCGCGTTGCTCGGGCTCGCTCCGGCGTCGTCGATCATCGCTTGCGGATCTCGGGTGCTGACCTGTTCTCGGCAGGACGGAGGACCGTTGCGAAGCGCGGTTCGCGTCCGTCCGTCGGAACGTCCGACGTGGACTCCCTAGTCGGACGCGGCGACGGGCAACCCGTTCGCCGCGCGCGAGCCTCCGCGGGCCATGGCAGCGCGCCGAGGAACTCCGACGGGTGTGGTGGTGCGCCGTCGCGGCGCTCGTCCAACTCAGGGATTCGGCGACGGGCCCCTCGCCACGCGTCCTCGTGGTTTGCCGGCTCCGACCGGGTTCGTAGCATGCGGCCCCTCCGCGCCGGTGCGGACGAGGTCAGGAACGGACATGGTCCAGATCAAGGCGCGCTCGAGACTCGACGAGTCTTTCGGGGACGAAGGCCGCGGAACGGCACGCACTGCGGATCTCGGGCGAACGGCGGGAGCGCGGCGTCGGCGACGTCCATCACTTCGCGGGATCGAGCCTGATCCCGCCGCTCCAGGCGACGGGTCTCCGCAACGAGTAGCGCGCTCCCGCTCGGCGTCATGAACGCAGAGGTTCACGACGCCGTGCTCGCCCTCGACCTCGGCACGAGCAGCGCAAAGGCGGTGCTCGTCGGGCGCGACGGCCGCACGCTCGCGCGCGCGGAGAAGGCGATCGAGACCTTCCGGCCCGCGCCTGAGATCGCGGAGCAGGACGCCGATGCGGCGCTCCAAGCGGCGCGGACCGCGGTCGCGGAACTCTCCGGCGCGTGCGGTGGACGGCCGCGCGCCCTGGCACTCGCTTGCGCGATGCACGGGGTGCTGCCGATCGACGCGCTCGGCCGGCCGCTGGCACGGCTCCGCACCTGGGCCGACGCCCGCGGCGACGACGTCGCGCGCGAACTGCGCGCGAGCGACGCGTGGCGCGCGCTGCAGGAGCGCACCGGCACGCCGGTGCACGCCTCGTCGCCGCTCTGCAAGCTCGCTGCGTGGCGACGCGAGGATCAAGCACTGTTCGCACGCGCGGCGGCGTTCGTCTCGCTCAAGGAGTTGCTGCTGCGCCGCGTCTGCGACGCGAACGTCGTCGACGTGTCGCTCGCGAGCGCGACCGGCCTGATGGACCTTCGCACCCGCGATTGGGACGAAGCCGCACTCGCGGTCGCCGGCGTGACGCGCGGCCACCTCTCGCGCGTCGTCGGAACGCGGCAGTTGGTCAGCTCGTGGCGGACGGGTGCCGCGGAGTCGTTCGGTCTCGATCCGCGCACGCCGGTCGTCGTCGGCGCGTCCGACGGCTGCCTCGCCAACCTCGGGCTCGACGCGATCCGCCCGGGCCTCGCCGCCGCGAGCCTCGGCACGAGCGCCGCGCTGCGCGCCGCGGTCACGCGCCCCGGCATGCCGGCGGACAGCGGGCTGTTCTGCTACGCGCTCGACGACGGCATCTGGATCGCCGGCGGAGCGACCAACGCCGCGGGGAACCTCCTCGAGTGGCTCGCCGACCGGTTCTACTTCGATCAGCTGCGACACCGCCGCATCGACGTGATGCTCGACGACGCGGGTCGTTCGGACGAGGGCGCGAACGGCGTGCGCTGCACCGCCGCGTTCGCCGGCACGCGTTTCCCCGACTACGACGCCCGGCCGCGCGGTGCGTTCACCGGCTTGTCGTTCGCGCACGGCCGGGCCGATCTCGTGCGCGCCGCGCTCGAGTCGATCGCCGACGGGATCGCGGCGATCGCCGCCGCGCTGCGCGCGCAGGGGATGACGTGCGAGCGCATCCGCATCGGCGGAGGGCTCGCGCGCGCGCCGCTCGTCCGTCACGTCCTCGCTTCGCGCCTCGGCGCGGCGCTCGAACCGGTCGGCGACGACGCCCGCGATGCCACGGCGCTGGGCGCGGCGACGCTCGCGTTTGCCGCGCTCGACGGCGCTCCGTTGCGCGTGGAAGGCCGCGCATGACGATCGCCGCCCTCGATCCCGCGCAGATCGCCGCCGCCGTGCGAACCACGCTCGACGCCTGGGACGTCGACGGCAGGCGGGTCGTCGTGCTCGTGCCGGACAAGACGCGCACGTGTCCGCTCGACCTGGTCTTCCCGCTGGTGCGCGACGCGCTCGCGCCGCGCGTCGCCGCGCTGAAGGTCGTGATCGCACTCGGCACGCACGAACCGCTCGACCTCCACGCGGCGCGAGCGCACCTCGGTCTGCACGCGCCCTCGCCTCACGATGCGAAGCTCTTGGTGGTCAACCACGCGTGGCGGGATCCGTCGGCACTCGTCGAGATCGCGCGCCTGACCGCGCGCGAGGTCGAAGCGATCAGCGAAGGACGGCTGTCGCTCGATGTCCCGCTGACGATCAACCGCGCGGTCGCGGACGCCGAGCGCGTCCTGATCCTCGGCCCGGTCTTCCCGCACGAAGTCGCCGGCTACTCCGGCGGCAACAAGTACCTGTTCCCGGGCGTGTCGGGGAAACCGATCATCGACTTCTTCCACTGGCTCGGTGCCCTGATCACCAACCGCGCGATCATCGGCAGGAAGCACACGCCGGTCCGCGCCGTGCTCGACCGCGCTGCGTCGCACGTGCAGGCCGACAAGCGTGCCCTGTGCATGGTCGTGAGGCCGCAGGACAAGGCGCTGGTCGGGATCTTCGGCGGCACGCCCGAGCACGCGTGGTCATGTGCCGCCGATCTCTCCGCGCAGGTGCACGTGCGCTGGTGTGACCGCGTCTTCCACACGGTGCTCTCGCGCTGTCCGCCGATGTACCCCGACCTCTGGACCGGCGGGAAGTGCATGTACAAGCTCGAACCGGTCGTCGCCGACGGCGGTGAGCTGATCATCCTTGCACCGCACATCCGTGAGGTCTCCCGCGTGCACGGTCAGGTGCTCGAGCGCGTGGGCTACCACGTCCGCGACTGGTTCGTCACGCAGTGGGAGCGCTTCCGGCAAGAGCCCTGGGGCGTGCTCGCTCACAGCACGCACGTGAAGGGCGACGGCACGTTCGTCGACGGCGTCGAGCGCCCGCGCATCAAGGTCACGCTCGCGACCGGCATCCCGCGCGCGACATGCGAGCGCATCGCGCTCGGCTGGCGCGATCCGGCGTCGATCGACGCCAAGGACTTCGTGGACCGCGAGAGCGAGGGCGTGCTGTACGTGCAACAGGCGGGGGAGACTCTCCATCGCCTGCGGGACTGACCGCGGCTCACCAGGTCCAGCCGTAGCCGATCCACAGCCGCGCGTCGTTCTGGCTGGGGTTGCGGTCGTTCTCGCGGCCGAGCGCGTTCGAGAAGTGATGGAAGGTGACGCCGCAGAGGACCTGCTGGTAGCCGCCGGTGAAGTCGAAGAAGAGACTGCAGCCGGAGAAGTCGTGGGCGTAGAAGCGACCGCCGGACTCGAACTCGCCCGCGATGCGGTCGTTGCCCTCGTTGCGGAACCACGTCGCGTTCAACGTGCTGCGGAAGGCGAACCAATCCGAGAGGAACCAGAAGTTGCTGAGCCCGACGCCGAAGTTGTCCACCTCGCTGTTGCCGTCCCAGAAGATCGCGCGCTGGAGGATCGGGATGCCGTACTGCGTGTGCACGACCGCGAGCCGATCGCCGTCCTTGCGGCCCGCGCCGCGTGTCTCGCGCGAGGGCGTCTCCTGTGCGCTCGCGAACGACGGCGGCGGCTGGTGCGCCGCGCGCAACGACGAAGCGGCGGGCGGCACCTGGCACGCGGACAGCGCGAGGAGGAACGACACGGCGAAGATCGGCGGTCGGGGGCGGCGCGGTCCACGCATGGGCGGGGCACCATAGCGAGCGCGTCGCGCGCGGCCAGCGACTCGCACCGTGCGGGCGACGCCGTAGCAGCACGCCATGCATGGGCGTCTGGCGCAGCTTGCGGTCTTCTCCTTCGTCGCGGCGCTTCCCGGTCAGGAACTCGCGTCCACACCGGGTCCGGGAACGGGTCCGACGCTCGTCGTCCTGAACAAGTCCGCGGCGTCGGCGTCCCTGCTCGATCCGGTCAGCGGCGAGGAGCGGGCTCGGATCGCGGTGGGCGAGGGGCCGCACGAAGCGGCGACCTCACCCGACGGCCGCACGGTCGTGGTCTGCGACTATGGCGCGCAGAAGCCGGGCAACACGCTGACGGTGATCGACCTGCGCGCGGCGAAGGTCGTGCGCACCATCGAGCTCGCGCGCACCGTGGAGCGCGACGGCGAGGCCGCGACCGAACGCTACCTGCGGCCGCACGGCGTGCAGTTCCTTCCCGACGGCAAGCACGTGGTCGTGACGAGCGAGATGCAGCGCAAGCTGATCGTCGTCGACGTGGAGAACGGCGTCGTCGAGCGCGCGATCGACACCGATGCGCGCGCTTCGCACATGGTCGCGCTCGCGGTCGACGGCAAGCGCGCGTTCGTCGCGAACATCGGGAGCGGAAGCGTCAGCGTGATCGATCTCGAGAAGGACGCGCTGCTCGCGGTCGTCGAGACCGGCCGCGGCTCGGAGGGCATCGCCGTGCGCCCGGCGTCGGGCGAGGTCTGGGTGACCAACCGCGAGGCGGACACGCTGAGCGTCGTCGATCCCGAGAAGCTCGTCGAACTCGCCGAACTCGCGTGCGGCGCGTTCCCGATCCGCGTCGCGTTCACGCCCGACGGCCGCCACGCGCTGGTCTCGTGCGCGCGAGCCGGCACGCTCGAGGTCTGGGACGCGAGCGAGCGCAAGCGCGTCCGCGAGATCGCGATGGACAGCGCGCCGACGGACGAGGCCAAGGGCGACCGCATCTTCGCGGGTGAGTTCGCGGACAGCCCGGTGCCGGTGGGCGTGCTCGTCGAACCGACTGGTCGCAGCGCCTTCGTCGCGAACACGCAGGCCGACGTCGTCACGGTGATCGATCTCGGGACGTGGGCGATCGCGCGGCGTCTGAAAGCCGGGCCCGAGCCCGACGGGATGGCTTGGGTTCCCGCAGCGGCGAAATGAGAAGTCCTCCGGCATGATGCGCGCGGCCCGGCCAAGGGCCCGCCCGTCCCGAGGTCTTCGTCCATGCCGAACCGCTCGCGCGTCGTCTCGTCCGTCGCTCGCGTTGCATTGCTCGCACTCCTCGCATCCGCCGCATCGCTCGCCGCGCAGGCGCCGGCGCGCTGGCATGGCGTGCCCTACACGCTGCCGGCGGGATGGACGACCAGGCTCAGCGACGACGTGTTGCTGCTGGTTCCGCCGGATGCGCGCGATGGCGACGGCGAGACCTACGGCTTCCTGTTCGACGGCGAGCTGAAGGACGTCGCCGGCGAGGCACTCGGCGAGGCGATCACGGCGGCGGCCGAGTCGCTGCTCGAGGGGTCGACTCAGAAGAGCGATCTGAGCGGCAAGGTCGGAGCGCTCGACGGTCGCACGATCCGCTACGTGCTCGCCCGCGACGGCGAGACGGCGCGCGAACTGCGCTTCGTCGTCTTCTTGGCGGAAGGCGGCGTCGCGTCGCTGTTCTTCATCGCGTCCAGTGATCGCCTGGATGTGCGACGCCCGATGCTCGCGGCGATCGTCGATTCGTTGGGAAGGACCGAAGTCCAGAAACCGAAACGCAAGCCGTTCGGGCTCGGCAAGCAAGGCGAAGGCGACGGCGCCGGACCAGGCGAAGAACCAGCGAAGCCCAAGCGCGGCAACCCGCTGCTGCACGGCAAGGACCGCGCCGCAGGTGAGTCCGACGAGAGCGCGGATACCGCGGAGACCGACGCCGTCCGCCTGCAGGGCGGCAAGGAACAGATCTGGTGCGGGATCGCCATCGACCTGCCCGCTGATTGGCGCACGCAGCCCGGCGAGCAGGACGCGCTGCTCCTGCTGCCGCCGGACTTCGGCCAGAGCGGCGTGCTCGACGAGGTCTACGCGCTCTGCGGCGACGGCTCGTTGAAGTCGCTCGACGCGGCGGACGTCGTCGAACAACTGCAGGGTGCGCTGAACCAGATCCAACCCGGACTCACCCCGCGCGGCACGGCGCGCGCGGCGAAGTTCGGCGCGCTCGCGGGGAAGGAGTTCGTCTTCGGCGGCGCGACGCCGGACGGCCAGGACGTCGAGGCGCGCGTCTTCGCGTTCCCCACGCCCGGCGGGATCCGCGCCCTGCTCGGACTCGGCTTCCCGGGCAAGCTCACGGCGCGCGCGCGCGTGGTCACGTCGATGTTGGGATCGCTCCGCACGCAGAGAGGTGCGGCCGGCCAGGAGACCGGGGGTGCTGCCGCAGCGCAGGCTCTCGCCGGGCAGTGGGTCTACTTCAGCAGCTTCACCGCGAACAACGGCGGCGGCAGCTCGAACCAGGCGGTCGTCACGCTGCGCGCGGACGGGACCTACGACTACAACGCCGAGAACTGCAGCACGAACCCCTTCGGTGCGGCATGGGGCGACGCCCGTTCGACCGGGACCTTCGTCGTACGCGGCGACGCGATCGTGTTCACGCCGCGCGGCGAGGAACCCGTGAGCTACCGGCTCGAGAAGCGCAACCATCCGAAGAACAACGACCCGATGATCGTGCTCGACGGCAAGGCCTTCGTGACCGCGACGCAGCGCCGGCCCTGGTGAGACGCCTCTCGCCGCCGCCGCGAAACAACCACCCGCCTCCGCGCTTCCACCGCCCCATGACCACCATCTCCGCGTTCATGACCGGCGACCATCGCGCCTGCGATGCGCAGCTCGCCGACCTCGAGAGCCACGTCGAAGCCTCGCGATGGCCGCAGGCCAGGACGGCGTGGGCGGCGTTCGGCGCGGCGATGCGCTGTCACTTCCGCCGGGAGGAGGAGATCCTCTTTTTGGCCTTCGAGCGCGCCACCGGCGGGGGCGGCGGACCGACCTACGTGATGCGCATGGAACACGAGCAGATGCGCGCGGCGTTCGGCCAGCTCGACGTCGCCGTGCGCGCCGAGGACAAGAAGCGCGTGCTCGCGCTCTCCGAGTCGCTGATGGTGCTGATCCAGCAGCACAACATGAAAGAGGAGCAGATCCTCTATCCGATGGCGGAGCAGTTGGTGGAGGACGGCGACCGCGTGGTCGGCGAGATGCAGGCGCTGCGCCCCGAGTCGAGTTGACGGCGGCGATGGTGCGCGCGCGGATCCTCGACGTGAGCGGACTCGAACCGCCGCAGCCGATGATCCTCGTGCTCGAACTCCTGCGCTCCCTCGCGCCCGACGAATACGTCGTCTTCCGGCATCGCCACGAACCGCGTCCGCTCTACCCGATCCTGGGCGAACTCGGCTTCGCGTGGCGTGTGCGCGAGGGACGGGCGGCGCCGATCGAAGTCGTGATCTGGCCGGCAGCGTGGGACCGCGGGCCCGAAGACCAGCAGGATCCTCGAGGATGAAGCCGCTCCCGCTCGCGCTCGACGACCTGCCGCCGTTCCGCGTGCCGCTGCGCTTCTTCCTCACCGCGCCGCTGTTCGGCGTGCTCGCGGGGATCGTCGTCATCGTCGAGGGGGAGACGGTCTTCGCCTCACGGTGGAGTCCGGCGCTGATCGGTGCGACCCATCTGCTCACGCTCGGCTGGTTGGCGATGGTGATGATCGGTGCTTTGTTCCAGGTCGTGCCGGTGCTGAGCGGTCGGGGGATTCCGGCGGCGGCGCGCGTCGCGGCGCCGGTGCATCTCGCGCTGACGCTGGGCACGCTCGGGCTCGCGTATGGACTCGTCGCGTCGTCGCCCAACCTCGTCGCTCTCGGTCTCGGCGGACTGCTCGCGGCGTTCCTCCTCTTCGGAGGGCTGCTCGCGTGGCGCGTCCTGCGTCCGTCGCGCGGCGGCGGAGCGTTGGTCACGATCCGCTTCGCCGTGCTCGCCCTGTTCGCGACGGTCGCCCTGGGAGCGTGGATGGCGGCCGGCATCGCGTGGCCCTCGCTCGGCATCCCGTACCGCGCCTCGACCGACAGCCACGCGCGCTTCGGTCTCTTCGGTTGGGTCCTGTTGCTCGTGATGGGGGTGAGCCAGCAGGTCGTGCCGATGTTCCACGTCACGCCGCCCTTCCCGGCGGCGATCGCGCGCGGCTGCGGAGTGACGGTGTTCGGCGGACTGATCCTCCTCGCGACGTCGGATGCCCGGCTCGCCGTCGTGATCGGCGCGAGCGCGACGGCGTCCGCCAGCCTCGCCTGGGCGATCGCGTTGCTCGCCGTCCTCGCGAAACGCAAGCGCCGCCGTACCGACGCGACGGTCCGCGCCTGGCAGCTCGCGTGCTGGGTGCTGATCGGCACGGCGCCGATCGCGTGGCAGATCGCCGTCGTGCCCGATCTCCCCATCTCGTTCGTCGCCCGACACCAGCAGGCATTGCTCCTCGGCGTGCTGGTCGTGCTCGGCTTCTGCGTCACGGTCGTGCTGGGGATGCTCCAGAAGATCGTGCCCTTTCTCGCCTTCACACACCTCCAGCGCCGCGCGCTGAAGAACCCGGCCGCGATCCCGCTCCTGCCGGCGATGGAGGACTTCGTGTCGACGCGCACCGCGACGATCCAGATCGCCATCCATGCGACGGCGATCGCTCTCACGATCGCCGCCGCGTTCGAGCCGGCCGTGGCGCGTGCCGCCGGGGCGGCGCTCTGCGTCGACTTCGCGTTCTGCGCGGTGAATCTGACGCGAGCGGCTTTGCGCTACCGGCGGGTCGTGGCGTCGGTCGCGGAGCGGGAATAGTCTCCCGCCGCCGCCGATCTGGTGGCGCGCAGCAGTTCGGAACCCACGCACGGGATGCGACACCCCACGACGACGACGACGGCGATCACCCGCTTGCGGCGTCGCGTCCGTACCGGGATCGCGCTCGCGACGACGTCCCGGCTGGCCCTCGTCACCGCGGTGCTCGCCGTTGCGGCGGTCGGCGTCGCGCGGGTCTTCGGCTTCGTCTTCGCCCCGTCGCCGAGTTGGGCGATCGGGCTTCTTGTCCTCGCTCTCGCCGGCGGGTGGCACGCGCGTCGCCGGACGCCGCTCGACTCCTCGCTGGCTGCGCACGTCGATCGCCGCGCGTCGGCAGCGGGACTCGTGATGCTCGCGACCGAGCGGGACGTCGGCCCGTGGCGCGAAGCGCTGCGCTCGCGGCTCGATGCGCTCGAACTGCCCGCGGTCGAGGTCGCGCGACCGCTCGCGCGGATCGGCGCGGCCACGGCGCTGGTCGCCGGACTCGCCTTCGTGCCGCTGCCGCCCGCGACGCGCACTGCGCCGCGCCAGATCGCGATCCAGGCCGCACTCGAGAAGGCGCGCGAGGAGATCCGCAGTTCGGTCGAAGCCGACCAACTCCGACCCGAGGAGGCCGTCGCGCTCGCGAAGCGCGCGTCGGATCTCGAGGAACGCCTCGTGCGCGGCGACCCGGTCGTGTGGGCCGACGTCGACTCGCTGAACGAAGCGCGCCGCCAGCAGGAGGCCGCGGAGCGCGGCGACGCCGCGCGCATGACGGCGAGCGCGGCGTCGATCGCGGCCGACCTCGCCGCGGGAGAGTCGCTCGACGCGAACGAACTCGCCGAGATCGCACGGCTCGCCGCGAGCCTCGGCCTGCAGCCGGAACTCTCGCCCGAACTGCAGAGCCTGCTCGAGGCGCTCGCGCGTCATGCGGAGAGTTCGCGGGAGAGCGGTCGCACGCAGTCACCACTCGACATGCAGGCGCTGAAGGACCTCGGCATCGACCCGGCGGATCTCGCGCGACTCGCCGAGGCCCTGCGCGCGATGGGCGGCACGCGACTCCGTCACGCGGCGCGCGACGGCGATCTTGCGCCGCCCGAACTCGACGAACTGCGCAAGCTGCTCGAGCGCGAGGGGCGACTCGGCGGCGAACCGGGTGCGGGCGATCTGCCGTCCGCGCAGGGCGGCGACGGTCCCTTCGATCCCACGCCGGGCGAGGGCGATCCGAACGGACGGCCGGGTCGCGGCGGAATCAGTCGCGGTCGCGGCGACGCCGCGCTCGACGGCACGAACGACACGGAGCTCGACACGAGCACGCTTCGCCCCGAACGCCTCACGCCCGGCCAACCGATCCCGGACAAGTGGGAGGAGCTGCGGGTGCTGCGCGCCGAGCCCACGCCGGGCGCGCGACCGATCGAGCCGGGCGGCGGAACCGCGGGCGACGGCGCCGGCCGCGCGACCTTCCACCGCGACGTCGCGCCGCGCCATCGCGACGCCGTGCAGCGTTTCTTCACCGATAGCGGCCGAGGCCGCAACCGGCGGTTGCGGCGTCGTCGCTGGCGCGACAACACCGTCGGGCCTCGACCGCTCTTCTTGCTGGGGCCCTCCGGCCTCCCGGATCGCCGCGTCACGCGACGATCCTCCGGCCTGCGGGCCCAGGAGCCGCAGAAGCGCCGCTGATCGCGCGCCCGGCGGCACGACCGACTCATGGACTCGACCCTGCTCACTCCGGCCGAGGTCGCGCGCGCGCGCGACGCACTCACGCGCCTTCGCGACGGCATGGCGCGCGTGTTGCTCGGCCAGGACGAACTCGTGTCGCTGGTCGCGATCGCGCTCGCCGCGCGCGGCCACGTGCTGCTCGAGGGCCTGCCGGGACTCGGCAAGACCGAGCTGGTCAAGTCGCTGAGCAAGCTGCTCGGACTCGGCTTCGGACGGATCCAGTTCACGCCGGATCTCCTACCGAGCGACGTCACCGGCGGCGCCGTGCTCGAGGAGGTCGGCGGACACAAGCGCTTCGTCTTCCAACCCGGCCCGCTGTTCGCGAACTGCGTCCTCGCCGACGAGATCAACCGCGCGTCGCCGAAGACGCAGTCCGCGCTGCTCGAGGCGATGCAGGAGCGGCGCGTCACCGTGCTCGGCGAGAGCCACGAGTTGCCGTCGCCGTTCTTCGTCCTCGCGACGCAGAACCCGATCGAACTCGAGGGCACCTACCCGCTGCCCGAAGCGCAGCTCGACCGCTTCCTGGTGAAGCTCGACGTCCCGCCGGTCGGCGCCGACGTCCTCACGCGCATCGTGCGCGAGCGCCATCGCGGTCAGGCGCCGGAGAGCACGGCGGTCCTCGCGGGGGGCGAGCTCGACGCGCTGTTCGTCGCCGTGGATCGGGTCGCCGTCACCGAGGGCGTGGCCGGCTACGTCGCGCGCCTCGTCGCGGCGAGCGACCCGCGCGGCGCGAGTTGCCCGGACGACGTGCGGTCGTTCCTCCGCTACGGCGCGTCGCCGCGCGCGGCGATCGGTCTGGCGGAGGCGGGTCGCGCGTGCGCGCTGCTCGCCGGTCGGCCGAACGTCGACTTCGACGACGTGCAACGCGTCGCGCCGAGCGTGCTCGCGCATCGTCTCGTGCTCGACCATGCCGCTCGGCTCGAAGGCGTGACCGCGAAGGACCTCGTGTCGCGCCTGCTCGCGGCGGTCGATCCGATCGGTCAGGCGCTGCCCAAGGGCGTGCGCGCATGAGGGTGGGTCGCTTCGCGCGCGCGGTCGTGGTCGCGGCGCTCGTCCTCGGCGCGTACGACTTGCGCGCGCAGACCCACCGCGTGTCGCTCCAAGTGACGCGCGATCCCGCGGGACCGATGCTCGACCTCGAGATCGACGCGGTGATCGCGGCCGTGCGTCCGGGCGGCTTTGGACAGGTGCGCGTCCGCTGCCGCAACGGCGACGACCGTGCGCACCGGCTGCAACTGCGGGTCGGCGACGGCGGCAACCGCGGGTCCTTCCAGTGCCCGGTGACGCTCGAACTCGGCCCGCAGGCGGTCGCGAGCGGCGCCGTGCCGCTGCCCTACTCCGCCCAGCGCGCGATGGTCTGGGCGTCGATCGACGACGGCGAGCGGCGCTATGTCCATCACGTGGGACCCGACGGCGACAGCACTGGGCTGAGCGTGCTGGTCGTCGGGAGCGAGGCGAGCGCCGCGAACTGGCAGTCCCTCGTCGAGGATCGCATCAAGGCGATCGCCGATCCGTCGTCGGGGCGCGGCGGTCAGGATCCGCGGCACGTCTCGCAGATTTCGACGCTCGCCGCGACCGAAGTGCGGAGCGACTGGCGGCTGATCTCCGGCTTCGATCTCGTGATCGTCGACGGCCGGGCGAGCGGACTCGACGCGGAGCGCCAGGCCGCGTTCGCTGATCACGTCCTTGCCGGCGGCGACCTGATCGTGCTCGCGGCCGATGCGCTCGGCACGGGACCGCTCGAGGAACTCACGAGGAGCGAGCGACGCGGCTTCGGCCGCCTGCTCCCGCTCGACGCCGAGGACTGCGCGGCGCTGCCGGGGGGCCCGGCGTCTCCTGCCGCCGAGCAACGCGTCACGGCGTTCCTCGGCGACGGCGATCGGGCGACGCTCGCGCGACCGCTCGAAGGCGTGGCCGGGCCGCTGCCGCTCGCCGCGTTCGGCGAACTCCTCATCCCCGGGCTCGGGAGGCCGCCGCTGCGCGGCTTCTTCCTGTTGGTCCTCGCGTTCGCGATCGTCGTCGGACCGGTCAACTACTTCTGGTGCTGGCGTCGCAAGCGACTGCCGCTCCTGCTGGTGACGACCTGCGTGCTCGGCATCGGCACGGCAACGATCCTGCTCGCGTGGGGACTCTTCGCCGAGGGCTTCGGCGTCAAGCAGGCGGAGACCTGGGTCACGCTCCTCGACCAACCGCGGCGGCACGCGGTGTCGTGGGGGACGCGCACGCTCTACGCCGGCTTCGCGCCGGGCGTGCTGCGACCGCGCGCTTCGACCTGGACCTGGTGTTCGAACCTGGATCCGTACGGCAACCGCGCCGAACACGTGTTCGAGCCCCAGGAGGACGGCTCGCTCGGCGGCGTGCTCGTGCCGTCGCGCACGCCGACGACCCTCCTGCACGTCACGCTCGGACCCGAGCGTGCGCGCCTGCGCTTCCGCCGCGCCGGCGAACACCGCGAGGTCCTCGCCGAAGCGGGCTTCGCGCCGATCGGTCCGAACGTCGTGCTGCGCGATCTCGACGGCCGTTGGTTCGCCGGAGCGGCCGACGGCCGGCTCGAGCTGGTCACGTCCGAACACGCGACGCGCGCGATCGAGGACCTGGCGGGACTCGCCCGGCTGGCCACCGCGGACTGGAGCCGCTCGTCGATCCCGCAATGGCTGCCGCACGGCGCCAGGCCCGGCGGCGGCCTCGCCGAACGGTTGCTCGGGCTCGCGCCGTCCGCCGATGGCGAGACCTTCGCGCCGGGAACCTACCTCGCGCTCGTCGCCCGCTCGCCCGGAGCCGACGACCTCGGTGTCGCGGGCAGGACGCTCGCGAGCGGTCACCTCGTGCTCGGCCGCATCGGTCAGGAGGACGTCGTTGACTGACACGATCCTCGAAGTGCGGGGCCTGGTGCGGACCTTCGGCAAGGTGCGCGCGGTCGACGACGTCAGCTTCGCGGTCGGACGCGGACAGATCTTCGGCTTCATCGGGCCGAACGGCGCCGGCAAGACCACGACGATGCGCATCCTCGCGACGCTCGAACTGCCCGACGCCGGCGACGCGTTCGTCGACGGCTGTTCGGTGCTGGTCGAGCCGCGCCGCGCGCGCGAACGGATCGGCTTCATGCCGGACCGCTTCGAGCCGTACCCGAACCTCGACGTCACGCAGTACCTCGATTTCTTCGCGCGCGCCTACGGGTTGCGCGGGCGCGAGCGCCTGGCGCGGCTCCGCTCGGTCTCCGCGTTCTGCGGGCTCGACGAGTTCGCGCGCCGGCCGTCGACCGGACTGAGCAAGGGCATGGGCCAGCGCCTGCACCTCGCAAAGACGATGCTGCACGACCCCGCCTTGCTCGTGCTCGACGAGCCCGCGAACGGTCTCGACCCGCGCGCGCGCATCGAGTTCAGGGCCTTGCTCGCGGAACTGGCGGCGTCGGGCAAGAGCGTGCTGATCTCGTCGCACATCCTCGCGGAGCTGTCCGAGACCTGTCACGGCGTGGTGGTGATCGAGCGCGGCAAGATGGTCGTCACCGGCGCGATCTCCGACATCGCGAAGCAGGTGAAGCAGGACGAACGGATCCTGGTGCGCGTGCTCGGCGACGTCGCGGCCGCCGAACGCTTCTTCGCGGCGCAACCGCTCGTGCGCGAGGTGGTGCCCGTCGACGGGCGACTCGAAATCGTGTTCGAAGGCGACGACGAGCACGCGGCCGACATGCTCGGACGCGCGATCGCGTCGGGGCTGCGCGTCGTGGAATACGTCGCGCGCACCGTCGACCTCGAGGAGATCTTCATGCGTGCGACGCAGGGCAGGTTGCAGTGAGCGACGCCACGACCGACGCATCTTCTGCGGGCGATTCTGCCGCGGGCGATCTCACGCCCGTCGTGCTGCCTTTCGCCGAGCGCTTCTCGGATCGCTTGAACCCGATCCTGATCCGCGAGCTGCACCAGTCGCTCGGCGGACGCGTCTTCATCGGGACCCTGTCGCTCGCGTGCTTCGCGATCGTCGCGCTTGCGCTCGCGTTCACCTGGGCGTCCGGCGGCGAGCAGCGGAACGGCGCCGACCTGCTGACCGGCTGCACGTCGTGTCTCGCGGTGTTGTGCCTGATCATCGTCCCGATGCAGGCGTTCACCAGCACGCGGCAGGAGGTGAGCGGCGGCACCGCCGCGCAGCTGCTGATGACGCGCTTGCGCCCGCGACGGATCGTCAGCGGCAAGCTCGCCGCGGCGATGCTCCAGTTCGCGCTGTTCCTGTCGGTGTTCGCGCCGCTGATCGCGATCACCTACCTGCTCGGCGGCATCGACGTCCCGACCATCCTCGTGCTCTTGGTGTTCGCGGTGCTCGCGTCGATCACCGCGGTCGCGTTCGCGGTCGCGATGGCGACCATCTCGGCCACGCGCCAGCTCCAGCACCTGATCCAGGCCCTGACGCTGGCCGGGCTCTTCGTCGCCGGCTTCAGCGCGATGATCGGCTCGTGGGGGCTCGTCCGCGAGCTGTCGCAGCTGGTGCGGTTCGACGAGTTCTGGATCGTCTTCACGTCGACCGTGCTGATGTTCGCCGCTGGTGCGGTCCTCTGCGGAATGATCGCCGCGGCCTCGCTCGCGCATGCCTACGAGAACCGTTCGACGGGCTTCCGCCTGTTCGCATTCGGGCTGCTCCTCGCGGTGATGCCGTGGTGCCTGTTCGTGCTGCCGGGCATCGCGATCGACGAGGCGCCGGCGTTCATCTCGGCGACGCTGGCGCTGGTGCTCGCGCCGTTCTGGCTGTGGGCGAACTGCGAGGACGCGTCGCTCTCGCCGCGCGTGCGCACGCTGGTGCCGCGCGGCTCCGCGCTCGCCGCGGCGGCGACGCCGTTCCTGCCCGGCGGCCAACGCGGATTCGTGTTCACGCTGCTCCTGGCGGGGCTCGGCATCGGCGTAGGACTCCTCACGCCGCTGCTCGGCGGCGTGCACGCGCAGCGCGAAGGGCGCGACATCTGCCTCGTGAGCTGGAGCTACGTCGTGCTCTACGCCGCGATCGCGCGTCTGCTGCGGACCCGGTTGCGACGGGGTCGCGCCGGTTCGATCCTCGCCTTCGCGCTCGTGCTCGCGATCGCGATCGCGGCGCCGATCGCGGTGTTGATCGTCGACCTGTTCCTGTTCAGCGACGTGACCTGGCACCTCGGTCACCTCACCAACCCGATCTTCACGATCGACCAGATCAACCGGCATCCGCGCGCGTGGATCGGACTCCCGATTGGCGCGGGGGCTCTCGCGCTCCTGCTCGGCGCAGTGAACGCGCGCTCAGGGTTCCGCGAGGTGAGCGTCGCGTCGCGTGAGCGGAGGGAGCTTGCGAAGCGAGTGTGAGGCACACGCGAAGCGGTGGCGCCTGGCGCTGCCGCGGCGCGTGCTGCACGGCGTCGCGGGCGACGTCGCGGCGCGCGGCGCCGGATCGTCGGTCGAGTTCGAGACGCACCGCGCATGGGTTCCCGGCGACGACCCGCGGCGTGTCGACTGGCGGGCGTACGCGCGCACGGAGCGGCTGCAGGTCCGCGTGACGCGCGCCGAGGTCGCTCCTGCGCTCGACGTCGTGCTCGACGTCTCCGCTTCGATGGCGATCGAGTCCGAGAAGGAGTCCGCGGCGCGCGACCTGCTCGACGCCGCGCGGCTCTGGGGTCGCGCGAGCGGCGCGCGGGTGCGCGCGTTCCGCGCCGGCGCGGCCGCGATCGCCGACGGTGAGCCGCTGGAGTTCGCGGGCGGCGAGCGCTCGCTCGTGCCGCGCGCGGCGCTGCGCTCGCGATCGCTGCGCCTGTGCATCAGCGACTTCCTGTGGCCCGACGATCCGTTCGTCGCGCTCGCGCGGCTCGCGGCGGACGCGACGCACCTGTTCGTCGTCCAGTTGCTCGCGCCCGTCGACCTCGATCCGGGTGCGGCGCGCGCGGTGTCGCTCGTCGACTGCGAGACCGACGCGCGCATCGACCTGCGACTCGACGAGTCCGCGCGTGCCGCCTATCGCACGCGGCTCGAGCGGCACTGCGCGGCGGTCGCCGACGCGGCGCGTCGCGCGGGCGCGAGCCACGCGCGCGTGACCGCCGCGCCGCCCGCGACCTTGTTCGGCGAACTCGCCCGGCAGGGACTGTTGGAGCCGGCATGAGCCTGCTCGCGCCGGCCGGACTGTTCGCCCTGCTCGCCGTTCCGGCGATCCTCGCACTCCACTGGTTCCGCCGCCGTCCGGAGCAACGCCGCATCGCCGCGCTGTTCCTGTTCGCGACGAACGTGCCGGACTCTGACGCCGGGCGGAAGCGCATGCGGCTGCGCAGCAGCGTTTCGCTCGTGCTCGAACTGCTCGCGGCGGCCGTGCTCGCGCTGTGGCTCGCGGAACCGCGGATCGGCATCAGCGACGAGCCGCAGCGGGTGGTGTTCGTGCTCGACGGCTCCGCGTCGATGCAGGCCCGCGGCAGCGACGGGCGCAGCGCGGCGGAGCGTGCGCGCGCTGCGGTGCTCGCGATGCTCGACGCCTTGCCCGACGACGCGCAGTTCGCCGTCGTTCAGTCCGGTCCGCGACCGGGCGTGCTCGCGGGACCGTCCGCGCCGCGCGCGGAACGGCCGCACGACCTTGTCTTCACTGAGATCGGTGCGCCGCGCGCGGAAGCCGCGGCTGCGCTGCGCGCGTGGACGCCGCGGCAACTCGGTCACGATCTCGCGCCGGCCATCGATCTCGCGCTCGAACTCGGCGGTGAGCGAGCCGACGTGATCGCTTCGAGCGACGGTGACCCCGGCCCGGTGCCGGAGCGCGTCCGCGTGCTCGCCTTCGGCGAAGCGCGCGCGAACGCCGCGATCGCGAGCGCGCGCCGACTGCGCCGCGACGACGGCACCGCGCGCGTGCTCTGCGACCTCGCCTGCTTCGGCGCCTTGCGCCGCGCGACGATCCGCGTGCTCGGTCCCGACGGCACGCTGCGCGTCGAACAGCCGATCGAACTCGAGATCGACGCTCCGCGCCACGTCGTGCTCGACCTCGCCGACGCCGACGAGCCCTGGCACCTGGTGCTCGCCGCGGACGGCGACGCGCTGTCGATCGACGACGCCTGCGCGTTGCCGGTTCCGCTGCGGCGCGAGGTGCGCATCGCGGATCGGCTGGAGCCGGCGATGTCGGCGGCGCTCGAAATCGAACGCGCGATGCGCTCGCTCGCGGAGGTCGTGCTGGCGCCGATCGCGTCGGCCGACCTGGTGATCGCGGCGAGCGCGGGCGACGGTGCGCAGCACGAACTCGTCGTGCAGCCGCTCTTGGGGGAGAGCGACGCATGGCTCGGTCCCTTCCTCGTCGATCGTCGCGCCGGTCCCGCCGCGGGCGTGACGCTCGACGGCGTGGTGTGGACCGCGGGTCGCGGTTCGCTGCCCGGCGTGCCGTTCGTGTTCGCCGGGGAACAGGTACTCGCGAGCATCGAGCATCTCGCGCGCGACCGCGTGCGCGTGCGGCTCGACCTCGATCCCGCTCGCAGCAACCTCCAACGCTCGCCGGACTGGCCGATCCTTTTGCAGAACGTCGTCGAACTCGTGCGCGCGGGACTGCCGGGGCCGGAGCGGTCGATCCTGCCGGTCGGGACGACGGTGGTGTGGCGCGAGGCGCCGCTCGCGTTGCGCATCGAGGGTCCCGACGGCAAGGACGTGCCCGCATCCGGCACGCGCGAGCGATGGTTCGAGGCGCGCGAGCCGGGCCTCTACCACGTCTTCGACGGCGATCAGCCGGCGGGCCACGTCGCGGCGTGGTTCGTCGATCTCGCCGAGTCGGAGTTGCGCACGCGGCGGTCGTTCGAACAGGCACCTCGTGCGCCCGTCGACGAAGTGACGCAACGCCCCGCGACCGGCACCGATCGCGAGCGCCGCCTGCTGGCCCTGCTCGCCTTGCTCCTGATGCTCGGCGACGTCGTGGTGACGCGCGCGCGCCGCGCGGGGGTGCGGGGATGAACCTGCTCCACCCCGAGGCGCTGCTGCTGCTCCTGCCGGCCGTCCTCGTTCTCGTGCGGTGGGGCTTCGGCCGGCCGGTCGTCGCGATCCTGCGCGCGGCCGCGGTGCTCTGCGCGGTGCTCCTCTTGGCACAGCCGTACCTCACCTCGGGGGAGGAAGGGCGCGACCTCGTGCTGCTCGTCGATCGCTCGCGTTCCGCGGGCGATGCCGCGCTCCATCGTGCGCGGGAAGTCGTCGCGGAACTCGGCAAGCGTCCGCGCGACGGCGACCGCGTCTCGATGGTGGGGTTCGCGCGCGGCGCGACGCTCGACGCCCCGCCGGTCGACGTGCGGCTCGCGCGGCTCGACGGCGCGTTGCGCGACCTCGATCCCGACGCCACGGACCTGGCACTCGGCATCGAGCGCGCGCTCGCCGCGATCCCGACCGACCGGCCCGGTTCGATCCTGGTCGTCAGCGATGGCGAGAGCACGGGTCGCTCGCCGGTGAGTGCTTCGCGCGCGGCGCTCGCGCGCGGCGTGCGCACCGACGCGTTGCCGCTACGGCGCGGCGGGACGGACGGCGTTGCGATCGAGTCGATCGAAACCCCCGGTCAGGTCGCGGCGGGCGAACCGTTCCGCGTCGTCGCGTGGGTGATCAGCGACGTCGCCCGCGAACTGCCGTTCGAACTGCGGCGCGACGGCGAGGTCATCACGCGCGGCACGCGGACCTTCGCGGCGGGCGTCGATCGCATCGTCTTCCGCGACGTCCTTCGCGCCCCCGGTCTCGTGACCTACGAGTTGCGCCTGGAGGTCGAGGGCGACGCACGGCCCGAGAACGACTCGGCGTCCGCTCCGCTGCGCGTGATCGACGCGCCGCGCCTGCTGCTCGTGTCGCCGAACGGCCGCATGGGTCGCCTCGCCGACGCGCTCGGCAAGGCGTCGCTGCCGCTCGATGTCGTTGCGCCGGGCGAAGCGCCGCTCGTGCGCGACGGGCTCGATCCCTACGCGGCGGTGGTCCTCGAGAACATCGCGGCCGACGACCTGCCGCGCGGCGCGATCGACGCGCTCGCGGACTTCGTCAGCGCGGACGGCGGCGGTCTGTTGATGACCGGCGGCGAGCGTTCGTTCGGGCTCGGCGGCTGGCGGCTGAGCGCGGTCGAAGGGGTGTTGCCCGTGTCGATGGAGATCCGGCAGGAGCAGCGTCGCTACGCGGTTGCGCTGGCGATCGCGCTCGATCGTTCGGGCTCGATGATGGCGCCCGCCGGCGAGGGCATCACGAAGATGGACCTCGCCAACCTCGGCGCCGCGGCGGCGGTCGAGACTCTGTCGCCGATCGACGAGGTCGCGATCATCGCCGTCGACTCGTCGCCGCATGTCGTCGTCCCCTTGGGCAATCTCGCCGATCGCGGCCCGGTCCTCGAGAAGATCCGCCGCATCGAGTCCGGCGGCGGCGGCATCTTCGTCGGCGTCGCGATCGACGAGATGGCGCGCCAGCTCGAAGGCGCGACGGTCCGCTCGCGGCACATGATCCTGTTCGCCGACGCCGCCGACTCCGAGGAGCCGGCGGGCTCGCGCGAGCTGCTGCCGAAGCTGAAGCAGGCCGGGGTGACCTTGTCGGTCATCGCGATGGGAACCGAGAAGGACAGCGACGCCAGGTTGTTGCAGGATCTGGCGCGGCTCGGCGGCGGGCGCTGCAAGTTCGTCGCGGACGTCAAGGAGTTGCCGCGCGCGTTCGCGCAGGAGACCACCGAACTGGCGCGCTCGTCGTTCATCGACAAGCGGACGGACGTCGCGGTGCGCGGCGGGATCGTCGTGCTCGGCGACCTGGGAGCGGCTTCGTTCCCTTCGATCGGCGGCTACTCGATCGCCTGGGCCAGGCCGCAGGCGCAGGTCGCGCTGACCACGGTCGACGACGTACAGGCGCCGTTGCTCGCGACGGGGCACGCGGGGCTCGGCCGCGCCGCGGCCTTTCTCGGCGAGGTCGACGGGCGCTACACCGGCGAACTCGGCGCGTGGTCGGGCTTCACCGACTTCTTCGCGACGCTCGCCCGCTGGCTCGCCGGCAGCACCGCCCGCGGCGCGTTGTGGGCGCAGCTCGTGCGCGAGGGGCACGAGGGCGTGCTGCGCGTCGAACTCGGCGCGGACGCGGAGGAGCACGTCGATCGACTGCGCGCCGCGATGCGCGGCCCGCAGGGGATCGTGCCGCTGTGGCTCGAGCAGACCGACGCCGGTCGCTTCGAGGCGCGCTTTCCGTTGGCCGGCGCCGGCACGCACCGCGCGGTCGTGCAACTCGGCGAACGCGAGGTGGCGCGCACCGCGCCGATCGCATTGCCCTACTCGCCGGAGTTCGAGCCGCGCGCGGACGTGCGCGCCGGAGAGCGCCTGCTGGCGGAGGTCGCCGCGACGACGAACGGACGCGTCGATCCGCCGCTCGCCGAACTGCTCGACGGCCGTCGCGACGCGATCGGAACGCGCTTCGTCGGCGCGTGGCTCGCGTGGGCTCTCGTGGTGATCCTCGTGCTCGAGATCGCATGCCGTCGCCTCGAGCTCGGCCCGTCGCGATGGCGAACGGCAAGCGCGACGGACGCGAAACCGCGCATGGCGAAGCCCCGTGCCGAGCGGGTGGTTCCGGTCGCAGCGACGGCCGCGACGACGGCGACGGCGCCGGAGCCGCCGCGGCAGGAACCGGTCGCCGCGAGCGATCTCGATTCGGTGCTCGAGCGCGCGCGCAAGAAGGCGAAGCGCAGCACGCGCTGACCACGCACATTCGATCCAGCATCGTGCCCGTTGCGCCGTGACCCTTGGTCGCGGCCTCGGAAGCGATGTGCGTCGCCGTTGGCGTGGGCCGGTGACCGACGGCGCCCCGACTGCATCGACTCGACCGGCCGAGGACTACACTCGACCGGCCATGCGCCTGCTGCTCGTCATCCCATGCTCGATCTTCCTGCTCGCGGCCATCACCGACCGCATGCCGGCCCAGGCTGAAGGCGATCGTGGCGAACGACTGCCGGCCACTGCGCTGGGACCCGCCGTCGTCGAGTCGATGACCGAGGTACTGCGTCGTCAGAGCGCGCTGCCGCCTGCACCGCGCGTCGTCGCCGGCGTGCACGACGGCAGTGCCGGCCGCTGGCTGGTGCCGGCGCACGGCGCGGCGACGGCGCGACCGCACTCCGGCCAACGCTACGCGATCAACGAGTGGGGAGATGCGGCGATGGGCATCGGCTTCCCCAGCCGGGTCGACGTCGAAGGCGCATGGTTCGCGCCACAGGGGGGCCGCGGCTCGGCAACGACCGCGGTGCGTGCGCTCGGCTACCGCGACGGCGAAGAAGTCGCGCGCAGCGAATGGCTCGAGTCGATGGCGACGGCGACGGCGCCGGTGTGGTTGGCGATGGACCTGCGCGACGTCGACCGCATCGTCATCGAAGCGCGGCCGATGCGCGGAGGAGCCGGTTGGTTCGCGATGGACGACTTGACGTACCGCGACGTGGCAACGCCGGTGCGCGTCGTCGTCGACTTCGAGGACATCGCCTGGCGCAGCGTGTTGACGGACTCCGTCTACCGCGGTCTGCGCTGGGAGCGCGGGACCGGCAAGTTCGCGCCGGACGCCGAGCGCAGCACCCAGGACGGAGTGCGTGCCGTCCCGCCGCCGCAGCAGCCGCCGCAGCTGCCGCCCAGCCCGCTCACCTCACCGCCGCCCCACGGCATGCTGAACTCCGTCACCGGCGGCACCGCTCCGCACGTCACGTGGTCGGTGGCCGGGCCGAAGATCTTCGATCCCGGTTCGGCAGTGATTCCTCCCGACAGCTCGGGCGCGGCGGGGCCCCAGCACTTCCTGTCGTACGTGAACTCCAACTTGTCCGTGTACCGCAAGGACACCCGGGCCCGCGTCGTCAACGTCGCGCTGACGGCGTTCTTCGCGCTGCCGAACGGTGTCGGTATCGGTGACGTACGCGCGGTGTTCGATCCGCACAGCCAGCGGTTCGTGATCAGCGCGATGACCGGGCCCTACGGCTGGATCTACCTCGGCGTCAGCCAGTCGAGCGACCCGACCGGGACCTGGTTCAAGACGAGTTTCCTCGCAGCGTCGGGCTCGGACATCAACAAGTGGCCTGACTTCCCGACGCTGGGCGTCGACGCCAACGGCATCTACCTGGCGGCACTGATGGTCGGCGGCAACTACCCGATGACCATCTGGGCGCTGGACAAGGCGCCGATGCTGCAAGGCAACCCGAGCCTCGGCACGATCACCGCCTGGCGCAACCAACCCTGGGAAGGCGCGATCCAGCCCTGCGTGACGTTCGGCGACTCAGGCGGCGAGTTCCTGGTCTCGCGCCTCGACCAGACCAACCTCCACCTGCGCAAGATCGCCGGTCGGTTGACGGCGCCGGCGCTGTACGACCTCGGCTCGATCCCGGTGCCGTGGCAGGACTCACCGCCGCCGGCACCCGCACTCGGCAGCGTCACCGACATCTCGACCGGCGACTTCCGCCCGGCACACGCGATGTGGCGCAACGGTTCGCTCTGGCTCGCGCAGGGCACCGTGTACTCGGGCCGAGCTGCCTGCCGTTGGTACCAGATCGATTCGACGACGAGGAACGTGCTGCAGTCCGGAACCGTCGCCGACCCGGTGCTCTCGTTCTTCTACCCGGCGATCGCGGTCAACGAACGCGGCGATGTGGCGATGGCGTTCAACGGCTCGCACGCCGGCCAGTACGTCGGCGCCTACTGCACTGGTCGGTTGGCGAGCGATCCGCCCGGCTCGATGTCCGAGCCGCTGTTGTTCCGCGCCGGCGAGGGCGCGTACGACCGCGTCGACAGCAACGGCACCAATCGCTGGGGCGACTACAGCTACTGCAGCGTCGATCCGGCCAACGGCTCCTTCTGGACGATCCAGGAGTACGCCCGCACCAACAACGACTGGGGCACCTGGATCGCACGTCTGGAGTTCGACTGGTTCAACTACGGCACCGGCTGGCCCGGCACCACCAGCGTGCCCGAGCTCTCGCTGCTCGGCCGGCCACTGCTCGGCAGCACGGTCATGTTGAGCGTCGGCAACTCGGGCGCCGCCTCCGCCAGCTTCCTGTTGATCGGCTTGCAGCCGAACAGCGTTTCGATCTTCGACGGCACCCTGCTGGTCGTGCCGACGTACAGCCAGAGCGTCGTGCCTGGATGGCTTGCCGCGTCATTCAGCATCCCGAGCTCGCAGTCCCTGCTGGGCCTGTCCATCTACATGCAGGCGATCGAGATCGATGCGGGCGCGTCGAGCGGATTGTCGTTCAGCCGGGGCCTGGAGATGCGCATTGGCATGTGAGCGGCCGTCTGCCGCAGCCTTCTGTTCCGGCTGCAGGGATCGCGCGCGCGACGCGTGCGGATCCGGTAGGGGCCCCGCAGCGGTCCGAAGGTGTGCGGCGACTGCCCTGGCACAGGGGGGCATCGACGCAGAGGCGTTTGCCGACGCGAGGTGAGTTGCTGTTCAACGCCATCTGACCCGCGGCGAGATTCACGGAGTAGGCGCGCTTCCATCCGGCGAAGGCCGGGAGCCCGCGCTCGAACGCGCCGGCGTTCAAGGCGATGGCCCTGGTGGCCCATCGCGTCCGAGGCCGCAACCGAAGGTCGAACGTCGTCGCCGGCGCGGCGACCAGGAAGGCCTCGGCCGCTCTTCGTGCTGGAGCCCTTCGGCCTCCCGAATCGTCACTGTGTTCCACGAGGACGGCCGCGAGGATTCTCTGGCCTACGGGCCCATGGTGCGTGTGCTGTAGAACCCACGCCACCATGAGAACCCTCCGACTCTTCCCCCTCGTTCTCGCGCTTGCCGCCGGCTGCGGACAAGCTGTCAACTCGTTCGCCGACGCAGCCGACCAGGGTGTCGTGGTGATGAACGACTACGCGAGCATCCTCGCGAGCGTCACGGACAAGAGCAGTGCCGAGGCCGCGAAGCCGAAGCTCGAGGCGATCGCGAAGCGGATGAGCGAGATTGTCGAGGCCATGAAGGGTCTCAGCCCGCCGAACTCCGACGAGATGAACCAGAGGAGCGAGACGGTCCGGACGGCCATGCAGGGCGTCAGCACGCAGGTGACCGCGTGCATGGACCGCAGCAGGAGCGACCCAGAGATCGCGGGGGTGATTCGCGAGTCCTGGGGGGCCGTCACCAAGCAGTTGGCGCCTCTGCGCGCGATGCTCGACGTGTAGCCGCGGTCGCCTGTCGGGAAGCTGCCGCATGTGCAGGGCGATGTCGGTTGACGGTCACGTGGATCCGCGTGGGCGCTCGTGGTGATCCTCGTGCTCGAGATCGCGTGCCGTCGCCTCGATCTCGGCTCGTCGCGGCGGCGAACCGCGCGGACAGCGGAACGGAAGCCGCGCGCGACCTCGATCCGGTGATCGAACCGCGCGCAAGCAGGCGAAGCGCAATCCGCGCTGCCGGCGATCACTCGACGATCAGGCGGAACGCGGCGCGGTCGCGTTGCGCGCGCACCTCGCCGGAGTTCATGTCGAAGTCGATCAGGCGCACGCGCCAGAACACCGAGCGCGTGCCGTCGTCGTGTTCGTCGACGAAGCACTTGCCGGTGAAATGCAGCGGGCCGTCGGGATCGTCGATCGCCTCGACGCCGCGCACGCGACGGCGGGTGCGGTGCTCCGCGGTGAACACGAGCGCGTCCTGGTTGCGCTTCTCGGGCGGGAACCACGCGCTCTCGACGCCGAGACCCGGTGCATGCCACGTGAACAGGCGCTTGGCCGCGCAACCCCACTCGGGGTTCGGGGGGTACTCGCTCCGGTCGTACCGCTTCGGACCGTGCACGGTCGCGCGCAGTCCGCTCGCGGTGACGCGTGCGGCCTCGCGATCGCTCGCATCGGCGCCGCCGAGCGCGAGCCCCGGATCGCCGTAGCACGCGGCGGCGTGGAGTTGGTACCGCTGCACGCCGGAGTTCGTCTCGCCGCGTTCGAGCACCGCGACAAGGGTCTTGTTGATCGCGTCGCGGTGCGCTTCGCCGAGCGTTCGACCGGCGAGCCACCCGTTCAGCGTTTCCGAGCGGAACAGCTCCTGCTGCGCCGTACCCCGCCGCGCGTTGCCGGCGAACGCGACCGCGCCGTTGCGGAACAGGCGCGTCACCACCGAGCGGCGCTTCTGATCGATGTCGAGCGCCGCGGTGCTGCAGCCGGACGACTCGACGAAGCAGGGGGCGAGCAGGGTCGTCGAGTCCCAGGTGTAGGTCTTGCCCATGACGGTCCACATCGCGTGCGAACCGTGGCTCAACAGCGCGACGGATGTCGCCGGCGAACCCGCTGCCAGCGGTGCCCCGCCGTCGTGATGGCCGGCGAACTCGAAACCGGCGCGGCGCAGCAGGTCCTGGTTGACGGTCTCCCACTCGGCGGTCGCGAAGCGTTTCGCCCAGCTCGGATCGCGCAGTTCATCGATCGCGAAGCCACGGCACGCGAGCAAGGTCCCCGCCGCGACGTCCTCCGCGACGAAGCGCGCGTACGCGAAGTCGGCGAAGGGATCGTCGTCGCACTGCGCAAGCGGCAGGTCCGAGACCAGATCGCAGTCGATGCTCTGCGCGTCGCCGACGATCGCCATCGGCAGCGTGTCGGGCCAGCCGACGAGGCAGAGCGTCGCCGGGCGCGGCGAGACCGCGTTGCGGATGCGCCCGATCGCGGCGACGAGTTCGTCGGCGACCGGCGCGGTCAGCGCGAGCGAACGACCGCGCGCGTGCTCGTCGACGTCGAGGTCGAGCGCGACGCGACGCGAAGCGAGCGCGATCACCGCGCCGCTGCGCCAGGGGCCTTCGTCCTGACCGTCGAAACGGCCGTCGCCGTCGCGGTCGAGCTGACACCAGGCGCGGCCGTCGGCGGGATCGATCCCGGTCAGGAAGACGCGCGATGCGCCGCCGACGTCGAGCGCGCCGCGGCGCCAGGCACCGCGCGACGCATGCGCTCCAGGCGGCGCTTCCGTCACGTCGTCCTGCGTCGGCGTCGCGACCTTCCAGAGGACGTCGTGCGGCGTCGGCACGAGTGCGCCCTCGCGTCCGGCGGCGAGCAGCACCGCGGCGAGCGAGAGTTGCGCGGCGTGCGGCGCCGAGGCGTCGTGCGGGTTGGTCGCCGCGAGGTACGCGATGCGCTGGCCCTCGCGATGGAGTGTGCGCGCGACGTCGAGCGCGTCGGCCAGATGCTCGACGCGCACGCCGTCGAGCTTCGCGGGCGCGCCCGGTCCGACGGCGAAGACCCGCCTCGTTCCGAACGCCGCGAGTTGCGCGCGCACGGCATCACCGACCGCGCCGCGACCGCACGGCAGCCACGGGATGCGCAAGCGCGCGGCGAGGACCGCTGCCGCGAACGCGGCGTCGCGATCGTCCTGATCGGCGAGCACGGCGCGCGGGCTCGCGGTCCAGGCCTGTGCGGCGATCGCGCAGGCGGTGGATTCCGGAGAGCCGGCGGTCACGGCGACGACGTTTGCGCGGAAGGGATCCGGCGGAGCTTGGAGATCACCGACGACGACGAGCCGCGACGGCCCCCAGCGCGCGAAAAAGTCGAGCAGTTCGGGCCGCCATGGCGTCGCGGGATCGACGGCGAACACCATCGGTCGTCCACCCACCGCGCACGCGGCGGCGACACCGGCGAGGAAGGCCGGTGCGGAGGCCTCGTCGTTCGCGACGACGGGCACGACCCAGGCGATGCGGTCCTGTGCGTGCCCGGCCTCGGGCGCAATGACGAGCAGGACGGCGGCGAGGCTGAGCGGGCGCACCGGCGCAGGATAGCGGGCCGCCTCGGAGCGCAACCGTCAGCGCAGTTCGAGACGGCGCCAGGCGACGCGCACGAGCATCGCGTCTTCGCCCGCGCCGAGCGCGGTCCGCAGGAGTTCGCTCGGCCGGTCGTCGGCGCCCGACGCCGACTCGATCAGTTCGCGCGACGTGAGCGTCGCGAGCCAGGTCGTCAGCGCCTGCTCGGCGAGGCCCGCGTCGAAGTCGCTGCCCTCCCAGACGACGTCGAGTTCGATCGCGGCGCGGCGCGCCTTGCCGCCGTCGGGATCGCGCACGAGTTCCGCGTTCGCGCGGATGGTGCGACGCCCGACCCGAGGTGGAGCCGCTTCCTTTGGCGCAGGGGCTGCGGCGCTGTCCGTTGTCTCCGCGGCGTTCGCGTCGGTCGCCTCGGGCGCGCTCGGGAGCGCGAACGCGATGCCGAAGGCGAGTGCGGCGAGCGGGACCAAGGCGCGTGCCGTCCAGCGCGGGCGCGCGCGCGGCGGCGCCGCGAGCGCGGCGCGCACGGCGGCGGGATCGGGCGGCACGAGCCGGACGCGGTTCGGGACGCGGGCGAGGGAGGGACGGATCACGACGCCGGCCTCATCGGCTCGTGCATCGTCCCGGATTGAGCCGGCGCCCTCAGAGCCCGAGCGAGAATCGCTCAGGCTCTGAGCGCGATCTTTCCTGGTGGGGGAGGTCGGCGCCCTCCCCCTCCTCGGCGCCTGATGGGCGCCGGTCGATCGCGCGGCGTTACGGGCGAAAGCGTCGAGACAATCTCTTGCTCATGCTCTCAGCGCAGCCGCAGCGCCTCGGGCGCCATCGCCCAGACCAGCGTCGGCCGTTCGTTCTGCAGCGCGTCGACGACGATCCGCAGAGCGCGGTCGAGGTCGAGCCGCTTCGCGACGACCTGCGCGATGCCGTCAGGAAGGAGCACCTTCGCGTCGAGCATCCCGCTCGTCAGCGTCTCGAGGAACGACTTCGGGCGCGGCACGTGCCGCACCTCGAATTCCCCGTCGAGCTTCGCGTCGGCCTTCACCATCGCGAGCGCGTCGTCGAGACCGCCGATCTTGTCGACGAGAACGAGCTCGACGGCCTGGCCGCCGGACCACACTCGGCCGCCGGCGATGGCGAGCACATCGTCGGCGGACTTGCCGCGCGAGCGCGCGACGTGGCCGACGAACACGTCATAGATCTGGTTGACGAAGCCCTGGATGCGCGCCTTCTCGGCGTCGGACCAGCCGCGGTCCATTCCGTTCATGCCGGCGCTCTCGTCGAGTGCCACGAGTTCGCTGTGGACGCCGATGCGACGCATCAACGCGCCGAGGCTCGGCTTCATGCCGAACACGCCGATCGAGCCGGTGATGGTGCCTTCCTCCGCGAGGATCGGCCGGCCGAAGCACGTGACGTAGTAACCGCCGGACGCGGCGACCTGACCCATCGACACGACGATCGGCTTCTTGCTGCTCAGATCGCGCAGCGCCAGCAGGATCGCCTCGCTCGCCGTCGCGGAGCCGCCGGGCGAGTTGATGCGCACCACGACGCCCTTCACGGCCTCGTCCTTGGCCAGCTTCTCGATCTCCGCCACCGTCGGTCCCGAGACGATCGTTCCGGGCGACGGCTTGGCGCCGTCCTCGATCGCGCCCGAGAGGTGGAGCACGGCGAGCACGGTGTCGCCGCTTTCCTCTTCTTCCTCCTTCGGGTTGAAGAGTTGCGTCAGGAGTTGCAGCGGGTTGATCGACTTCTTGTCCTTCTTCTTCGCCGCCGGCTCGAACGCGAGGTCGTCCGTGCCGGTGACGCGCTTCATCGCGGCCTGCGCGCCGGCCCAGGGGACGAGCGCGTCGACGAGGCCGGCGTCGAGCGCGGCCTTCGCGGTGAAGATGCGTTGCGACTGCAGCTCGCGCACCCGCGACGCCGGGAGCTTCCGCCCGCGCGCGACGCGATCGACGATCGACGCGTTCATGCGCTCGACCATCGCGAGGTAGTGCTTGCGCAGATGGTCGCTCATCTGCGGGAGCACGTACGGTTCGACCGCACCCTTGAAGTCGCCGCAGCGGACGACGTCGAACTGCACGCCGATCAGGTCGAGCGCGTCCTTGAGGAACGTGACGTTCAAGGCCGGCGCCGGGATGTCCAGCACACCGAGGTCCGCGAGCATCACCTTCTCGCACTGCGATGCGAGCTGGTACGCCGTCGACTCCGCGCCTTCGAGATACGCCCAGGTGGTCTTGCCGGCCTTGCGCAGCGATGCGATCGCCCGGTCGAGTTCCGCGACCTGCGCGAGGTTGAACGAGAACGGCGCGGAGAAGTCGAAGAGCAGGTGCTGGCTCTCCGACTTCGCGAGGTCCTCGAGCCGCCCGAGCATCTCGTAGAAGTCCTTCGGTTGAGCGCCGCCGCCCGTCAGCAGCGCGGTGAGGTCGGCGCCCTGTTCGGGGAGATCGAGGTAGCCGCCCTCCAACCGGATCACGAGCACCGGCGGCGTCGAGGGCTGCTTGTCGACAGCAGTCGCTTCCTGTGCGGAAAGGGACGCGGTGACGAAGGCGAGGGAAAGGACGGCGAGTCGGGCCGTCGTGAGGAACTGCGTCATGGTTTCGCGAGGTGGTGCCGGGTCGGCGAAGAGCGGGCGCTCGTGGCCGCCCGGCGCCGGGGATTGTCGGACCGGTCAGGTCTTGCGACTCGCCTGCTTCGCGACCGCTGCCGCGCGTGCGGCGACTTCGGCGGGATCGCCGAGGTAGCCGCTGCCGATCGGGCGCAGATCCGCGTCGAGTTCGTAGGCGAGCGGCACTCCGGTCGGGATGTTCAGGTCGACGACCGCCGCCTCGGACAGCTTGTCGAGGTACTTCACCAGCGCGCGGAGCGAGTTGCCGTGCGCGACGATCAGCACGCGCTTGCCGGCACGCAGGTCCTTGGCGATCACGTCGTGCCAGTAGGGGAGGAAGCGGTCGACGGTGTCCTTCAGGCACTCGGTGCGCGGGCGTTCGTGCGGAGCGAGCGCCGCGTAGCGCCGGTCGTTGGCCGGGTTGCCGGGGTCCTTCTCGGCCATCGGCGGCGGCGCCACGTCGTAGCTGCGGCGCCACAGCTTGACCTGCGCATCGCCGTGCCGCGTCGCGGTCTCCTGCTTGTCGAGTCCGGTCAAGGCCCCGTAGTGCCGCTCGTTGAGCCGCCAGGTCCGGAACACCGGCAGCCACATGCGATCCATCTCGTCGAGCGCGATCCACATCGTGCGGATCGCGCGCTTGAGCAACGAAGTGTGGACGACGTCGAAGTCGTGTCCCGCGTCGCGCATCAGTCGGCCCGAGTCGAGCGCTTCGCGACGACCCTGATCGGTGAGGTCGACGTCGACCCAACCGGTGAAGCGGTTGTCGACGTTCCACTGACTCTGTCCGTGACGGAGGAGGACGAGGTGTCGCATGGCGTTGCGGTCGGAAGGGGCGCGCGAGTCTACGTCGCTCCCGGCGCCGCGAGGAAGCGCTCGAGGAGCACGAGGCCGCAGAGGCTCTGGCCGTCGGGAAGCTCCTGGCCGAGCAGGCGCTCCTTCGCTTCGGCGAGCGGCAGGCGGTGCACGGTCATCGCCTCGCTCGGTTCGAGGTGTTGCGCGGTCCAGGACAGCTCGCGCGCGAGGAAGAAGTGACAACGCTCGTTCGAGACGCCCTTGTAGGGTGCGAAGACGCCGAGCCGGTCCCAGCGCTTCGCGACGAGCCCGGCCTCTTCCGCGAGTTCCTTCCGCGCCACCGCGAGCGGGTCCTCGCCGTCCTTCATGCCGCCGATCGGGAACTCCCAGAGCGTCGTGCCGAGCAGATAGCGGTCGCAGTGGACGAGGACGGTCGAGCCGTCGTCGAACAGCGGCACGATGCCGCAGGAGCCGGGCATGTCGACGTAGTGGTAGACGCCCTCGCTGCCGTCGGTCTGCGTGAAGCGGTCGCGGCAGTAGCGGTGCCAGGCGTTCTCGACGAGCACTTCGCGCGAGATGCGGCGGAACGGCGAGGGCGGCGTCACGCGCGGAGTCTCGACCGCGGCGCGGGCCGCGGCAAGCGCGCGCCGATTCGCGCGCCGGCGGCTTCGGAATAGACTCGCGCGCCGCTCGATCGAAGGGCCCCATGCGATCCACGTCCCTGACCGTCCTCGCCGCCCTGTCGGCGCTCGCCGCCTGCAATCTCCCGCTCCACCGCGTGAGCGAGGATCGACCGGTCCGGATCGAGGCCGGGGAACTGCGCACCATGCACTGCGCGACGCACAACGGCAGCATCGCGATCCGCGGCGGCAGCGGAACCACGGTGGAGGGCGTGGCCACGCTCAGCGCCTACGGGAACACCGAGGCGGAGGCGCGGAAGAACCTCGCGCGGCTCGAACTCGTCACCGAGATCGCGGGTGGCGAACTCCGCCTGGCGGTCGAGGTGCCGGATGACGTCGACGGCGACGTGTCCTTCGATCTCTCCGCTCCCGCCCGCCTGATGATGCTCGCGAACACGCACAACGGCTCGGTGACCGTGAGCGACGCGTCCGCGGGCCTGCGCGCCGGGACCCACAACGGCGCCGTCTCGATCGAACAGGTCGCGACGCCGGTGAGTCTCACGACGCACAACGGCGCGGTGCGCGGCTCGATCCTCGGCACGGAACTCGAGGTCGACGTCAGGACGCACAACGGCGCCATCGCGCTCTCCATCGCGCGCGAGGCGTCGGCGCGCGTGTCCGCGGCGACGCACAACGGGAGCATCGTGCTGTCGGGGGCGAGCGAGGTCGCGCTGGCCGAGGGCTCGGCGACCGGGACCTACGGCGACGGCCGCGGCCGTTTGACCCTCGCGACGCACAACGGCGGGATCACCGTGCGCGTGCCGTGAGTCGCGGGCGCGGTCACGGATCCGCGTGCCGCGCCTGCCGCCGGCCTCCCGCGCGTGGCGCGCGCGGCTGCGCGATCGCCTCGCTCGTCGCGAACGGTCGCAGGAAGGACGGCCAATCGTTCGGGCGCGTGCGCTGGTAGTCGCGGAACAGGGCGCGGCCGGCTTCGTCGCGCGGCACGCCGGCGACGTCGACGAGGAACTCGAGCAGGTACGCGGTCAGCCGGTGCAACGCGATGCCGTGCACCGCGGCGGTGCGCGCGAAGAGCCAGTCGGAGAACGCGAGCAGCCGCGCGAACGGCGAAGCGTCGCGCCACAAGAGCGGAAGTGCTTCGCGGAAGCTGCCGCTGTTCATCACGAGGTCGACGCAGCGCGCGAAGCGGCGGAGGCGTTGGAGGGTGCCGAAGTCGAGCGCGTTCGTCGCGAGGATCTCGTAGGGCGGATCGGGGCTCCATCGCATGCCGAACTCCTCGTCGTGACGGACGATCGGCGCGCCGCGTAGCCGCTTCAGGATGCCGACCTGGATCTCGTGCGGGTCCAGCGCGGCGAGAGCGTCGAATCCGCGCGCGAAGGTCGGCAGATCCTCGCCGGGGAGTCCGACGATCAGGTCGGCGTGCACATGCACGCCGGTGTGGTCGCGGAGGAACCGCAGGTTCTCGGCGATGCGCGCGACGTCCTGCCGGCGACTGATCCGGTCGGCGACCTCGGGATCGAAGGTCTGGATCCCGACCTCGAACTGGAGCGCGCCGGGCGGGAACGCGGCGACGGCCACGCGCAGCGGTTCCGGCAGGCGGTCGGGGATCAACTCGAAGTGGAGGAAGAGTCCGTCACAGCGGCCCGCGGCGAGTCGCTCGCGGAAGAACCCGAGGATGCGAAGGCTCGTCGCGAGGCCGAGGTTGAACGTGCGGTCGACGAACTTGAAGTGCCGGACGCCTCGCACGAGCAGGCGGTCCATCGCGGCGAGGAAGGGCTCGAGAGGGAAGGAGCGCACGCGTTCGTCGAGGGACGACAGGCAGAACTCGCACTGAAAGGGGCAACCGCGCGAGGCTTCGACGTAGACGATCCGGTGCGCGACGTCCGCGTCGGTGTACTCGTCGTACGGCAGCGCGAGCGTGAGGAGGTCGGGTGGCGCGGCGTCGATCACCTTCGCGCGAGGGACCGACCCGGCGAGGATCGCCTCGCACAGCTCGCGGAACGCGCGATCACCCTCGCCGCGAACGACGTGATCCGCGAGCGTCGCCATCGGCTGGAGTCCGGTCTCGTGGCTCACCTCGGGTCCGCCGAGGACGACGACGACCTCGGGGGCGACGCGCTTCAGCGTCGCGACGACGCTCGCCATCGCCGCAGCGTTCCAGACGTAGACCGCGAGTCCGACGATCCGCGGCCGGTGGGCGAGGATCTCCTCGACGAAGTCGATCGGGCGGACCTGGACGTCGCGTTCGACGAGGACCGAGCGTTCGCGGATCTCGCCGAGGTTCGCGCGCAGGCAGCGCAACCCGAACGCCGTGTGGATCCAGCGGGCGTTCAGCGTGGCGAGCACGATGTCGGTCATGGGCGTCCGGACGCGGCGGAACGATAACCACGGCCGTGTCGCGCCGTTACGCTGCGCGCGTGACCGACGCCACGGCGCGCGCTCCGTCGCGCGGACGACGCCTCCTCTTCCGCCTCGTGCTCCTCTGTCTGCCGCTGGTCCTGTTGGGCATCGGCGAGATCGTGGTGCGGGTCGTCGCTCCGAAGAACCGCGGATCCGATCCGTTCCTGAAGCTGTCGGGAACGACGTCGCGCTTCGGCGAGGTCGAGATCGACGGCGCGAAGTGGTTCCGCGTGCAGCACGCCGACCTCTATGCGCAGAACGACGTGCGCTTCCCCGTCGTGAAGGCGCCCGGCACGCTGCGCGTGTTCTGCCTCGGCGGCTCGGCCTGCGCCGGTTGGCCGCACACCGGCGCGCAATCGTTCAGCGCCTACCTCGCGGAGGCGCTGCGGAACGCCTTCCCGGGTCGGCCGGTCGAGGTGCTGAACGTCGGCGCGCACGCGTATCCCTCGTACCGCGTGCGCGGAGTGCTGGAGGAGGTCGTCCGCTTCGAACCCGACCTCCTGATCCTCTGGTGCGGGAACAACGAGTTCGTCGAGAACCGGAGCTACGCGGCGGCCGGCGGCGTGCGGCGGCTCGTGACGGCCGTCGCACGGACGTCGCGGCTGTTCGAGATCCTCCTGGACGCCGCGGCCGACGTGGTCGCCCCGACGCCCGTGCTCGATGCCGACATGCGCGAAGCCGGCGTGTTCATCTTCTCGCAGCTCGAGCAACTCGCGCTCGAGCTGCGGACCGACCCGACGCAGTTCGCGAGCGTGATCGATCACTACCGCTTCACCGTCGACGCGATGGCGGCCACCGCTCGCGAACACGGCGTGCCGCTGTTGGTGATGACGGTGCCGGTGAACCTGCGCGACTGGCGACCGAACGTTTCGCACAACGGCGTGGCGGGCGATGCGCTCGAACGCTGGCGCGCGGCGTTCACCGACGGCGTTCGGCGTCTCGGCGCCGGCGACGCGCCCGGAGCGGTCGCCGCGCTCGCCGAGGCGCGCAACCTCGATCCCGCGCACGCCGAGACGGCCTTCGCACACGCCCAGGCGCTCGTCGCCGCCGATCGCTGCGACGAAGCGCGTCGCGAGTACGTCGCCGCGAAGGACCTCGACCTCACGCCGTTCCGCGCGATCAGCGCGCTGAACGACGTCCTCCTTGACCTCGCGCGGGCGCACGAAGAGATCGCGTTCGTCGACATGGAGCAGCACCTGCTCGCGACCGCACCGCGTTGCGCACCGGGTTTCGAATGGTTTCTCGACTACGTCCACCCGACGAAGGCCGGCAACCTCGCGATCGCGAAGCGATTGTTCGACGAGATCCTCGCGAAGGATCTGCTGCGCGCGGCGCCCGCGACGCGCGACTTCGTGCGCGCCGACGACGGCTACGACGACGCGCAGGACCTCTCGGTCCAGCTTCACGTGCTCCTGCTGTTCTTCTTCATGCACCAGGAGCAGTCGTTCGTCGATTGCGCGGATCGCCTGATCGCACAGATTGCCGCGGGCGGCGCCGACCCCGCGAACGATCCGCTCGCGCAGCTCCTGCGCGAAGGACGCGACGGGATGGTGCGTATCCTCGACGAACGCGCGCGAACGCTGCGCGGCGAGGCGAGTGATCCGACCGCCGCGGCCAGGCACCAGGACTGGTACCGCGGCTACTACGCGCGCGTGAAGCAGGTCGTCGACGCGGCGCGCGCGGGGCGATAGGCCCGAAGTCCGACGAAGGGCCCCAGCAAAGAGAGCGGTCGAGGCCTTCTCGGTCGGCGCGCCAGCGCCGACGCTGGCAACCCGGATGGGTTGCGGCCTCGGCCGCGATGGGTCCGAAGCCCGTAGAATCCTCGCGGGACGCGAGGATTCGGAGGACGAAGGGCCCCAGCAAA
>JACRLW010000047.1 GCA_016235155.1 Planctomycetota bacterium
CACGCGGCTGTGCACTCCGTCGAGCGGACCGAGGGGGATCTCGCCCTCTCCGATCAGGTGCGCCGTGATCGGCGCCCCGTTGTCTCTGTCACTGATGGCGAACTCGATCGCGCGTCCGTTCGTGTTCGGGGCTGCCACGCCGTCTTCGGGCCGGACCACCATACGCCCGCCATCTGCCTTCACCCTCGTCGTTCGGCGTTGGGCCCCAGCGCACACGACCATGAACGCATACTCGTCGCCGAGGGTCGCCACCTCGTAAGACGCCTCACCCGAGCTTGCGGAGATCTCGAAGGGGCAAAGCGTGCATCCGCACGGGTCCGCGCCTCGGAACGAGTAACACCAGGCCGACTTTGGCGATTGGTCGTCGGTTTCGCTCCGTTTCTCCGGGACGGCCCCGGTCGAGGCGACCCGTGCCCGATGAGGAAGCACCGTTTCATCACCCTGGAATACCGCCCGCTCACCGACACCTGCCATCGGGTTGCTTTGCCAAGTGTCACGTCGCCAAGCGATGGCGCCTACCGCGAGCACGATCCCGACGAGTCCTGCGATAGCAACCCAGGGGTCGGCTAGTCGTTTTTGCGTCCGCACGATCTGGGGCCCTCGAATTCTCGTCTATCTCCCATCCAGCATCAGTACCGGCCCGGTTGGGCCTCCGCCACTCGGCACACCGCTTCCGAAGGCCGACGGATCGGTCCACATGCTCGTCGCCATCCAGCTGTCAGCGAATCCCTGGATGCGCAGTTGCAGGGCGTTGGTGGTGATCAGTCCCATGGCGTTGAACGCCGGATGCAGCCGAAGTCCCTGAACGTACAATGGCATTCCGACCAATCCTGGGTCCATGGGCACGGCGACAGCACACGTCTTGAACTGAGCGGTTGGATTCAGTAGGGGAACGGTCCAATCGATGCTGTTGTACAAGGAGCATCCTGGAGCTCCATATGCATCGAGAGAGAGCGGGAGATTCGTGCCCCCCCATGACTGACTGCTCGATCCGACGGCGAACACAGTCAGAGACGATGTGTAGTCGTTCCCGGTAAGCCAGTGAATCCAGGCGCCTCGTTGCCCTATCGTTACCACGGAGTTTATCGCAATGATATCGGGAACGGGGCCCCCTGCCGGTGCACATCCTACCCCGAACGGCGCAGCCGGGTAGTACACGAATCCGGGTGGCAGAGCAGCCACCCAGGAGTCCAGATACCCAAGCGTGGGATGTATCTGGTTGAGGCAGAGTGTCGTGGCCGACACGCGAAGCTCCACGAGCGCTGAGTTACCCAGCCCCAGTGCAAACGGACTAGTCAACGGCAGCCGGTAGGAGAAGGGGTAGTCACCGTCGGATCGCCATTGCACGGATGGGAAGCTCACCACACGTTCGCTCATGACCTGTCGATAGTCAGCCGCGCGGTGAGTCGCGTACAGGTAGCTGACTTCTGCCGCGCGTACGCGGCTGTGACCCATCCACATCTGTGCCGTGACGGTGAATGCCGGTGCCGCGAGCGCCGGGGTTCCAGGTCGATCCGCACGACGCATCGCGATCGCCTTCACCCGCGCCGGGGCTCCCGTGGGGAGGTCGAAGAGCCACTGGTAGCTCCAAGGCGTCGTCGGTCCAGGGCAGTTCGTGCCGAAGAGACGCTGCGGCCGCCTTTGTGGGACTCCAAGTGGCGGCACCTCGACGAAGTCATGCGCTTCTGCCGTCCCCGACGGGAGCGGCACCTGAGCAGCAACCGGCAAACTCAAGGTGGCGTGCATAAGCAAGTCAACCAACAGCGTCCACGGACTCGCGACGCACCGTACCCTGAAGCCGCTTCGGACAGGCATGAACATGACGGAATCAATCGAGGTCGCAGCTCCATCGCCTGACGAGGCTCAATGCGATCTGATTCGTCGGATTCGCCACCTCCCTCCAGATGATAAGGAGGCTCGAGCCCACCGTACTCGGACTCCCGCCACATGCGACGTCGGTTCCCGCAGGGTGCGTGAGCTCCTGTAGCCCAGAAACCGGTGTGAAGTACGTAAGGGGATCAGCCCAGCTTGCGTGTATGAGTTCCCATGTGTCATCAGGGATGTTGTAGTTGAGTTCGATCGTACCGCTGACCTCACATCGGGGCGTCGTTGGTGTGGGGTGGTTCACCGTGCAGGAAGCATAGGTGGTTGCAGAGCCGATCAAAGGGTGCGATTGGGGAGAGTCATCGTACACCAGGACGCAGGAGCACGCGACCGGCGCCTGAGCTGCGATGTTCAGGGCGCTGGTGATGACGATGACCAGGAGGGTCGTGAGGAGCCGAAGAGCTGTCATCGTGACTTGCCTTTCGAGGGGGCCATGGGTGAGCAGGCCGCGACGCGCCCCGATGCGCCGCGACTGCGTTCGTTACTCGCTGAAGATCTTGACTCCCTCCGAACGCACCCGCCCTTCGATCCACCGCGCCACCCGGCGGCGCCGATCGACGATCATCGCGGTGCGGTCGTCGTAGAGCATGCGGAGCCCCGGCCAGTCGGACCAGAGGACGATGATCTGTCGCTCGCCTGCGGGCTTCAGCGGATCGCCCCAGACCGTGCCGTCCTTGGCCGCGGGGCGCTCCCGGAGGAAGCGGATGTACTCCGGATCCGCCTCACGGGGCTGCATCCGGATCTCGAAGCAGCGCTCCGGGCGCTGGCGGAGCTGGCGCTTCACGTCCTGCTCCTCGGCGACGATCAGCAGCGCGAAGTCGCGCAGCGCTTCGTCGTATTCGGCCATCTCCCTTCGCAGCGCCTCCAAGGCCTCCGGCGCAAGGCGATGCTCGAGGGTGTCGGCGCGGCCGGCGTCGAGCAGCCGCTGAACTGCCGCCTCGCTGATCGGACCCTCGTAATGCCGGTGCGTGGCGAAGAAGAGCCGTTGGTGCGTACCCGGCTTCAGGTCGTCGAAGCTGCCGCCCAGCGCCAAACGCAGCGGCAGATCCTCCGCGAGCGGCGCCATCACGTCCGTCGTCCGGATCTGGTCGAGCGGATCGATCGGAGTTGCCGGCACGGGATTGCCGGGCGTTTCCGCCGCGCAAACGGCCGCGTAAGACGACGCAGGCCATGCCAGCGGGATCGCCGCGCCCAGCAACGCGATCGCCGCGATGCCTGGGATCGCAAGCGAGCGAGACGTCACGCGGCGCGTCGAACCGACCCGGTCCATGACCTCATGTGGACCGGGGTGGGGGTACTTCGCGGATGCGCGTTCGCCGCCGTGGGTCCGTAGTCCGGAGAGTCCTCGCGCCGCGCGAGGATTCGGAGGAAGAAGGGCCCCAGCAAGAAGAGCGGTCGAGGCCTTCTCGAGCGGCGCGCCAGCGCCGACGCCGGCAACCCGGATGGGTTGCGGCCTCGGCCGCGATGGGACTGGAGCTTCGCGCCCGGGGCTCGTTCGGGAACTGCGCTCGAACCGGTTGCCTTCACCGCCCGCGAGGCTATCGTGCACGCCATGGGCGAAAACGAACGGCAGAAGAAACGGCAGAAGAAACGGCAGAAGAAACGGCAGAAGAAACGGCAGAAGAACGGCGCCGCGGCGCCGCCCGACGCGAAGAAGCGGCTCGAGGACGCCAACAAGGTGATGCATGACGCAGTCCGACGCTGGGTCCACCCCAACGATCGGGACGACGTCTGTCAGGATGCTCTTCTCGAGTACTGGAAGAAGGACAACCCCTCGATCGGGAACCCCCAGGGCTTCGCGATCGGCATCGTCAAGACCACCGCGCGGAACCACAACAAGCGCGGCAGCTCCGCGAAGCGCCCCGTGACACTCGGCGAGTCCGACGTCGACCTGCCGGACGACGCAGGCCCCAGCAGCGAGGGCCGCGCGCTGCTGCATGAACAGCGGGAGACGATCTTGAAGCGGCTCCGCGAAGTGCCGGCTCGGACCCGTCGCGTGCTCCGCGCGGTGTTCGCGGGGAACTTCACATGGGTCGCGATCGCTGCGGTAGCCGGTATGGAACGCAGCGAAGCCAAGCAACGCACCGAAGACGGGATCCGCTACTTCCAACAGAACACCGAGCCCGCACCGAGGCACAAGCGCAAGAAGTCCTGAGGCTGGTGCCGTCCGCCCGCTGCGTCTCGCTTCAGCTCTCGCTTCCGGCCTCGCCCGTCCGCTCCACTCCAGCATCACCCTCGTCCAGCCGCTCCCCGCCGGACAGGATCTGTTCCGCCGTCAGCATCGCGTCGCCGCGGTATGCGACCAGGATCTCGCCGTGCGAAGCGCCCTGCCAGGCCCGCAGGACGCCCTGCTTCATCATTTCGAGGATGGCAATGAAGGTGCCGATCAATGCGAGGCGACCGTCCTTCTTGTCGAAGAGGCCGACGAAGGAGACTTCGGTCTCGCCGCGGACGCGGCTCAGGATGGCCTCGACATAGAACAGCATCCCGCGGCGGTCGATGCCGATCTCGAGGGTCTGCTGTTGGCGGCCGGTCTCTTCGAGCAGTTTGGCGAAGGCGGCGGTGAGGGTCCAGATCTCCACTTCGCCGAGGTCGAGCGTCTCGGCGTCCTCCTCGCGCTGGCGTTGCGCGTCTTGCACCTCGCCGGGCAGGGGCAGCGCGAGGTCGACCATGCGCGCGCGGCGGGCAGCGAGACGTTCGAGCCGGCGGGAGATGTCGCGGTAGCGCTTGTACTCGAGCAGGCGGCGGATGAGGTCGTCGCGTGGGTCGAGCTCCTTCTCGAGTTCGACCGCCTCGTTCGGGAGCATCTCGCGCGACTTGATCTCCATCAGCGTGCTCGCCATCACGAGGAACTCGCCGAGGTCGCCGAGATCGAGCTGCCGCAGCAGCTCGAGGTGCTTCAGGTACTGGTCCAGGATCACCGCGATCCGGACCTCGTGGATGTCGACCTCCTGCTGCTTCACGAGGTGAAGGAGGAGATCCAGGGGGCCGCAGAAGACGGGCAGTTCCACCCGGTACGACATCGACTAGAGTCTAGGCGTCGACGGGCGATGCGCCAGGAACGTGGCGCGCGCCGGCGAACCGAACCCCTCGATGGACGACTCCCGGACGGACCCGCGGATCGCGCGCGCACGCGCGATCATCGAGACCGAGGCCGACGCGATGCGCCAGGTCGCCGGGCGCGTGGGGCCGGACTTCGGCATGGCGGTCGACGCGATCCTCGCGCTGCGCGGGCGCGTCGTCACCGCGGGGATGGGCAAGGCCGGGATCATCGCGCAGAAGATCTCGGCGACCCTCGCCTCGACCGGCACGCCGTCGATCTGGCTGCACCCGGCCGAAGCGATCCACGGCGACCTCGGGCGGGTCGTGAAGGACGACCTCCTCCTCGCCCTGTCGAAGTCGGGCGAGACCGAGGAGGTGCTGCGGCTGCTCGGGCCGGTGAAGGCGGTCGGCTGCCGGGTGGTCGCGATCACCCAGTCGCGCGAGAGCACGCTGGCCCGCCACTCCGACCTCGTGCTCGAACTCGGCGCGATCGAGGAGGCCGGCACGCTGCGCCTCGCCCCCACCGTGTCGACCACCGCGATGCTCTGCCTCGGCGACGCGCTCGCGGTCGTGGTCCAGGAAGGCCGGCGATTCGGGCCGGAGGACTTCGCGCGCTATCACCCCGGCGGCGACCTCGGCCGGCGATTGATGAAGGTCGAGGAGCTGATGCGCCGCGACGAACGCAATCCGCGCGTCGCGTCGGGCGCGAGCCTGCTCGAGGCGATCGGCGTGATGACGCGCACGCCGGGACGCCCGGGCGCGACGAGCGTCGTCGACGACCAGGGCCGATTGGTCGGCTTCCTCACCGACGGCGACCTGCGCCGTCTGCTCGAACAGGACCGCGTGCGCGACGTCCGCGCCGTGAAGATCGACGACGTGATGACGCGCAGCCCGCGCACCATTGCCCCGGACACGTTCGCGATGGAGGCGATGGCGAGCCTCCGCCACCATCGCGTCGACCAATTGCCGGTCGTCGACGGCGCCATGCGGCTCGTCGGATTGCTCGACGTGCAGGATCTGCTCGACCTCCGGATCGGATGACGCGCTTCTTCGTACGCGTCGTCCTCGCCCTGTTGATCGTCGCCGGCGCTCTCGCCGCGCTGCGCTGGGCGATCGGCGACGACTTCACGACCGACGCCGCCTCGAACCAGGGCTCGCCGATGAAGCCGAGCACGCACACCGCGCCCGACATCGTGGTCGACGCGACCGACGACGGGAAGCGCAGCGCGATCGGCATCTCCGTGGCAGGGCGTTTCGATTTCACGTCGACCGTCGAGACACCGCTGCCCGACGGTTCGCGCGCGTTCCCCAAACGCTATGAGCTCCATGCCGAGGACAGCGCGACCGTGGCGGCGGATCTCGCGCGACTCGATCGCGTGACCGCGCACGTCTATCGGATCGTCGACGGCCTTCTCCAGCCGGAGAGCCGCAAGACCGCGACGATCACCGCGCGCGTCGCCTTCGTGCAGCTCGGGCGCGACGCGGAGGGACGGCCGTCGATCCGCGCCGACCGCGACATGGACCTCACCGACGTCGTCCTGGTCTCGGTGCCCGGTTCGGCATTGCGCGACCTGCGGCTCGAGATCGCGCGCGTGCTCGTGCGGCAGGACGAGAACGGCATCCATCTGCGCACGCCCGACGACCGCATGCCGTTCGTGGTCACCTTCGGAGGCGAACCCGCGATCACCATGCGCGGGCGCGGCCTGGACGGCTTCGTGCCCGGATTGCGCGGCGAAGACGACGCCAGCGGTCGATTGCGACTCGACGTGGCCCACGAGCCGGTCGTGACCCGCGGGGCGATGAAGCTCGCGGCGACCGGGACCCTTCGTTACACGGAGGACCTCGCGACGGGCGACGGACGGATCGCAATGCGTGAGGCGGTGGTCGTCGAGGGCATCGACGCGACGGCGACCGGCGGCGGGCACGCGACCGCGCACGGCGACGAACTCGACGCCGCCATCCTGCGCCAGAAGGGTGCCGCGGATCACGTCGTCCAGAGCGGCGGCGAGCAACGCGCCGCGTGGCGCGCGCTCACGCTGCGCGGCAAGCGCGCGCGCCTGCTCGTTCAGGACTTCGAGCTCCAATGCGACCGGTTGGTCGTGACGCCCGCACTCGACGGCGAGCCCGCAATCTTCTCGGCCGACGGTTCCCCGACGCTGACGGAGCGCGGCGAGGGTGGTTTGTCGTTCCGAGCCGCCGAGCGGATCCACGTGATCGACGTGCCGGGACTGCTCGGCCCTTTGCATTCGTTCGCCGGTTTCCCCGTGCCGCGCTTCGGCGCCCTCGCCCAGCGGCTGTTCCTGTTCGAAGGACGCGCGCACGTCGACGATCCGAAGCACGCGCTCGCCGTCGACGCCGCGGATGGTCTGAGCGCTTTGCGCAGCGACTCCGGCCTCGATCTGGTGCGGGGTTCGGGCGACGTCGCCCTGACGTCCGACCGTTTCACCGCGAGCGGCGACCGCGGCTTCCTGTTGGCGCGAGGACCGCGCGGCGAACGCGTGCGCCTCGGTCCCGCGGTGCTCGATCCGTCCCACCGCTTCCGCCTCGTCGAGCGCAATGCCGCGCGCGAGCCGGTGACCCTCGATGGCAGCGGCCGCTGCGCGCTCGTTCGCGACGCCGCCGGCGCCATGACGCTCGATGTCGCCTCGCCCGCGATGGACGCGCGGATCGCACGCGGCGACGACGTCGTTTCCGCGATGCGGACCCTGCACCTCGTGACCACGGCGGCGGGGAGCGTCGCGACGCTCGTCGCCGAGGGTCCTCACTGCAAGCTCGACACCGTGCTGCGCGATCGCAATGGACGCACCGAGCCGATCGAACTCCTCGGCGAGCGCGTGACCAGCGACGACGGTCGTTCGCTCACGGTCATCGGTTCCCCGGCGAGCGTCGTGCGGGCCGACGGCAGTCGGTTGCGCGGCGAGCGCATCGACGTCACGCCGTTAGGCGCGGGCGCGCCGGCCGTCGTCGTGCGCGGCACGCCGGCGAGCATCGACGGCGTGCGCACGACGACCGCGGGCGAGACCCTCGCGCTCGAGGCCGCTCGCCTCGTGGTGATGCCGAGCTTGCTGCCGCCCGCCGTGTTGCGGGCGCACGGCATTCCCGCGCGATCGTGGAGCACGCCCGCGCGCGGGCAGGTCTTCGCGCAGGCCTTCTCCCAGGTCTTCGCGAAGGGGGCATTGGCTCTCCGCCGCTGCGATGGCGATGGCAATCTCCTCAGCGCCGCGACCGGGACGTCCCTCTGGCTCCTGCCCGAGAGCGAGTCCGCCGTGCTCACGGGTTCGCCAGCGGTCCTGATCGAGCGCACTCCGAACGGCCGCGAGTTCGTCGCCCGCGCCGAGCGGCTCCGCGGCTCGAAGCGTGCCGATGGCGCGCCGTTCGTGATCCTCGAACCGAGCGAGGAAGCGCTCCCCGAGATCGACGTGCACGGCACCGGCGATGCCGGTCCGCTGCGCGATCTCCGCATCATTGCCGCCGTGCCGATCGTGCTCGACGGCGATCGTCTGGTCGTCGACGGCGACGTCCGCGTGCGATCACTCGGCGCCGGCGGCTCGATCGACGCGGACGGACTCGACGTGACGGCCGCCGGCGTCGACGCCACCCTCGACTCCGCGGCCGGCACCTTGCGAGCGCTGCACGCCCACGGCGCACGCCTGGCGTGGCAATCGATCCGCGCCTACGGCGACGTGCTCCGCCTCGACGTGCCGCGGACCACGATCGAAGTCGAAGGCAACACCGCGGACGGTGCTTGGGTCGAGCTGCCGGGGCAGCGCCACCGCGGCGGACTCGTGCGGGTCGATTACGCGTCGCGCGAGTTGAGGGTCTGGGGTCCGCGTGCCGGCGGCCGCGCGACGGTCGAACGATGAAGATCGTGCGTGCGTGCGCTGGCGTGCTCGGTCTCGCGACTGCGGTTGCGGCGCAGGTTCCCACGACCTGGGAGTACGGCGCTTTCGAGCGGCGCTTCGCGGGCGACGTCGAGGAGTGGGTCGTGTCCGGCGGCGCGCGCTTCGTCCACCCGGTCCTCGGACTGGACGTGCGATGCGACCGGGCACTCATCGCCCTCGACAAGACGACGGTCGATGATCGCTTGCGCGCGCTCGAGACCCGCTCCGGCCTGCCGCGACGCGGTGCGCCCTTGCCGGCGACGCGGCGTGGGATCGACGAAGCGACGATCCGCGCGCGCATCACGAGCTTCCTCGCCGCGCTCCGCGCGCGGCCGCTCGCTGCGGGCGCCGCCCCCTTCGATCTCGAGCTGTTCCGCTCGGTGCACCTCGAAGGCGACGTCGCGGTCGTGATCGACGGACTCGAAGTCCTCCGCGCCGACAGTCTCACGCTCTCGCCCCTCGACGACCGCATGTTCGCGCGCAACGTGGTGCTGCGCCTGCGCCAGGCCGTCGCGTCGGGTGCGGTCGTGCAGTTCACCGTGCGCGCCCCGGCTCTGACGCGGCAGAACGGGATGTTCTCGGGCAAGGACGTGTCGCTCACGACGTCGACCGCCGGCGAGCCGCAGTTCGACGTGCTCAGTACCGACGTCGTGATCCGCGAGCTCGACGACGAGTTCGCGATCGACGTCCGCGGCAGCGAGTTGCGGATGCACGGCCGAAACGTGATGCCGCTGCCGGACCAACGCATCTACTCCGCGACGCAGGACCAGCTGCTGATCAAGAGCGCGAGCGCCGGGTGGTCGCAGCGACTCGGCATCGAGTCGCGCATCGAGTGGGGCAGCACCTTCAACGACCTCGGCGGCGCTTTGCACGAAGCGGCGACCGGCCGGCCGGCCGACGAGTTCCGCGGCAAGTGGCGGGTCGGCACCGGTTGGATCCAGGAGCGCGGTTTCCCGCTCGACGCCGAACTCGACTACCGCGGCGGCGATATGTGGCACGGACGGACCTATGCCTTCGGCCTGAGCGACTCCGGCACGCCGATCGGGCCGATCACGCAACAACTCGACGGCACGCCGATCGGCGCGGTCGGCCGCGCGCTGGTGCACAGCGAGAACCGCGTGAGCTTCTCGCCGCGCACCGAACTCGACCTGTCCGTGTTCGACGCCACCGATCCGTCGATCTGGCCCGAGTTCCAGCGCGGTCGCTACTACGGGGACGAGCGCCCCGAGACCAGCGCGGTGCTGCGCCACCGCGGCGACGGTTGGCTCGCGACCTTGAGCGGCCGCACCAATCTCACGGACTTCGCCTATGCCGACGGTCGCGAACTGGACGCCCGCTTCGGCGCGGAAGAGCCCTATGCGACGCTCGACTTCTTTTCGGTGCCCCTCGCCGACATCACCGAGGACACGCCACTCCTGTTCACGTCGGCGACCGGCGTCGGACGCCTGCGCAGCGACTGGAGCGCGGGCGCCGGGCCGATCCTCGACGACGGCACCTGGCGGTTCGACCAGGAGTTCGAACTCTCCGCGCCGCTGCGCTTCGACGCCTTCGGCTTGCGCCCCTTCGCCGGCGCGCGCTTCACGGAATACGACCGCACGCCGATCGGCGGCGGCCATGGCCGGGCGGCGTTGGTCGCCGGCGCGGAACTCGGCACGCGCTTGGCGCGGACCTTCGAACTCGGCGACGGCTTCGCGCGCCGACACGAACTCATTCCGACGCTGCGCTGGGAGGATCGCTTCGCGGTGCAGCGCGAGCCGGCCGACTTCTTCCAGTTCGATCCCGTCGATGCGATCGACGAGCGCAACCTGCTTCGCCTCGGCCTTCTCCAACGCCTGCTGTCGCGACAGGCGGGCGAGGCCGAGACCGCGTCGATCCGCGAGGAGGTCTGGCTCGACCTCGCGCAGAACGTCCTGCCGAACTCGAAGCGCGACAACGACGGCGAGTCGCTCGGTCTCTTCGAGTTCGAACTGCTCGTGCGCTCGCTGAAGCTCGCCGACAGCGTCGGGCTCGGCTTCCTCGTCGAAGGCGAACAGGACTGGCGCACCGATCGGCTGCGCACCTTCAACGTCTACACCGAGCTGACCACCGGCAGCGTGACGTGGCTCCTCCAGTACCGCACCGACGAAGCGGAGGACGGCCTGTTCGGCTACGGCCTGTCGCTCCCGATCCGTCGCCGTTGGATGATCCAGGGCACCGCCGGCTATGACATCGAGCGCAGTCGCAGCGCGTACTACGGAGCGAGCCTGGTCCGCAACGATCTCGACTGGCGTCTGATCTTCGGATTGACCTATGACGTCGTCGGGGACAACACGATCTTCCGCATCGACTTCGAACCGCGGCTCGGCGGACTGCTCGACGAGCGGCGGCGTTGGGGCGTGAGCGGGTACGAACCTGACCGCAACCGCATGCTCGCGTATTGACCGTCCCGCTCAGACGCTGTCGATGAACTTGCCCGGCTCGTAGTGCCCGAGGTCGAGGATCTTCGTGCACACGCGATCGAGGAAGTAGCGGTCGTGCGACACGATGACCATGCAGCCTGGGAAAGCCTGGAGCGCCTCTTCGAGCACGCGCAGCGTGTCGAGGTCGAGGTCATTGGTCGGTTCGTCGAGGAGGATGAGGTTGCCGCCGCGACGGAGCAGCTTCGCGAGCTGCACGCGGTTGCGTTGCCCGCCCGACAGGCTGCCGACCTTCTGCTGCTGGTCGGGGCCGGTGAAGTTGAACTTCGCGACGTAGCTGCGGCTGTTCACCTCGAACTTGCCGAGCTTCAGGATGTCCTGGCCCTCGCTGATCTCCTGCCAGACGGTCTTGTCGGGGTCGAGCGATTCGCGCTCCTGGTCGACGTAGCACATCTCGACGGATTCGCCGACGACGACGCGCCCATGGTCCGGCTTCAGCTTGCCGGTGATCAGCTTGAGCATCGTCGTCTTGCCCGTGCCGTTCGGGCCGACGATGCCGAGGATGTCGCCGGGCTGCATCTCGAAGGAGATGTTGTCGAGGACCTTGTGCTCGCCGTCGTAGCTGAAGTCGACGCGTTCGAAACGCACGACCACGTTGCCGAGCTTGCGCCCCGACGGGATGTGCAGCTCGACGCTGCCGTCCTTCTCCTGCACCTCCTCCTCGAGCATCCGCTCGTAGTTGCGCACGCGGGCCTTGTTCTTGGTCGTGCGCGCCTTCGGGTTCATGCGGATCCACTCGAGTTCGCGCTCGAGCACCTTCGCGCGTGATCGCTCCTCCTTCTCGGCGACGGCCATGCGCTTGGCGCGCGCTTCGAGGTACTGCGAGTAGTTGCCCTTGTAGGGGATGGCGCGGCCGTGCCAGATCTCGAGCATCCAGCCGACGACGTTGTCGAGGAAGAAGCGGTCGTGGGTGACGACGACGACCGTGCCCTTGTAGTTGGCCAGCGTCTCCTCGAGCCAACGCACGGAGTCGACGTCGAGGTGGTTGGTCGGTTCGTCGAGCAGCAGGATGTCGGGGTGTTCGAGAAGCACCTTGCAGAGCGCGACGCGGCGCTTCTCGCCGCCCGAGCACTCGCGCGCGAGTTTCTCGCCCGGCGGCAGGTGCAGCTTGGTCATCGCCGTCTCGACGTGGCGGTCGAGCTCCCAGGCGTCGCGCGCTTCGATCTCGTGCTGCAGGCGATCGAGGTCGGCCATCACCTTGTCCATCGCCTCGGGCGTCAGTTCTTCGCCGAGCTTGTGGGACAGGTCCTCGTGCTGCTTCACGAGCGCGCGGATCGGCGCGACGGCGATCTCGACGTTCTCGCGCACCGTGTTGTTCTCGAGCAGGCGCGGTTCCTGCGCCACGTAGCCGACGGTGATGCCCTCGGCTGCGCGAGCGACGCCTTCGTACTCCTTCTCCTGCCCGGCCATGATGCGAAGCAGGGTCGACTTGCCCGCACCGTTCGCGCCGATGACGCCGATCTTCGCGTTCTCGAGGAAGACGAGGCTGACGTCGTTGAGGACCGGCTTCTTGTGATAGCTCTTGGTGAGGCGCTCGAGGGCGAAGACGTTGCGCTCGGCCATGTGGATCGCGTCGAGGAAGCGCGACGATGGCGCGGGAACCGTACCGGCGCCGTTGTCGGGCGGAGCAGGGTAGCGTCCGATCGCGCCGGTTGACACCCGGGTCGGCACGCGGAGGATGGCCGGCCCGTGATCCCCGTCCATCCGCCGACCGCCTTCCTCATGCCGAGCACGGGTGAGTGGCTGCTGATCCTCTTGGTCGGCGTGTTGGTCTACGGCCGGAACCTCCCTGACGTCGGGCGCCGCCTCGGTCACACCCTCGCGCATCTGCGGCGGGGCTTCGAGGACTTCAAGCGCGACATGGACCGCGATCCCTCGCTGCGCGACGCGCGCTCGGGCCTCGGCGAGATCAAGCGCACGCTCGACTCGACCAAGCGGCTCGTCGATCCGCGCCGCATGATCGACGATTTCACCCGGGTTCCGCCGCGGGACGACTTCGTGCCGCCTCCGCCTGCCGCAATCGACGAGCAGCCGCGCGAAGAAGCCCGGCGGAACGAGCCGCCGCAGGTCTAGCCGGACCAGCGGGACGAGCGGCGGCTCAGCCGCCGTCGCGCAGCGACTTGCGCACCTTCTGGTCCGCCGAGTCGAAGAGGTTCATCCAGTCGCCGGTGCCCTCTTTGTCCGGGCTCTCGGCACGCTCCGTGCGCTGCTTGCGCGCGCTCTCGCGCTTCTTGTCCTGCTCTTCCCGCCATGGGGCGAAGTCCGGGAAGCGCTCGGCGAGGACCTTGCGGTTCTCGCTGATCAACCCGATGTAGGGGTAGATCTCGCAGTTCCCCTCCTTGGCGATCCGCAGCAGCACCTCGAACGGCGTGAGGATGGGGATCACGACCGTGGCGATGCGATCGAAGCGGTCGAGCGGGACGATGAGATGGCGGAACAGCAGTTCCTTCGGCAGCCCCTCGGCCGCCTGCTTGGGCGCCTCGTACATGCTCGCCATCAGAAAGGGCATCTGGAACTGCTCGACGACGACCTTGGCGAGATCCCACTCGTTGATCTGACCGGTCGAGACCGCCCTTCTGCGTCAACACCTCGGCGAGCCGGATCGGGGTGAGTTTCTCGAGGCCCTTCACCTGCGCGGTATCGACCCGGCCGCGTCGCGGGCTTGAGAGCCGCAGGCCAGGCCGGGGGATCAGGAGTACTGCACGAGGGTCAGGAGCGCGTGCACCCCCAGCACGGCCGTCATCCCGAACACGATGCTGCCGTTGACGGCGTGTCCAACGTCGAGACCGGAGCGCTTCGGGCCGGTCGCGAGATGGTACGTCACGATCGCGACCAGAATCGCCGACGCCATCGCCTTGAGCGCCACGAAGCGCAGGTCGGCGCGGTCGAGTTCGAACACGAACGCGCGGGCCCAGCCGTTCGGCGAGATTCCGGTCACGACCTGCGACGCGAACAGTGAAGCGAGCGCGGCGAAGGCGATGCCGCAGGCCGTCACCACCGGGAGCGCGACGCCGATCGCCCACACCAGAGGGATCAGCAGGTAGTCCGCCGGTCGCACGCCCATCATCTTCAAGGCGTCGATCTGTCCAGTGCGTTTCATGGTGCCGAGCCGCGCCGCGGCGCCGGCCGCGATGCGCGCGGTGAAGAAAAAGCCGGCGAGCAGCGGAATCAACACGGCGACCAGCACCTTGCCCGCGCCGGTGATGAGGGCGCCGGTGAAGGCTCCTTCGAGCGGGTTGTTGCGGAGCGCGAAGAACGTCGCGAGCCCGCCGACGGTCGCGCAACCGATCACGACGAACGCGACGGCCTCGAGCGCGAAGCGCCACAGGGTCCGCGACGCGAGTTCGGGCCAGCGCGGGACGATGCGCCACACGGCGAGGAACGTGGTCGTCGCGAGGTCCGCCGCCTCGAGCACCAGCCGCTGCACCCTCCGCAGGTCGAGACCTTCGGGCGTGGCGCGCTCGACGAGCACCGGCCTGCGCTCGCGGATCAACGGGTCGTCCGGCGCGACTCTCGCGATCGAGCGGTTCGACGGTTCGATGTGCAGGTAGCCGTCGTGCAAGCCGTCGAAGGCGCGCAGGTCGTGCGTGATGACGATCGTCGTCCGCCGGCCGGCGGTCGCGCGATGCGTCTCGACCAGCAGGCGCGCGATGCCGCGCGCCGACTCCGCGTCGAGCCCGGCGGTCGGCTCGTCGAAGAACAGGAGCTCGGGTTCGCCGCCGAGCGCCCGCGCGACCGCGACCCGCTTGCGCATCCCTCCGGAGAGTTCGGCGGTGCTCGCCGGCGGGTTGTCGAGGCCGACCTGCGCGAGCAGACCGAGTGCCAGCGCAGGCGAACGCCCCGCGACCTGCAAGCCGAGCTCCACGTTGCCGCGCGGCGACAGCTCGTCGAGCAGGCCTTCGTCCTGCAACACGGCTTGCACCGGTCCGTGAAGGCGATGCGGATAGCGCGCGGTGATCGTCTCGCCGAGAACGCGCACGGTGCCGCGCACGCGCGGCGCCGGTTCGCGGCCCTCCCACAATCCGCACAACAGCCGCAACAAGGTCGACTTGCCCGAACCGCTCTCGCCGACGAGCAACAGGAACGCGCCGCGCGCGACGGCGAGGTCGACGCTCTCGAACACGGTGCGTTCGCCGGACCGGCCGCGGTAGGTCAGCCCGAAGCCGCGCAACTCGAGAGCCGACGACGGCGTCGCGGCGCCCGCGCCGTCGCTCACGGCTTCGGCCTCAGCTCCGCGGGCAGGGCACTCAGAGCGATCCGGGCCGGGCGCGTCTCGTCGTCGGCGTCGCGGCCGATCAGTCCGAGCGCGCGGCCGTCGCGCACGAGCACGCCGCCACGCGCGGACTCGAGGGACGGGAGCGCGGCGCCGAGGACGTTGGTGTGCTCGGTCGCCGCGGTCGCGAAATCGACAGCGAGCGACGGGTCGGCATCGAACTCGAAATCGGCGGGCGGCGTCATCGCGAGATCCGGAGGCGCGTCCTCCACCACGAGCAGCGCGAGATCCCCGCCCGCCGGGTCGATCCACGTCCGACCGGCGCGGAACACGCCGACGCCGGCGACGACGACGCGGATCGCCTCGCTCTTGATCTCGGGCCCACCGAAGGTGTCGCCGAGGAACGACGACCCGTCGCAGAGGCTGCGCACCGTGAGCACGACGGTGCGACCTTGCGGATCGGCGAAGAGCAGGCCCGACCCGCGACGCTGTTCTTCGTCGTCGGGGCTCAGCCAATCGTCTTCCGCGCACTCATAGACGATCTCGACGATGCGCAGTCCGCGGCCGCCGATGCCCGGCGCCGCCGAAGCCACTTGCTCGCGGGCCGCGTCGGGCACTTCGTCGTTCGACGTGTTCGGTCGTTCGTTGCTGGCGACCACGCGGTATCCGTCCGGCACCGGCACGCCGCGGCCGGGTTCGGTGTGATAGCCGATGAACGGGGTGAGCAATGCGCCGACGTCGTCGACCGAGATGCCGCGCAGCAGCGCTCCCGACACGCGCGGCCGCGCGATCCAGAAGTCCGACTTGTCGGTCACGGTGTGGCGATAGCGGTCGCGGATCCGCAGCAGCAACTCGACGTGCGTCCCACCTGCCGCGAGTTCCACGGCGCGGATCTCGCCGACGGTCATCCCCCGGAACTGCACCGCGGCTCCCGTCTCGATGCCGTTGTTGTTCGACGCCAGCAACGTCATCAACAGGTCGCCGCGTTGCACGGGATCGAGTTCGGTCGTCGCCCGGTCGAGCGGCGGACGCTCGAGACCGGGGAGCAGACTGCCCGCCGGCAGCGGCGGTGAGTCGGGGTCGGTCGTGAGGTACGCGACGTAGGCGTCGCGCACGAGGGTGTCGAGCCCGGTCGCGCCGCCGGTCAACCCGCCGAAGCGCGGCACCACGACCCAGAAGCGGCTCGATTGACGCGCGAGACGCGAGCCATCCGGCTCGAGCAGGATCGCAACGACTCCCTTCTCGCCGTCGAGGCCGATGGCGACCTCGCTCACGCTGCCGACGCGCACGCCGCGATACCGAACATCCGCCCCGGACTTGAGTCCCCGGACGTCGCGGAACTCGAGGCGGACCTCGAAGAGTCCGCTCTGGTCGTCGTCGGAGATCAGCCGGAAGAACCAGATTCCGAGTCCGACCGCCGCGAGGAGCGTGAGGACGCCAATGAGCTGTCGGATGCGATCCATGGCCGTCCTCGTCGGGTCGCGGCGACGCGCTTCAGATGTCGAGGTTGGTCGCCTCGAGCGCGTGTTTCTCGATGAACTCGCGACGCGGCTCGACATTCGGCCCCATCAGGATCGTGAAGATCCGATCGGCCTCGACCGCGTCGTTGATGGTGACCCGATAGATCTTGCGCCGCGCCGGGTCCATCGTCGACTCGAAGAGCTGCGAGCCGTTCATCTCGCCGAGGCCCTTGTAGCGGTTGATCGTGACCGCGTTCTCGCACTCGGTCTGGATGGTCGTGAAGACCTCGAGCAACGACGCGAACGGCCGCTCGGCGGCCTTGCCGCTCTCGATCACGAAACGCGTGTCCGCCGCGCCGACGAACGACTCGGGCATCACATCGAGGCGTGCCAGCTCGACCAGCAACGGCGCGATGTGCTCGCCGATGTGCAGGCCGTAGACCTCGATGTCGGCATCCTCGCGGCGGCATCCCGACTCCGGGCCCTCGTAGACCACCAAGGACGGCTTGGTCGCGCTCAGTCCTTCGAGCATCGCGTCCCGCTGGGTCAGCGTGTCGATGAAGCGCCCCTCGCCCTTGTGGACGACCCAATACGAGGGCAGCGTCATGTCCGGCGCCGCGGCCTGAGCGAGGTACCGATCGAAGGGCACATGCGCGTCGTGCGGGAGTTGTCGCGCGTGGACGTGCACCTTCGCGATGAGCTCGAGGAAGCGCCGCAGATCGACGCCCCCGAGGACGTGGCGTTTGCCCTTGGTCTCCACGCGCAGCCTGGTGTCGCCGAGCCCGAACTCGGTCAAGGCGCGCTGCTTGTCGAAGTCGTTGAGGACGTAGCGATACTGCTTGCCCTTCTCGATGCGATAGAGCGGCGGCTGCGCCACGAAGATGAACCCACCGTGAACGAGGTCGGGCATCTTCCGATAGAAGAGCGTCAACAGCAGCGTGCGGATGTGGCTGCCGTCGACGTCGGCGTCCGTCATGATGATGATCTTGCCGTAACGCAAGCGAGCCCGATCGAAGTCCTCGCCGACGAAACCGGTGCCGATCGCCGCGACGATCGTCTGGATCTCCTCGTGGTCGAGGATGCTGTCGACGGGCGCCTTTTCGACGTTCAGGATCTTGCCGCGCAACGGCAGGATCGCCTGGTGCGGTGCTCGGCCCTGTTTGGCCGTACCCCCTGCCGAGTCGCCTTCGACCAGGAACAACTCGGCGTCCTCCGGGCTGGTCCCCTTCTGGCAGTCGGCGAGCTTCGCCGGCAGGCCGATGCCTTCCAGTGCCGACTTCCGCCGGACGAGGTCACGCGCCTTGCGAGCCGCCTCGCGCGCGCGCTTCGCCTCGATCGCCTTCTGGAAGATCGCCTTCGGGACGCCCGGCTTCTCTTCGAAGAAGGTGCGGAGCTTGTCGCCGACGACCGTCTCGACGATGCCCTGCACCTCGCGGTTGCCGAGCTTGATCTTGGTCTGGCTCTCGAACTGCGGGTCCGGGACCTTGATCGACAGCACCGCGGTGAGGCCTTCGCGGAAGTCCTCGCCGGTCGGCGGCGTGTCCTTCGGCTTCAGCACGTTCTCGGTCTTCGCGTAGTTGTTGAGCGCACGCGTCAATGCCGCGCGGAAACCGGCGAGGTGCGTGCCGCCCTCGAGGGTGTTGATGTTGTTGACGAAGGTGAGGACGGCCTCGTTGTAGCCGTCGTTGTATTGCATCGAGAGTTCGACCTGGTACTCCCGCGACGGGTCCTCCGGATGCTTGGCCGTTCCCTGGACATAGACGATGTCCTTGTGGATCGGCGTCTTGCCCTCGTTGAGGTCGGCCGCGAACTGCCGCAGTCCGTCGGGGAAGTGGAACTCCTCGTGCTGGCCGCTGCGCTCGTCGGTGACCGTGAGCCGCAGGTCATAGGTTCCCATCAGGTAGGCGAGTTCGCGCAGCCGTCTGCGGACCGCTTCGTAGCTGATCTCGACGGTCTCCAGGATGGACGCGTCGGCCTTGAACCGGACACAGGTGCCGGTGTCGCTCGCGTCGCCGACAACCCTCAAGGTGCTCGTCGATCGACCGCGCGCGAAAGTCATGCGATGGAACTTGCCGTCGCGGTGGACGTCGACTTTGAGCCATTCGGCGAGCGCATTGACGACCGACACGCCGACTCCGTGCAGACCGCCGGAGACCCTGTAGGAGTCCTTGTCGAACTTCCCGCCCGCATGGAGCTTGGTCATGATGACCTCGACCGCGGGCATGCCGGTCTCGTGCATGTCGACCGGGATGCCGCGGCCGTTGTCGCGGACCGAGCACGAGCTGTCGGGGTGGAGGCGGACGTCGATGCGCGTGCAGCGGCCCGCAAGGGCCTCGTCCACCGAGTTGTCGACGACCTCCCAGACCAGGTGATGCAGGCCCTTCGCGCCGATGTCGCCGATGTACATCGCCGGCCTGGTTCGAACCGCGTCCAGACCCTCGAGCACCTTGATGGACCGAGCGTCGTACTTCTTCTCTTTGTCAGACATGCGCAGTGCCGCCCAGTCGGAAATCGATGCGGGCGATCTTCTCGGGTTCGAGTCTTTCGTTGCAGGCGTTGCGCAGCTCTTCGGCGCGGAAACCGCGCAGTTCAGCGAGCAACGCGGAGGAATCCACTTCGACGGTGAGTTTGCCGGCTCGGAACGCCGCGACGCGCACGTGCTCGGCGAGTTGCGGCCCGACCGCCGCTTCGAGCGCGACGTTCAGACGCGTGCGACTCGCCTTCGTCCCTGCTTCGCGCAGGACGTGAGCGAGGAGTTCGCCGACGTGCCGTGGTGCGGTCACGTTCCGCTGATCGGCATCAGGACGTAGCAGTACGACTCCCCCAGCGTGAACTTCGCGGGGATCGAGCCGTCGGTCATGTCCATCCGCACGACGTCGAGTTCGCAGACCTTCAGGGCGTCGATCAGGAAGTCCGGGTTGAACGCGATCGAGCCGCCCTTGCCTTTCATGTCGACGGTCATCGTCTGGCGAGCCTTGCCGACGTTCGAACTCTCGGCGGTCATCTCGAGTTCGTTGCCGCTGAACTTGAAGCGCACCATGCGTACGTCGTCGGAGGCAAGGATCGCCACGCGGCGGAGGTTGCGTTCGAGTTCGACGCGATCGATCTCGATCGTCGACTCGGCGGCCTTGGGGATCACCTGCTCGTACTCGGGGAAGCGGTTTTCGAGGAGCTGGCTGATCAGTTGGATCGAGCCCACGGTGAATCGCATCTGGTTCTTGCCGAAGCCGATGCGCAGCGTCTCGTCGTTGTCGCCGGGAACCGCCTTCGCGAGCGTCTGCAGGGCGCGCAGGGGTACCACTGCGCGTGCCCGCTGCGCATTGCTGGGCAGGTTGGCGTAGGCGAGCGCGAGTCGGCGGCCGTCGGTGCCGACCATCCGGAGGCAACCGTCGACGAAGTCGAGGAGCAGCCCATTGATCGCGTAGCGGGTCTCTTCGCGCGCCACGGCGAAGGACGTCATCCGCTGCATTGCCTGGAAGACCTTCGCGGCGACCTCGACCTCGACCTCGGGCGTGAAGCTCGGCTCGGTCGGGAACTCGCTGGCATCGGGACTCAGGAGGTCGAACGCTCCGCCTCCGCACTCGATCCGGCATCGCCCGTCCTTGGCCTGGATGGCGACGGTCTTGTCCCCGAGTTCGCGGAGCAGCGCGGCGGCTTCTTTCGCGGGCAGGAGGATCACCCCCGGCTCGCTGACCTTCACGGACGAGAGTGCTGAGCGCGCACTCATCTCGTTGTCCGTCGCGAAGAAGGTGACGCCGTCGTCGGCAGCCCGCATCAGCACGTTCTGGAGGATGGGCTTGGTCGACTTGAGCGGCGGGATCCCGCTCACGACGGCGAACGCGTCCTGCAGCTCTTGGCGATCGCAGAGGGTCTTCATGGGTCGTTCGGTTGCTTCTCGCCGCGATGGTCGTTTCGGGGCGATCACTCTAGCCCGCGGCTATGGCGGAGGCATGCCCGGAGTCGGGCATCCGATCCTCGGTCAGGGCTCCGCGTCCGGCTCGCCGGCGCGTTCCTTCCTGCTCTCGGGAAGAGAGTGTGTCTTGTCATCTCTCTCTCCCTCTCTCCAGGGCCGTCGAAGTGTGGAGAGCTACGCCGAGCGAGCCCCGGGATGGCCTGTTGCGCGGTGTCCGGAGTGCCCGGCACGAACGACGGGTGTGAAGATCATGGGGGAAGGCGAGGGACACTTCGTGAGGGGTCCCTCACGACGACGCGAAGCTACGTCGCGGGAGCGCTCGAGACCATGCACGGGAGCAGCCCGGTCCTCCTCAGCTTGACCACGGTTCCTCCACAGGAGCATGGCGACCCGACCCACCATCGGTCGCGGCGGGAGGCGGCGAGCGGCGCCCGGCGTCAAGGGATCCGCCCCTCCGCCAAGGCGATCCGATTCGTGTGCCGGGAGTCAGTGCCCTGAGAGCTTGCGCAGGAGTTCGTCGACGTCGGTGGAAGCGAGGTCGGTGCTCGAGATCGGAGGCATCACCTTGAACTTGCGGTACTCGTCGATGCTCGAGAGCTCGACGTAGTCCCGGTAGCTCATGCGGCGGCGGAGCGGCTCGGCGCCCTCGCAGCGGCCGTCGATCGTCCGCTGCAGGGTTCGGCGTGCTCGATGACAGATCGAAAGGGTGTTCTCGAGGTTGGTCTTGATCCGCTCGAGGCGCTCGCCGTTCGCGCTGGGTTCCTCGAGGCTGCGGCTGACTTTCGCCAGGGCGACTTCGATGACGGCGATGAGGCAGTTGAGCTTCACCAGGAGCCGCGTGCGGTACTCCTGCGAGTCGAGGTTCGTTCCGTCCTTGGGGTCGTGGAGGCGATCGGGTTCCATGGTTGCTCGTCGAACTGGGGTTGACCCACTTCGAGCAGCGGGCGTGCCAGGCCTCGATCGCGGCGCGGCTCGGACGGCCCGGCCATCGCAAGGACCTCTCGAGCGATCGGCGGCGCGATCCGAAGGGCGCCGGGTCGCGAAAGCAGGACGCTCGCGTCTGGCCCCCGCGACGACGGTGCGCGAGGACGACGGTGCGCGCCGACATAATCCGGGCATGAGCGACGACCCGAGCGACCCGAGTGACCCGAGCGTGGCCGGCCGCGCGGCCCGGTTCTGGGGTGAACGGCACCGGGACGTCGTCGCGGACGCGCACGACAACTTCCTCAACCACCCGCTGATCCAGGCCTACGTCTCGCTCCGCGCGTTCGGTTCGCTGGTCGGACACCTCGACGTCGTCGCCGCGGAACTGCGCTCGCGGACCCGCCCCGGCGACCTGGTGTTGTCGGTCGGCTGCGGGCCGGCGACGAAGGAACGCGCGCTGGCCAAGGCGCTGCCGGACCGCCGCTTCGTGGGACTCGACATCGCCGCCGAGACGATCGAGCGCGTGCGCGCCGAGTGCGCCGCGGAAGGCGTCGCCAACCTCACGGTCCGGCTCGGCGACTTCAACGACCTCCGACTCGAGCGCGGCGAGTTCCGCGCGATCCTCGGCCTCGGTGCGATCCACCACGTCGAGCGGCTCGAGTCGTTCTGGCGCGGTTGTGCGCACGGTCTCGCGCCGGATGGCTGCGTGCTGGCGCAGGAGTTCGTCGGCGCGGACCGCTTCCAGTGGACCGACGCCCAGATCGCGGCGGGCGATGCGGCACTCGCCGAACTCGTCCCGGCCCGCTACCGCGTGCATCACTCGCGGATCATCCGGACACCGGTCGAGGAGATGATCGCGACCGATCCCTCGGAGGCGGTGAGGTCGTCGCAGATCATCGCGACGTGCCGCGATGCGGGATTCCTCATCCCCGGTTACGCGGGCGCCGGATGTGCCCTCCTGCAACCGGTCCTGATGTACCAGATCGCGGAGTTCGACCCGCGCAACTGGGAGGACAACCTGGTCCTCGCCACGCTGTTCCGACAAGAAGACCGGCTCATGCGGGACGGCGTCCTCGGCGACGACTTCGCGATGTTCGTGGCGAAGCCGAGGGGCTGAGGAGTCAGGCCCGCGGGGTCACTGACCCGTCGCTTGCCGGAGCAGGCTCTCTGCGAGGAGGCCGAGCTCCAAGTGACTCGAGCGGCCGATCACCATCGTGCGCACGCCGTGCACGTGGAACATCAGCTGGACGACGTTCTGATCGGCGTAGGTGAAGATCGCGTACGGCGCGGTGGGGTCGCCGGGGCTCGACCACGGCAGCGGCGGCGGCGGCGCGCCGTAGGTGTCGATGACGAACAGCGAATCGATGCCGTCGCCGTGGACGAACACGAGACTCGACTCGGGGCGCAGGTCGTTGCGGACGGCGCGGACCTCGATCAACGCGTAGTCGGCGGGAAGCGCGGCACCGTCCATCGCGGCCGGGCGGACCAGGCCGAGCGAGGCCGCCGCGGAGCCCGCGTCGCTGAAGCGCGACATGAGCATCGTCGGCGCCCACCACGTCACCGCGGCGAGTTCCACGGGTGTGGCAACGGCGAAGGCAGTGACCTCGAGGGTCGCGACGACGACTCCGAACGCACTCACCTCAGCGGAGAACAGCGGGTAGAGCGTCGCGGCGTCGAGTTCGAGGATCCACGCCGAGCGTCCGAAACGCCGCGGCACGACGGCGACACGGTGCGTGGCCCGGCCGAGCCGTTCCCGGTCGTCGAGGTCGAGCAGGGTGTAGTTGCGCGCCGCGGCGACCGGATCCTCGACGCGGAAGGTCTCGAACTGCTGCAGGTACCCGGCGTGCGACGCGTGCACGGTGCGTCGTTGTTCGAGCTCCGCGGGGTCGAGCAAGAGCCCCGGGATGCTGTCCAGGGTGAGCCGGAAGCGGGGGTTGCCGTCGCGATCACGACCGCCGAGGACGAGCGACTCCTCCAGCGAATGCCACTGTGCGCCGCCCAGGCCGTCGACCTGGAACACCGAACGCGTCTGGCGGATGCGCGCGTTGAGCGCCGACTCCGCGCGCGCGAGCGACTCGAAGGTCACCGCCGGCATGCCCTGGGCGACGAGCCCGGTGCACAGGACCAACGCCAGCGCCACGAGCGGGAGTGCGAGGCGCTCAGCGGCGGCCATGTCGCACCTCCAAGACGATCGCGGCGAGCGAGAACGAAGCGTCGAGCGGACGATCGACGCGCTGGAACTCGATGCGGTTCGCCACCACTTCCCGATCGGCTCCGACACCGCCGCGGATCGAGGCGATCACGAGACCGATCGCGACGCCGGCGACGAGCAAGGCGGCGACGCGCAGCCAGACGCGGGTGGCGGGGCGCGTGGGGCGACCGGTGTTCGTGCGCAACTCACCACGGATCCGCAACCAGAGCCAACCGGGAGTCGGCGGGAGCGTGCTGGCGAGTTCGCTCGCTGCGTCGGCCGTGACCGAACCGGACTCGAAGCCTTCGAGTACGGCGGCGGCCCAGTCGACGTCGTGCGGCGCGCGGAGCGGCGAGAGCACTGGTTCGACGCCGTTCGCGCCGAGGAAGCGGACCGCGAGGTCGTCGGTCGCGCTCTCGTAGATGCGCTCCAGGACTTCGCGCGAATCGAGAGCCGCCGGCGCCTTCGGTCGCGCGAGCTGGTTCAGCAGTCGGGCGTTCCGGTTCGCGGCGCGGAGGAACGAGAGATCGGACTCGGCGAGGCCGGCGCTTCGAGCAGCGTCGGCGAGCTCGACGTCCCCCATCGGGAGGCACGCGCAGAGTTCCGCTCGCATCGACCCGGGCGAGTTCATGCCACCCCCTCCTCGTGGCCGTGATGCGACGGCGGCTCGGGTTCCGTGGGCTTTTCCTTCCGCGGAGTTCCGAAGCCAAGCGCGCCCGCGTGACCCTCGAGTACCCGTTCGAGTGCGAGATGAGCGCGCGCGAGGCGCGACTTGACCGTGCCCGGTTGGACCTGGAGCGCCTCGGCGAGTTGCTCGTAGCTGAGCCCTTCCAGGTAGCGCAACACGAGGATCGCCCGCAGCTTCGGGCTGAGCTTCTGCAGTGCGGCGTGGACGTGTTCTCCAGCCTCGGAAGTCTCCGCGCTCTCGATCGGACCGTCGTGCTGATCGCAGACGTCGAATTCCTCCGCGAGCGAGGAGAGGTTGACCGGGCCGCGATTACGACGGCCCTTCAGTCGGCGCCGGTGGTCGTTGCTGCAGTTGACGACGATCCGGAACAGCCAGGTGCTGAACTGCGAGTCGAAACGGAAGGTCGAGATCTTGAGGAAGAGGACTCGGAAGGCGTCCTGGACGACGTCCATCGCGTCGGTCGCGGTCCCCGTCATCCGATACGCGATCGAGTAGACCCGGTCCCGATAGCGCCGGTAGAGCTCCTCGAACGCACTCTCGAAACGCTCGTCTTGAACGTTTCGACAGGCCTCGACCAGGGCCGGGTCGGGAGTGCGGGAATCGCAGATCACGGCGGTGTGCAACAGCGGCATCGCCTCCGACGGCGCGGACCCTGGGACAGGTTCCCTTCCGAACAGGAATGTCCAGCGACGGAAGGCGACGGTCGGGGAGTGAGAACGACGACGGAAGCTCTTGGAGAGAAGCGGGTTGCACAGTAACCACCGATTGGTGTCGTGCAACCCGACGTCGCCCCTCCCCGTGATCCCATCCCGGGACCGAACGACCTTGCGAGGGACACGCATCCCGATGCGCGCCGCCGAACGCGAATCAGCCCGCGAAACTCAGCGACCGCCGCCGGTCACCGTCGAGAGTCCGTTGGGGAAGAACATCGTCCGTCCCCGCGACTGGAGGCAGGTCGGCGGGCACGCGAGGCGGCCGCTCGACATGCATTCCGAGTTCCGCACTTCGCACATCGCACCGGCCGCGCTCGACGAGATCACCTCGAGCTGCATCACGCAGACCCGGTTCGAACTCCAGAACGGGTCCTCGACGATCATCGGGTCGAGGGGTTGGACCAAGCCCTTGTCATCGTCCGCGGCGACGAGCACGGTCACTGTCCCAGCGACGTCCTGGAGGTAGGCACCGGAGTGGATCGATCGCGTGCCGACGATCGCGGTGGCGCCGATCGTGCACGGCAGGAGGGCGCGGAGCGCTTCGTCGGAACCGAGTTCGAACGATGCGATGCAGAGGAGGCCCTGGTTCGCGTCGACCCGCATGCGCAGGGCGAGTCGGCCCGAGGTGAGGAGATCCGCAATCGGATAGCGCGCACCCCACAGATCCATGAATGGATCGATCGCACGCAGTTCTTGTGGGTTCGCGCCGACGAAGCGGAACAGGAAGTGGACCCACAGCGAGGTGGCGCCGAAGTCGTCGACCGTCGACGACGCAACGATGCGCATCTCGTCGTCGGTCGCCCGGGGCGAGCCCGGCGGATCGAAGGGCCGTCGGTACTGGACCGCAGCGACGAAGTCGTCGATGCCATCCTCGTCGGTGTCGGGCTGCCCGGGATCGCAGAGCAGGATCCACTCGAGGCGATCCGGCAGGAGGTCGCCGTCGGTGTCGGCGAGCGGATCGACGGGCATCGCGAGCAGTGTGCGCTCGTCCAACTCCGCTGCGGCGGGCAGCCCCCCTTCTTCCAGTGCGCCGCCGAGGAATCGCCAGCCGAGCGCGGCGGCGCCGACGACAGCGATCGCAAGCACGGCGCCGTTCCGACGACTCATCGTCGGGCGACACCGGCTTCGGTCAGGCTCGGAGGGGTTCATCATCTCGTGGGAGGCGTGCGACTCGTCCCGAGACGGAGATGGGCGCATCTAGCGCAGCGGGCGAAAAGGATAACGTCTCGCCGGAGGATTCAATCTCGCCGAGCCGCACCTGGCAACCCGGGTGGTCCACGACCCGCGGAATCCGAACCCGGAATGGGTCAGCTGGCCGGGGAATCGTCGCGAGGTGCCGGTCCGATCGCTTGGTTGCTTTCGCCGTCGGCCAGGGATAAGAAGCCCGGCCCGCCTCCGAGAACCTCCTCGCGCCCGTAGCTCAGCTGGATAGAGCGTCGGCCTCCGAAGCCGAAAGTCAGAGGTTCGAATCCTCTCGGGCGTGCCAACCCCCTCGCTGCGGAAGCCACGCGACTTGGCGCGACTCCGGTTCCACGTCGATCTTGGCCCGGTCGATCGACGGCTCCTCGCGGTGCAGCTGTCGATCGACGAAGCCCGGAGTCTGTCCCGGCGGTCGGATGGGAGTTTCGATGACGAGATGGAGCTGTTCCTGCCGGTCTGGACTCCCGGCAGCTATCTGGTCAGGGCAAGGTCCGGAAGAACCGCTGGCGAGTGGTCCTGGCCGGCTCGAACGAAGTCCTGGTCCGCTGGCAGGTCTACGCCCGCGAGCTCAGCGTGCGCACCGCCTACGCCACCGCCGATTTCGCGTTCTGGAGCGGTGGGAACGTCCTCCTCTGGCCGGTCGGCGGGACGGATCTACCGGCTGAGATCGTCGTCGGGCTGCCCGCGGCATGGTCCCTCGCCGCCGGCAGCGCCCCGGTCTCGACCAGCGACGACGGCCGCGAGGCGAGGTTCTCCGTGCGCGACCAGGACCAGGCGGTCGACACCCCCTGCCTCGCGGGACGACTGGAGGAGTTCGAAGTTGCGGTGGCAGGACGGTCGCATCGCTTCGTCGAGGTCGGCCGCGCGGGTCTGGCTCCTCCTCAGTCCTACCGCGAGGACCTGACAGCCGTCCTCCGCGCGTCCGCGGCCGTCTTTGGCGGCGAGCCCCCGTTCGCGCGCTTCACGTTCCTGACGCTGTTCGGCGAGCGCGGTCGGGGTGGACTCGAACACATGGACTCGGCGGCGCTCGTGGCGCCTCGCACGACGTTCGCACCGCGGTCGTCCTACGAGGACTACCTCGCGCTGGTCGCCCACGAGTACCTCCACGCGTGGAACGTGAAGCGCATGCGTCCGCGCGAGTTCGAGGGCTACGACCTCGAGTGCGAGAACCACACCGAGCTGCTGTGGGTCGCGGAGGGCTTCACCGCGTATCTCGACGATCTGCTCTGCCTCCGCGCGGGAGTGACCACTCCGGCGCGCTACCTCGCGCGGCTCGCGTCGCACGTCGACGCGATGCTCGTCAACCCGGGCCGATTCAGGCAATCGCTCGCGGAAGCGAGTTTCGACGCCTGGCTCCTCCTCTATCGCCCGGACGAGAGCACGCGCAACGCGACGCAGAACTACTACACGAACGGCGCCCTCGCCGCGTTCGTGATCGACGCCGCGATCCGCGAGCACAGCAGCGGCAGGCACACGCTCGACGACGCCCTGCGGATCCTGTGGCGCGACACCTACGCGGTGGGACGGGGCTACGACCACCGCGACGTGTGCTCGGCGATCTCCGCGGCGGCTGGAACGAAGCTCGACGACTTCGTCGACGGCCTCACGCGCGGTCCCTTCGACCCCGACCTTACGAGCGCACTCGGACTCTTCGGTCTCCGGCTCGAACTCGTCGACGATGACACGCCGCGACTCGGCGTCCGATTCGACGCGCAGCACACGACCATCGCCGCGGTGCAGGACGGGACTCCCGCCGAGCGCGGCGGACTTTGCCCCGGTGACGAGATCCTCGCCATCGATCGCCTGCGCGTGCGGCCCGAGACTTTCGCGTCGATCTGGACTGCGTGTGCAGGCGCGGGTCGCGCCGTGCGCGTGCTGCTCGCGAGGGAAGGGCTTTTGCGCGAGCACGACGTGGTTCCCGACCACCCGACGTCAGGCAAGGCGCGGATCACGAGCGTGGCCGAACCGAACGAATCGCAGTGCGCGCATCGCCGCGCGTGGTTGGGCGCGATGCCGCTCGGCAACTCGACGGCTTCGGACGACTGAGCCAGAGACGACTGAGCCAGACACGACTGAGCCCAGGTCGCGTCTCCCGCTCCGATCGCTCAGATCCTCGTTCAGATCCTCGTGTGGGACCCGTCGCAGAACGGGTGTTTCGCGGAACGCCCGCAGCAGCACCAGGCGACCTCGCGTTCGACGTCGATCACGATCTTCACCGGGGTCTGCTCGGCCTCGCCGGCGGGGGTCGTTCGATGCGTGCCGTCGCACCACGGGAAACGAGCGCTGCGACGGCAACGGCAGAGCGCGTACTTGCCGGGTGCGCACGTGACCACGAACGGACGGTCCTGCGGGTGACCCGGGGGCTCGCCGGGTGACGGTTTCCGCGGCGCGTCGTTCATCGCATCCTCCGGACGACCCCGCGCAGCACGCCGCGCACCTCGCAACGCTCGGGGAAGATCGGCGACAACGCCGAGTTCGCCGGCTGCAGCCGCACGCGACCGTTCTCGAAGAAGTAGCGCTTCAGCGTCGCTTCCTCGCCGTCGACGACGGCGACGACGATGTCCCCGTTCCGCGCGCTCGACTGCCGCTTGATGACCACGTAGTCCCCGTCGTCGATGTGATCCTCGATCATCGACTTGCCGGTGACGCGCAGCACGTAGTGGTCGTCACCGGTCGGCACGAGATCCGTCAGCGGAACGACCTCGGCGTGCTCGACCGCTTCGATCGGTCGCCCGGCGGCGACGACGCCCAGGATCGGGAGTTCGGAGACGACTCGTCGCCCGTGGTTCCGCTCTTCGTCGGGATCGAAGAGGATCGCGACCGCCCGTGCCTTCGCGCGGTCACGGCGGATCGCACCCTTCTCCTCCAGGTGCCGCAGGTGTTCGTGGATCGTGATCTTGCTCACGCCGAGCGCCTGCGCGGCTTCCTCGAGGGTCGGAGCGAGACCGTGCTGGTTGCGGTAGTCGCGGAAGAACCGCAGGACGCGGAGCTGCTTCTCGGTCAGCATGAGGTGCATGGGGCCTCGTGCGCGGGCGGACCAGGGCTGGGCAGTGTGGCGAGGCCTGGCCCGGAACGCACGTCGCGGGGACTCAGAGATAGGCGGCGCAGAACAGCAACGAGCCGACGACGAACACTGTCCCGAGGGCCTCGGTGACCAGGGTCCGGATCGGAGAGGACGACTCGCCGTCGACCGCAGGCAGCTCGGCCGGCAGCACGCGGCGGGGGGTGTCCACGAGCTCGGCCAGCACGAGCCGCCGGGGGGCTTGGACCGTGGTGAAGGGCAGGCAGGCTTGGAAGGGACGGGTGGTTCGGGGGGCGACCATGTTCGTGCCTCGTTCGGTGAAGGGCGCAGGTTAGGGAGATGTTCGGAACTGTCAAGGGACGTCCTGGAGAAAACCTAACAGAGGGACCTAACTCAGGCTCCAGGACGGAGCGGATGTTCCCTAACGGCAGCCGATCCATGGCCTCCGAGGCCGCCCGCCCGCCTCCCGGTCGCGAAATTGGACCCGGTGGACGGTCCTTCACATCGCTGTCCAGATGACCCGGCGCTTCCTTGTGCCAGCGATCGAAGTGAAGAACCCCGTCGACGTGCTGCTCGCCGAGCACGCGCTGCATCGCCGTCTGCTGACGGTGTTCGAGCGCATCGCGAGGGCTGTCGAGCAGGGGGGAGAGTTCCCGTCGTCCGACGTCGCCGCGGTCCTCGGCTATCTGCGCGAGTTCGTCGAGCTGTCCCATCAGCGCCGCGAGCAGCGCACGATCTACCCGCTGGTCATGGAACTCGCCGACGACAAGGTCGCGGAGAAGGTCGGACAGATGCTCGCGGACCACGAGGAGACGACGGAGCTGATGCAGTCCCTGTGGCTCTTCTGGGAGCCAGGCGCGCTGCGGCCCGACGAGATCGCGGTCTTCGTCCAGCTCGCCAACGCCTACATCGCGCGGCTGCGCCGCCACCTTGCGCTCGAGGAGCTGGTGCTCTTCCCGCCCGCCCAGAACATCGACGAGAAGCGCCGCACCGAGATGCTCGCCGACCTCGAGCAGCACGACGGCGTGCAACGCGACGCCGCGGCGTGGTCCGCGGTCGTCGCCGGCCTCGAGGAACGTTGGATCGGTTGATCTCCGGCTGCCGTCGGCCCTGAGCTATAAGGGCGCGCCGAGGCTACGGACGGGCGGTTCCGACCAGTGCCTCGATCCAAGCCACATGCTCCTCGCGCTCGAGCGTCCCCTCGTCTGCATCGATCTCGAGACCACCGGCCTCGACGTCGACAAGGACCGCATCGTCGAGATCGGCTTCGTGAAGTTGTGTCCCGACGGGAAGCGTGAGTCGGTGCAGCGTCGCGTCGATCCCGGCGTCGACATCCCCGAGGCGTCGACGAAGATCCACGGCATCCGCAACGACGACGTCCGCGGCCTCTTCGGCGAGCCGCCGCTCGGACGCGTCGGCCCCGAGCTCCTCGCGTTCCTCGGCGGCGCCGACCTCTGCGGCTTCAACCTCGCTTCCTACGACCTGCCGCTGTGGCTCGCCGAGTGCCGCCGCCACAAGCTGGACTTCCCGATGGCCGGTCGCCGCGTGATCGACGCACGCACGATCTTCGTGACCAAGGAGAAGTCCTGGGACCGCTTCATCCTCGGCCCGCGCAACCTCAACAACGCGGTGCTGCACTACTGCGGGCGCGCGCAGGCGGCGAGCTTCGCGCAGCGCGACGAGGCCGTCGACACCGGCGCCAAGGGCACGGGGAAAGCTCCTCTTCCCAAGGACGTCGACCAGCAGCGCCGCCACTCCGCGGTGAAGGACGCCGAGGCCACCCTCGACGTCCTCCTCGCGCAGCTCGGGCGCTACGCGGACCTGCCGCGCGACGTCGCCGGCCTGCACGCGTTCTGCGAGGCGGCGTCCCTCGAAGCGCGGCAGTCGGCCGCCGGCTGAGCCCGGGCGCGGATCAGTTCCGCGGCCAGGTCATCAGCGGGCCGAAGTCGAAGGTGTTGTTCCGCGGATCGAAGCACACCGCCTGGAAGGTCAGGAGACCGGGCAAGCCCGCGGGCCAGGTCACGTTGATGAGCTTCCCGAAGAGGCGGCCGTCCGCGCCGGCGAAGCCGACGACCAGCGGGTAGTTGCCGAAGGTCGAGAGCAGGACGCCGCCGATGTGGCCGGGCGGGCAGCAAGTGCCGAACTCGAGGTCGAAGGGGCCGCCATTCACCGGCACGTATTGCGGCAGGATCTTCGCGACCGCGGGGTCGCAGTCGTTCACGTCGATCGCGGAGGGTGTCCCGTTCACGCCGCCGGGCGGCACGAGGCCGACGTTCACCCCGACGCCGAGGTGGTTGACGTTCATGACCGTGTCCGGGTTGATGCCGCCGGTCACGAGCCAGAAGTCATCCATCGCGACGTCGTAGTCGATCCAGTTCGGTGCGCTGTTGCCGCCGATCGGGCCCATCGCCACCGCAGCACCCGCGGGCCAAGGGATGAAGCCGACGGCCGTGCCGGCAGAACCGAAGGTCGTCCACCAGATGCGGGCCGGACGCAGGCCGACCGCCGGCGCGTACTCGACCGAGGAGATCGTCGCCGACGAACTCGGCGGGGCGACCGTGCCGACGACCACCGGAACGCCTGCGTAGTCGCCGTTCGGGCCCGGCGCGAGCATGTAGACGGTGGCCGGCGCACCCGTGACGCCGAAGTAGAGGTTGCCGAAGTCGTCGGAGCAGACGCAGTTGCAGGTGCCGGCCTGACCTGTCCACGAGCCGCCGCCGACGAAGCGCGTGACGAGGTTGGTCTTGCGGTCGACGCGGAAGAGCCCACCGGTGCCGGTGATCGAGCCCGAGCTCGCGACCGCGTTGCCGTTGGCGTCGTGCGCGATGCCGGAGATCGAACCGCCGTTGCCGGTGTTGCCGATCACCGTGAAGTTCGTCACGGCAGAGCCGGTGACCTTGAGCGTGTCGATGCGGCCGGCGCTCGCCGTGATGCCGCCGATCCAGACGCGATCGTCGACGGGGTCGAGCTGGATCGAGTTCAGGTCGGGGGCGACGCCGCGCGCCGCCAGGAGGCCGGTGACCGGCGTCAGGGTGCCGTTGCGGTTGCAGAGCAGCAGGCCCTCCATCGGGGCCGCGTTGGTGAAGTTGCTCATGATCGCCTCACCCTGAGGGACCTGAGCGGCGAGCGAACTCGCGACGGCAAGGGCTGCGATGGAGACGCGAACGGAGGTAGTCATGACTGTGCAGGCTTCGTGGTTCAGGAGAGAGAGAGAGAGCCGCGGGTGGACTCCCGAGGCGTGGGGACCATAGCACGCAGCGCGGCGAGCGGGCGTTCACCCGATCGCCGCGCGGAGGCCGTCGACCGCATTCGGAACGCGGTCGTGAGGATCAGGCGCGCAGGTGCAACGCGTTCACCGCGCGACCGACGCGCCGCTCGCGGGCGCGAAAGATCTCCTCAGCGCAGCGGCTCGACCCGCAGCTCCCGCAGCTCCGCGCTCGGTTCGAGGGAGTCGACGGCGAAGCGCGTCGCATAGCGGCGCCCGGTGCCTCCGGTCGCCTCGACGTGGAAGGTCCCGCGATCGAAGAAGGGCCACCAATCCTCGCTGGCGACGCCATCGAGTTCGGCGTCGAAGGCGAGGACATCGCGTGCGTCGCGGATCAGGAAGCTCGCGCGGGTCTCGCCTGACGGCATGTGGAGGCGGATGCCGACGCGCACCGCGGGGCGCAGGGTGCCGCGCAGCGCCGTCGTCTCGCCGGCGCGGATCTCGATCGCTTCGGTCAGCCAGCGGAAGCCGGTGCCGTAGACCGTCGCGGTGTAGCGGCCGGGTACGAGCCGGCGTTCGCCGCGGAGCGTGGCGAGGTCGAGCGGCACGACGTCGCTCCCGCCTGGGCCGTCGATCTGCACCATGAGGTCGGCAAGGCGCAGGTCGGAGTCACGTTCGAGCGCGACAGCGAGCACGCCCGACGCCGGCAGGACGCGGCGGCCCAGCGAGGTCGTCTCGCGCGGGCGCAGCACGATGTCGTCGATCACGATGTCGACGTCCGTGCGGCTCGCGAGGCTCAGGGTGTAGGTGCCGGCGGCGAAGGGCCCGACGCGGAAGTGCCCGGTGACGGCGTCGGTCTCCGCGGCCGGCATCGTGTTCCCCGGCCAGGCGTTGAACGCGCCGCGGCGGACCGAGAAGACGCGATCCGCGAGTGCCGGGCGATCCTCCGCGTCGACGAGCCAGCCTTCGATCCACGCGGTGGCGCGCGCGGCGTCGGGCACGCGGATCACGAACGGTTCGTCGCGCACGCGGATCGCGTCGAGGCCGGCGAGTGGCAACGGCATGCCGAGGCCGGGTTCACGGACGAGCAGCGCGTAACCGACGTCGCGGCGCAGCATCAGTTCGAAGGCGCCGTCGCCCGTGCTCGACGCCGTGCGCCGTTCGTCGGAGTAGCCCGGCTCGAGCGAGTTCGCTTCGACGTCGAAACCGGCGAGTGCCGCGTCGCGCTCGTCGACGATGCGACCGCGCAGGACCGGTCGGGCGGTCAGGGTCACGGGGAGTTCGAGGTCGCGCTCGCGCTCGAGAACGAGCGGACCGGTCGACGACTCGAAGCGCTCGTGATCCACGACGAAGGTCCCCTCGCCCGGCGAGAGGCCGTCGACATGGAAGCGACCGTCGGACGAGGACTCGACCCGGCCGCCGCGCGGTTCGACCTGGATCCGGACCTCGGCACCGGCGATCGGCGTGCCGTCCGTCGTGGTGACGCGCCCATGCACGCGCGCGGCGCGGAGCAGGACGACGTCGCGCACGATGCGCGTGGCGTCGGTGACGCGTTGCACGAAGCGCTGCCGTTCGTAGCCGTGGTGCGTGATCTCGATGCGCCAGTCGCAGGGTGCGAGCGGCGCGAGTGCGAGGTTGCCGAGCGCGTCGCCGCGAGCACGGCAGGCGAGGTGCCGCAGCACGCGCGACGCTCCATCGACGACCGAGCCCGGCTCGTCGATCGGGATCGCGCGCGCGTGGGCGCCCTCGAGCGGGAGCGCGGCCTCATCCGTCACGTGGAGCAGCAAGGTCGCGCCGGCGAGATCGAAGTGCAGTTCGACGAGCGGCATGACGAGGCGCGCGGCGGTGAAGCCGTGCACGTCGTGCTGCGCGGCAACCCAGGCACGGTTGACGCCGAAGGACGAGAGCGCTTCGAGCGCGAGCTCGCCGTTGCCGTCGCTGACGCCGATCGCCACGCCGTCGTCTTCCGCCGGTGCGTCGGAGAAGCGCGACGCCGCCCACAGCGTGATCGTCGCCCCCGGCACGCGGGCGCCGTTCACGTCGAGCACGCGCACGATCGCGTCGAAACCGGGCTCGATACGGAACGCGAGCTCGGTGACTTCGCCGCCGGCGATCTCGCAATCGCGCTCGGGCCCGCGGTCGAGCGTGACGTGCCAGGAACCGGCGGGGAGATCGTCGAAGCGCGCGCGCCCATCGCCGTCGCTCACCGCGACGCGAAGCGACTCGTCGACCGCGCGTCCGTCGCGCGCGTGGATGCGCACCGCGACGTGCGGCAGAGAGCGCTCGGCGCGAGTGACGTGCACGCGGAGCGCGCCGCGTTGCTCGGTGAGTTCCTCCACGCCGGCCGTGATCGCGGCGCGCGGAGTCGAGTGCTCCGGATCGGTCACCGCCTCGCGCCGTGCGTCCGTTCGCGCCGTGCGAGTCGCATTGGCGTTACCCGCGCCCGTGACCGGCGCGTCGTCGCCGGCGCCGGCGAGCCACCACGCCAGCGCGGCGAGCGCGACGACCAGGACGGCGATCCACGAACGGCTCATGCGCGGGCTCGCACGATAGAGCCCAGCGCGGCGCGCGCCGTCAGTCGCAGTTCAGAGGCAGCGGAACCCGAACACCGGCGCGAAGCGCGGCCGGATCTCGACCGTGCCGTCCGCGTGCCGGATCAACGTCGTCATGTCGAGGTTCGGCATCCGCGGCGCGATCTGGAAGCGCATCGCCTGGGATGCGGCCACCTGCGCTCCGAACTCCAGCCATTGTGCGTAGAGCTCGCCGCCGAGGAGGCCGGGTTGGGCGGGGAGGGGGATGAGGACGCGCCACATGCCGTCGAAGCCTGATTGCCCGGGATCTACTCCGCGGGTCGCACTCGAAAACAACTCGGCTGGCTTCGAGTGCGTCGACTTCGAACCGCTCGAGGCCGGCATTGGCCCCCGCTCGGCGGCGGTTGTTGCAGCGCAGCCGAGCGGCTACGGTCCGCCGCCTGACGGAGCACCCGCGAGACCATGAGTGCACGACTCGCCATCGGAGCGGAGACCTGCGCGCCGCGCGTGCGGCCGCGCTCGCTCGTCCGATCGCGCTTCGACGTCGTGAGCGAGCTGGGAGCGGACGATTCGTGCGGCGAATCCGCATCTCAACGCCTGCCCGCCGTGACATCCCGGTTCGCGGCCGCGAAGGCCGGCGAGCGTCCCGGGTCGGTCGCTTGGCTCGAGCGCGTGCGTGACGATCGTCGAGGTCACCACCTCTGCGCCAAGGCGCTTCAGCACGACGTCCGATGCGCGGCCGTCGCCACGTGCCTGAGCAGCCGCGTTACGTGTCACACGATCCGGCAGTCCACCCCCATGCACCTGCCGGAAGACGGCCTCGACGCGTGCGCCGTGGAGCCGCTGCTGGGTCATGCGGGTTTCGCGATGATCGGATGGGGTGAGGGGGGTTCCGATTAGGCCGGTCTGTCTAACGTGGCGGGCGCTGGGCGTTGAGTGCCCACTAGGTCGGGCATGGCGCGGTACGGCGGGCTGCGCGAGACGCGGCGGCACCGCATTAGGCAGGCGTGGAGACTGCGTTCCAGGGTGTTATGCAGACCCGTCGACCACACGTTGGGCGACATTCGGCGACCCGTGGCGTGCGATAGGGTGGAGAGCGAACATGAGGAGCAACGGTACATGAGCGAAGTGAACCGGAGCTTTCCGCTTCTCGTTCAGTTCGAGTTCCATCCGGCGTCGAAGGAGGCCGCTGCCGCAGCGGATTACTTGCACGAGGTGCTGAACGCAGACCCGGCGGTCCCAGGGCTCCAGATCCCGACCGTTTTCACGCCCGACGATGGTTCGGGTGAGCCTCCCGAGCCGAAGATTGCGGACGAGGCCCACCGCGTCCTCGTGGTCCTCCTCGCCGATGACCACCTGGCGGCTGCGGCACGCCGAAAGGCAAAGTCAGGAAGGTCGTGGGGCGACTATGTGGTGCAGCTTCGCACGAATGCTGAGGCGGGTCGGCATCGATTCATGCCCGTGCAGCTCACCGAGCACGGCTACCCCGTAGACAAGCGCCTCGACAGCATCAGCTTTCTTCGCGCGTGGGCGTTCGACACCGAGGAGGAAAGGCACAAGTGCATCGCCCGACGGCTCGTCCACCTCCTGATTCGCAGGCTGCGTCCGCGCGACGAGAACGAGGATGCTGCCGCCGCGACCATCTTCCTCAGCCACGCAAAGGCAGACTTGGAAAAGGAGCCGGGCGTCGTCAAGTCGCTGCTCCAACACCTCACCGCCGAGCATCCCGAGAACACGTGGTTCGATAGCGGTGACATCGCGTCGGGGTCACGCTTCGGCAGGGAGATCGAGAAGGGGGTCAAGGACACGGCGCTCCTGGCTGTAGTGACCGACGCCTTCTCATCCCGAGAATGGTGTCGGCGCGAGGTGCTACTCGCCAAGCAGAACCAGCGTCCCGTGGTGATCGTGGACGCCGTGCAAGTGCAGGAGACCCGGCGCTTCCCGTACTCGGGAAACACGCCCGTGATTCGTTGGCAGCCGGGCAGGGCGCAGGACGTCGTCGATCTGCTTCTCCGCGAGTCGTTGCGTCACGCGTACGCGGAGGAGAATCTGAAGCTCCGGCAGCGTGAGGGGGACGACCTGCTCTTCGCAGGTCCTGAACTGCTGACCATCGTCCATCGCGACAAGGGGAAGCCGGTTCTGTACCCGGACCCTCCGCTTGGCATCGAAGAGCTCGACGTCCTCAGCCACACTGGTGTGAGCGTCGAGACCCCGCTGGAGCGGCACGCACGCGCCCATGATCTTCGCAGCCGAGGATTGCTGGTAGCAATGTCCATTTCCGAAGCGGAGGATCTGAAACGCTTTGGTCTTCGCCAGGCACACCTCGACGCCATCTTCCTAGAGTTGTCGCGCTACCTGCTCGTTGCAGGGGTTCGCCTCGCATACGGAGGTCACCTCGGGAAGAAGGGGTACACCGATCAGTTGGCCACCCTTGTTCGCGACCCGGTCATCGACCAACTGCGTGGACGAGCTCCTGACGACGCGGCTCCCGCTGAGCTCGTGAACTACCTCGCGTGGCCGATGGTGCCCCTCGCTAACGACGAGGCTCGACTCGGACCGCTCGTCGAAGTGATCCGCTACGACAGGCCCGCGGAGGTGACGGAGGTACTCGACGCTCGATTTGTCGAGTCGCCCCAGGTCGAGTTCCCGTCAGACTCTGCTGCGGAGCGGTTCGCATGGGCTAGAGGTCTCGCGGCAATGAGGGCTCGGCAGACCGCTGATATCAGCGCCCGCATCGTGATCGGTGGCAGAACCGGTCTCGGTTACCGGGGGCGAATGCCTGGTGTGCTGGAAGAGGCCCTTCTGACCTTCCGGGCCAAGCGCCCGCTCTATCTCGTGGGCGCATTCGGCGGCTGCGCTCGGCTTGTCTTGGACGCGCTGGACGGCGCGCCGCGCACGGAACTCACATCGCAGTTTCACAGCCAGCGCCCCCACACTGACGACGTGAAGAAGCTCTACCTCAGCGCCGGCCTAAAGTGGGACGAGTTCGAGGAAGTCGCGGCCGAGTTCAAGTCCGGGGCAATCAGTAATCTCAACAACGGACTCACCGTGGAGGAGAACCGCGAGCTGGCGACGACCCGCTCGGCAGAGCGAATCGTGGAGCTGGTGCTTCGCGGCATCCAGCAAAGCAACCCGCCAGCCGCGGCTGCTGGCAACGCGGAGTGAAGAGCATGGCGGACAAGAAGAACATCTTCATCTCTCATGTCCACGAGGACGACGACCTTCTACCGAAGCTGAAAGAGCTCATCTCCAAGGCCGGGATGGAAGTGCGTGATGGCTCAATCAACAGCGACAAGCCAAACAACGCGAATAACCCCGACTACATCAAGGAGGAGTACCTCAAACCACGCATCGACTGGGCCAGCACCCTGGTCGTGCTGATCACGCACGACACAGCGCAGAGCGACTGGGTGAACTGGGAGATCCACTACGCGATCGAGCAGGGGAAGCAGGTGGTCGGCGTATTCGCGCAAGGCGCAACGGACGCAGATATCCCCGAGGCACTGCGGACTCATGGCGATGCCGCCGTCGTGGGCTGGCAGAGCGAGCGCGTCGTCGATGCGATCAACGGCAAGATCAGCGATTTTGACGATCCTGCGACTGGGAGCCCGCGCACAGCGCCCGACTACACGGTCAAGAGGTTCAACTGCTGATGAAGCTCTACTCCTACGTCGTTGCGCGTGACTTCGGCTTCGCCCCGAACCCGTTCTTCGGGTTCTGCACGTTGGCGACCTGCAAGCCGAAGATCCGCAAGCACGCATCTGTGGGAGACTGGGTCGTCGGTACCGGCGCGAAGGGGACGTACGACTACAAGGGACGCCTCATCTTCGCGATGCAGGTGGGCGAAGACCTCGGCTTCGACGAGTACTGGAACGACCCACGCTTCATCCTGAAGCGCCCGAACCTGAAGGGCAGCCTGAAGGTCATGTACGGCGACAACATCTACCGCCGCGAAGGCAAGCGGTGGGTGCAAGCCGATTCACATCACAGCTTGTCCGATGGGCGCTCGAACAAGGCCAACCTCGACCGGGACACCGGGGTCGATCGCCTGCTCGTCGCCACGAAGTTCGTCTACTGGGGGCGCTCGGCGCCGAAGATCCCAAAGAAGTTCCGCGCCTTCGGCAAGGAGACGGTCGACATCTGTTGGGGCAGAGGGCACCGCGTGTTCACGGGCGACCTGCCCGGCGCCTTCGTGGGCTGGCTCGAGAGCGAAGCCAAGTGGGGTGTCCAGGGCGATCCCCTCGAGTTCGCGAAGCACGAGCGAGCAGCAGTGCCCGCGGCGACCACGGCGGCACCCGCCACCAAGCGGCGCGCACGAAGGAGCGCGCGATGACCGACGATCGCTGGCTCCTCGAATTCGCAGCGCTCGCCGCGAAGACCGACAAGTTCAAGGACAAGTCGGACCACGCGGCGCTGCTGGCTGCGGGCTTGATTGGTGAGGCTGGGAGCATCGTCTCCGAACTCAAGAAGAAGCGCCGCGAGCGCGAAGCCTACCCGGTCTATCGAGAGAGAATGGTCGAGGAGATCGGCGACTTCCTCTGGTACTTCGTGCGCCTCGCGGCGGTCGTCACGCCAGGCCTGCTTGAAGAACTGCCGGTGCCCGACGGGATCGTCCTCCCGGCGGCAGACGGCCCTCAGCTTCCGGGGCACCTCCGTTTCGGTGCGGCGGTGGGTGAAGTGCTCGCGGCTGTCAGCACATCGAGGAACGACAACATGCGGGCGCTGTTGGGCCGCACGTGGGCGTTCCTGACGGTGATTGCCAACGATGCCGACGTCCGCATACGCGATGCCGCCGCCCGGAACACGGAGAAGACCCGGAGCCGCTGGCCCGACGAGAATCGCTACGCGCCCCTCTTCGACGACGCCTTCCCGGTGGAGGAGCAGCTCCCTCGGCTGCTGCAAGTCGACTTCCTCGAGCGCGCACGCGGCAACCACAGGGCCGTCATCCTGAGGTGCAACGACATCAACTTTGGAGACCGGCTCACGGACAACATCGAGGACCCGGATGGCTACCGCTTCCACGACATCTTCCACTTCGCCTACGCAGTGCATCTCGGGTGGTCTCCGGTCGTGCGTGCGCTCATGCGGACCAAGCGCAAGAGCGACTCGAAGATCGATGAGGCGCAGGACGGCGCGCGAGCGGGCATCATCGAGGAGGCGGTCTCTGCGATCGTCTTCAGCCGCGCCAAGCAGCTCAAGTTCTTCGAGGGGCTCGATCACGTCGACCTCGACCTGCTGAAGACGGTCAAGGAGTTCGTCGAGGGCTACGAGGTCGAGACTGTGCCCTTGTGGCAATGGGAGACCGCAATCCTCGACGGCTACCGGGTCTTCCGCGAGCTGCGCGGAGGTCCGGGTGGACGGGTCACGATCGACCTTGGTGCCCGCCAACTCATCTACTCGCCTCGTGCTGCGAGCGACGACCACGCTGAGCACGGGCCGTTTTCCGTTTCGCGAGGAGCGACATGAGCAACAGGCACAAGGTCTTCGTCAGTTATCACCATGCGCTCGATGAGAGCTACAAGAAGATCTTCGAGCTGCGCTTCGGGAATGCCTTCGGCGCGATCGTGCCAGGTTCAGTCCAGGTAGGCGACATCAACCCGAACCTGCCGACGGACACCATCCGGCAGAAGATCCGAGACGAGTACCTGCGGGACACCTCGGTAACGGTCGTTCTGATTGGTGCGGAGACGTGGCAACGCAAGCACGTCGACTGGGAGATCGGGTCGTCGATCCGGCACACGGAGTTCAACCCCCGCTCGGGTCTCCTCGGCATCCTGCTGCCGGCGTACCCACGACCAGCGCCCGGCAAGTACAACCCGTACACGATCCCGCCGCGCCTTCACGACAATATCAAGTGCGGGTTCGCGACCATCTACAACTGGTCGGAGGACGCGGCCACCGTCCAGAGCTGGATTCACGACGCGTACCTTCGGAAGAGCCGTGTGAACCCCGACAACTCTCGTGAGTCGTTCGGCAAGAACCGAACGGGCAGCGCATGGACAGAATGAGCATGCGAGCTGCCTACGAGATCCGGCTGTCGGGTGGGCGCGTTCTCAAGACGACGCCCGCCTTCGATACGTACTGGCGCTTCGCCTCGGAGCGACAGGAGATGTTCATGCGCCGCGTGCTCGGGACCACGCCGCCATGGACCGAGGACCCGATCCTCAGCATGCATCGCTTCACGAACGCGTACCGAGCGTCGGACCGCGTGAGCCAGTACCTGATTCGGCACGTGATCTACGAGGGCTCGCAAAAGGCTGAGGAGGTCTTCTTTCGCACGATGCTCTTCAAGCTCTTCAACAAGATCGAGACGTGGGAGAGCTTGAGTGCGAAGTTCGGAGCGCTGAGCTGGAAGGACTTCTCGTTCGACGCCTTCGCGAAGGTGCTCGACGGGCGGCTCGAGGAAGGAGCGCGCGTCTACTCGGCCGCGTACATCATGCCGTCGCCCGCGTTCGGCAGCCCGCGCAAGCATCGAAACCACCTCCGGCTCATCGAGCACATGATGGCCGACGGGGCGCCGAAGAAGCTCGCGAAGGCGGGCTCGCTTCGAGGAGCGTTCGAGCTGCTGCGCGGCTATCCGTCACTCGGCGACTTCCTCGCGTTCCAGTTCGCCATCGACATCAACTACAGCGAGCTCACCGACTTCTCCGAGATGGAGTTCGTCGTGGCAGGTCCCGGTGCTCGGGACGGCATCAGCAAGTGCTTCAAGGACGTGGCGGGCCTTAGCGAAGCCGAGATCATCCAGATCATGGCTGAGCGCGCGAGCGACGAGTTTGAGCGGCTCGGCATGAAGTTCCAGAGCCTCTGGGGCCGCAGCCTGCAACTCATCGACTGCCAGAACGTGTTTTGTGAGGTTGGCAAGTACGCGCGTGTGGCGCACCCGGAGATCGCGGGCGAGTCCGGTCGAACCCGCATCAAGCAGAAGTACACGCCGCGCCCGGTCCCGATCCCGCAGTGGTACCCACCGAAGTGGTGCGTCCAACCCCAATCGCCCAACAACAGCATGCAGCGGACGGCGCTTCGCGCCTCCGCTAATGCTGAACGTCATGCTGACACGAACCGACCCGCAGTCACAAGGAGAAAGCCATGCTGACCAGTAGACCCGCCATGCTCGCTTTGGCCACCGTTCTGCTCTTCACCTCCCCGCAGGCACCTGCTCAAGAGCCTCAATCGGAGGACATCGAGGCGGCAAGGTCTGAATTGCTCAAGCGCTGGGGCGTCGATGGCCTCGCGAAGCCGGCCGAAGCCGAGTCCAAGGCAAAGGCGCTTCTCGATCGCCCCCTTGCCGAGCAGCCTGACGACCAACTTCTTGCGCTCGCCAAGCAGGCGAACGCGGCCGCGAACTTCGTGGGCTTCATCCTCGAAGAATACCAGCAGTACCACCGCGACAACTTCCGCTACGACTTCGTCCAGGAGAAGGTCGCTCCATTCCACGACGCGTACGTCGAGCTCTCCAATCGCCTCAAGTCGTACCGGAATCAGGCCTACTTCAATCTCGGCAAGAAGGCTGCAGGGCGTGGAGATGAGATGACCGCCTTCTTCTACTTTCGAGACGCCTATCGTCTGAGCAGTTTCACTGAAGACAAAGGCGATCACAAAGGCCTCAGGTACCAGGCCGAGGTCGAGATGAAGCGCCTCCTCGGTCTCGAAAGCATGGGGACCTTCATCTACTGGAAATGACGGCGCATGACAACAGTATGCAGCGTATGGCGCTGCGCGCCGCCGCGGATGCCGAGTGTTAGACGCACTGAGCGCCATGAAAGACGTTCGTAGAAGGATGCTTGCCCCACTGCGGCGTCGCGAAGCGGGGTTCGCAAGCGATGAGAGGCTCGGCGAGGCGCTGGCAAGAATCGAGCGTCTAGCAGGGGGTGAGTCTCGCTTGCAGTCGGCATTGTCGGCCGTCAAGCTGGATCGGCAGCAGTCCGGTTCTTGGCGCGACCCTGACGCCGTACGGCGATTCGTGACTCTTGCGACGGTCCTGTATGAGGCGGGCCGGATCGGGTTTGAGCAGTACGCTAGCTTCGCTGGTGGCTCGGTTGTGAGCCTGTATGAGCACCGATGGTTGGACGGATGCTACGATGAGCAGTTGGACCCGATCGCTTCGCAGATGGACGCGATTAGGAGGGAGCATGGCCTTGATTCGGACCAGCATTGGGCAAGGGGTGACGGACCGCCCGAGCATTCGCGTCTGGAGGCACAGTATGATGCTTTGCTTGACAGCGCGATGCTTGGCACTCTTCGGGAATTCGGTCTCGACGATCTTGCCCGCCTCAAGGAGCAGGATGCCCCGCACTTTGATGAGTGCATGGAGCGTGGGCGTAGGTCAACTTTCCATGGAGACGAGTTCAGTGCCGCTCTCCGAGACATCGTTGTTCGGTTCGAGGAGGAGGCAGGCCGGGCCGCGGCAGCTGGCGCATTTGCTGCTGCGGTCGCATCGCTTGGCGCGGGTGTAGAGGGGCTCTTGGTCTTGAGGTGTCTCCGTTCACCGAAGAAGGCCGAGCGCATTGCGCGGAAGCTGCCTCGGAAAGACCGCCCACAGCGGGTCCAAGATCCGAGGGCTTGGACCTTCAGCCAGCTAATCGAGGTCTGTCGTGTTGCTGGGTGGCTGGCATCCATTGATGTCCCACGCTTCGTGGTTGACTCTGGCGGGTTGGTGCATCGACTGCGTGTTCTGCGCAACCACATCCACCCTAGCAAGATGGCCAAGGATCGACCTTGGGTGACGATCCGAGAGCAGGAGTTCGAGGATGCGCGCGCGGTTTATCTTCTAGTGCTTGCCGCCGTCGATCGGGCTAGCCCAACTTGAAGGGCAGGCGGATCGGCGGAGGTTTTTTCGAGGGGTCGCGCATCGAGTTCGAGCACCGTTGACCGAATGGCTGCGGAGTCGATTGGCGCGGGCGATGTAGTGACAACCAACCCTGTTGAGGTCGATGGCGTCGAGGTGAGATCCTCGTGGCCGCGCGCGGTTGCGACAAGCGATGTATCTCCGGCACACGACCGTCACCAAGAACGGCAGGCGCCATGTGCACTGGCGCCTGGTGCGATCGATCCGGTTCGGCTCCAAGGTCCGACAAGAGGTCGTTGCCCATCTCGGCGAGCTGGATGCCGACGGACGTGCGCGCGCCGCTGCGTTGGCCGAGCAGTTCGTCGGACGGCGGCGACCTGCCGAGCGTGACCTGTTCGAGCCGGCGAACGCGGCAAGGGCGACGCCGAGCAAGGTGCTGCTGGAGAAGGTGCGGGTCGAGCGCGCCCGGTCGTTCGGCGAGGTGTGGTTGGCATGGAAGCTCTGGCAGGCGCTGGGACTCGACGGCTTCTGTCGAGCCCGACTCGCGGTCGGCCGCGAGCAGGTGCCGTGGTGGGACGTTGCGGCGATCCTCGTGATCGCGCGGCTGTGCGAGCCATCGAGCGAACTGCACATCGCCGAGGACTGGTATCGGCGCACGGCGCTGGAAGACATCCTCGGCGTGCCCGCCGAACTGGTGCACCACACGCGGCTCTACCAGGGGCTGGATCGTCTGCTGCCGCACCAGCGCGCACTCGAAGCGCACCTCAAGGAGTGCTACGGCGAGCTGTTCGGGATCACGTACGACCTGCTGCTCTACGACGTGACGTCGACCTACTTCGAAGGCGATGCCAAGGGCAACCCGCAAGCGCAGCGCGGACACAGCCGCGATCAGCGTCCGGACTGCAAGCAGGTCTGCATCGGACTGGTGGTGACCCGCGAGGGCTTTCCGCTCGGCTACCAGGTGTTCGCCGGCAACCGCACCGACGTCACCACCGTCGAGGAGGTGGTGACCAACATGGAGGCACGCTTTGGCAAGGCCAGCCGGGTCTGGGTGATGGACCGCGGGATGGTCAGCGAGGCGAACCTGCAGTGGCTGCGGGCCGGCAACCGGAAGTACGTGATCGGTGCGGCACGGAGCGAGCTGCGGAAGTGGGCTCGCGAGCTGCGCGACAAGACCGGCTGGGCGCAGGTCCGTGATGGACTGGACGTCAAGCTCTGCCCCGGCCCGGAGGGCGAGGAGGTGTTCATCCTGTGTCGCTCGGCAGCGCGCAAGGAGAAGGAAGTGGCGATGCACGAGCGCTTCAGCGAACGCATCGTCACCGGACTCGAGAGCCTGTCACGGCGCCTCGCCAGCGCCAAGAAGACGGTCGACTCCGGGCAGGTGCAGCGGCAGATCGGTCGGCTTCTGCAGAGCAACCGCCGTGCGGCAGCACGTTTCGACGTGACCGTCGCGACCGACGACAAGAGCCCATCGGGTCTGCGGGTGACCTGGCAGCGCAACCGCAAGTGGCAGGCGTGGAACCGTGCGTCCGAGGGCTGCTACGTCCTGCGCTCCAACGTCACCGACTGGTCGCCTGACGAGTTGTGGCGGACCTACATCCAGCTTCACGAGGCGGAGTCCGCCTTTCGCATCCAGAAGTCCGACCTGCAGATCCGCCCGATCTGGCACCAGCGTGAGGACCGCGTCCAGGCGCACATCCTGGTCTGCTACCTCGCCTTCGCGCTGTGGAAGTCTTGCAGGGCTGGCAAGCCCGTGCTGGGCTCGGCACGAGCCCGAGGACCGTGCTCGAAGAACTCCGGCGAGTGGTTGCGGTCGACGTCGTCCTCCCGCTGGAGGACCACCGCGAGATGCGGTTGCGCTGCGTGTCCGAACCCGACCCCGATACCGCCGCGATTCTCGAGCGCCTCGGGTTGGAAGTCCCCAAGCGGTTGAAAGCCCCCTCGCTCGTCGCCCGGATGTAGTGACAACTCCGAACGGAGGCTGCCTCCATTCACGGAATGGAGGCCATCGGCGCTCGAAACCTTTCAAGTTGGGCTAGCAAGTCTTGGGCGTGTAAGTCGACGCAGCAGCCGACCGGCGCCCCAAGCAGCGCCGGCGGTTGAGCGTCAAAGACGTTGCACGGAATCGGTGATCGACGTCACAAGAACCAGCGGTTCGCCCTCACTCACTCCACTGCGACGATCCCCGAAGCGAACAATTCCTCGCGCCCGTGCACACCGCGATACCGCTCGCGAATCACCACATGTCCCGCGGGCGCGCGCAGGCTCGTGCCCGGGCCCGCACAGAGCACGACATCCGGATTGAACTCGCGGAGCGCGGTGCGCACGGAAGCGCTGAAGTCGAAGGTCGTCAGCACTTGTTCGCCGGTGGTGTAGTCGAGCAACTCGTCGGGGTCGGCGGACCAGGGGCTGTGAACATCGCCTCTGCCGTCGATGAGGTGAATGCGCGGCATCGTCACCGGCAGCTCGGAGAGTTCGTGCTGCGCGGCCGCGGCGACTTCGGTGCAGAGGCGCGTGTGGAAGGGACCATGCCCGGCGAGGCGGAAGGGGAACTCGCGTTCGCCGCCCAAGACCTTCGGCAATGCGGAGAGCAATGCGGTGACGCCCGCTTCGGTGCCCGCGAGAACCTCGTGGCCGCCGAGCCGGATGCTGCGGGCGACGTGGTGGTCTTCGCCGCGCGCCGCGACGGCCGCGAGGGCGTCGTCGATACCGCGCGCGAGCGCCGGATCGACGCGCCAATCGGCGTCGACGCTGGTCGTGAGGATCTGCCCGCCCTTTGCGAGGTCCTGCAGCCGCGCCATCGTGCGCACGAGCAGGGCTCCCGTTGCGACGTCGACGGCGCCCGATGCCGCGAGCGCCGTGTACCAACCCAGGGAGTTTCCGGCCACCGCGGCGATCGCGTAGCGCGCGCTCAGCACGGGGAGCTGCGCCATCGTCGCGAAGTAGATCAACTCGGCGGCGTTCTTGCCGTCGAGGTGCAGGCCGGGGCGGAAGGCCGGTGCGGCATCGAGTTCGCTCACGGTCGGGCGGCGCTCGCGCGCGCGCACGGCGTCGGCTTCGGCGAGCGCTTCGCGCAGGGCGGCCTGGTCCGAGGCACCGGCGAGTGCCTTCGCGATCGAGCCGAGCTCGTTCTTGCCGTAACTGCCGCGCCCCGGACAGAGCAGCACCGCGATCGGCTTCCGCGCTGCGGAACTCATGCACGCACCTCGGCGCAGAGCGCCTGCGCCGCGCGGACGATGTCGTCGGTCTGGACCAGCACGAGGTTCGCGGCCTCGGCGAGCGGCACATAGGAGTCGAGGCCCGCGATGCGGCGCAGGCGCACGTCGCGGCAAGCGTCGTCCTCGACCAAAGCGGCGAGGATCGCGGCCGACGGACCGCCGCCCGTTGCGCGGCATTCGTCGACGACGAGCACGCGACCGGTCGCCTTCGCGTGTTCCCTCACCGCGTCGATCGGCAGCGGGGCCAGCCAGCGCAGGTCGAGCACGCGCGCGCGCACGCCATGCGCCTTCAGCTTCTCCTTGGCCTGCAGGCTCATGAACAGGCCGTTCGCCCAGCTCACGATCAGCAGATCGTCGTCGCCGTCCTCCCGATACACGCGCGCTTCGCCGAGCGGCACGCACTCCTCGGGCGGCGGATAACGGCACTCCCAGAGGCCGTCGCCCTTGGTGTGGAGGTCCTTGCTCATGTAGAGCGCGATCGGCTCGAGGAACAAGCAGACCTTGCCGGCTTGAGACGCCGCGGCCGCGCAGCTGCGCAGCATCCCGACCGCGTCGTCGCCGCGCGCGGGCGACGCGATCACGAGCCCGGGGATGTCGAGCAAGGCGCCGATGCTGTTGTCGTTGTGGAAGTGCCCGCCGAAACCCTTCTGGTACGCATAGCCCGCGATGCGGACGACCATCGGATTGGCGAAGCGTCCCTCGCTGAAGAACTGCAGGCTCGCCGCCTCGCCGCGGATCTGGTCGAGCGCGTTGTGGACGTAAGCGAGGTACTGGATCTCGGGGAAGGGCAGGCAGCCGAGAGTGCCGAAGGCCTGCGCGAGGCCGAGGATCGTCGTCTCGTCGAGGATCGTGTTGAACACGCGCCCGGCGCCGAAGGCGTCGACGAGGCCGGTGGTGACGTGATAGACGCCGCCCTTCTTCGCGACGTCTTCGCCGAAGAGGAAAGACTCGGGATGCGCGGCGAGGATGTCCTTGAGGCCCTGCGAGATGCGGAACGCGAGATGGCGGGGGCGCGGGTCGTCCTCGGGGAGCTTGCCGCCGAAGACCTCGAGACGGCGTTCGCGTGACGCGACGCGGGGCGTGAGCGCCTCGGCGCGCGGCAGGTCGAGCGGAGCCTTCACCTGCGAAGCACTCGTGATCTTGCCGCGCCGCGACGCCTCGTCGCCCGCGCGCGCGATGCGCGCCTTCTGGTCGTCGTGCAGCGCGCGCATCGCGTCGACGTCGATCGCGCCGGTCGCCAGCAAGAGATCGGCGAAGACCAGCAACGGGTCGAGCGACTCGACGTGGTCGAGCTCGTCCTCGCTGCGATAGACGGTCTCGACGTCGGAGCCGGCGTGCCCCATCAGCCGCACGGTGTGAAGGTGGAAGAACACCGGCTGGCGCGTGCGGCGGCAGAAGTCGATCGCGGCGCGCGCGGCGTCGAAGCTCTGTGCGAAGTCGCGGCCGTCGGCGGTGAAGTAGCTGAGCCCTTCGAACGCGCGGAAGCGGCGCTCGACCGAACCCTTGGGCGTCTTCGTGCTGATGCCGATGCCGTTGTCCTCGCACGCGAACACGATCGGACACGGTTGTCGCTGCAAGGTCGCCGACGCCGCGGCATTGAAGCCCGCGAGCGCCGTCGCGTGATTGGCGGACGCGTCGCCGAACGAGCAGTAGACGATCGAATCGTCGGGGATCGGGGACGGCAGGCCGAGCCGCTTCAGCCGCGCGATCACGAAGGCCATCCCCGCGGCCTTCGGCAGATGACTCGCGATCGTGCTCGTCTGCGGCGGCACCCACAGGGACCGCGAGCCGAAGACCTTGTGCCGTCCGCCGGAGATCGGATCCTCGGCCGACGCCGCGAACGACAGCATCGTGTCGAAGATCGGCGTCTCGCCGTGACCGCGTCGCGCGCGCGCCGCCATGAAGGCGCCGCTGCGGTAATGCAGCAATGCGGGGTCGGTGATTCGCAGCAGCTGCCCGAAGACGGCATTCGCCTCGTGCCCGCTGCTGCCGATCGTGTAGTAGCTGCGCCCCTCGTCTTTCATCCGCCGCGCTTCGAGATCCTGCAGCCGCGATTGCAGCGCCGCCTCGAAGAGCCGCAGCGCCGTGCGCCGCGTCAGCGTGGAGCCTTCGACGATCGGCGCATCGAGCGGCCCGACGCGCGCGGGATCGGCGCCTTGGTGCTCGGCGAGGAGCTTCTCGAGCCGCTCCTGGACCTTGTGCTCGCGGCGGATGGACATGAACGGGCGTGGTTGCGGGCGGGGGATGGTAGCGGGTGCGGGGGACCGCGCGAATCTGGCGGACCAGCACCGTCGGAAGGGCTCGGGCGACGTGATCGCCGGCACTCCGCTGCGCGGGATGGAGACTGTTCCCGCTTTTCCAGCGGTACCGCCTGATCGACCCGCAGGGGCCGAAGGCCGCCCACTCGAGGCGACGATCGGCGAGCGAAGCGACATCGACGTGATGTATTGCACCCCACAGCATCGCTACCAGATCCTGATCAAGCGCGCCGGGGATGGGCGTGAGCGTGGAGAACGAGCGTTACACCGACCGCATCGATCTGCTGCGCGGCACCGGCGCCGCGGTGAAGTTCCTCTCGCTCGAACCGCTCCTCGGTCCCTTGCCGAACCTGGACCTATCGGGCATCGACCAGGTCATCGCCGGAGGCGAATCCGGCCCGGGCTCACGGCCGATGGATCCGGCCTGGGTTCGGGCGATCCGCGACCAGTGCCTGGCCGCAGGCGTTGCGTTCTTCTTCAAGCAGTGGGGTGGCACGCGCAAGAAGCGCAACGGACGCGAGCTCGACGGCCGGACCTGGGACGAGATGCCCACAGCGGCAGTCTGCGCTCGCGCCTGACCTTCACGTCTTCGCGCGATACGCCCGCGGCTCCTCGAAGCTCCACTTGCCATCCTTGGCCTTGCCGGGGCGCATCGACCACTCGCCGTCACCGATGCGAACCTCAGCCTTGACCTGGTCGAGTTGTTCCTTCGGGCCGTGGTTGTCACCCTCGACGATCAGCACGCCGTCGTCGCGGACCGTCACGGTGCCCGCGACGTAGCCGCCGCTGGTGTTCCAGTACAGCCACGTGATGCGCTCGGCGCGCGCGTCCCAGGCGTAGATGGTCTCGCCCTCGTAGACGGCCGTGCCGTCCGCCACGCGGACCTGGTGCGTGTTGCGAACGAACTTGGCGCCGTAGACCCACTCGTAGCGCTGCGTGTCGCTGAGCTTGCCGTCGGGGAAGACGCCGACCCAATCACGGCCGATCAGCGGGGCGAAGACGGCGAGCGGGTTGGCCTTCGCGGGTGTGGGCGCGGGGTCCTGGATCGCGACGGTCGACACGACGGTGAGGCACGCGGACGCGAGAAGGAAGCGCATGAACAAAAGCCTAGCGTGGCGCTGGTCGTGGCTGCCCTGTCTGCTAGCCCGCCGCCCATGGACCCCATTCCCTCCCCGCGCCGCCTCGCGGTCCTGATCGACGCCGACAACGCCTCGCCGAGCACGACCGAAGGGCTCTTCGCGGAGGTCGCGAACTACGGGGTCGCGATCGTGAAGCGGATCTACGGGGACTGGACCACGCCGAACCTGAAGACGTGGAAGGAGCGACTGCTCGAGCACTCGATCCAGCCGATCCAGCAGTTCCGCTACACGGTCGGCAAGAGCTCGACGGACAGCGCGATGATCATCGACGCGATGGACCTGCTCTATCGCGCGAAGCTCGACGGCTTCTGCCTCGTGTCGAGCGACAGCGACTTCACGCGGCTGGCGTCGCGCATCCGCGAAGAAGGTCTGATGGTGATCGGCTTCGGCGAACGCAAGACCCCGCGCGCGTTCGTGACCGCCTGCGATCGCTTCGTGTTCGTCGACATCCTGGCGCGGCCGAAGGAAGAGGAGGAAGAAGACGGCGGCGGGCGCGTGCCGCGGCGCAGCACCAAGGAACTCCAGCAGGACAAGGCGCTGGTGAATCTGCTGCAGTCGTCGGTCGACGCGATCGCCGACGAGGACGGCTGGGCCAACCTCGGCGGCGTCGGCGCGAAGATCGTCTCGCAGCAGCCCGACTTCGATCCGCGCAACTACGGCTATCCGAAGCTCATGCAGCTCTTCGAGGCGATCAAGCTGTTCGACATCGACAAGGCGCCGCACGGCGAACACGGCCAGATCGCGGTGTTCGTCGCCAATCGCGAAGCGCGTCGCTGACGCCAGGGCGGACCGCACCGAGCCGTGCTCGCCTCGCATCCACTCGCCGACACGCTGCTCGAGCTCGGCTCGCTGTTCCTGCTCTGCGTCGTCGTCGGAGTCGTCTTCCAGCGCGTGCGCGTGCCGACGATCGTCGGCTTCCTCGTCGCGGGCGCCCTGATCGGTCCGAACGGCCTCGGCCTCGTCCGACGACCCGATCTCGTCGAACAGCTCGCCGAGATCGGCGTCGTGATGCTGCTGTTCACGGTCGGCACCGAACTGTCGAACACGCGGCTCGCGCATCTGCGCCGCGCGATCCTGCTCGGCGGTGGCCTGCAGATCGGACTGACGATCGCGCTCGGTGCATTCGCCGCGCAGATCGGCGGCATGCCGTGGCCGCAGGCGGTCTTCCTCGGTTGCCTGCTCGCGCTGTCGAGCACGGCGGTGATCACGAAGCTGCTCGCGGATCGCGGCGAACTCCAGGCGCCGGCGCCGCGGCTCGCGATCGCGATCTGCATCGCGCAGGACCTCGCCGTCGTGCCGATGCTGCTGCTGATGCCGGTGCTCGGCGGTGCGTCCGGCGGAATCGGCGCGGCGCTGTTCGGGACGGGCAAGGCCTTCCTGATGCTCGGTGCTTTGGCGGTCGTGGCGTGGTTCTTCGTGCCGCGTTTCCTCGACGTCGTCGCGCGCACGCGCAGCCGCGAACTGTTCCTGCTCGCGGTGATCGTGCAGTGCGTGGCGCTCGTGCTCGCGGCCGGCGCCCTCGGCCTCTCGCTCGCGCTCGGGGCCTTCCTGTCCGGACTGGTGATCGGCGGCTCGGACCACCATCACCAGGCGGTCGGCGAGATCGAGCCGTTCCGCGACGCCCTGTCGAGCCTGTTCTTCGTCTCGATCGGCATGTTGTTCGACGTTCGCACGATCGTCGAGGCGCCGGCGTTCATCGGGATCGCGCTGTTCGCCGTCGTCGCGGGCAAGGCGGTGCTCGGCTTCGTCGCGATTCGCGCACTCGGCATGCCGGCGTGGTCGGCGGCGCGCGCCGGACTGATGTTGGCGCAGGTCGGCGAGTTCTCGTTCGTCCTGGCGCAGCTCGCGGGCGAACACGACCTGCTCGAGGACTCCGCGCGCCGCGTGTTCCTGGTCGTCGCGGTCGCCTCGATCACGCTCACGCCGGCGGCCTTCGCGCTGGCGCGTCGTCTCGGCCGCGGGCAGGGCGAATCGAAACGCAGCCGCGACGAGACCCAGGACCACGTGATCGTCGTCGGCTTCGGGCCCGCGGGTCAGGGACTGGTGCGGTCGCTCGCCGCGGTCGGGTTGCCGGTGCGGGTGGTGGAGATGAACCCCGAGACCGTGACGCGCGCGAAGAAAGACGGCCTCGCGATCGTGTTCGGCGACGCGACGCGCGTGAGCACGCTCGAGGCGGTGGGAGTGCGCCGCGCGCGGCTGCTCGTCGTCGCGACCAACGACCCCGACGCGACCAGTCGCACCGTCTCGCTCGCGCGACGCCTCGCGCCCGACCTGCACGTGATGGTCCGCGCGAACTACCTCGCCGACATCCCGCGCCTCGAAGGACTCGGCGCCGACGAGATCGTCACGCAGGAACTCGAGACCGGCGTCGAACTCACCGCGCGCGCGTTGCGGCACTTCCTGATCCCCGACGACGAGATCGCGCGCCGCGTGCAGGCGATCCGCGAGGCGGCCTACCACATGCGCAAGGTCGCGCCGCCCACGCGCGGCACGACGGCGCGGCTCTCGCAGTACGTCCCCGGCCTCCAGGTGATCGCGTACCGCGTCGAACAGGGCTGTCGCCTCGCCGGCAAGTCCCTCGGCGAATGCGAACTGCGGCGCGACACGCGGCTGAGCGTCGTCGCGATCCAGCGGAACGGCACGACCGACATCGGCATCGGCCCCGAGACGCGGCTCGAGCCGGGCGACGTCGTGATCGGCATCGGCGACGAAAGCGCGCGCGCCGCGGCCGCGCCGTTCTTCCGCGGTCCGGCGACGACGCAGCAAGACGCGAGCTCGTGAGCGTGCGATCATCCGGCGCCATGCATCGCGCCGTTCTCGCAGTCGTTCTCCTCGCGTCCGTCCCGTGCATCTGGGACAGCGACACGCTCGGCGACGAACTGCGCGGCCTGCCTGACGCGCTGCGCCTCGTCACCGGTCGCTGGTACCGCCACTCCGACGACTACTACGCCGCGCGCATCGCGACCTTGCCCGCGCGTCTCGAGGCCGAGCCCGGCGACCTGCCTGCCTACGACGACCTCGCCGTCGCGTACGAACGGCGCGGCGCCCACGACGATGCGCTCGACGTGCTCGCCAGGAAGCGCGCCGCGCTGGACCGTCTGCCGGCAGACGATGCGCAGGCGAAGGAGCACCGCTACCGCGAGCTCGCCAACCGCGGCACGGTGCTCGCGCACGCCGGTCGCTTCGACGAAGCGTTGCCGGTGCTCGAAGCGGCGATCGCGTTGAACCCCGCCGCGCACTTCGGACGCGAGCGCTGGCAGATCGCCGCGATCCGTTACGTGGCGGCATGCAAGCGCGACCCGTCGCTGTGGAGCTCGCACGACTTCCTCACCTTTTCGAACGTCCTGCCCGAGCCGATGGCTCCGCCGATCACCGGGCGCGCGAGCTACACCGTGCAGCGCCTGGACGAACCGCGCCGCGTGCCGTGGGACGAGCTCTACACGGCGATCGCCGGGATGCTGCGTTTCGGCGGCCGCGAAAGCGCCGAGCTCTACCGGACGCTCGGCGATCTCCATCTCGCCAAGCAGGATCTGCACCTCGCGTGGTGGGCGTATGGCGTCGCGATCGAACGCGGGCATCCCGCCGCCGAGACGATCGCCGCCGCGCGCGCGAGCATCGTCGAGCACTGGCGCGAGGCGATGCGCATCGAGCGCAAGCGGATCCCCATCCCGACCGACGACGAGTTCCGCGCGGTGCGCGCGAGCGGGGCGAAGTGGCTCGCAGCGTTCCAACGCTTCGAGCGCGCTGCGATCGGAGCTGGCGAGGACGTGACGAGCGAGGCGGCGCTGAAGCGTCGGTTGGCGCGCGCCGACGCGGAGGTCGAGGAACTGCTGCCCACCGGCGCGAAGGCCACGACGCGCTGATGCGTGCTACGTCGTCCGCCCGGCGACCACGCCGAGGTCCTGCGCAGCCATCGCCAGCAACTCCCCTCGCGTGAGCGCGGGCGAGGCGACGTCGTAGGGGACCGAGCACGACGTGGGCAGCTCGATCGACACGCGGAGCTGGGGCGACGGCCAACCGTGTTCGATGCGGATCGACGAACCGCCGGTGCGGAGCCAGAGCGCGCAGGGTTCGGTCGCCGGCGCGTGGCCGTGCGGCGCGGTCTCGTCGTGCACCTGCGCGTCGAGCTTGTCGCGCAGCCAGCGCGCGAGGGACGACACCGCGGCGCGCGTGCCCGCGGCGTCGCCGTGGCGGATGGTCACGTCCACCGCCTGCCCCGGACTCCACGGCACGTGCTCGAAGGCCTCGGCGAGCGCGTGTCGCCACGCGCGCGTGCGCAGTGCGGTGAGATCGACCGTCGGCATCGAGAGGGTCGACATGCGCGCGATGCCCGCCTCCGGGTCGGCGAACAGGGTCGAGTCGAAGACGACCTGGTCCGCGAGCGAACCGAGCGCGAAGAGCAACCGTGCGTCCTCGGGCATCGCGGTGGCCCAGAAGAACTGCGTCGGCAGGTCGTCGAGCAGCAGCGGGCGGATCAGGCTCGCGATGCGACGCTGGTCGCCGCGGCCCGCGCGGAGCGTGACACGCTCGAGGAGGACGCGGCGGTCCTTGCGCCCGACGGCGACGTGCGTGCCGAAGCTCGCTTCGAGCGGCCGATCGTTCTGCGAGAGCAGCACGAGGAACGCGAGGCACGGGCTCGAGCGGAACAGGCGCTGGAGAGCGCCGCGGAGTAGGGCTTCGTCGTCCGCCTGCGCCACCGCGACGAGGTTCATCGTCGTCGTGCGCGACAGCGGGCGGGCGTCGTCGCGCGGGAGCTGCTGCCAGGAGCGACGGACGTGCTGCTCGAGCTCTGTGGGCGGGATCGCGAACTCGGTTTCGACGACGTCCGGCATGTTTGTGTCGATCACGGGCGGCGCCAGGTGCGGCCGTCGCCGAGGAGCGCATCGCCGGCGTCGGGTCCCCAGGTGCCGGCTTCGTAGGCGAGCGGTGCGCTGCCGGCGGCGCTCCAGCCGGCGACGATCGAGTCGACGATGCGCCACGCCTCTTCGACTTCGTCGCGGCGCGCGAACAGCGTCGTGTCGCCGAGCATCGCGTCGAGCAGGAGACGTTCGTAGGCGTCGGCCGTCTGCGAGCCGAACGCGGAGCCGTAGTCGAAGTCCATGCGCACGCCGCGGATCTTGAAGTCCGGACCGGGGACCTTGGCGCCGAAGCGGAGACTGATGCCTTCGTCGGGCTGCACGCGGATCAAGAGCACGTTCGACTCGAGGCTACGACGGTGCACGTTGCCGTAGAGCAGGTGCGGCGGTCGCTTGAAGTGGATCGCGATCTCGGTGACGCGGCGCGCCAGACGCTTGCCCGCGCGGAGGAAGAACGGCGTGTTCGCCCAGCGCCAGTTGTCGACGTTGATCCGGATCGCGGCGTAGGTCTCGGTGCGGGAGTCTTGCGCGACGTCGGGCTCCTCGCGGTAGCCGGGCACGTCGCGGCCCTGCACGAAGCCGCGGCCGTACTGACCGCGCACCGTGCGCTGCGCCACGGCTTCGGGCGTGAGCGAGCGGATCGCGCGCAGCACCTTCACCTTCTCGTCGCGGATCGCGTTGGCGTCGCTGCTGACGGGCGGCTCCATCGCGACGAGCGTCATCACCTGGAGCAGGTGGTTCTGGATCATGTCGCGGATGATCCCGCTCTCCTCGAAGTACTTGCCGCGGCCTTCGATGCCGATCGACTCCGCGACGGTGATCTGCACGTGGTCGACGAACTTCTCGTTCCAGAGCGGCTCGAAGATCCCGTTCGCGAAGCGCAGGGCGACGATGTTCTGCACCGTCTCCTTGCCGAGGTAGTGGTCGATGCGGAACACCTGGTGCTCGCGGAAGCCGCGAGCGACCTGCTGGTTCAACGCGCGCGCGGACGCGAAGTCGTGGCCGAACGGCTTCTCGACGATCACACGCGCGAAGGTGTGTTCACGCTCCGCCGAGAGGCCGCTCGATTCGAGGTGGGCCAGGATCGCCGCGTAGCTGCTCGGCGGCGTCGCGAGGTAGAAGACGCGATTGCCGCTCGTGTCGCGCTCGACGTCGAGTTCCTCGAGCCGGGACTTCAGGCGTGCGTAGGACTCGGCGTCGTCGAAGGTGCCTTGCAAGAACTCGAAACTGCGCGCCTGCTGGGTGAAGGCGATCGCCGCTTCGTCGCCGCCGTGGCGCGCGACCGCCTCCGTGAGACCGCGCCGGAAGTCCTCGTTCGACCAAGGCCGTCGCGCGAAGCCGATCACCGAGAAACCCGGCGGGAGCAGGCCGTCGTGCGCGAGCCGCATCAAGGACGGCACGAGCTTCCTGTGCGTGAGGTCGCCGGTCGCACCGAAGATCACGAGCACGCACGGGCGCGGGCGGCGCGTGGTGGTGAGTTCGTCGGCGAGCGGGTTGGTCATCAGGGGGCGGAGAGGATAGCGCGCGCCGCGCCGTTAGCATCCGCGCCCCGATGACGTCGACCGACGACCGCACGCCCGAAGCCGACTTCCGCTGGCGCGGTCGCGACGTCACGCGCCTCGAAGCGGTGAGCGACGGCGTGTTCGCGCTCGCGATCGCCCTGGTGATGCTCGCCGACGGCGCGCCGACGAAGCTCAGCGAGCTGCGCGCGGTGTTCGAGCAGTTCCTCCCGCTGCTGATCAGCTTCGCGATCCTCGGGATGATCTGGCATGCCCACTACCTGTTCTTCCGCCGCTACGGACTGCGCGACGGGGTCAGTGCCATCCTCAACGCAGCGCTGTTGTTCCTCGTGTTGCTGTTCGCATATCCGCTCAAGCTGCTGTTCGCGGTGATCTGCCAGGGCCTGTTCGGCGTCGGCTCCCGGCTCCCGCTGCGCGAGGTCTTCGACGAGTCGTTCCCGATCCTCGTGATCTACAGCGCCGGCTTCGCGGCGATCTTCCTCGTGATCGCTCTGCTCTACCGGCGGGCATGGTCGCTGCGGGACCGTCTCGACCTCGACGAACTCGAGCGCGGCGTGACGCGGCAATACCTGCAGTCGTCGTGGATCTTCGTCGGCTTCGGCGCGGTCTCCGCGTTGCTCGCGTTCCTCCTCCCCGACCGCCTGCAGCCGCTCGCGGGGTGGATGTACTTCGGCATCGGCCCGGTGATCGGGGTCCACGCCTGGCGCTGGGGCGTTCGGCGCGAGGCGCTACGCGCAGCGGCGACGGGCTGAAGCCTTGCCCTCGCGGCCGAAGAACCGCGCGAACGGGATCGCGATCGTGCGGTCGTCGGCGTGAAACGACGCGCCCGGTTTGACCTCGATGCCGACGGCGACTCCGCGGCGTTCGAGCACGAAGTCGACCTCGTGACCGCCGTGCGTCCGCCAGTAGCTCATCAGCGTGCTCGCGTTCGACAGCGTGAGCAGTTTGCGGATCTCGCCGAAGACCCAGGTCTCGACCATCGCTCCGGCACGTCCCTGGTGTGCGAGCCGCTCCCAGTCGTCGACCCCGGCGATGACACGCCATGCCGGTGTCGCGGAACCAACTCCTCGGCGCTCGCCGCGTCGAACAGGTCGTCGAGGGTGAGGATCTCTGCCGGCCAGTCCGACTTCGCGAGTTGGCCCAACAGGGTCGACTTGCCGACCTGCCGCGGCCCGGTCAGGAGCACCGCAGGGAAAGCTCGCAGCGACGGCAGCAGGGCGAAGCGGAGGTGGCGAGGGAGCACGGCCAGAGATCTGGCCACGGCGTGGTCAGATTTCCAACACGCCCTGCCGCAGCCCGTTTGGCGCGCTCACCACAACCCGAACATGAACACCGTGGCGATCGTCGCCACCGCCGGCAGCACGATCGCGAGCACGTTGGCGACATGCCGCCCTGCGCCGGTGCGCGGTTGCACGACGAGCCACGCGGCGACGGCGAGCACGGCGACCGGGAGCCAGGGATGTCCCTTGGGCCAGACCTCGTTCGCGTGCGCGCGCAGGTAGACGACGGCGAGCAGGACGACCGCGAGTGCCGCGACGACGTACGAAGCCCCGGTCCGCGCGCGGTCGAGTGCCGAAGCCGTCACGCCGACACCGCGAGCATGCGCAGCAGCGGGATCTCGGCGCGCAGGCGCAACGCTTCGTCGAGCTCGATGCGCGGCGTGAGGTCGCGCAGCGCGAGGTAGGTCTTCTCGAGCGTGTTGAGCTTCATGAAGGGGCACTGGCTGCACGACGTGCAGCCGCCGCGCTCCTCGATCGGCGCCTCGATCAGCAGCTTGTTCGGTGCTGCCTTGTGCATCGAGTGCAGGATGCCGCTCTCGGTGCCGACGATGAACTCCTGGTGTTCGCTGTCGCGCACGAACTCGAGCAGGCGCTTCGTGCTGCCGACGAAGTCGGCGTGGCGCAGCACCGCGGGATCACACTCGGGGTGGGCGATGAAGCGCGCCTGCGGGTGCCGCACCTTGAGATCGACGATCCGCCGCTCGCTGAAGGTGACGTGCACGAGGCAGGTGCCCGGCCACAGGTCCATCGGCCGCCCGGTCTTCTTCATCAACCAGCGTCCGAGGTTCTGGTCCGGCGCGAACAGGATCGGCCGGTCGGCGGGCAGCGAGCGGATCACCTTCTCGGCGTTGCTCGACGTGCAGATCACGTCGGACTCCGCCTTCGTCGCCGCCGTGCAGTTGATGTAGGAGACGACGAGATGCTCGGGATGCGAGCGCTTCCACGCCCGCAACGCCTCGGCGGGGCACGAGTCCGCCAACGAGCAGCCGGCGGCGAGATCGGGCAGGACGACCGTCTTCCTCGGGTTGAGGATCTTCGCCGTCTCCGCCATGAAGTGGACGCCGCAGAACAGGATGACCTCCGCGTCCTGCTCCGCCTGTGCCTTCCGCGAGAGGTCCAGTGAATCGCCGAGATGGTCGGCGAGGTCCTGGATCTCCGAGTCCTGGTAGTAGTGCGCGAGGACGACGGCCCGCCGCTCGTGCTTGAGCCGTTCGATCTCGGCGAAGAGATCGAGGGCGGGGTCGATCGTGGTGGTGCTCATCGGCGCGGGAACCCCGCGCGTCGCGGGCGGGGCATCTTGCGCCTCGCGCGAGCGAGCGCCAAGTGCCCGAGCTTCAGCCGGTGCTCTCGCCTTCCCCCGCGTCGCCGCGGCGTGCCCGCCGATACCCCGTCCCCGACGCCTCGTACACCCGCAGCGCCTGAGTCGAGCGGAATGCTTCGTGGCGGACGAACATGCGGATCACCACGCGCAGCGCGGCCGGCACCAGCGCCAGCGGGCCGCGCGGATCGCGGGTCGGACTGCGCAGCGCGTCGTCGAGGATCACGCCGATCGCAGGCGCGAGCTCGTCGATGGTCGTCGGTTGGCCGGGGATGCTGCGCCAGAAGGCGTCGAGCTGCTGCTTGTCGAGGAGCGGCGCCATGCGACGGTGCACCTGCGCATCGATGAAGCGGGCGATGGTGACCGGCGAGAGGATGACGAGCGTGTCCTTGTTGCGGATGTCGGCGACGCGCAGCTCGTGGACCTGCGGGATGCGCGCCGCCTTCACCTGCACGCGCGCGCCGCGCGCTCGGTCGAGGCCGGGATAGCGCACGCGCAGGTCGGTCTTCTGGCCGAAGTCCTCGGCGAGGCGCGCGGGCTCGGCGCGATGGTGGTTCTCGTCGAGGATGTCGAGCATCAGGCGCTCGAAGCGGCGATCGGCGTGGCCGGGAACGAGGACGAGCTTCGGATCGGGCATCCGGCGCAGCACGTCGTCGAGGTCGAGGCGATCGCGCGCGAAGCGTGCGACTGCCGCGCGCACCGCCTGGCGCGCGAGCTCGTCGCTCGCGTCGGCGTTGTCCTCGTGCACGAAGCCGAGACCCCAGAAGCGTCGCGCGGCGACCTGGTCGAGACGCTGCACGACGAGGTCCTGCGCGTCCACCGCCGTCTCGATCCCGGCCTTGCGACGCCACGGCGAACCGCGCGCGACGCCCCACTTGCGCACGACGAAGGCCTCGTCGTGGAGTTGGTCGAGCAAGGCGTGCACGACCTCGCGTCGGCGCGGGCCCGCCGCGGAATCGGACCCGCGCGCGGCGATCGCGCGGTAGGTCCTGCGCAGCACCGGACCGATCGCCAGGGTGAGTGCGTCGTCGGCGAACGCGTCGGGTAACGCGCCGTCGTCGATCGCATCCTCGAACGCGAACACCGCCTTGCGCAGCTCGCGCCAGAACGACGCCAGGTCCCATGCGCTGCACGCGGGCCACCGCGCATCGCGCGACGACTCGTCGAGTTCGAGCTTTCGGATCACGTCGACCCCCTCGCACACGGCAATCGCCCGAGCGCGACCCCCGCCCGAGGGTCGTCACCGGGCGCGACGACCATAGCCAGCCCGCGGGGTCAGCGCCTCTGGCCCTTCTCGCCGTCCTTCTGCGGAGGATCGCCGTCCCAGGGGAGTTGGGCCGACTCCTCGCTGCGGGTCTGCTCCTTGCGCTCGGCGGCAGGCACGGCGGCGAGCATGACCTCGACGCTCGCCGGCTCGCCATCGCCGCGCTTGGTGGTGATCGCGACCTTCTCCCCGGCGAGACGGGCGCCGATCAGGGTCTGCAGGTGGAAGGAGTTGCGGACCGGCACGCCGTCGATCGCGGTGAGCAGATCGCCGCGCAGCCAACCGAGCTTGGACGCCGGACTGCCGGGCGCGAGGCCGGCGAGCAGGGCGCCGGGCCCCATGTGTTTCGGATCGACCGCGACGCCGAGCCACGCGCGGTGCAGGGTCTCGCCGCGCTTCTGCCGTTCGAGGAGCGGCGCCACGTCGCCGAGCGTGGCGCAGAAGCCGATGCCCGAGTCGTACCAGTCGACGCCCGCGTCGCGCCCGGTCGGCGAGAGGGGGACGGCGAGGCCGAGCACGCGGCCCTGCACGTCGAGCACGGGTCCGCCGTAGTTCGCGGGCGAGGTGTTGGCGTCGATCTGCAGCGCACGGCCGAAGATCCGGTCGGTCGCGGACACGATGCCGAGCTGCACGGTCGGCCGGCCGGTCGGAGCGAAGGTCCGACCGAGCACGATCGCCCACTGACCGACCGCGGCCGCCTTCGGATCGGCGAGCGCGGGGACGGGCAGGTCCTGCGCCTCGATCTTCAAGAGCGCGATTCCGCGGCTCGTGTCCTCGCCCGCGCGGCGCGCGGTGAAGGCGCGGCCGTCGGCGAGCGTGACGAGGATCGTCGACGGGTCGAAGTTCAGGGCGAAGCGCGACGTGGCGATCCAGCCGTCGGCGCTGATCACGAGCCCGGTCGACGCGCCCTGCGCTTGCAGGAAGCCGGGCTGCACGAGCGGGCCGAGGGGCTTCTTGCCGTCGTCCTCCTTCGCCTTGGCCGGGTCGTAGCGTCCGACCTGGTACTTGCGGCAGAGCCGGTCGAGCTCGCGATCGCCGAGCTGGCGCAGATCTTCGGCTTCGAAGGGTTTGCCGTCGGACTTGGGCGGCAGTCCGAGCTGGGTCCAGAGCTCCGCCAGCTCGAAGGGGTCGATCTTCGCGAAGAGTGCGTCGAGCACCTCCTTGTCGAGCTTGCTGGGCTCGAGGTTGCCGATGCGGTCGAGACCGGAGTCGTCGGTGAGCACGCGTCGCGCGCCGCCGAAGGTCTCGATGCGCACGAGGCTCGGGGCAAGACGATCGGCGACCCCGATGACGACGTTCTCGAGGTCGAGCAACTCGTCCGTGTCGCGCGCGGGGTCCTGCGCGAGCAGCGGGCTCGTCAACGCGAGGACCAAGAGCGTTGCGTCGAGCGGTCTCATCGCGAAGCCCCCAGCACGAGGTCGCCCTGCAGGACCTCGTCGCCGCGCTTGTAGGTCACGCGCAGGGTCGCGCCCGCGCGGTGCGCGGACATGACGGCATGGAACTCGACGCAACTGCGCACGGTGCGGTCACCGATGCGGACGATGAGGTCGTCGCGACGGATGCCGAGCGATTCGGCCGGCGAGCCGGGTTCGACGCGTTCGACGTAGGCCGGCGGCGAACGGCGGCCGCCGCGGTCGAAGAGCACGATGCCGTGCGTGCCGGGCGAGACGTCCGCGACAGCCTCGGGTGGAGGGACGGGGACGATGCCGCGGATCCAGCGGTCGAGGTATGCGCGCAGGTCGGCGCACGGGATCGCGGCAGAGAGCAGCGTGTTGGTCTCGGTCGACTCGACCATGCGCGCATTGAGTCCGACCCAGCGGCCGTCGAGCGTGAGCAAGGCGCCGCCGCCGTGACCGGGGTTGTTCGGCGCGTCGGTGAGCAGGAGCCGGCCCTCGTAGGCGACGTCGGCCAATCGATAGCGCAGGCCGGTCGTCGCGATGCCGCTCGACACGCCGGTGCAAGCCGACAGCTTCTCGGAGAACTCGGCGAGGCGGAACGCATTGCCGAGCGAGACGACGAAGCGCCCGGTCTCGGGGAGCTCGGCCGCGGGTTCGAGCGGGCGGATCGGCAGCGTCGTCGCCTTCGGATCGAACTTCAGCAGCCGCACGCCGAGGCGCGGTTCGGGCGGGAGGAGCTCGGCGAGGTGCACCGAACCGTCGGCGAGCACGATGCGCGTCTGGCCGGGCTGGATCATCACGAGGTCGAGCGTCAGGACGTGCCCCTCGGCGCTGACGATCACGCCGGTCGCGTAGGGCTCGATGTTCTGCAAGCCCGACGCGCCATGGATCTTGACCAGGCTCGGCAGCGTGCGATCGATCAGCGTCTCGAGTCGCGTGAGCGGAGCGCGCTCGGCGAATGCATAAGGACTGCCTTGCGCGGCGAGCGGCGCGAGCGCGAGAGCGAGCGAGGTGGCGATGACGTGGTTCACGATCCCGGCCTCGTGAAGAGCGCCGGTGCCGGCGCCGTGAAGTCCGTCGCGCCGATCGTCCAGCCGACGGCGAGTTCGCCGTCCTTCACGACGCGGGCGTGCGCACCGTCGCGACGGAGTTCGATCAACGCCTTCTGCACCGGATCGCGGTAGCGGCAGCCGGCCGCGCTGCCGTCGTGGAACAGCCAGACTTCGAGCTCACCGTCGCCGGGCAGCCGCGCGCGGAACGCGGGGCGCGTGCCGATCATCACGCCGCCGTCGAGGAGAGCGCCCTCGAGCATGGAGCGACGGCCATGAGCGCCCCGCAGGAAGGGATTGCAGCGGCGGACGCGGGCGAGCTTGGCGCGCTCTTCGTCGCTCAGGTCGCGCGCGATGCCGCCTTCGATCGCGAAGCCGCCGTCATCGTCGCGCAAGACGAGGGCGAGCGAGTCGGTGTCGATGCGGAGGTGCTCGCCGAGGCGCGCGAGGCGGACCGTCGCACCATCGGGTCCCGTGATCGCGAGCGTCGCGCCGTCCGCGCCGTCGGGCGCGGGCGCTCGATCGAGCGGACGCGCGAGTGCCCCGAGCGCCACCTTGCGATGGTCGTCGCTCGCGATGCGGTCCTCCTCGCGGCTCGAACCGGTGTCGAGGCGGCGCAGGCGGAACTCGACGAGCTTCTCGGCGCCGAAGCCGCTGTCGTCCTGCAGCGGCCGGAAGCCGAGGCTCACCCAGGTCTCGGCGGGCAAGACGCCGACGAGCGTCGCGAGCTGGTTGGCGCTCTTCACCTCGATGTCGCAGAAGCGCGTGATCTCGTCGCCGAGACGCATGCCGAAGTCCGTGACGCGCGAGTCGTCGAAGATCGACTGCGCGAACACGCCGCGCCGGCCGTCGCGCTCCATGAACCACGCGTTGAGGTCGAGCGTGCCGTGTTCCGCGAATCGCCCCGCCATCAGGTCGGGCAGGAAGTTGCGGATCTGGTTGCTCGCGATCGCGAAGCCCACGCCGACGTTCACGCGGCCGCGCTGGTTGGAGATGGAGATGCGACCGTTGATGCCGACGACCTCGCCGCGCAGGTCGAACAGGGGCCCACCCGAGTTGCCGGGATTGATCGGGACGTCGACCTGGATGCAGTCGGGATAGACGAGCGCCTTGTTGCCCTGCCCAGGCTGGTAGCGATGCGTGGCGGAAACGACGCCGTAGGTGGTCGTCGGAGTGAAGTCGCTCGCGAGCAGGAAGGGGTTTCCCATCGCGAAGACGGCTTCGCCGGCGAGCAGGCGATCGCTGTCGCCGAGCGGAGCGAAAGGCCACGGGGCGTTGTCGTCCCGCGGATCGAGCAACAGCACGGCGAGGTCGCTGCCCGGATCGACGCCGAGCACGTCCGCCTGGTAGAGCCTGCCGTCGGGCAGACCGATCTTCATCCGCTTCACGTCGGGCTTGCCGACGCAGTGGAAGTTGGTGACGACGAAGCCGTGCGCATCGATCACGACGCCCGAGCCGCCGCCCGGCGCGTCGAGGGGCATCACCGAACACACCGCGGGGGCGACGCGCGCCATCACCGCGACGCGCTCGCGTTCCGCGGCGCGCACGCGCGCGAGGTCCTGGCCGTGCACGACGCCGATGGATGCGGCGAAGATCAGCGTGCACGGCCACTCGATGCGGGCACGCATGGGACTCAGGTCTTGAGCAGACGCGCGCCGCCGAAGGCGCAGTGATCGCCGAGGTCGAAGTGCTCGCCGAAATCGACTTCCAGCGTGAGCCGCTTGGCGTCGCGCAGCGGGATGCGGAGGTCCTCGAGAGTGCCGATCCGGACGTGCTCGCGCTCGAACACCAGCGCGTCGTCGAGGCGGATGCGGAAGATCGCGTCGGCGGGACCGCCGCTGCGTTCGTCGATGCCGATCGTCGTCTCGAGGACGGCGAACGCGCCCGGGCTGAGCGCGAAGGTCACCCGCGTGCGCGGCGCCATGCACAGACCGCGCGCGAAGCGCCGGCTGCCGAGCACGAGACCGGGACCGCCGGGCGCCATGTCGCGCATCAGGAACGGGTCGAGATCGAGCGCGGCGGTGCGTTCGACGCCGATGGGTTCGAGCGAGGACAGCCACTGCACGCGCGAACTGCGGACGGCGATGCCGCGCACCGCGGCGAGCGGGATCGCGATCGCCGGTCCGTCGGCGAGTTGCAGGCTCACGGTGTCGGGCGTGATCGCGTTCAGACGACCGGACCACGCGGTGGCGTCGCTCAGGTCGATGCGCACGCTCGGCAGGGCCGGGGCGGGAGGCGGAGCGCCGTTGTCTGCGCCGAACACGATCGCGGCGACCTGGTCGAGCGGCATCGCGCGGCGCTCGCCAGCACGTCTTCGGTGCGCAGCGGCGCGGCGAGTGCGGCGTCGAACATCGCGATCTCCTCGCCTTCGAGCGCGCGCGTCGTGAGCGCCTGCACGTGCACCCAGGGGATCTCGACCTTCTCTCCGAACGCGAGACGCACCGCGGCGGTCGCGACGGTGCCGCCGTGGAGCGTCGCGGCGCACTGAAGCCCCGAGCGCAGCCAGATGCGGCCGGCGAGAGCCGCGGCCGCGGGGCTCTCGCGGCCCGGCGGCACGAGCACCGTTTCGAGTTCGTCGAGCGCGAAGCTCCGCTTCGGGCCGTCGCGCAGCATGACGTCGACGGTCTCGCCGGTCGGGCTCGCGAGTGCCGTGACCGACAACGTGTCGCCGCCCAGGGTGACGACGCGCGCGACTTCCTGTGCGCGGAGATCGGACGGACTCGCGAGCGCGCAGGCGACCAGGAGGACCGGTGCGCACCGTTCGGCGAAGCGGCGACGCATCACTTCCGGCTGCCCTGATTCAGACGCTTGTAGTACTGCTCGAGCAACTCGCGGTAGCGCGGCGGCAGGTTGGTCTGGAGATCGGCGCCGATCTCGTCGCGGTCGCGGTCCTTGAGATCGCCCCAGCGCTCGCCGACCGGCGGCGCCTTGCCGAGCTGACCGATGCGGCCGGCGCCCTCGGGCAAGGCACTCTTCGTCGCGGGACTCTGCGACGGGCCGTTGCCGCCCGGTGCCCCGCTCGACTGGCGCTCGCGCTCCTCCATCTCCTCGATGATCTGTTGGAGCTTCTCGACGATGTCCTTCTGGATCTGCTGCGTCGGGTCGCCGGTGCGCGTCTTCTTGAGGTCGCGCTCGCAGCGCTTCATCGAGTCGGCGACGTCGTGCAAGGGGCTCTCGAACTGCGCTTCGAGTTCGGCGCGACGCTGCTGCGCGACGGCGCGGAAGCGCTCGGGAGCGTCGGGGAACAGTTCGAGGTAGTCGTTGAACGCGGCGACCGCGGCTTCGCGAAGCGGGACGTCGGCGAGCGCCGACGCGAAGAAGAACGCGGCCTCGGCGTCGAGCGGCGTCCGGCTGCGATCGTTGCGCAGGTAGTCGCGCAACACTTCGGCGGCGCCCTCGGGGTCGTCGTTGTCGAGCATCACGCGACCGAGGTGGTAGCGCGCGTGCGCACGGACGAAGATGTCCTGCGTCGACGTCGCGAGCTTCGCGAGGTCCAAGGCACCGCGTGGGTCGCCGTCCTCGCCGAGCTTCGCGGCGGAACCGAGCGCGGGCACCAGCGCGCGCAGGAGGGCGTCGGCGGCGAGGTCCTGCTGCTTCTCGGCGCAACCCTTGTCGAACGCGGCGAGCTGTTCGGGTGTGGCGCCGAGCGATTTCGCGTGTGCCTCGAAGGCGGCGCGGTCGAAGGGCTTGAACGGGTTCTCGCGCGGCGTTTCCTGCGCGCCGGTCGCACCCGCGACGAGGAAGGTCGCGAGCAGGATCGCACGAAGCGTCATCGACCCGACGTCTCCTTCTCGAGCTTGGTCGCGAGCCGGCGCAGCAGGTCCTCGGTGCGCCCCTGCTGGCGCGACAACTCCGCGGCGCGCTCGACGACCGGCGCGTCGCCGCGTTGCTCCGCGGGGACTTGTTGGTCGAACTCGCTGGTCTGCTTGTTGACGCGCTTCTGCTTGATCATCACGAGCCGCAGTTCGGCGCTGAGCGGGACCAGCGCCGGCTGGCCGTTGCACATGCAGCAGCCGCCGTTGGCGTCGTTCATCTCGATCTGGCGGCGCAGCGCGTCGATCAGGTCCTTGAGCGTCTGCTCGATCTCCGCCTGCAAGGACTGCGTCACCACGCCGGTCTTGGTCGCCTCGAGCAGCTGGCCGCAGTGCGTGAGGTCGTCGCGCAGCATCTCGACGACGGCCGGGAACGCCGCCGACGTGCCTTCCTCGGCGAGCAACGCCAACGCGTCGCTCGCTTCGCCGGCCAGCTCGTGCTCGCCGCGTCCGATGTCCTTGCTCCGTTCGACGACCTGCGCCGGCGCACCGCCGTTCGCGGTCAATGCCGCGCTCGCCAGGCGATCGGCGGCCTTGGTGCGCGCCGACAGTTCCTTCTGCTTCTCGAGCATCGCGCCGAAGCGCTCTTCGAGGGCGCGCAGCACTTCGTCGCTGAGTTGCTGGCGGAGCTGGGCAAGCGCGTCCTCGAGTTCCTTCTTGGCCTTCTCGAGGTCCTCCTGCGCGTCCTGCTGGTCCTGCTTCGCCTTCGCCGGCTTGTACTCCTTGAGCTGACCCGCGGCCGCCTTCTGCTTGGGCACCGCCTGCTGGATGTTCTTCTTGCCGGGCGTGTTCTTCTGCTCGGGGTCGTTCTTCGGGTTCTTGTCGTCCTTCTCCATGTCCTCGGCGACATGGTCGGTCTTGATCTGCGTGACTTCCTGCGCCTTGTGCTGCTGGTCGAAGGGGAGCTCCTGCAACTTGCGCTTCGCCTCCTCGGCCATCTTCTCGAGTTCGCGCTGCGCGGCTTCGAGCTTGCGAAGGGCCTGATCCATGTCCTCGAGAGCGCGCTCGGGAGTGTTCTTCTGCAGCTTCTGCTGCGCCTGACCCATCGAGTTCGACGCGCTCTTGCAGTTGCCCGAGCACGCACCGCCCTCGCCGGGCTTCGCATTCGGCTGGGCTTCCTTCGGCTTGCTCGTGCCGGCCTTCGCGGCGTTCTTCTCGACCTTCTCGAGCTTCTCCGCCAGCGCCTCGGCGGCGTCCTTCAGCTCGCCTTCCTTCTTCTCCATCTCGGCGGCCTTCTCGGGCGTCGCGGCCAGGCCGGCCTGCTGGGCGTCCTGCTTCAACGCCTTCTGTTCCTCGATCAGCTTCGCGACCGCCTGCTTCGCCTCTTCGAGTTCCTTCGCGTGGCGTTCGAGCTCCTCGGCCTTCGCGGAGTCCTCCTTCTCGGCCTTCTGCTCGGCGATGAGTTCGTCGACGCGCTTCTTGTAGGCCTCGAGTCGCTTGATCTCCGCGAGCAGCTTCTCGACGTCCATCGTCCGCGCGAGCAGGATGTCGAGCAGCGACTGCAAATCGGATTGCAGCGCGTCCATCTTCTGCAACGCTTCGTCCCAGCGGCTGCCCTGGATCAGCGTCTGGACTTCGTCGAGCGCCTTGTGCAGGTCGCGTTCCTGGATGAAGCGGTTGCCGGCTTCGAGGATCGCCCCCTGCTCCGGCTCGGTCGCCGCCTTGACGAGTTGCAGCTTCTGCATCCGCTCGTGCAGTTCGGTGAAGCGGCGCTTCGCCTCGGCCTGCAGGGTCGAAGCACCCTCTTGCGCCGCCAGGGTGCGGGTCGTCGGCAGGACGCCGACCGCCAGGGCACAGAGCAGCGCGGCGCAGCGGAAGAAGGCTCTCATCATCGGGCTCCGGATCAGGTCGGATCGCGCGGACCCGACGTCGAACGTCGCAGCAGGGGTTCTCGGTTCGCTCGCCAAGCGGGGCTCCGCCGGGCGGCGCGACACGTTATCCCTTGTCGGCTTGGAGCGGACGGGGGGCGATGGCGAGCGGGCGGGAATCCGCGGCGTGGGACGGGGCTGGGACCGCGGGTCGTCCGCGAGCGGGTCGCTGCGGGGAGGAGACCCGGCCCGACAGCGTCACGCGGGCATGGACCGGCGCTCGGTCGTAGCGCGCGACGCGCGGAATCGAGGTCGACCCCGCGCGTCGCGACGCGCCGGACCTGGTCGAGGTCGGCACGAAGCCGGTCGCTGCTCAGTTGATGTCGAAGAGCAGGTCGACGCCGTTCGACGTGATCACGTCGAGCGCGTTCGTCCCCGGCGCCGTGCTGATCGACTGGCCATAGATGTGGACACCGGCGATCGACGGTTCGGCCGGGATCGGCAGCGGGATCGCCTGCGTGACGCCCGTGATCGCGAAGCCGATCGAGAAGTCGAACGAGCAGTGCATGAAGCAGGTCGGCATGCCGATGCCGGTGAGGTCGGTGCCGGGCACGAACTGGAGGACGCCGACCGCGAAGGCGCCGATCGACGCGCCGGTGGGAATGCGCCGGATCTCGAGATTGTGCGTCGTGCCGATCTTCGGGCGGTTGATCGGTTCGAGGGCGAGGGGGTAGGCGTCGGGCTCGGTGACGAAGGGCATCGCCGCCGAGATGTCGAGGGCGCCGCCGTCACGAGCGCCGCCGCCTGGGCTCCAACCGAGGAGCGCAGCGTCGTTCGCGCAATCCATGTAGCGGTACTCGACGCTGCCGTTGCTCGAGATCGCGACCTGCAGCGTGTTGAGCAGCGTCGCGTTGGCGAACTGCGGCACGGCAGTCCACGTCGCATAGACGGTGTTCAGGCTCGGATCGACGTCGAAGTGCACGGTGCCGCCGACGCCCGGATCCAAGTCCTGCCAGAGCGGAGCCAGCCGCGCGCCTTCAGCGACGAGGAGACCTGGCGTACCGGAGAACGTCGACGCGGTCCGGGTCGTGTCGAGCCAGATGAAACCGTTCGAGCAGATCTTGATGCCGGTCGTGCTGCCGCCCGGGTAGTTGAACGTGAAGCCCAACGGCATGATCGCGGAGAGCGAGTCGTCGGTGAGCACGATGGCCGTCGAGGTCGGGGTGAACCAGGTGTTCGAACCCGTCGCGACGCCGTAGCCGCCGCCGAGCGGCGTCAGGGCGATGCTGTTGACGGTCGACGGGGTGCCTGCGAGGTCGAAGGTGCCCGCGGGGTACGCCTCGTAGAAGGTCTGCGCCTTGGCCACGCAGCCCGCCCCGTACTTGCTCGCCGATGCCGCGTTGGGGACGAGCGTGTAGTCCATCAGGATCACGCTCGCGAAGTACGAGAGCGAGCCGGTCGTCGCCGCCTGCGTCGCGGCGGAGATGCGCCGCGACTTGTGCGTGACGTTGGAGCCCGTCGCCATGCTCGGCACGGTGGCGGGGACCGGAAGGGGAGCGTCGATCTCGACGCAGAGGTCGAGTCCGTTCGTGGGGTCGTAGACGAACGGCGTCGCCAGCGGGATGTCGATGATGTAGGTGTTCGGCGAGGTGCCGGCCGCTGCGAGGCACACGACGTTGCCCGTGAACACCGTCGCGTTGTCGAGGCCGCGACGTGCGGCGAACGACGTGCTCGTGTTGTCGAAGTCGAGCGGGCTCGACGACATCTGCACCGTGACGCCCGTGTAGGTCTCGCCGCCAGGGCTCGTCAGTCCGCCGTTGGCGCGGAACTGCAGGCGACTGATCGAGATCGGGACGTTGAGGCCCTGATCGAGGAAGTGCGACGTGTCATAGACCATCTGGAAGCGGAACGCGGTGTTCCGCCAGGTCAGACCGGACACGCCGGCGTTGGTGGTCGCCATACCTTGAGGGACGACGACGGATTGCGCGGAGACGACTGATGCGAGAGCCGCACAGCCGAGGAGGAGTGAGAGCTTCTTCATGGGATCGGCTCGAAGGTCAGTGCCGCGTGCATCACGACCGGATGGTCGCGACGCGGCGCGAGGGGGCAGCGACGACCGACAACCCGCGTTGCGAACCGGAATGTCGTTGCGGGCGGCGAAGGCCCCGGCGCGGTGTTCCTTCGTGCCCCGGATTACGACGTGGCGCTTCGTTGCGTGACGGCACGCATCGTGGCCGAGGCCACTCGGTCCTCCGAGTCGTCGCGTCGAACGCGGCTACCGCTTCTTCTCGCCGTCCTTCCGGTCCCTGAACAACTCGTTCCCCTCCGCATCGCGCATCTGGCGCAGCAGCAACTCCGCATCCCGCTCGGTGCGGATGACGACGCGGAGCGACTCGACGATCGCGGCGAGGTCCTCGGTGCGTTCCATCTGCTCGACGATGCGGCGCAGCTTGCCGATCAGGGCGTCGAGGGCTTCGGTCGTGGCGCTGCGCGACGGGTCGTCGCCCTTCTGCGCGAAAGCGTCGATCAAGCTCGCCGAGTCGGGGAAGTCCTCGAGCGCGAGGGTGACGAGCGGGCTCACCACCTTGCTCTCGATGCCGCGGACGACGTTGGGCTCGAAGAGCCGGTTGTTGAGCATCTCGTCGAGGATCTCGCGGTAGCGCTCGGCGACGGCCTGCGCGGTCTTGCCGAGCGCGTTCTGCTGCCGAGCGAGTTGCTCGATGCGCAGCTTCGCGCGCGGGGCGTCGGCATGCGCGGCGGTCGGGGAGAGGATCTCGGCGATCGCGGCGCGGGCCTCGACCTCCTTCTGCAGGACGCGCTCGAGCTCGGCGCGCTGCTCGCTCTGGCGACGGCGCAGCTCCTGCAGCAGCTTCTCGCGCGTCACCACGCGCAAGGTGCGGATGTCGCTGGTCGCGGCGTTGGGCTGCGGCGCCTTGCGGTCGACAGCGTCGAAACGCAGCGACAAGAGCGTGTCGGGGCGGACCTGGTTGAGCGCCGAGTTGGGATCGGGGTCCTTCATCAGCGTCTGCAGGTCGAAGACCAGTTCGAGTTCGGCCTCGGTGGCGCCGACTTGCAGTTCGCCGAGCCAGTCGACCGCGGCGGCTTCGAACGGCGGTTCGGGCGGCTTCTCGCCGTTCTCGGGCGGGGTCGCCGACATGACGCGGAACAGCGCGCCGACCGCGCCGAGCCCGTGGTCGTCGCGGAGCTTCAAGGTGCCCTGGATGCGCGCGTTGGCGGTGATCAGCGAACCGATGCCGCGGGTGCGGTAGTCGAGGACCGGGGCCTGGTCGTCGCGCACGCGGATGTAGAGCAAGGTCGGCGCGGCAGGCGGCAGGTCGTCGCGATCGACGACCTCGAGTTGATGCGCGCCCGAAGCCTCGGGTGCGAACGCGATCTCGAACGCGAGCCCGTCGCCGGCGATCGTCGCAGTGAAACGCGCCTGTGCATCGCGGACGAGCCAGCCCGTGGCGAGCGGCTTGGTCGAACGACCGGTGACGCGCAGCGTCGAACCGCGGGGGACCGCGAACTCGCCGCCGATCACGTCGAGCGGGCGTTCTTCGGCGCCGATGTAGGCCGGCGGTGTGGCGTGGACGACGAGGTCGGTGATCTTGGGGCGTGCGACGAGCTCGATGCGCAGCGGCGGGGTCTCACCGTCGCCGCCGCGTGCGACCACGGTCGCGGTCTCGAGCAGGCTGGCGAGCGTGGTCGTGAACAACCCGTCGCCGGTGCGCTCCATCGTGCGCGTCGTGTGGTCGCCGCCGGCGAAGCGGACTTCGAGTTCCACCTGATCGGGGACGACGCCCTGGGCGCGCACGCGCAGCGTCACGTCGTCGCGCTCGGCGACGCGCAGGACCTGGTCACCTTCGATCCCGTCGAACGAGAGCCAGGTCGCGCGCGGCCACTCGACGTCGGCGAGCAGGAGATTGCGGCGTGCCCACAGCGTCGCGGTGTCCGGGAAGGCGAGCGCGAGTCCACCGAGCGCGAGGACCACGGCGGCGAAGGTCAGGCTGCGCTTCACGACGCGCCGGCGGTCGATCGCGCGCGAGACGTCGATCCGCGCGAGACCCTTCTGCATCGCGTCGATCACGCCGCGCATCAGCGATTCGGACTGGCCGCGCAGCCGCGCGTCCTGCAGGTCGCGGTCGAACTCGACGGCACTGACCAGAGCCTGGCGCACGGTGCGATCGCCGCGTTCCACGGCGAGCGCGAGTTCGCGATCGTCGAGCGGAACGCGCAGCGGGCGTACGAGGCTGCGGGCGACGCGACGCGCCAGCACGGCGATGCCTGCGACGAGGAGCAAGGCGCGGAACGGCAGTTCCAGGTGCAGCCCGCGGTCGAGCACGAAGCTCGAGAGGAACCAGACGGCGATCGTCGTGACGATCGCGGCCAGGCCCTCGACCCAGATCCCGGCGCGCGCGCGCGCACGCAGTCCGCGGAAGACGTCGGTTGCGAATCTCACAGCAGGTTCGCCCTCTTCCGGAGCCACCATTCGAGACCGAGCACGCCGAGCAGGGCGGCGACGGTCCACCACGCGTCCCACAAGGTGTCGGACGACGTGAACGACTCGATGCGCGTCTGCGAGGCGATGCTCGCGCACGCCGCCGCGAGCTCGGTCGGACGGTCGACGACGCGCCCGCCCGGCCCCGCGGCGATCGCGGCGAGCTCGGCGAGATCGACCGGACCCTCCTTCTCGAGCGCCGCGGGCACGACCTGGAAGCTCGCGGTCACCGCGCGGCCGCCGACGGTCTCCGCCGGCTCGATGCGGAAGAAGCCCGTCGCGGTGGGACGCACGAAGGTCTCGAAGCGGCCCGGCATGCCCTCGACCGGCGCGAGCGTGACGCGCTCCTTGCTGCCGTCCTCGCCCTGCATCACGAGCTCGAGCGAGGAATCGAGCAGGGGCTCGAAGGTCTCGGTGCGCGCTTCGGCCGTGACCTTCACCGCCTGACCGAGTTCGACGCGCGCCTCGTCGACGAGGACCCGCAGGCGGCTGTTGCCCGCCGCGATCTTGCCCTCGAAGAGGAAGCGGATGCTGCGCACCCAGAAGCGGTCGTAGGCGGTCTCGAGGATCGCGCGCCAGCGATAGGTGTCGTCGGTCGCGTTGAACATCACGCGGCCCGCGCCGACGAACTGCGCCGCGACGAGCGGTCGTGCGCTGTCGACCTCGCCCGCGCCGTGCGGCTTGTGGTGTTCGACCAGCACCTGCGCGGCGGGCTTGGCGTGATCGACCGGGAACGCGAAGTGGAAGCCGGGCACGCGCGACCACAACGCTTCGCTCGCGGTCCGGTCGTCGGCGATGCGCAGCGCGGGATGGGCTCGACCGGCGGGAGAGAGTTCGAACGGCCAGGTCGCGGGCATGCCGCGCGCGAGGCCGATCGAGGCATCCGCGGCCTCCATGTCGACGACGACCGGCAACAGCTCCGCGATCGGCGCGATCCGCGAACCCTCGCGCAGGGCGTCGAGCGTGTACTTCTCGCCGCAGGCCCAGAACAACCCAGCACCGCTCTCCAAGACCTGCTGTGCGACGAGCGTCGCGAACGCCGGTTCGAGGCGCTCGGAATCGGGATCGAGGAAGACGAACACGTCGAAGGCCTCGAGTTCCTCGCGCGTCGCCGGCAGCTTCTCGATGCGGACGTCGCCGTCCTGGGGGAAGCCCGGATCGGCACTGAGCAGCCAGCACGAGACGTCGATCGTCTTGTCGCGGATCAACAGGTTGCGAAGGATGCGGAACTCGTGGCTCGGCCCGCCGGCGATCAGCAGCACGCGCGTGCGCTCGCCGAGCACCTCGATGCGCGCGCGGATCACGTGACGCTCGGGCGACGGCGCTTCGAGTTCGGGAGGGTCGATCTCGACGGCGAAGGTGTGCACACCCGGCGCATCGGAACTCAGGTCCGCGAAGGCGATCTCGGCCTCGGCCTGGCCCTGGCGCACCGCGACCTGCTCGGTGCGCAGCACCTCGCTCGCGCCGTCGTCGGAGCGGCGCACGAGGCGTGCGGTGACCAGCGCGTCGTCG
>JACRLW010000075.1:0-14381 GCA_016235155.1 Planctomycetota bacterium
CGCGCCGCGGCGCGCGCGGGCGGCGACGACGTCGCTCTCCTCGCGTCGGTCGACGAACTCGGTGCACGGGCCGCGGCCTCACCCGACTGGGTCGGCACCGTCGAACCGATCTGGCGCGCCGCGCTCGGCACCGTGCTCCTCGAACACGGTCAACCGGCGCGGGCCGCGGCCGTGTTCCGCGAACTGGTCGCCGCGCATCCCGATCGGATCAACGCGCGCGCGCTGCTCGGCGTCGCGTTGTGCGAGAACGGCGATCGGGAGCAGGGCGTCGCGGTGCTCGAGGCCGTCGCGAAGGCATGCGACGACCGGCCGGGCGAACGCGACGCGCGTTGGGCGACGTACCACTTCCACCGTCGCGAGTTCGATCTCGCGATCGACCGCGGCAAGGAGTCGCTGCGGCGCTACCCCGCGGATCCGGCGCGCTGGCACGCGTTCGGCGAGGCCTGGGCCGAGAAGGCGATGACGGCGACCAAGCACTCGCTGCGGGCGACCGCTCTCGAGGAAGCGCGCAAGGCGTTCGTGCGCGAGATCGAGTTGGTGAAGCGACCCGAGCCGTCGACGCTGCTCGCCCTGCTCCGCACTCTCGCGTTCCTCAGGATGACCTACGAGTTCCGCAGCGGGGTCGCCGATCCCGATGCGGTGCGCGTCGCCGACGAGCGACGCGAACTCGAGCGCGAACACGAGGCGCTGCGCACGTCGCACGCGGCGGGCGTCGAGCGGATCGACGCCGAGATCGTCGCCTACCGCCAAGCCCAGCAGCGCTTCCTGGACGAGCGCAAGAAAAGCGGCGGCAAGTGACGCGCGCGAGGCGCGCCGGCGATCACTGGCGCCGGCGGCGAGGCTCTTCGCCGGAGCCCGCCGCGGGCAGCGGCTTGCGCGGCAACATCTCGTCGCGCTGCGCCGCGTGCCACACGAACGACGCCATGATCGTCGCGGCCTGCTCGAGGTCGGCCTTCACCGCGTGGTCCCACACGTCCATGTTCGAGTGGTGCGTGCGCGTGTCGTAGGCGATCGGGTCCTGGATGAACTGGAAACCCGGGACGCCGACGCCGTCGAAGGCCTGGTGGTCGGTGCCGCCGGTGTTCGAGATGGTGATCGTCGCGGCTTCGAGGTCGTGGAAGGGCTTCAACCACGCGCGGAAGATCGGACCCACCGCCTCGTTGCCCTGCAGATAGACGCCGCGGATGCGGCCCGTGCCGTTGTCGAGGTTGAAGTAGCCGGACAGCTTGCCGTGCGCGGGCTTGAACTCGCGAGGCGTCTCGCCACGCGCCGCGGTCGCGAGGTTCTGCGCGACCCATGCGCGCGAGCCCATCAGGCCCTGCTCCTCGCCGCTCCACAGCGCCGCCCGGATCGTGCGGCGCGGCGCCTTGCCGGACTCCGCGACGAGCTTCGTCAGCAGGCGCATCGCTTCCATGACGACCGCGCTGCCGCAGCCGTTGTCGGTCGCGCCGGTGCCCGACTGCCACGAGTCGAAGTGCGCGCCGAGCATCACCACCTGGTCGCCGATCGCCGGATCGGTGCCCGCGATCTCCGCGATCACGTTGTGCTCCATCTTGGCGTCGTCGGACATCGTCGCGCGCAAGCGCACCGCGACCTTCACCTCGACGCCTTTCGCCAGCAGCCGGCAGATGCGGTTGTAGTGCTCGACGGCGAGCGTGGCCTGCGGGACGACGTCGGCGCCGGGGTCCTGCGCGCGCGCTCGTTCGTTCTCGCCGCGCGGGGTCGCGCTCGCGCCCTGCACGAAGATCGTCCCGTAGTCCCCCTTCGACGAGCGGTCGAGCAGCATCAGCGGCCGGTTCTCGCGGAGCACGGTCATGATCGCCTGACGCCTCGCGAAGCCGGCGCGGAAGTCGGTGCGCGTCGCGCTCGCGGCTTCGCGCGCGGCGGACACGGGCGTCGCACCGGTCGCCATCGACCAGAGGCGCTCGGTGTCCAAGCGCTGCGCGGTGCCGTCGAACCACTCACTGATCTCGCGCGGCGACTCGAGCAGCACGATCTTGTCGCGCAGGTCCATCGCCTGCAGTTGCTCGGCCGTCAGCGCGTCGGCGTTCACGACCGTCGCCACCACCTCGCCCTCGAGGCTCGGCGACCAGGCCTTGGGCCACGCCAGAACGGGCCACGGGTTGTCGCCGACGACGCGCATCGCGAACTCGTCGAGTTGCCAACTGCGGCCGAAGGGTCCCCACTCGGCGAGCGCGATGTTCGCGAGTCCCCACGACTTGAAGGTCTCGACCGCCCATGCCTGCGCGCGCGCGAGGTTCTTCGAGCCGGTGAGGCGCGGGCCGTACACGTCGCAGATCCAGCTCAGGTGCTCCATCACCTGACCCTGCTCGATGCCGTTGCGTTTCAGGACGTCGATCGCCGCCTGATCGACCGCCTCCTCGCGCGGTGGTGCCGCCTGCGCGGCGAGCGGTGCGACGAGCAGGAAGCCGAGGAGGAGGGACGGCGCGGAACGCGGGCGGAGTGCGAGCATGGGTTTTCGGGGGAAGCGGTCCGCCCTCCATAGCGAGCAGCCCTCGCGCGGGCGATGGCCCGGTCGGCGTTCGCACTCACGGGACGAAACCCGCCCAGGCGACGGCGGGAAGGACCGCGCCGAGCAGGGCGAGGACCAGGCCGAGCCGACGGCGACGCTTCACGTACCACAACAGCCAGAGCCCGGTGATGCCGCAGACCACGGTGATGATCGCCGCGGCGTCGACGACAAAGGCCCAGGCGGCGCCGCTGTCGCGTCCCTTGTGCAGGTCGTCGAGCACCGCGACGACTCCCTTGTGCGTCTCGGTGAGTTCGTAGCCGCCGCCGGCCCGATCGACGAAGGCGTCGGCGGAGTATCCCGGTCCCTTGAAGACGACGACGCACTGCTCCTCGTCGATGCGGAACTCGCTCACCGCGCCGCGCACGCCGTGTTCCGCGCGCAAGCGCTCGACGATCGCGAGTTTCGCCACGCGTTCCTCGCCCTCGCCTCGCGCGAGCCATGCCGGATCGAAGGTGCCACGGGCTTCGCGAGTCACGGGCTCGCCCGACTCGAACCAGTCGGCATGGTTGAGCGTCAGGCCCGTCGCGCCGAAGAAGACGAACACGAAGAAGCCGATCGTCGACACGTAGCAGTGCAGCCAGCGGGCGAACCAGGGCAGACCGCGGCGCGGTGAAGCGTCGCTCACTTCGCCGCCCTCGCGCCGAAGCTCACCGATGCGCCCGCGAACTCCGCGTTGCCGTCGAGCGCGTACGTGAACGCGGCGCGGCCGACGCTCACGCGCTGGCGCATGATCTGGTAGGTGCCGTGTTCACGCGCGGCTTCGATCGCCACGACGTACTCGCCGGGCTCGATCGCGCGGCCGTCGTCGTCGAGGCCGTTCCAGGCCAGCTCGTAGCTCCCCGGGCGACGCGTCGCGCGACTCATCGCGTCGATCCGGTCGTTGCGACCACGGTGGAGCCGATACCAGCGCCGCAGGTCGGGCAGCCACTTCGTGCGCTCGATCCACAGCGCGAGCGTGCGCACCGCCTCTCCCGACGGCGTCTCGATCCACACCGCGACGTATGGACGCCGGTAGCCGCCGCGTCGCGAGCCGCCGCCCGCGTTCGGATCGCGGAGTTCGAGCTGGACGGTGAACGCGAAGCCGTCGGGCCAGGGCGATGCCGCCGGCGGCGCGCCGTCGGGCTCGGGTGTCTCGTCGTGTTCCGGGCGTCTTGGAGCGACGAACGCGGCCCAGGCGCGGCTCGCGGCGATCGTGCCGTCGCGCGCGACGACGAGCCCGGCGGCGCCGTCGATCGAGTCGACCAGGGCGATGCCGTCGATCGGGCCGAGCACGCAGAGGATCGTCGCGAGCGCGTCGGCGCTCGCGGCATCGCGCGCGATCACGGTCGCCGACAGGACGGCATCGCAGGGCTGCCCGCTGCGCGGATCGAGGACGTGCGAGCGGTGTGCACCGGCGACGTCGAAGCCGCGCGCGTACGAGCCGCTGGTCGCGATCGCCGCGTCGCGCAGGAAGACGGTCGCGAGCGGCGCGGCGTTGTCCGCGGCCGCCCGCGGATCCGCGATCGCGATCGCGCGCTCGTCCGTGCCGCGCACGCGCACGTCGCCGCCGATCTCGAGCACGCGCACCTCCGCGTGCCGGCCGCGTCGGATCGCCGCGGCGCGTTCGAGGACGAAGCCCTTGGCAATCGCATCGACGGTGAGCGTGACGCCGGGCGGGATCGCGAGCGTGCGGGTGGCGGGATCGAAGGACCAGGGCGCTTCGCGCAGTCGCGCGACGACCGGCGCGAGCATCGCTGCGGCCGGCGCTGCGTCGCGCTTCGCGGCCGCGGCCCAGAGTCCGGTGAGCGTCGCGACGCCGGGATGGAAGGCATTGCCGCTCCGAACGCGCCACTCGTCGCAGGCTGCGATCAGTTCGGCGAGTTCGGGCGAGACCACCGTCGGCTCGTGCGATGCGACGGCGCGCGCGAGTTCGCCGTCCGCCTCCCAGGTGCTCACGATCCGCCCGACGCGTTCGATCTCGGCGAGCACGTCGGCCTCGAGTTTCTGCGCCTCGTGCCCGGTGCGCGCTGCGACGGTGAGGCGCAGCGAGGTGCCGAGCACGCCGTCCCGCTCGAAGGTGAACTCCTCGCTCGTCACGGATTGCGCGGCGAGCGGGTTCAGCGTGGGCAGGACGAGCGGGGCGAGCAGGGCGAGCGGGAGGAGGGAGCCGAGAGGGCCAGGGCGGAAGCCGTCGCGCATGAGGGGGCGCGAGTGAACGGGCCTGACCCAATCGGCGCCACCGCTCGCAGGTGTCGAGCAGATTCGTTACGAGCATCGCGACACGACCGACTCCGACCATGAACCGCGCCCGCATCCATCGACTGCTCGAGTCCGCGGATCCCGCCGATCGCACCGGCCGCATCGCCGGTTGCGCACTCGCCGCGTTGATCCTCGCCAACGTCGCCGCGCTCCTGCTGGAGAGCACCTGGCCCGACGACGACGCGCTGCCGGCCGCCTTCGGCCGCTTCGAGGCGATCTCCGTCGCCGTGTTCACGGTCGAGTACCTCCTCCGGCTCTGGTCCGCGCCGGAGTCGCCGGACTTCGCCGGCCGCTTCGGACGCCTGCGCTGGATCTGCTCGCCGCTCGCGCTGATCGACCTGCTCGCGATCACGCCCGCACTCGCTGGGTTCGTGCTGCCGTCGACGCTCGATCTCCGCGCGCTCCGAGCGCTGCGCTTGATGCGCATCCTGCGGATCCTCCGTCTCGGCCGTTACTCGATCGCGATGCAGGCGATCGCGGAAGCGGTCCGCGAGAAGCGCAGCGAGCTCGCCTCGGCGGTGTTCGTCGTCCTCGTGATGCTCGTCGTCGCCTCGACGCTGATGTTCCACGTCGAGCACGGCCAGAACGGCAAGTCGTTCCCGAGCATCCCCGCCGCGATGTGGTGGGGCATCGCGACGCTGACCACCGTGGGCTACGGCGACGTCGTCCCGGTCACTGGGCTCGGCAAGCTGCTGGGCGCGATGATCGCGATCCTGGGAATCGGCGTCTTCGCGCTGCCCGCCGCGATCCTGTCCTCGGCCTTCACCGAGCGCCTATCGCGCCACGCGCGCCCGGCGGCTGCGACGCGATGTCCACACTGCGGCAAGCCCCTGCTTGCAGACACCGCCGCCGGACACGATGGTGAGGGGGAGGCAACGCCCCATCGATGAACACGCGCCCGATCCGTCTCGTCGTCGCCGCTCTCGTCGTCTTCGCCGCATCTTGTTCGCGCGGCGACGCGGGGACGGAGGACGCCGCGCTGGTCTCCGCGGCACGCGCGGTGGCGCAGGACTTCGCGAAGGCCCTGCTGGCAGAGTTGACGACCGCGCTGCAGGAGAAGGGGCCGCTCGGCGCGGTCGATGTCTGCCGAGAACACGCGCCGGGGATCGCACGGACGGCCGGCACGCAAGCCTTCACCGTGAGGCGCATCGGCACGCGCGTGCGCAACCGGTCGACGAACCTCCCGACCGACGCCGAGCGCGCGATCCTCGACCGCTTCGGTTCGATCCCCGCCGACGTGCGCCAGAAGGAGTTCGTGCCGGTGCGGGACGACGGCCACTTCGCCGTCTACGTGCCGATCACGATCGGGGCGCCGCTCTGCCTCACCTGCCATGGGCCCGTGGAGTCGATCGCGCCGGAGCTTCGCGCCCACTTCGCCGAACGCTACCCGGAGGACGACACGGTCGGCTACGCGCTCAGCGACCTGCGGGGCGCGATCGTCGTCGAGCGGGTCCGCTGACCCGGACCGGACCGGCTTGACGCGCGCCCTTTGCTGCGACTCGAAGACGCGATCGACCGGCTCGACGCCATCCATGTCCAGGTGCTGCGCAGCGAGACCTTCCGCGGCGTGCGCGCCGTGCCCACCGCCGCGACCGGGGTGATCGCGCTCGCCGCGGCAGTCGTGCAGGCCGCCGTCGTGCCGCCGTCCGAACCCGCGGACTTCGTCGAGTTCTGGATCGCGGTCGCCGCGATCGCCGCGACGATCGGCGCGCTCGAGATCGTCCGCTCCGCGGTGCGCGGCGGCCCGAGTGCCCTGCGGCGCGCGGCGGTCGTGATGCGACAGGTACTGCCGGCTCTCGGCGTCGGCGCGATCGTCACCGTCGTGCTGCTGCAGACCGGCGATCGCGCGACGACGCTGCTCCCCGGCCTGTGGGCCCTGTGCTTCGCGACCGCTCTCGCCGCGGCGCAGCCCTTCCTGCCGGCGTCGATCGCGCTCGCGACGGGCTTCTACTTCCTCGCCGGAGTGATCCTGCTCGTCCCCGACTGCCGGGAACCGCTGCCCGAACCGCTCGGCATGGGGCTCACCTTCGGAATCGGCCAGTTGCTCGTCGCGGTCGCGCTGCGCCGCTCCGCGCGGGAGATCGCCGATGGTTCGTGATCGGTCCCGCAAGGCGAGCGCCGCCGAACGCGCGCGTCACGACTACGTCGGCCTCGACCGCGTCCTGCACGAGAAGGCGCGCCTCGGCATCCTCGTCGCGCTGCTCAACCGACGCGACGGAGTGTCGTTCCTCGAGCTGCGTTCCCTCTGCGAGTTGACGGACGGCAACCTCGCGCGCCATCTCCAGGTGTTGCAGGAGGCCGACGTCGTCGAGATCGAGAAGACCACCGAGGGAGCGCGCCCCAAGACGGTGGTCCGTCTCACCAAGACCGGCCGCAAGCAGTTCCTCGCCTACCTGGAGGAGCTCGAGCGTGTGCTGCAGGATGCGCGCGCCTCGGCCCAGACCGCGAACGCCCTGCGCGGCGCTTCGCGTCACGGTTTCTCCCCCGCGTGAGCGGGAACCCGACGGCGAAACTCCGCCGCCGCCGACTTTGCCATCCCAAGTCAACGACCGACGACCACGAGGACGGTTCCGCTGCGATGGAAGTGATCCGCGCCCAGGCCATGGGCATGTGTTTCGGGGTCAAGGACGCGCTGAGCGCGACGCGGTCCGTCGCCGACCCTTCTGCAACGACGATCTGGGGCGAACTCGTGCACAACGACGCCGTCGGGCGCGAACTCGGGGCGCGAGGCTTCTTGCAGCGCGACGAAGGCAACCGCGATTCGCTGCCCGCCACGCCGCAGGTGCTGATCACCGCGCACGGCGTCGCCGACCGCGAACGGCAACGACTGATCGAGGCCGGCCATCGGTTGGTCGACACGACCTGCCCGCTGGTTGCGCGGGCGCACGACGCCGCGCGCCAGTTCGCGCTCGAGGGGCGACACGTCGTCGTGCTCGGCAAGCGCGATCACGTCGAAGTGCGGGGTCTGGTCGGCGACCTGCCGTCGTGGTCGGTCGTCGGCCACCTCGCCGACGTCGAGCGCTGGCCGAGCGCGCGGCTCGGCGTCCTGTGCCAGACCACGATGCAGGAGTGCGAAGCGCAGAAGCTGCTCGACGCGATCGCCTGCGCCAATCCGCAAGCCGACATCGCGTTCCGCGACACGATCTGCGAGCCGACCAGGCAACGCGTGCGAGCGCTGCGCGACCTGATCGCCATGGCCGACGTCGTGGTCGTCGTCGGCGGACGGCATTCGAACAACACGCGGCAGCTCGCGCTCACCGTCGCGCGCGGCGGGCGCCGCGCGATCCACGTCGAGTCGGCCAATGAACTCGACCCGCGCGACTTCGCCGCCTGTCGGGTCGTCGGACTCACCGCCGGGACCTCGACGCAGGACGACGCGATCGACGCCGTCGAGCGCGCGCTGCGCGCGATGCCCTCGGCGAGCGGCGTGCCGCGGCACGCGGGTTAGCCTTGGCTACACTCCCGCCCCGTGTTCGGTCACCTCGCGATCGACAAGGCGCGGCTCGGCGACGATGCGCGGGACGCATGGCGCGCGGCGTTCTGCGGAACCTGTCATGCGCTCCGTGAGAGCGGCGGACGGTCCCTGTCGCTGCTGACCGGCCGCGACGTCAGCCTGCTCACGGTCGTGATCGCGGCGATCGCGCCGCCCGCTCCGATCGAGGGCCGGGCCTGCACCGCTCTCCCGTTCCGCACGGTCGGCGTGCAACCGCTTTCCCGCCGCGCGCGCGCCTACGTCGCAGCGATCGCGGTCGCCACGGTCGCGAGCAAGCTCGAGGACGACGCACAGGACGGCGATCGCGGGCTGACTCGACGCATCGCGAGGCACCTCCTCCGCGGTCGCGGCCGGAACGCGCTCGCGGTCCTCGGCGAACTCCGCTTCCCCGTCTCGTTGTTCGCGGAACTTCCGGCCCGCCAGGCGGCGATCGAACGATCCTCACCGCGCACGGTCACGGCCTTCGCCGATCCCAGCCGTGAACTCGGCGGCCAGGTCTTCGCGCACGCCGCACTCGCCGTCGGCCGGCCCGAGTTCGCAGCGGTCCTCCACGATCTTGGCGCAGCGTTGGCGAGTTGGCTGTACGGCTGGGACGCGTGGTTCGACCGCGAGGCCGATCGACGGCGGCGCCGCTTCAACGCCTGGGACGCCGCGTGCGTGACGGACGACAAGCCGATCGCCGCATGGCTGCATGCCCAGCTCGCGCCGGCGCGCGCCTCGGTGCTCACGCTGCCGAGCGGTGGACAGAAGGCAGTCCTGGTTGCCCTGCTCGATTCCCTCGCCGCGAAGACGGTGCGCATCGCGCGGGATCAACGGCAAGCGGGTGACTGCGACCTCGGCTGTTGCGGGGATGCGCTCTGCGACGCGTCGTGCGCGGCGAGCGATTGCGATGGCTGCTACGTCCCCTGCGAGTGTTGTTGGTGGACCGACACCAGCCAGCGCCGCCGCACCCTCCGCCGCGTGCGCCGCGCCACGAAGCGCAGCGAGGACCTCGAGTCCGTCGATCTGGGCGCGTTGGTCGGGATGACCGGCACGGCCGTGACCGACCTCATGCCGGACGGACGCATCGAACTCGGACGACTCGCATTCGATGCGACCGCCGACACCGGCTTGATCGCCGCGGGACAGCGGGTCGTGGTCGTCGCGATCGGCAAGAGTCGCCTTCGCGTCGAACGGGCACGGGGGTGAGCCGCGAATCCCCGCTCACGCGCCGAGCGCGCTGCGCAACCAGGCGCGCGCCGTGCGCCAACCGCGTTCGACGGTCCGGCTCGACACGCCGAGAGCCTCGCCGGCTTCGCTCGCGGTCATGCCGCCGAAGAACAGCAGCTCGACGATCGTCACGAGTTCCTGGTCGATGTCCGCGAGGCGGCGCAGCGCGTCGTCGAGGTCGAGGACGTCGATGCGCTCGCGACCGAGTTCGCCGATCGCCGTCGTGAGGTCGATGCGCTGTCCGCCCTGGCGCTTCGCCGCGGCACGGCGTCGCGCGTGGTCGACGAGCACCGATCGCATCGCCTTGCCCGCGAGGGCGAAGAACTGCCCGCGCCCGCGTTCGTCGCTCCCCGGCAGCCGCGCGATCCGCAGGTACGCCTCGTGCACGAGGGCGGTCGGTTGCAGCGTGTGGTCGTCGCGTTGATCCGCGAGTTGGCGCGCCGCGAGATCGTGGAGCTCGCGGTAGATCGCCGTGTCGAGTGCGGAGCGGTCGTCGCGCGGGCTGTCCGACGGTCGCTCGGCGCTCTTGGACATCCTCTTGGACTCAGCGGTTGGGACTCAGCGGCCGAAGACCGGCAAGTTCGGGTTGCCGCCGGACTCGAGGTAGGCGACGAGGTCGAGGACTTCCTCGAGCGTGAGCAGGTTCAACAACGACGGCGGCATCGGCGAGATCGTCGCGGGCTTGCGGGCGACCACGTCGCGCGCGCGCACGGTGCGCGAGACGCGGCTGATCGGCTCGACGATCACTTCGAGACTCTGCGCGTCTTCCTGGACGATGCGGCCGACGACGATGCCGCCGTCGCGCAGTTCGAGTTCGACGTTCTGATACTGGTCGGACAGGTCGCGCGAGGGTTCGAGGATCGCGATCAGGATGTCGCGCCGCGAGAAGCGGCTCGCGACGGCGGTGAGATCGGGTCCGACGTCGCCGCCCTGACCGTCGATGCGATGACACGCGGAGCACACCGCCTTGGTGAACGCGGCCCGCCCCCGCTCGAAGTCGCGGCCGGCATCGGCGAGCGGCAGGAAGCCCTCGAGTTCGGCGAGGGTCCACGCTCGCGGCGCGGTCTTGACCTCCGCGAGCGAGGGCAACGGCCGCACCACCGGCTTCGCGAGCGCGGTCAATCCCGCTCGCTCCGCCTCCGGCGCCCGCGCGAGCGCGTCGCGTTCGATCGCCTCGACATAGCCCCGGAAGCTGAGTCCGCCCGGCGTCAACTTCGCGCGGCCGAGCCACTCGAAGAACCGCTCGCGCCCGCGATCGGGCCAGTCGCCAGCGACGAGGCGCAGGTCGTACGCGATCTCGATCGCGGGTCCGACTTCGAGTTCGTCGAGGAGCGGCATCGCCCGCTTCGGCAGTTCGACGGCGCCGAGCCTGACCAGCAGTCGCAGGAGTTCGCGATCGACTTCGAAGTCGCGCGACGGAAACAGCGGATCGAATCGCGCGAGCAACGCGACGCGCAACGCGTCATCGAGACCTTCGACTCCCCGCGACAGCGCGACGAAGTGCGTCCGAAGCCACGCGATGCGCTGCGCGCGCCCGAGCGCGGCGGGCGACACGAAGCCCAGGCGCGAGAGAGCCGCGGCACGGTCGACGTCCGTGCCGGCGCGAACGAGCGCGTGCAGGGCGTTCAGCGCGACGCGGGCTTCCGTCGCCTGCATGGCGCGCGCGCGCCAGTCGGCGACCGGCTGCGCCTCGAGCGCGACGCGTGCGGCGTGGGCGATCGCGCGATCGGTCGAACCGAGCGACGCGAACGCGCGATCGACGGCGCCGTCGCGGGGACCGACGTGATCCGCCTCGAGCGCACGTCGCTGTGCGGCCAACGGTGCGGACACCCATTCGCTGGTCTCGAACGGGGCGGCGACGGGACCATCCCAAGTGACGCGGTAGAGCCCCGACTGCGTGCCGCGTCCGCCGGTGACGAACCACAAAGCACCGTCGGGTCCGGCGACCAGGTCGGTCACGTTGAGCGGCTTGCCGGTGATGAAACTCTCGACGCGGCCTGTGAAGCTCGCGCCCTGGCGCGTGAAGTGCACCACGAGGATGCGTCCCCAGGCCCAGTCGGCGACGAACAGCGCATTGCGCATCGCGGGGTGGAACGCGAGCTTCGTCCCGAACAGCACTCCGGTCGGCGACGACAGGCCGACGTCGGCGACGGGCGCCGGCAGGTACGCGTAGCTCGCGCTGTTGCAACCAGCGCCCGAACGCCACTCGAAGTCCGCGCCGGACGGGACGTGGTAGACGCGCGTTCCGCGATACCAAGGCAGCCCGATGTCCCACTCCATGTCGGAGTCGAACGTGAAGAGCTCGCCGTCCGGCGCGAACGCCATGTCGTAGGCGTTGCGGAAGCCGCCGGCGAAGAGTTCGACGTGCGCGCCGTCGGGCGACACGCGCAAGACGTGACCGCCGGGGACCCGGACTCCCACGGCGTGGCCGCGCGGATCCTCGACGAGCGGGAGCATCACGTCCTCGCGTTGGAAGCGCAGCGGCGACGACGCGTCGATCGACTTCGGCAGCGGCGACATGTTCCCGTTCATCAGCCACAGCCGGCCGTCGGGACCCGCGACGACGGCGTGCGCGCCGTGCTCGCCGCCGCCGCCGAGGCGCAGCACGCAGAGCTGCTCGTCGTAGCGATCGTCGCCGTCGGTGTCGCGGAGGCGGAACAGGCCGTGACCCTTCTCGTCGCTCGCCTGCACGAACAGCGCGCCGCCGAGCCAGTCGAAGCCCATCGCACCCTCCGGCGTGCCGTCGAGCGGTTCGTACGACGACTCGCTGCCGGGTTCGGCGGGCAACGTGATGCGTGCGAGCGAGGCCCGTTCGCGGGAGACGATCGCGCGACCCTGCGGATCGAAGCCGAGCGCGATCCACGAGCCTTCGTCGGGACCGGCGCTGCGGACGAGCTCGACGCGGAAGCCGAGCGCGACCGTCAACTTCTCGGCGGGCGTCGCGCTGCGCGCGTGGAACGGATCGGGCCACGGCCCGGCGGGCGAACTCGTCGGACCGAACGAATGCACGGCGCGCCAGTCCGGCTCGGACGCGGACGCTGCCCAACGCCAGGCGCCGTCGCTCACGACGACCTCCTTCGTGCCGTCGGCGATCGCGAACTCGACGCGCAGCGCCAGCCCGGCGGGTCCACCGTCGTTGGCGCAGTCCGCGCGCAGGACGTGGTCGCCCTGAGCGACGTGGCGGTCCATCGCCTTCGATGCGAGCGTCTCCCACTGGTCGTCGTGAAGGAGTTGTTCGCCGTCCAAGAACAACGTCATCGCGTTGTCGCAGGTCGCAGCGATGCGGAGCGCTCGCGCCGGCTGCGCCAGGCGGAACGAGCGCACCATGGTGATGCGTTCGTCCTCGCGCGGCGAGGGGCTCGACCAGATCCACTGCGGCGCGCCGCCGCCGTCTGCGGTCCCGTCCCCGAGCGTGGGGACGACGACGTCGTCGGGGAGCGGATTCGCGTCCGCGGTGAGTCGCGTCACGCGCAGGTCCCTGAACCTCACCTCCATCGGCGGTCCGGCGTGGAGCTGCAGCGCGAAGAAGCCGGTCGTCGCGCGCTTCGTCGGATCGTTGTCGACGAGCATCGAGGTGACGTGCCCGTTGATCGCGAGCACGACGCTGCGTCCGACCGCGCGCACGACGTACTCGTTCCAGTCGGATCCGCGGATCTTCGATTGCAGGAAGGCGGCATCCGCGAAGCGCCGGCGCGTCACGCCGCCGCCCTCGCCGAAGTGCGCGTGCTCGCCGCGGGGCACCATGATCCCGCGGCCCTTCTCCTCGTAGATCATGCCGGTGTAGTCGGGACCGGCTTCGAGGTCCGCCTGCGGACCGGCGACGACGTTCTCGGCGACCTCCTTGCTGCGGAACTGCACGCCCGAGTTGCCGCCGGCGATGCGGAACGAGCAACGGAACTCGAAGTCGTCGTACTCGCCGCGATGGACGAGGAACGTGTTCGCGGTGCAGGGATGCTGCGCCGTGCTGCGGCCGACGATCGCGCCGCCTTCCACCGACCAGAACGACAGATCGCCGCGCCAACCGGCAAGCGTGCGGCCGTCGAACAACTGATCGTGGGGACGTTGCGCGGCGAGGGGAACCGCGAGCAGGAGCAGGGTCGCGGTCGACAACGACGCCGGGATCTTCACTTCGGCCCCGCCACGTTCTGCAGACGCGTCACGCGTCCGACGACGTTCCAGTCCATCACGTAGAGATCGCCGTGTGCGTCGAACGCCGCGCCGTGCGGCGAGAGGAACACGCCGTCCTGCCAGCCGTCCTTCTGCACCTGGTTGGTCGCCCGCTTCGAAGCGTCGGGCTGATCGCCGAGGTGCGCGACGAGTTGATTGCGCTCGTCGAGGATCGTGACGCGCCCGGCGAGGTCGGCGACCGCGAGATGACGGCCGTCCGGGTGCACGCAGGTGTCGCAGGGACGACGGAAGATCCCGCTGATCACGGCGCGCAGCGTGCCGTCGAGGTCGAAGACCTGCAGGCGACCGTTCTCGCGATCGGCGACGATCAACCGCGGTTGACGTCCGCGCGTGTCGAGCGTGATGCCGTGCGGCGTGCGCATCTGGCCGGGCTCGGTGCCGTGACCGCCCCAACTGCGCACGTACTTCCGCTGCGCGTCGAACTGGTGCACGAAACTCTTGCCGTATCCGTCGGCGACCCAGATCGAACCGTCGGGTCCGACCGCGACGTCCGTCGGCAGGTACTCGTCCGCACTCTTGTAGATGCCGGCCTCCTTCGGGAAGCCGATCGTCGCGATCACCTTGCCGTCGAGCGTGGTCTGCACGACCTCGTGACGCCCGATGTGCGCGAGCCACAGCAGTTCCTGATCGCCGTCGCGCGCGATGCACATGCCGTGCGTGCCCCCGGCGAACTCCGCGCCCCAGGTCGCGACCTGCGCACCGTCGCGCGTGAACACGTTG
>JACRLW010000075.1:14390-43539 GCA_016235155.1 Planctomycetota bacterium
TTGACCGCGGCGGCGGTGTCGGTGGAGAAGACGATGCGACCCGCGCGGTCGACCGCGAAGTTGCCGTGCGTGCTGCCGGGGTCGGCGCCGTCGGGGCGCAAGCCGAACGCGTGCCATTGGAAGCGGAGATCGCCCGCTTCGAGCACGATCGGCGCATCCTGCGCCGCGACGACCTGGAGAACCGACGAGTACGACAGGGCTGCCATGGCGACCAAGCCTTTCATGCGGGCGGAACGATAGCCCGCCGCCGACGGCGGATCACCGGCCGTGCGCGTGACCCGGCTCGGGACGCACGCTTCGAACGAGCAACTCCTCCGCTGAAACGCCGAGCGCCGACGGCTGGGCGACGAGTTCCGCGAGGATGCCCTGAGCGGCAGCGCGCTCGCCGGTCTCCAGCAGCGCCCGCGCGAGCGCGAGTCGGCTCGCCGGGTCCGCGGCGCTCGCGTTTCGCACGAGCGTGACGAGTTCCGGCGCGCGCCGCTCGGCGAGGAGCAGTTCCGCGGCGAGCGCGAGCGGCGTCTCGCCGGCAGCGAGCCCGGCGAGTTGTTCGCGCGCCCGCGCGACGTCGCCGCGGGAGAGCTCCGCGCGGGCGCGGAGCAGGATCACGGCTCTCGACGCCGGCGCCGCCGCGAGTCGTTCGAGCGCGCGCTCGGGAAACCCGAGGGCGACGTCGCGATCGGCGAGTGCGCAGGCGGACTCGCGCGTGCCGCTCGCCGCGTGCTCGCGATGCAGGCGCGCCGCGGCGAGCGCATCGTCGAGGAACGTGAGGAACGCCCGGGGCGACGAAGTCCCCGGTTGCCGTGCGATCGCCATGTCGCCGAGGAAGACCAGCGTGCCGGCGCCGTCCAGCAGCGCGCGCACCGTCGCCGATGCGTGCTCGCGTTCGATGCGCGCGAACGAGAGGCGTGCGAGGCGAGCGGCGACCCTCGGTTCGGCGAGCACCTCGCGGTCCATCGCGTCGCTCGCCAGTCGCCCCGGCCAGGCGACGTGGACGACGCTGAGCGCGGCCGGCGCAGCGTCGCGCGCGCACGCGCCGAGGACGAGGAGCGCCGCGATCGTCGCGCCGTGGCGCGCGCGTCGTCGCCGCGGATCAGCGCGCCGAACCGTTGCGCGCCTCGGCGAAGAGGTCCGCCAGCGACCAGATCCCGGTCTCCGTCCAACGGCCGCCGTCCCGCTTGCCGTCGACCGCGCGCCGCACGCGGAACACGATCTCGCCGCTCGCGAGGTCCGCGCAGACCTGATGCAAGGTCATCGACACCTGCGAACGACGCACGAGCTGCCGCAGCGCCGCGAGGTCGAACGCGTGGTCGCGCTCGTTCACGCCGTCGAACAGCGCCTTGAATCGCCAGCACGGCTCCGGCTCGGTGCGCATCCGGTAGTGATTGCTGCACGTGACGAACGGCTGGCCGTCGGCCGGGCCGCGCACGGTGACGCCGTCCTCCGTGAAATCGTCGGGCCCGATCTCGAGGATCGCGGCCCCCGGCGCGCGGCCGTTCGCGTCGCCGCGCCACGCGAACATCACGTTGCCGCCCATGCCGAAGCGCGACCGGCGCAAGGCGTCGCCGGCAGCGATGCCGGGGTCGGTGTCCGGCGTGAACGTCTCGAGCAGGTCGAGCAGCGCGACGGTCCGCGGCACGCAGCGCTCGCGTCCGACCTTCTTGGTCATCACGTCGTGGATGGCGAGGAACACTCCGCGATCGGAGACCCCCGTGACGACTCCGGCGAGTCCCGGCCACGCGAGCGACACCGTGTCGGCGCGACCGTCGCGACCGGTCCGCACGACGACCTGCACGTACTCGAGCAGCTTCGGCGTCGCCGAGTAGTCCATGTTGCGTCCCACGAGCGGGCCCGGCTTCGCCGCGCCGTCACCCCACACCGCGACCGACGAACACATCAGCCCGACGAAGTCCGGCAGCGCCGCGATCGCGAGGACGTCGTCGGCCGTGAGCTTGCGATCGAGATCGGCGATCGTCAGGGACTCCGGATCGCGCGCTTCCATGCCGCGCAGCAACGCCGCGCCCCAGGCGCGCAAGCGCTCGGGCAGGGCGATGCTCTTGTCGAGCTGGGGCCGCATCGCGATGTCCCAGGCCGCGGGCTTGGGCACGAACGCGTTGTGCAGCGCGAAGTCGCTGAACAGCTCCTGGATGCGCGTCGCGCACAGGTAGCCCTCGGTGAAGGCCTGCTCCTCGTCGCTGCCGTGGAGGAAGAGCACGTCGAGTCCGTCGATCGCGCGGAAGTGGCCGCACAGCTTCGGCTCGACCGCCGTCGTCTGCCCGCTCGCGTACGGCGCGAGGAGCGAGACGAGCGTGGCAAGGAAGAGCCGCGTCGTGAGCAACTTGTCGATCCGCATGGCGCGGGAGTGTCCCCGCGCGCGACGAGGTCCGCCAGCGGCCGTGCGGGCCGGCCGCGCTATCCTCTTCGCCGTGCGCGTGCTGAACCCCACCCCCGCCAGCCGGCTGACCGACGCCAAGGGGCGGCCGTACTTCCTCTGGGACATGGAGCTGACGCTCGACGAGTTTCGCGCGCTGCTCCGCGACGGGGACGACACGACCAAGGCCTGGCTCATCGGCAAGCTGATGCGCCAGGCGAAACCGGACGACGTGTTCGAGTTCGTCACGCTCGACGAGATCCGCACCCGCTTCGCAGCGATCGAGCGACACCTCGGGCGCAGCGGGCCGATGTGGAAGTGGCTGCTGACGGACTGGGCTGTGGACACTCACCATTCTGAACAGACCGCGGACCAGCCGAGCGATGCCTCCGATCCGGAACTCGCCAACAAGCTCGGCGCGCTCCTCCACCGCGCCGAACTGCGCGACCTCGTCGACGTCGAGGCGCTCCTCGGGCTCGGACTCGATCTCGGACGCGCGATCGCGGATGCCGCCAGGAAGGACGGCGGCTTCTCGCCGGTGACGCTCGGTTGGGCGCTCGCGCAGTTCCCGGTCGCGGCGCAGGCGAAGGCGACGAGCCTCTCGCCGGAACGGGCCGCCGCGCTCGAGGTCTTCCGCGCCGATCTGGCGCGGCGCGTCGCGTACCTCGCGAAGCCCTGAAGCGATCGGCTCGCTACGCTTCGCGGCCGGATGCCGACGCCCGACTTCACGAAGCTCGCCTACGGATTCGAGGAGCTGCCGCGGGAGCCGTCGCCGCCTCTCGCCGGGGAACCGGCGCACACGCCCGAGGGGATCGACGTGCCGGCCGCATACCCGCCCGACGCGCTCGATGGTCTCGCGGCGCAGGTCGACTCGCTGCCGGGACTCCCGCCGTTCGTGCGCGGTCCTTATCCGACGATGTATGCGCAGCGGCCGTGGACGCTGCGGCAATACGCCGGCTTCTCGACCGCGGAGGAGAGCAACGCCTTCTTTCGCAAGAACCTCGCGATGGGCCAACAGGGACTGTCCATCGCCTTCGACCTCGCCACGCACCGCGGCTACGACAGCGACCATCCGCGCGTCGTCGGCGACGTCGGCATGGCCGGCGTCGCGATCGACTCGATCCTCGACATGCGGATCCTCTTCGACGGCATCCCGCTCGACCGCGTGTCGGTGTCGATGACGATGAACGGCGCGGTGATCCCGATCCTCGCGCTCTATGTCGTCGCGGCGGAGGAGCAGGGCGTCCGACCGGACGCGCTGAGCGGCACCATCCAGAACGACATCCTGAAGGAGTTCATGGTGCGCAACACGTTCATCCACCCGCCGGGTCCGTCGATGCGGATCGTCGGGGACGTGTTCGCGCACTGCGCGCGCCACATGCCGCGCTTCAACTGCATCTCGGTGTCGGGCTACCACATGCAGGAGGCGGGCGCGACCGCCGACCTCGAACTCGCCTACACCCTCGCCGACGGCCGCGAATACCTGCGCACGGGGATCGCCGCCGGACTCGCGATCGACGATTTCGCGCCGCGCGTCTCGTTCTTCTGGGGCATCGGCATGGACCTCTTCATGGAGGTCGCGAAGTTGCGCGCGGCACGCATGCTGTGGACGGAGATCGTCGCCGGTTTCGGCAGCGCGGATCCCAAGAGCCTCGCCTTGCGCACGCATTGCCAGACCTCGGGCTGGTCGCTCACGGCGCAGTCGCCCTGGAACAACGTGACGCGCACGACCATCGAGGCGCTCGCGGCGGTGCTCGGCGGGACGCAGAGCCTCCACACCAACTCGTACGACGAGGCGCTCGCCCTGCCGACACCGGACGCGGCGCGCATCGCGCGCAACACGCAGCTCGTGCTCCAGGAGGAGACCGGGATCACGAAGCTGATCGACCCGCTCGGCGGGTCCTGCCACGTCGAGCGGCTCACGCATGAACTCGCGACCCGCGCACGCGCGCTGATGGCCGAGATCGAGAAGGCCGGCGGGATGGCGAAGGCCGTCCTCGCAGGGATCCCCAAGCGTCACATCGAGGAGGCCGCGGCGCGCCGGCAGGCGCGCATCGACTCGGGCGCCGACGTGATCGTCGGAGTCAATCGCTACGCCCCCGATCGACAGGAGCCCGTCGACGTGCTCTCGATCGACGACGCCAAGGTCCGCGAACAGCAGGTCGCGCGGCTCGCGAAGCTGAAGGCGTCACGCGACGACGCGCGCGTGCGCGCCGCGCTCGCGGCATTGACCGCCGGTGCCCGCGGCGACGGCAACCTCCTGGCGCTCGCGATCGAAGCCGCCCGCGCCGGCGCGACCGTCGGCGAGACGAGCGGCGCCCTCGAAGAAGTCTTCGGTCGCTACGAAGCGGACGTGCAGACCATCCGCGGCGTGTATGCGAGCGCGAGCACCGACAAGAAGGCGATCGACGCGCTCCGCGCCGCCACGACGGCGTTCCTCGAGCGACACGGGCGCCGGCCGCGCATCCTGGTCGCGAAGATGGGTCAGGACGGTCACGACCGCGGCGCCAAGGCCGTCGCGACCGCATTCGCCGACTTCGGCTTCGACGTCGACGTCGGGCCGCTGTTCCAGACGCCGGCCGAGGTCGCGCGTCAGGCGATCGAGAACGACGTGCACGTCGTCGGCATCAGTTCGCTCGCGGGCGGGCACAAGACGCTCGTGCCGGCGCTGCTCGCGGAACTCGCGCGCCAAGGCGCGCCCGACGTGCTCGTCGTCGCCGGCGGCGTGATCCCGCCCCAGGACCACGAAGCGCTCGAGCGCGCCGGCTGCGCATTGATCTTCGGTCCGGGCACGCGGCTGCCCGACGCCGCGCGGCGCCTCCTCGCGCGCCTCGAACAGCATCTCGCGTCGCATTGACCCACAACCGGATCCATCGATGCACGTCCGATCGATCTCAGGGTTCACCGCAGGGTTCGCCGCATGGTTGACCGCGTGCCTCGCCGCCGGTCCGGCAGACGCGCAGACGCCGTCGCGCTACGTCGCGGACTTCGAGTTCCTCGTGAAGACGATCCGCGAGCGCGCCGCGATCCCCAAGCAGAAGGGCGTCGGGTTCGAAGCCGTCGCCGCGGCGATGCGACCCCGCTTCGCGGCGTGCACCGACGACACGACGCACGTGCGCAACGCGATGGAACTGCTCGCCGCGTTGAAGGACAGCCATACCGGGATCACGCACACGGGCGTGACGAACGGTCTGCCGGGCAAGTTCGACGGACTCTATGGCGGCGGACTCTGGTTCTGCTTCGACCGCGGCAGATGGGTCGTGCGCGGCGTGATGGACGGACACGGGCTCGCCGATCGACTGCCGCTCGGCGCGGTGCTCGTCGCGATCGACGGACTCCCCGCGTGGTTCGCGCTCGACCGCGAACGGCGGCGCGTCGCTCGCTTCCTCGGGATCTCGTCGGACCACAGCTTCTGGGCCTCGCTCGGCAATCGCCTGCTGCCCTTCTGCGACGCGCAGACCCTCGCCTGCCGCTTCGGACTGCCCGACGGGTCGCGCCGCGATCTCGAGGTTCCCCGCTGGGGTCCGGGCGGCAAGGCATTCATGCCTCGCCTCGCGACCTTCCCAGAAGGCGTCGCCCACGCGGACGGCGCGGTGAGCAAGCTGCTCGAGACGTCGTGGTCGAAACAGGTCGGCTGGCTCGCGATCACCGGCTCGATGGACGACGCCACGGTGCGCGCCTTCCATGCGGCCTTCGACGCGCTGAAGGGCATGGACGCGCTGCTGCTCGATTGCCGCGGCATGGGCGGCGGCGGCGACCGCGCGGCCTGGGAGATGTGCGGGCGGCTCTTCGATGCGCCGGTCGCGAACGGCAGCAACGGGCGCATCGAGCCGTCGGGTTCGTGGCAGTTCGACGGACCGGTCGTGATGCTCCAGGACGAACTCGAGGTCTCCTCCGCCGAGACCTTCACCTGGGCGCTCGCGGAGACCGGGCGCGTCGTCTCGGTCGGTCGCAACACCGGGGGCTGGGCGATCATCCCGAACGGTTTCGACGCGCCGTCGGGACTGTTCTCCTTCCGCCTCGGCGTGACCAACCGCCGCACGCCGATCCGCGGCATCGAGACCGAAGGCGTCGGTTGGCCGCCTGACTGCACGATCCCGTGCGGTCCCGTCCTCTGCGCGCGTGCCGACTCCGCCCGCGAGGTCGGGCTCGCGGCGCTCGCGTGCCTGCACGCCGGAGCGAAGCGCAACGACGTCGGCGCGGCGTTCCACGCGCTCGGCGACGGCGACACCGCCTCGTTCACGCGGTTCGCGAAGGCGCTCGGGTCGAAAGTGAAGGGAGTCGGTCTCGACGATCTCGCGAAGAGCTTCGACGACGACCTCGTCGCCGAGGTGGCGATGGAACGCGCCCTCGCCCAGCGCGACGGCGGCCTGCCGCCCGATGCGATCGGCCTCGCCGCGCGCGCGTCGCGGACGATTGCCCGCGCGAAGGCCGCGGGTCGCGCCGACCTCGCGAAGGCGATCGACGCGGCCGTGAACGCGACGCGCGCGGAGGCCGAGGCCCAACGCACACTGCTCGCGTTCGACGACCCGACGCAAGCGCCCCCCGACGCACGCAAGGCCTGGCTCGCCAAACACCGCGCAACGGCGACCGCCGCCTTCGTGCGCGAGAAGCTCTGGACGGAGTCCGCCCGATGATCGGGCGCTCGCTCGCGGCGACGGTCGTGTTCGCGACCGTGGTCCCCGCGCAGGTCGCACGCTGGAACCTCCCCGCCGACCGCTCGCTGATCTACGACCGCGAGCGCACGGTGAACTCGCGCGCGATCGACCCGCAGCCGAAGCCGGGAGCACCGGTGCCGCCGGCCTTCGGCGTGCCCGGCACCTTCGGCGCCGGCGTGCTGCTCGGCGTCGAGATCGACCAGAAGGGCCGCGGACAGCAGCGCGAGCCGTTCGATCTCGCTGAGCTCGTCCCGTTCCTCGCCTTCGACCTCGGCACCTTCAAGGCCGGCAAGGCCCGCATCGAAGCGCCGGCCGTGAAGCCGTTCGGCAAACTCGTGATCGAGGTCGACGGCGCGGCTCCGTCGGCCGACGGCGAGCAGGTGCTGCGCTGCCGCATCCAACGCGGACCGCTCGACGAGTCGCGCGTGCCGGGACCCGCTCGCGAACGCAAGGAGCGCTACGAGGCCCTGCAGCGAAGCTACGACCACGGGCTCGAGGCCACGCTCGAGATCACGCGCCGCCACGACGCGAGCGCGTCGCGCGTCCGTGAGTTCGATGCGCGTCTCGACGGGACCGTCGCGTTGCCGGCGGGACGGGAGTGGAAGCACGTCGGCATCACCGTCGAGGAACGCTGGCGGCTGCGCGAGGAACTGATCGCGGACAACGGCGCGTTCCGCGAGCGCGTCGGCGAGGCGATCCGCATCGGCCGCGAACACCTGCTCGGCAAGCTCGACGAGCAGATCATCCGGTTGCCGGAACCGCCGCCCGCGAACGAGCCGCACGTCGACCACGGCGCCGGGGAGATCGCGCTGCTCGCACTCACCGTGCTCAAGGCGGGCGTGCGTCGCGACGACCCCACGCTCCTCGACGCTCTCGAGGTCCTCCGCACGCGCCGATTGCGCGACACCTATACCGTGTCCATCGCGTTGATGGCGCTCGAGGCGTTCCATGCCGATCCGAACGAGCGCCAGCACATCCTCGAAGGACTGATCGACGGTCCGCGCAAGCGCACGCCGGGCGACGCCGATCGCGCGACCATGACGCGCTGGGTCGCACAGTTGCTCGACAACCGCGACTCGCGTCCGGACAAGGCGAAGGCAAGCCGCTGGACCTACAACGGCGGCGAGGACTTCGACCACTCGAACACGCAGTACGCCCTGCTCGGGCTGTGGTCGGCGCAGCTCTGCGGCATCGACGTGCCCGTCGAGGTGTGGACCGGCGCCGCCCGGCACTGGATCGAGTTGCAGTGCCAGTCGGAGGGGACGATCAACCTCGGGTTGCTCACCTACCGCCAGCTCGCGCAGAACAAGGGCCGCACCACGAGCACGGGCGTCGACGCGCGCGGCTGGTCCTACCGGTACCCCGGTGAAGGGCCGTACGGCAGCATGACCGCGGCCGGTACCGCGAGTCTCCTCATCGTGCAGGCGGCGCTCCGCGAGCGGGGCACCGGCCGGAGCGAGTTGCTCGGCGAGATCGGCCGCTCGGTGCGCTCCGGTTACGCGTGGCTCGCCAAGCACCTCGACGTGCGGAGCAATCCCGGCCGCCCGGCGGAGTACGACGCCTGGCGCAGCTACTGGCTCTATGGACTCGAGCGCGCCTGCGAGCTCGGTCAGATCGCGCGGCTCGGCGAACGCGACTGGTACTTCGAAGGCGCCTCGCTGCTGCTCGCGATGCAGCGCGAGGACGGCCACTTCGAGCCGGGCTCGATCGTCGACGACTGCTTCGCCGTGCTGTTCCTCAAGAAGGCGCAGGTGCCGGTGTCTACCGGACGCTGACGCGCCGGCGCAGGCACAACGACGACCAGGTCGCGTCGACCGCGCAGACCTTCACGTCGACCAGTCCGTGCGCGAAGGCGACCTCGCGGATGACGTCCTCGACGAGGTCGGTCGCGACGCCGGAGGCCTTCTTCGGCCATGCCGCCCAGAGTGCGCCCTTGTCGGCGAGCGAGCGGAGCGCGGCCGGGAGTTTCTTCTCGAGCGCGGCGCGCTCCTTCGCGAAGAGCACGATCGTCTCGGCCAGCGCCGTCGCGCGGGTCGTCACGACGACGTCCTCGGGCAGGGTGCCGAGCGTCGTCGCGAAGTCCTTCGGCGCGCCGAGCAGCGTGAGCCTCGTTCCTGGCTTGACGCCCAGCTTCTGAGGCAGGGGCTTGCCGGAGTAGCCGCTCGTCGAGCGCGGTACGACGGGATCCTTCGGCTGTACCGAGCGCGCGCCGCGCAGCGCGATCGCGATGCGCGACCACGGCGTGAACGTCGCGTCGGGGATCTGTTCGCGCATGCGCTCGGTCTTGTCCGGGTCCCCCTCGACGAAGACGAGCGGGATGCCGCGCGTGCTCTTCCGTTCGCGCAGCGTCATCGCGATCACGCGGCCGTGCGAGGGCAGTCGGCGCAGGTCGATCACGACGGCGTCGGGAGCGAGTGCGTCGACGTCGCGCAACGCGATCGCGTCGCCCCACGCCGCCGCCGTCACGTCGTGTCCCTTCGCGCGCAGTTCGGCCGCGCGGGCTTCGAGTTCTCCGGCGTGCCAGTGGTAGAGGAGGATCTTCATGAGCCACGTCGTAAGGACGCGCCACGGTACGCGCCGCACGACGACGCGCTACCGTCCAACTCGATGGGTCGCATCTTCGCCTCGCTCTACGACCTCATGCTCCGCCGTGCGGAGCACGCGTGCCTGCGCGCGTGGCGACGGGACCTGCTCCTCGATGTCGGCGGCGAGGTGCTCGAGATCGGCGCGGGCACCGGACTCGATCTCCCCCACTACCGCCGCGACGCGATCACGAGACTCGTCCTCGCCGAGCCCGACGCCGCGATGCGGCGACGTCTGGCGCGCTGCGTCGAGCGCGAGAACTGGTCGCGCGCCGAGCTCGCCGACGCGCGCGCGGAGTCCCTGCCGTTCCCCGACGCGTCGTTCGACGTCGTCGTCTCGACTCTCGTGCTGTGCTCGGTCGCCGACCCGGCGCTCGTCCTGAGCGAGGTACGCCGCGTGCTCAGAGCGACGGGTCGATTCCTCCTGATCGAGCACGTCGCGGCTGCGCCGGGCTCGCGACTCCGCAAATGGCAGGCTCGTCTCGATCCGATCTGGCGTCGCTGCGCGGGCGGCTGCCGACTCGCGCGCGAGACGACCCGCTCGATCGAGCAGGCAGGCTTCTCGATCGCCGCGCTGGCATCGACCGAACTCGCCGGCGTTCCGCCCTTCGTGCGTCCCGCGATCCGCGGGAGCGCAATGCGAAGCTGAAGATCCCCGTCAGGGACTCCCACCCCGGCGGCAAGAGGGGGCTGGCACTCTGACCGGCGCAAACGTCTAGTCGTCGCCTTCGCCGCAGCCCACCAGGACTCCCATGATCCGCAGCCCGCTCCTGTTCGCGTTCATCGCGCTCGCAAGCTCCTCGCTCACGGCGCAGACCATCCAGCCGCCCTTCAATGCGTCCTACTCGTGGCGCACGCTCGGCGCGGTTCCCGGCGTGCCGACGCCGTATGGCGGCGCGACCTTCAAGTACAACGATCCTGACGTGCTGCTGATCGGCGGCGGTGCCAACGGCGCGAGCGGCGAGATCTGGGAGATCCGCATCACGCGCGACGTGAACGGCCGCATCACCGGCTGGGCAGGCAACGCGACGCTGCTCTCGACGGCGCCCTTCATCGACGGCGGACTCGTGTACGGGCCGAACAACGTGCTGTTCTACGCGGCCTACCCGACCGGGGAGATCGGACAGATCAAGCCCGGCAGCAGCGTCCCCGATCGCATCGATGTCCTCAGCACCCTCGGCTGGACGGCGCCGTCGACGGGCGCGATCACGTTCGTGCCGCCCGGCTTCCCCGGCGCCGGTCAGACCAAGATCTGCAGCTGGGCCGGAGGCGTGTTCCACTCGGCCTCGCTCACGCCGGACGGGAACGGGACCTTCCAGATCGGGAACATCGTGTCGCGCGCCGTGATTGCCGGCGGTCCCGAAGGACTGCTCTATCCGCCGCCGGGCTCGCCGGCGCTCCCGAACTACTCGCGCCTCCTCGTGGCCGAGTACTCCTCCGGTTCGATCGCGGTCTACACGATCGACGCCAACGGTGATCCGATCCCGGCCTCGCGGCAGGACTTCATGATCGGCATCTCCGGCGCCGAGGGCGCCACGATCGACGCACGCAGCGGCGCTTTCGTGTTCTCGACCTACGGCGGCGGCAACCAGGTGATCGTCATCGAGGGCTTCGGATCCTGCGGGCCCTTCGTCAACTACGGCGCCGGCATCCCGGGCGCCGGCGGACGCACGCCGAGCATCCGCGGCGTCGGGTGCGCGTCGATCGGCCAGGCGATCGCCTATCAGGTCGGCAACGGCCCCTCGAACGCGAGCGGTGCGTTGAACATCGGCTTCCAACAACTCGCCATCCCGCTCTTCGGCGGCTTCGTGCTCACGGAGCCCTCGGTCCCGATCGGCCACAACCTCGACGCGCTCGGCACCTGGCAGGTCACGCTCAACACGCCCCCGAACCCCTCGCTCATCGGCGTGCACATCTACTTCCAGGGGGTCTACATCGACCCGGGTGCGCCGTTCTTCGTCACGGCGAGCGACGGCCTCGACATGCTGATCCTCTGATCGGCGGTCGGAACGCGCGCCGTCAGCCGACGAGTCCGAGGCGACGGCGCACGCGCTCGCCGAGAAACGCGCCGTCGAAGCAGGTGTTGTTGATGATCATCCCGCCGACGCGCGCCTCGGCGAGCATCACGCCGCGCAGGTCGGCGTTCATCAGGTAGACGCCGCGCAGGTTCGCGCCGTTGAGATTCGCGTCGCGCAGGTCGACGTCGCACAGGCGCGCGCCTTGCAGATTGGCGCACTGGAGTTGCGCACCTTGCAGGTTGGAGTGACTCAGGTCGCAGCAGCTCAGATTCGCGTGGCGGAGCAACGCACCCGAGAGATCGACGCCGCGCAGATCGAGCCCCGACAGGTCCTCACCGTTGAGGACGAAGCTCTGGTTGCCGTGCGGTGTCGCGAGAAGCCGCCGCAGTTCTTCGCGCGAAATGATCGTCATGGAGCCTCCGATCACGAGTGAAGGAACGAGCGGCCCGCGAGCGGCGGAAGAGGCGCCGTGCCACGGGCCACGCCGCATGCTATGGACCTTCGGTGACTTCGCACAGCCCGGGGGTCGGGCCCGAAGTCCGGAGAATCCTCGCGGGACGCGAGGATTCGGAGGACGAAGGGCCCCAGCAAGGAGAGCGGTCGAGGCCTTTTCGGTCGGCGCGCCAGCGCCGACGCCGGCAACCCGGATGGGTTGCGGCCTCGGCCGCGATGGGGCTTGGACTTGCCAAGCCGGGGCGGAACCGTCCAATCGGCCGCGTGATCGACCGATTCCTCGCGTCCCGAGCCGCGCGCACGGCGGTCCTGACCGGCGCTGCGCTCGGCCTCGCCGGCTGTGCCGGAGCCCCTCGCCCGACCGCGGACCACACTCCGCGCGTGCTCTGCGTGGTCGCCCACCCCGACGACGAGACCGGCTTCGCGGGCACGCTCTACAAGATCGCCACCCACCTCGGCGGCGCGTGCGACATCCTCGTGATCACCAACGGCGAGGCCGGCTACAAGTATTCGACGCTCGCCGAAGTCGTCTACGGGCGACGGCTCACCGATCCGGACACCGGCCGCAGCGAACTCCCCGCGATCCGTCAGGCCGAGATGCGCGAGGCCGCCCGCATGCTGCGCGTGCGCGACGTCGTGTTCCTCTCCGAGCTCGACCATCGCTACACGCAGGATCCCGGCGAAGTGCTCGGCGAGGGCGCCAAGGTCTGGGACCTCGCCCGCGTGCGCGCCGCGATCGCGCAGCAACTCGACCATGGCGACTACGACTTCGTCTTCGTGCACCTGCCGGTTCCCACGACGCACGGTCACCACAAGGCCGCGTCGATCCTTGCACTGCAAGCCGTGGCCGCGATGCCGAGGGAGCGGCGCCCCGTCGCGCTCGGCTCGTTCGGCATGACGAAGGACGGCGATCCGCCGACGCACCCGTACCTGCTCGACGGTTACCCGATCACCAGATCGCGCGACGACGTCCGCTGTTGGACCTTCGACCGCACCCAGAAGTTCGGCTTCGAGAACAAGCTCGACTACCGCATCGTCACGTCCTGGGCCGTCGCCGCGCACAAGTCGCAAGGCACCTACCAGAACCTGATGGGTCGCGGCGAACTCGAGGCCTTCCGCATGTTCGCGATCGACGCGGTGGACGCCATCCCGCGAACCGACGCGCTGTTCCGGCGCCTCGCTGAACCGCAGTTCGAAGCCCTGCGCTACGACGCCGCGGGGCGCCTGCTGCGTTGACCGGTTCACCTCCGCGGTTCCGGCGCGACCACGCGTGAGCCCGCGGGCCGCATCGCTACGCTTCGCCGCCGCATGACGTCCGCCGAGGTCTCCGCCGCGCCGCGTCTCCCGCGCCGCGCGCTGTGCCTGCTCTTCCTCGGCAGCTTCTTCTTCTTCGCGCTCTCGGCGCACGGCTACCTCGAGAACACCGACGCCGAGATCACGATGCACGCCGCGCGCGCGTGGTGGCATCGCGGCGGACCCGGGTTGATCGGCCCGGGTCGCGAGCACCTGCTCGACGAGGGCGAAACGACCTGGCCCGCCGAGCAGGCGATCGTCGGATCGTTCATCGAGGACCCGACGCTGCCGCGCTACGGACGCATGGGCGTCGATGGCAAGGGCTACGTGTGGTTCCCGATCGGCCATCAGGCGCTGCTCGTGCCCGCGATGGCGCTCGTGCGCGGACAGTTCTTCTGGGAGCGCTTCTTCGGCAGCTTCCTCTCGCCGCTCGCGGCGGCGGGCAGCGTCGTCGGACTGCTCGTCCTCGTGCTCGCGCTCGGCGCGCGTCCGCGCGACGCCCTGCTCGCCGTCGGCGTGACCGCGCTGTGCACGCAGTTCTGGCCCGGCTCGCGCGAGACGCTCTCGGACATGCCGGGAACCTTCTTTTTGGTCGCGTGCACCGCGGGCATCGCGCGCTACGCGCGGCACCAGGACGCCGCATCGCTCCTCCTCGCCGGCCTGCTCGGCGGTCTCGGCGTACTCGTCCGCTATCCGCAGGCGCTCCCGCTGCTCGGGCTCGGAGCCTGGGCCGCCTGGGAAACGCTTCGCAAGCGCCGACTCGCGGACCTCGCCTGGTTCGTCGCCGGCGGACTGCCGGCGGTCGCGCTGCTCGTCCACGCCAACCGCGTGCGTTTCGGCGACCCGGGCGAGACCGGCTACAGCGGCGGCGTCGGCTGGTTCAGCTACCCGCTGCTCTATGGCTTGCCGCTGCTCTTCTGCGCCTTCGGCAAGGGCATGCTGTGGTTCTCGCTGCCGCTGTGGAGCGCGTTCGCGCAGCTCGGCAAGCGCACCGTGCGCGCGAACGCGGCGACGTGGTTCGTGCTGCTCGCGTTCGTCGCGCCGCTGCCGCTCTACGCCACCTTGCACTACTGGGCCGCGGGCCAGTGCTGGGGCATCCGCTACCTGACGAGCGTGATCGTGCTGTTCGTCGCGGTGACGCTCGCGCTCGGCCGGCCGTGGCAGACCGCACGAAAGACGTTCTGGGCGATCGCCGCGCTCGGCGCCGTGCTCTCTCTGGGTGGGATCGTGACGAGCTACGTCGGTCACCAGCACTACGCGTACGTCGCCGCGCCGGTCGAGTGGCAGCGCCCGCCGAACGAGGTCGACAACAACGTCAACTTCGAGCCGCGCTACAGCCCGCTGCACGGCCACTGGGTCTACGCGTGGCTCGCCGCCACGGGCCGCATCGAGTCCGGGCGCTCGGAGGACACGACCGAGCCGCTGTTCGGGGTCGCCGTGCAAGACGTCGTCCCGCCGCGACGCGAGGACAGCGGCTTCCGTCACGTCTGGTGGCGGTACGTCCGCGACGTCCTGCCCGGGTTCCCGTCGGCCCTCGTCGCGGCGGTGCTCGCCCTGCTCGCGGCAGCTTCGCTCGCGCTCGGCGCGCGCGCGCTCGTGCGCGCCGAGCCGTCAAGCGGCGGGTGACTTGCGCTCGACGTTGCGCGCCAGCCGGCGCTCGACCCAGCCGCGCAGCACGTACTTCTTCGACTCCGTCACGTGACCGATGGCCATGCAGATCGCGAGGATGACAGCGAGCACGACGACAACGACGAGCGCGCTCTCCTTGCCCTCGTCGACGAAGTGACCGAAGAACTGGGTCAGCGGTCGATGGAAGAGATAGAGGCTGAACGTGAAGCCCGCGGCGAAACGGATCGGTCGTTCCGCGCGCGCGAGCCATGCCGTCCACCGCTCGGGCAGTGCACGGAACGCGACGAAGTTCACGGCGACGAACACGCCCAACACGTAGTCGGTGAGCACGCGCTGCGACGACTCGAGCCGCCAGTAGCCGGGCACGCTGGCATGGAGCCACTCCCGGAGTTCGACGTCGACGTTGCTCGCCGACAACGCCCAGACCGCGAACCAGGTGACGATCACCAGCGCCGCGGCCAGCGGCGCACGGATCGCCGGGAAACGCCGCCATCCCGCGAGCCATGCCCCGAGCAGCCAGAGCGGCAGGAGGGCGAGGATCGCCGGGCCGGCGATGAGCGCGCACAACGAGAGCCACACGACGCGCCCCCGCGGCCGCGCGAAGCAGGCGATGCCGAAGAGGACGTAGTACCAGGCCTCGTAGCACAGCGACCAGTACGGGTGGTTCCAGGGCAGGTTGCGGTCGAGGGACCACGACTCGTTCAGGAACAGCACGGAAGTCAGCGCATCGAACACCCTGAAGTTGGTACCCGGCTCGCCGCTCCACAACGTCGGGTCGAGCGCGAGTCCGATCGCGGCGACGGCGAAGCTGAGGACGACCGCCGGCAGCACGACCGAGTAGATGCGCACGACGCGAGCGATCGTGTAGGTGCGCCAATCGCGCTCGCGACGCTGCACGCACGTCGCGATCACGAGCCCCGACAGCACGAAGAAGACGATCACCGCCTCGTGGCTCAGCGAGGAGAGCGGCAGCCAACCGGCCGCGAAGCCGTCCTGTTCGAGATGGGAGACGACCACCGCGAACGCCGCGAGGAACCGCACGAGGTCGAAGTAGATCGACAACGCGGGCGTGAGGAACGCCGTAGCGGCGTGGGACGGCGACGCAGTCATGGTGGAGGTGCCCGCCGTGGCGGCGGCGCGCACCGGAAGACCCGGCGAGGCGACGGGGCGGCGCAGCGTAGCCGTGCGAGTCGGCTCCCGGGACAGCGCGCCATGAGCGAAGGCGTCGGCCGCTCGCTTTCCTGGGACCCTCCGTCCACCGAACCCTCGCGCGGCGGAAGGATTCGGCGGACCATGCGCCCATGACGTCGCGGAAGCCCAGCCTGACCGAGTTGAGCGACGGCGTGCGCAGCGGCGACCGTCGAGCGCTCGCGCGCGCGATCACCCTGGTCGAGAGCCGCCGCGACGACGATCGCCGCGACGCGGAGGCGCTCCTCGACCTCCTGCAACCGGCGACCGGCAAGGCGCTGCGCGTGGGCGTGAGCGGAGTGCCCGGCGTCGGCAAGAGCACCTTCCTCGAAGCGCTGGGCACGCGCCTCTGCGATCGCGGCGAGCGCGTCGCGATCCTCGCGATCGACCCGTCGAGCGCGATCTCGGGCGGCAGCATCCTCGGCGACAAGACCCGCATGGAGCGGCTCGCACGCCACGAGCGCGCGTTCGTGCGTCCGAGCCCTGGCGGCGGCGCTCTCGGCGGCGTCGCGGCGCACACCCGCGAGGCGATCCTGCTGTGCGAAGCCGCCGGCCACGGCGTCGTCTTCGTCGAGACGATCGGAGTCGGTCAGAACGAGCACGCGGTCGCGGAGCTCGTCGACCACTTCCTCCTCCTGGTGCTCGCGGGCGCTGGCGACGACCTGCAGGGCATCAAGCGCGGCATCCTCGAACTCGCCGACGGCGTCGCGGTGACCAAGGCCGACGGCGACAACGTCGCGCGAGCGACCGCGGCCGCCCGCGAACTCGAAGGCGCGCTGCACATCCTCCGCGGCGACGCCGTGGTGCCGGTCCGCACCTGCTCGGCGCGGAGCGGCGCGGGCATCGACGAGATCTGGCAGGGAGTCGTCGCCGCGGTCGACGCCGCACGGACGAGCGGAGCTCTCGCCGCGCGCCGCGCGCGCCAGGACGCGACCTGGTTCGAGCGCGCGCTCGACGAGGCGATCCGCGCCCGTTTCCTCGGCGACCCGCGCATTCGTTCGCGCGTCGAAGCTCTGCGTCTGGCCGTGAGCGAGGGCCGCATCTCGCCCACGCTCGCCGCGCGGCGCGCCGTCGACGACGTCGCGCCAGCCGGCGAGCCCCGATCCGGACGTCATCCTCATCCACCGGAGTGATCCGGTCGCGTCACGGCATCTTGAACGCGGGCACGCGCGCGACGAACTGCAGCTCGCCGTCCGGGTGAAGGCTCGTGAGCGCGAGCGTGCCGAGTTCCGGCGTCGCAGGACCGCGGAAGACTTCTACGTCGTCGACGACCACCGCGATCTCCTTGCCGAGGTCGAGCACGCGCTCGTCGAGCAGGACCCACAGCCCTTCGAGCGCCTTGCCCGCGGTGATCCGCACCGTGTTGGCGGCGCGGTCGAGATCAGCGACCAAGGTGGTGGTCGTGCTCGGTCGGTCCCAGAACAACCAGTGGAACTGGCGCTTCCAGGTCAACGCGGGCTGCCACACGATCTTCTCGGGCACGGGCTGTCGCACGTGCTTGTGGATGCGCATCAGATGCGCGACGGTGCCGCCGGGCGCGAGCCCGTGGCCCATGCCGTCGACCTCCCAGTAGTCGTGCACGAAACCGCCCCAGCGCTCCTTCGCCTCGCGCACCCGCTGGATCGCGAACTGGTTCGGTCCCGGCGGCACGTTCGGATCGTCGAGGCTCTGGTAGACGGCGACGAAGACGTTGCGCAGGTTCGGCACGATGCCGTCCTGGATGTCGACGATGCGATCGCCGTCGGGCGTGCGTTCGAAGATCGGCGTCGGTGCGCCCGCCGACGGCGCGATCGCCGCGACGCGATCCGCATGGTGCGCGCCGAGCGACCACGAGCCGTAGCCGCCCATCGAGTGGCCCGCGAAGTAGACGTGGTCGGGATCGATCGGCCAGGTGCGCAACGCGCAGTCGACGAGGTCCAGCACGAACTCCTCGGTGCCCGAATCGGTCCAGCCGCGCTCGGTGCGCTCGAGCACCTCGGGCGCGATGACGACCCAGCCGAACTCGTTCGCCGCACCCTGGTAGGCGCCGAACGCCGAGCTGGCGTCGCCCTGGCCGGCGCCGCCGCCGTGCATCGCGATCAGCAGGCCCTTGGGCTTCTTCTCGTTGCCGCCGCCGACGAGATAGCGACCGCGCTGCGGGACCTCCGCTTGCTTGGAGCCCTTCGGCTTCTCGCCGCCCCAGAACCAGTTGTCGCCGGCGCGCTCGAGTTCGCGGCCCTTGCTCCAGGTCTTGCTGATCTTCTTCTTCCAGTCGCGCTGCTCCCGCTCCGAGGGAATCGTCACGGTACGGAGGCGCGCGACGAGCTCCTGTGCGCGCGTCCAGCCGTCGAGGGTCCGCACGTCGAGCGCGAACAGGTCGGGGATCAGCTTCTCGGCCTCGCGCGCTGTGAGCGGTCGCTCCTGCGCGCACAGCACGGACGTCGCGGTCATCGCGAAGAGCACGGCGGTCGTTCGGATCATCACGCGCCGAATTGATGCAGATGGTGGTCGAGATGCCGGCCTTGCAATGCGTCCCATTCCTGCGCCGTCAACGGACCGAAGAACGGATGCGGATCGGCGGTGAGCGCGGCCGGGCCGCCGTCGCCGAAGCGGCGCACGAGTTCGACCAGCGTGTCGCGCTCCCGCGCGAACTCGCGCCGGTCCTTCACGATGAACTCGGGAGCGGTCGGCATGCCGGGCTTCCACGGCTTGGGATCGAGCAGCTTCTTCTTGGCCATCTTGCCGAAGAGGATCCCCATCACTCCCCGCTTCAGCTTCAGGTCCCCGAGCGCCACGCGCAGCGGCGCCTGGCAATGCGCAAGCATCTGCGCGACATCCATGCGGCCCCAGCGCCGTTGCGAATCGGGGCGCAGGGCGGCGATGCGATCGAGGAGCTTCGCGCGCTGGCCCGGATCGAAGAGGGACGGACTCGTCATGCCGGGATCGAAGGCGAAGCCGTCCGCAATGTCGAGGACCGACCGTAGACCATGGCGTAGACCATCGGCACGAGCACGAGCGTGAAGACGCTCGACACGAGCAGTCCGAAGATCAGCGCCCATGCGAGGCCCGAGAAGATCGGGTCGAGGGTGATCGGGACGGCGGCGAGCAGCGCGGTGCCGGCCGTGAGGAAGATCGGCCGCAGGCGGATCGCGCCGGCGCTGAGGATCGCGTCGCGCAGTGGGGCGCCCTCGTCGAGCGCCTTCTTCATGAACTCGATCAGCAGGATCGCATTGCGCACCGCGATGCCCGACAGCGCGATCATCCCGATCATCGCGGTGGCGGTGAAGAACACCGGCGTGCGCGCGCCGGCGACCTCGCCCGCGCCGAAGACATTGAGCAGCCAGAAGCCCGGCAGGATCCCGATGATCGTGAACGGGATCGAGAGCATCAGGATCAGCGGCAGGAAGTAGCTCTTCGTCTCGTGCACGAGCAGCACGTAGATGAAGAAGCACGCGGCGAGGAACGCGATGCCGAGGTCGCGGAAGGCGTCGAGCGTGATCTTCCACTCGCCCTCGCCGGTCCAGTCCAACGTGATGCCCTCGGGCACCGACCACGGGATACCGGCGCAGCTGCGGAGGTAGTCGCGGTCCTCGACGGGAATCGGCGCCGCGTGCGACGCCGACGCTTCGACGCCGTCTCCCAGCTGATCCGCCTGCACGTCGAAGATCACCTCCGCGGGCGCGCGCCCCGCGACCTCGGCGAAGACGTACTGCACGGGTTCGAGGTTCTTGCGCCAGATCGCCTGGTCCGCGGTCGTTGCGACGAAGCCGCCGAGTTCGCCGAGCGCGACGTCGTGCCCGTCGAGCGTGCGCACCGGCAGGCGCTCGAGCACGGCGCGGTCCGCGCGTTGCGCGCGCGCGAGCCGGAGTTCGGCCTGCAAGGGCGCACGCTCCCGCTCCGCGTGGAAGGTCGCCGCGATCTCGCCGCCGATCGCGCCGCGCAGCACGAGCGCGACGTCCGCATCGGTCACGCCGTGCAGCGCCGCCTTGGTGCGGTCGAGTTCGAAACGGAGCAGCGATTGGTCGGCCTCGACCGTGCTGTCGACGTCGACCACGCCGCTCTCCTGTTCGAGGCGCGCTTGCAGGCGACGCGCCGCCGCACGGAGTTCGTCGTGCGTCGTGTCGGGTTCGCCCCGGAGCTCGACCGCGATCGTCTGGATCACCGGCGGTCCCGGCGGCTGCTCCACCATCGCGAGCTTCGCACCATGGCGCCGCGCGATCGGCAGGAGCCAGCTCCGCATCCGCAGCGCGAGATCGTGGCTGCCGGCGTCGCGCTCGCGCTTGCCGACCAGGTTGATGCGCAGGTCGCCCTGGTGCGGCGACTGGCGGAGCGCGTAGTGCCGCACCATGCCGTTGAAGTCGATCGGCGACGCCGTGCCGGCGTAGCTCGTCACGTCGACGACCTCGGCCGCACCGCGCGCCGTCTCCGCGAGTTCCGCGAGCACCGCTTCGGTCCGTTCGAGGGTCGTGCCTTCGGGGAGGTCGACGATCACCTGCAGCTCGTTCTTGTTGTCGAACGGCAGCATCTTGAGGGGCACCGCGCGCGCGAGCGCGAGCCAGCACGAGCCCAGGAAGAGCACGGCAGTGACCGCGAGCACGCCCCAGCGCAGTCGCCGCGAGCCGAGCAGCGGATCCATCACCGCGCGGTAGGAGCGCCACACCGCGCCGCGACGCAGCGCGGAACCGTCGTCCTCCTCGGCGACCGCGTCGGGATCGGCGTGCACGTGGTTGCGGAGTGCCAGGTGCGACAGCCACGGCGTCACCATGAAAGCGACGAGCAGGCTCATCAGCATCGCCATCGGCACGTTGAGCGCCATCGGCGACATGTACGGCCCCATCATCCCCGTGATGCCGAACAGCGGCAGGAAGCTCACGATCACCGCGAGCGTCGCGAGGATGATCGGCGGCCGCACCTCGTTCACCGCGTGCAGCACGGCGTCGAGCGGCTTGCGGAGGCCGAGCCGCAGGTGCCGGTGGATGTTCTCGACATCGACCACGGGATCGTCGACGACGAGGCCGAGCGCGAGCGTGAGCGCGAACAGCGTCACGCGGTTGATCGAGTAGCCGAGCAGGTCGTTGACGAAGAGCGTCAGGCCGAAGGTGATCGGCACCGCCGTCGCCACGACGAGGCCCTCGCGCCAGCCGAGCGTCAGCGCGATCAGCGCGATGACGATGATCACGGCGACCCACAGTCCTTCGAGCAGCTCGTCGACCTTGTGATCCGCGGTGGCGCCGTGGTCGCGGGTGACGCGCCAGTGCACGTCGGCCGGCAGGAGTTCGTTCGCCGCCTCGGCGACGCGCTCGCGCACCGCCTCGCTGACGTGCACGGCGTTGCTGCCGCGGCGCTTCGCGACGGCGAGCGTGACCGCGGCATGGTCTTGCTGCGGCGCCGCGAGTTCCGCGGGCACGTCGGTCGCGCCGGGTCCGAAGGAGATCCGCGTGTAGGAACTGCGCTCCGCGGGGCCGTCGGTCACGCGCGCGACGTCGCGCAGCGGGATCGGCCGGCCCTCGCGCACGCCGACGACGAGGCGTTCGAGCTCGCCGAGCGACGGCGTCTTGCCGCACAGTTCGACGAGCAGCGCTTCGTCGACGCCGTCGATCGAACCCGCCGGCATCGACGTCGCCACGCGCGCGAGAACCTGCGCGACGTCGCGTCCGGTGACCTGCCGCGCGGCCATCGCGTCGGGATCGAGTTCCACGCGGATGCGCCGCGGCACGCCGCCGGCGATCTGCGTCGGGCCGGCTTCCGGCACCGACTGCACGACGTGCTCGAGTTCCTCCGCGAGCCGTCGCAGTTCGTGATCGCCGAGCGTCGCCGACCACAGCGTGACGTTCACGATCGGCACGTCGTCGACCTCGATCGGCTTCACGACCCAACTCGCGACCTGCGGCGGGATCGCGTCCTGGTTCATCGCGAGCTTGTTGTGCAGCAACAGCAGCGCGTCCTCGCGATCCTCGCCGACGAAGAAGCGCACCGTCACCACGGCGCGGTGCGCCATGCTGGTCGAGTAGACGTATTCGACGCCCTCGATCTGCCAGAGCAGGCGCTCGAGGTGCGTCGTGACCAGGCTCTCGACCTCCTGCGCCGACGCGCCCGGCACGTCGACCAGCACGTCGGCGAGCGGCACGACGATCTGCGGCTCCTCTTCGCGCGGCGTGTGCATCAGCGCGAACGCGCCGAGGATCAGGCTGAGGATCACGAACAGCGGCGCGAGGTTGCCGGTGAGGAAGACCTCGACGATCTTCGCGGCGAGTCCGCGGTGTTCGACGGGGTGCTCGTCACTCATCGTTCGCCCGCCTCGCGCAGCGCGCGGGCATGCGTGACGATCGTCTCGCCGTCCGCGAGTCCCGAGAGCACCGCGACCGAATCGCCGTCGTGTTCGCCGAGCACCACGAAGCGGCGCAGCGCCGTCGAGCCGTCGCGCACGACGAACACGCTGTCGATCTGTCCGATCGAACGCACCGCGGACTGCGGCACGCGGATCTCGCGCCGCGTGCCGAGTTCGACGAAGAGCCGGCCGAACATCCCGGTGAAGACGCCGTCGGGGCAGGGACCGGTGACCTTCACGTCGAAGGTGCGGCTGCCGCTCGCCGCGAGCGGCACGATCTCGGCGACGGTGCCGTGGCAGCGCAGGCCGAGCGCGTCGATCGCCACCGCCACCTCTTCCCCCGGCTTCAGGCGCGTGGCGAGTTGCTCGCGCACGCTCGCGACGAGTTGCATCCGCGAGGGGTCGTAGAGCTTCATCAGCGTCTGCCCCGGCGCGACCGTGTCGCCCTGCTCGACGAGCTTGTCGATCACCACGCCGTCGAGGGGCGAGCGGATCACCGCGAAGGCCAGCGTGGTCTCGGCCGCGTTCGCGGCTTGCTCCGCGCGCTCCGCCTCGGCCGTCGCGTTGGCGAGCCGCGTCGTGTCGCGCTCGAGGTCCCGATCGCTCGCGATCTTCTGCGCGTGCAGCTCCCGCGTGCGCGCGAGATCGCGCTCCGCCTGCTGCCTGGTCTCCTCCGCCGAGCGCTGCGCCGCCTGCGCCTCGAGCAGGCGCGCGCGCAGGTCCTGGTCCTCGAGTTCGACGAGCACCTCACCCTTCTTCACCGCCTGCCCCGCTCGCGCGACGTTCATGGTCGTGACGCGCGCGAGCAGCCGCGACGCGAGCTCGACCTCCTGCTGGGCCCGGATCGTGCCGACCGCTTCCTCGCGCACCGGCACTTCGATCGCCTGCACGAGCGTCGTCGCCGTTCCCGCCGGCAACGCGAGCACGCCCGGCCTCGGCATCGCCGTCGCCGGGATGCGCGCGCCGAAGAAGCCGCTGAGCCAGAGCACGAGCAGCGTCATCGCCGCGAGCACCGCGACCGCGAGCGCCGGCCGGGCGAGTTTGCGCAGGACTCTTCCGCGAGGCTTGGGGACAGGATTGGTCATGTTCGGCGCCCGAGGTTCAAGGATCGGCGGGCGGGGATCTTTCACGACGGCGCGGGGCGAGTCCACGCGGTGAGCGACGAACCGTGGATCGCGGCGAGCCCGCGGGTGTCGCAGCTCGGGAACGGCGTCGCAGGGGTGGCGCATTGCGCCACCTCGACCAGAAGGAAACCTCCGTGCACCAACGAGTGGCAGCGCGCACGCGGCGTCGCCACCTCGCAGAGTCGACGCACGCGCGACCACGAGAGCCGACTCTCGGCGAAGGCCTTGTCGATCACGCGCAGCTTGTCGAGCTCCGGCATCCTCCTCCTCTCGCAGGTCGCCGCGCACTTACCCGTTCCGACGACCACGATCACCGCGTTGGTCGGACCCGACCCGGCGCTGGTCGCGCACGCTTTCGTGCTCGGACCGGGCGGCGGCTACTCGCTGCCGATCAGCGTCCCCGCCGATCCCAGCCTCGCCGGCTTTCGCGCCTACGTGCAATCGGTGGTCTTCTCCGGCATCGCCTTCGCGGCGAGCAACGGGCTCGAGATCGCCGTGTGTCCGTAGGCCGAAAAGCCCCAGCGACGAGCATCGCCAGGTCGTCGTGTCGGCTCGGCGCGATCGGCGCCCCGTTCAGCGGCGCGATTGCTCCGCTGAGCGGTGGAGGCCGCTGAGGGCGTTGACGCGGACGGACGGAAGCGGTGAACATGCCGGCGTCGGCACAGCGCGATCCGGGATCACCGCGCGAACCCCGATACCCCGTCGTCCAACATGCGCGTCCGCCCATCTCCCCGCGAGTGCCGTCCGTCGTTCCACCCCAGGGCCGCACGGTCACCGCTCGGCGCCGCCGTCGCGGCGGTGTTTGCAGCGACAATGCCCGCGCAGGGCTTGCCTGGGCCGCAGTTTGCGGAACTGGGCAAACGGCATCTCCCGGTGGATTCCGAGCTGTCCTTGGCTCTCGCGTCCGGGGACGTGGATGGCGACAACGATCTCGACCTCGTGATCGGGACGTACGGACAGAACCAGCTCTACCTCAACGACGGCTCCGGCGTGTTCACTAATGCGACTGCGACACGGCTGCCGGTGGACAACGACTTCACGACTTCGGTGTCATTCGGCGATGTCGACCTGGATGGCGATCTCGACCTCGTGCTCGGGAGCCTCCAACAGAACCGGCTCTACCTCAACGACGGCTCGGGCGCATTCACGGATGCGACAGCGACCAGGATGCCGGTGGACAACGACTCCACTCGTGCCGTGGCATTCGGCGACGTCGACGGGGATGGTGATCTCGACATCGTGCTGGGGAACTACAACTCGCAGAACCGGCTCTACCTCAATGACGGCAGCGGCAGTTTCACGGATGCGACGGCAACGAGGCTTCCGGTGGGCAGGAGCCTCACGACCTCGATTGCGCTCGGCGACGTGGACCGGGACGGCGAATCCCGGGCAACAGAACCGGCTCTACCTGAACGACGGCGCGGGCAGGTTCTCGGACGCGACGGCGACGCGCATGCCGGTGGTCAACGACGTCACGACGTCGGTGGTGTTCGGCGACGTGGACGGGGACGGCGACCTCGACCTCGTGATCGGGAACATCGGCCAGTACTTCAAACGGAGCGGATACGGCGGCGAGCAGAACCGGCTCTACCTGAACGACGGCACCGGCACCTTCACCGACGCAACGGCGGCCCGAATGCCGGTGATCCACGACCGCAGCACCTCTCTGGCCCTCCGCGACGTGGACGGAGACGGCGATCTCGACCTGGCGATCGGCAACCTCGGACAGGATCGCCTGTACCTGAACGACGGTTCCGGCACGTTCACGGCTGCGACCGCGACTCGGATGCCGATCGACGAAGCCGACACCCACGCAGTGGCGCTCGCGGATGTGGACGGTGACCGCGACCTCGACCTCGTGATCGCGAACGGGCTTCACGACGCGCTGTACCTGAACGCCGGCGCCGGCACGTTCGTGGACGCGACGCCGCCGCGGATGCCGGTGACGAGCAGCACCTCGGTGGTTCTCGGCGACGTGGACGGAGACGGCGATCTCGACCTGGTGCTCGGGAATCAGTCCTATTCGCGCACCCTGCTGAACCGACTGCTCCTGAACGACGGACGAGGCCGTTTCACGGCGGCGCCGGCGGCGACGATGCCTACGTCGAGTAGCTCGTCGCTCGCTTTCGGCGACGTGGACCGGGACGGTGATCTCGACCTGCTGCTCGTGTCGTTCGCAAACACCCGGCTGTTCGTGAACAACGGCTCCGGGACCTTCAGGGACGTGACGGCGACGCAGCTGCCCGCGACCAGCGATTACACCTGCGTGGTCGCAGCCGCTGACGTGGACAGGGATGGTGATCTCGATCTCGTGATCGGGAACGTCGGCCAGGACCGCCTGTACCTGAACGACGGCTCGGGGCGCTTCACGGATGCAACGGCTGCGCGAATGCCGACAGCCACCGACAGCACCTGCGACGTCGCCACCGGCGACGTGGACGGGGATGGTGATCTCGACCTCGTGCTCGGCCGGAGCGGTCAGGATCGGCTGTACCTGAACGACGGCTCGGGGACCTTCACGGACGCAACGGCTTCGCGCATGCCCGTGGAGAGCGACTCGGCCACCTCCCTGGCGCTCGGCGACGTCGACCGGGACGGCGACCTCGACCTCGTCATCGGGACGTCGCGGTATCCCGGCGGTTCGCAGAGCCGCCTCTACCTGAACGACGGCGCGGGCACCTTCACGGACGCCACGGCGGTGCGCATGCCGGTGCGACTCAACTTCAGCACCTCGATCGCACTCGGCGACCTCGACGGCGATGGCGACCTCGACCTGGTGATCGGCAACTCCGGCCGCTGGCCCAATGGCGAGCAAGACCGTCTGTACCTTAACGACGGCACCGGCACGTTCACGGATGCCACGCCCCCGCGGCTCCCGGTCCATTCCGACTTCACCTTCGCGCTGGCGCTCGGCGACGTCGATGCGGACGGCGACCTCGACATCGTCTTCGGCAACGCCGGGAAGGACCGACTGCTCGTCAACCTCGAGCGCCAGCTCGAAGCGCCCTACCTGCTGCGCGCCGGCCACCCCTACCCGCTCGAGGTCTATTCGCGCCACGGTCCGTCGCGACAGGCCGACGGCGCGATCGTGTACCTCTCCACGGTGCGCCTGTCCGTCCCCCTGCCTCCTTTCGGCATCCTCGGCATCGACCCGATGGCGCCGTTGGCGCCGGTCCTGATCCCGCAGCCCGCGGGAGTCGGCGTCGCGACCTGGAACGTGCCCTCCATTCCGTCTCTCGCTGGCGTCGAGGTCTTCGCCCAGGCGCTCTTCGTGCGCTGGCCCCTCGACCTGCGGCTGAGCAACGTCACGGCCGACATCTTCCTGCGCTGACGCTCCGGCGGTCACCATGCGTATTCGCCCTTCCTCCGGTCGGCACCGTTCGGCGGTTCACCCGGCGACCTCGCAATCCCTGATCGCCGCCGCCGTCGCCGTGGCGGTGGCCGCGGCGCTGCCTGCGCAGGTGGCTCCGGGACTGCAATTCGCGGAGCTCGGGAAGCGGCACTTGCCGGCGGATACCGACTGGACCTTCGAGGTCGCGTATGCGGACGTGGATGGCGATGGGGACCTCGACCTGCTGATCGGCAACGACTCGCGGCAGAATCGGCTCTACCTGAACGATGGGACCGGGACCTTCACCGATGCGACAGCCGCGCGAATGCCGGTGGACAACGACCGCACCCGTGCCATAGCGCTGGGCGACATCGACGGGGACAGCGACTTCGATCTCGTGATCGGCAACAACGGGCAACAGAACCGCCTCTACCTGAACAACGGGTCCGGGACCTTCACCGATGCCACCGCGACCCGCATGCCGGTGGACAGCGACTACACGACCTCCATGGCTCTGGGTGATGTGGACGGAGACGGCGATCTCGACTTGGTGATCGGCAACTACGGACAACAGAATCTGCTGTACCTGAACGACGGTGCGGGGACCTTCACACGCGCAACGGCCGCCCAGATGCCTCCGGACGCCGATGAAACCCACTCGGTGGCCCTCGGCGACGTCGACCGGGACGGCGATCTCGACATCGTGCTCGCGAATCGCGGGGGCTCGTCGGGTGGACCGAGCCGGCTCTACCTCAACAACGGGCGCGGGACCTTCACCGTCGCGACGTCCTTGTGGCTGCCAGCGATCATCGCCACCGCCGTGGTGATGGGCGACATGGACCGAGACGGCGATCTCGACCTGGTGCTGCACAGCGGGTTTCAGAGCCGGCTGTTCCTCAACGACGGCTCGGGCACGTTCCGGGATGCGACCGCGACGCGGATGCCCGCGACCGCGACGCGGATGCCCGCGGGCAATCTCGTCTCGTACCTGCTGACGCTCGGTGATGTGGACGGAGATGGCGACCTCGACTTGGTGCTGGGTCACATCGGGAATCAGAACCGGCTGTACCTGAACGACGGCACGGCAACCTTCACGGATGCGACGGCGACGCGACTGCCGGTGCAGAGCGATGTCACCTACTCCATGGCGCTGGGCGATGCGGACGGAGACGGCGATCTCGATCTGGTGATAGGCAACGCCGGATATCAGAACCGGCTGTACCTGAACGACGGCACGGGGACATTCGTCGACACGACGCCGCAGCGATTGCCGGTGCAGTCCCACTCGACGAACTCAGTGACCCTCGGCGACGTGGACGGAGATGGTGACCACGACTTGATACTCGGGAACTCCGGGTACTACCCTGAGGTGTGCCGGCTCTACCTGAACGACGGCAGCGGCACGTTCACGGATGCGACCGCTTCGCGCATGCCCCCTCTCGTCAACTACACCAGGTCCGTGGCACTCGGCGACGTCGACAGGGATGGCGATCTCGACGTGGTGCTCGGGACTGCGTGGAGAACTCAGCTCTACGTGAACGACGGCACCGGGACCTTCACGGATGCGACGGCACTCCGCATGCCCCAGTACCAGGACTCCTCCGAATCCATCGCCCTCGGTGACGTGGACGGGGATGGCGACCTCGACCTCGCGCTCGCGCAGTACTCGCAGTGCGGCCTGTACCTGAACACCGGCACGGGACACTTCACCGATGCTTCGGCCGCGCGCATGCCGTTCGCCAATGGCCCCACGCGCGCGGTGGGATTCGCCGACGTCGACGGAGACGGAGACCTCGACCTGATCCTCGCCGGCATCCAGGAGCGGCTGTTCCTCAACAACGGGAGCGGGAGCTTCACGGACGCGACCGCCGCGCGGATGCCCGTCGACAACACCTTCACGTTCTCCTTGGCGTCGAGCGACGTGGACCGGGACGGGGACCTCGATCTGGTGCTCGGGAACCACGGACAGAACCGCCTCTACCTCAACGACGGCACGGGGCGCTTCACCGATGCGACGGGCGCGCGCATGCCCGTGGACGGCGACGCTTCTTTCGCGGTGGCGCTCGGCGACCTCGATGGCGACGGCGACCTCGACCTCGTGATCGGGAACTCCTCGTACCTCGGCCAACAGAACCGCCTCTACCTCAATGACGGGACAGGAACCTTCACGGATGCCACGGCCACGCGGATTGCGGTGG
>JACRLW010000076.1 GCA_016235155.1 Planctomycetota bacterium
CAGCTGCGTGTTGTCGCGCGTGATGCAGACCTGGCTCGGCACGTCGAGCGGTACCTCCTTCAGCGAATGCCTGTAGGCCACGTTCTCGATGAACGGGATCAGGAACTTCAGCCCCGGCGTCAACGTGCGGTCGTACTTGCCGAGCCGCTCGACGACGAAGGCATTCTGCTGCGGCACGATCTTGAAGGTGAGGCTGACGAAGATGACCGCGATGACGGCGATGACGAGGGCGATGACGAGGGCGTTTTCCACGGAGGCTTCCGGTCGGGTGTCGCTGTGGCGGGGTGGGTCAATTCGATGCTGCAGGCTCCACGTCGAAGCTGTTGCCACGCACCGCGATGATCCGGTGCGCGCCCGGCACCGGCGCGCCGCTGCCGGCGAAACGAACGGCCCAGGTCGCGCCGCGGTATTGCACGCGGGCCGCGCCATCGGCGCCCCAGACGTCGACGAAGACGGACTGGCCGATATCCAGATTGACATCGCGGTTGGACTCGGCCGGCTCCGAACGTGGTGCGCGTGCACGCTTGAAGTGCCATGCGGCGGTGGCGCCACCGCTGATCAGTGCTGCCACCACGAGTTGGATGCTGAAACCCAGCCCGGCATGCGTGGCCAGCGCCGCAGCTGCGCAGCCCAGCGCGAACATCAGCAGATAGAACGTCCCGCTGAGCAACTCGGCGACCACGAGCAGCCCCGCCAGCACCCACCACAGCGTCGATGCGTCGAAGTTCATGATTTCGCCTCTCGTCGTCGGCCGAAGCGCGAGTCTAGCGACGCCGCCGTCGGCCTACACCTCGCGCGAATTCCTGTGCTCGGTGGGTCCGGTCGGAAGCCGCACCCGGTAGGTATCAGGACGCTTGCCGCGTGCAAGGTCATCCGACCGCGTCCTCGAAGTCGCTCGACGCGTGTTCGTTCCCGTCGGCGAACGCAGTAGCGGCAGCACGAGGGACCGGCAGTCGGGCACGCTCATGGTTCACCCGGATGGTGGCATCGACGGTGGCCCGCTGCCGGTCTCGCGAGTCCGGAGCCGCGATCAGGTCGTCGTCGCCGTCGCCGCGCGCAGGATGCCGAGTCCCTGCCCGAGCCGTAGTCCGACCTGGCCGCCGGCGAGGCACAGCGTGGCGAGGCAGGGGCAGGCGCGCAGCAACTCGATGCCGCGCAGGTCGGCGGGATCGGAGGCATCGCGTTCCTCGCGGCGCGCGCGGGCGAAGCCGGCGAGCAGTTGCGGGAGCTCGGTGCGGAGTGCGCGACGGCGGGCGCGGAACGACGGCTCGTCGCGCAGCCGGGCGAGCAGCCGTTGCGCGAGCCAACGCACGCCTTCCGCGGCGAGCTCGGCGGGGGGGAGGCGGTCGTTGAGGAGGCAGGGCTTCGCATCGCCGCGGCGGAGCGCGACTTCACGCAGATGCCGTTCGTGCCACCACGCCGAGTGGTCGTGGGGCAGATCGTCGAGCGCGTGGCGGCTGACCGCGACGACGTCGTCGAGGCGACCGAGTTCGAGGAAGGCGTCGGCGACGTTGGCGAGCATCCACGCCTGCACGCCGACGCGACGCCAACCCTGCGTCGCGAGAGCGGCGAGCACCGAAGCACCCTCCCGTCCCGACAACGCGTAGGCGAGACGACCGAAGGCCTCGGGGTCCGCGATCGGTTCGCGCAGATGGGTCTTCGCCCACGCCGCGGTCCGCGCGACCGGCAACCTGGTCCGCGCGGTGTAGAGCAGGCGCGCGATCGGCAGTTCGGACGCCGGGGACTGCAGATCGGCGCAGAGGCGCGTGATGCCGCGGTAGAAGCCGCGCGCGTCGCCGCGCATCGCCGCGAGGTGGAGGAGGTTCTCGCGCACGACGACCGACGCGTCGCGCTCGAGTTCGGCGAGCACGGCGCGGTGGGTCCGCTTCGCGAAGGAGCGGAGCGCGGAATCGGCGTCGGCGAGCAGGGTCGGGTCGACTTCCGCATGCTGCAGCAAGCGACGGAAGCCGCGCGCGGCGAGTTCGAGCTTGCCGCAGGCCGCGGCGGCGCGCGCGACGAGCGCCGCCTGCCACGACGGCATCGCGTGCGGGTCGTCGTCGCCGAGCAGTTCGAGTGCTTGCGCCGCGCGCCGATTGGCGAGCAAGTGCGTCGCGAGGCGGTGCTTCGCCCACGCGTGCGAGGGATCGGCGGCGAGCGCTGCGCGAAGTGCGGTCTCGGCCGGCTCGAGGTCGTCGCGCGCGAAGTGCGCGTCGGCGGCGTAGACGTGGAGAACGGCCGAGTCGGCGAGGGCCGCGGGGACCTGCCGGGCGATCGCGAGGATCTCCTCGTGGCGATGCTCCGCATCGAGCCATTCGAGCAGCGTGATCCAGCCGCGCTCGAAGTCGGGGTGGGCGTCGAGCAGCGCGCGCAACGCGGCCCGACTCGTCTCGAGTTCGCCCTGCGTGCGCAGGATGCGCGCGTCGACCAACGCGAGGTCGTGCTCGTCGCCGAGCAGACGCAGGCCCTCGGCGACGACGGCGCGCGCTTCGTCGAAGCGCTTCAACTCGACGAGGCCGTCGATCAGGCCCTCGCGCGCCTGACCGATGCGCGGGTCGATCGCGAGCGCCGCGCGCAGCGCGTCGAGACGTTCGGCATGGCGCCCGAGCTGCCCGAGCGCGGTCGCATGCACGTCGTGCGAGACGGCCCAGCGCGGGTTGCTGCGCACGAGTTCCTCGGCGATGGCGAGGGCGTCGGTCTCGCGGCCGACGGCGCCCAGCCAGAGCACGTGGCGCTGGAACGCCCAGGCGTAGTCGCGGTCGAGTTCGCACGCGCGCGCGATGGACGCGAGGGCGGCGTCCCGTTCGCCGAGCTTCCACTGCACGTCGGCGAGCCAGCCGTGCAGGTAGGCGTTGCCGGGGACGCGCGCGAGGCCGCGTTCGTAGCGGACGCGCGCGTCGGCGAGGCGGCCGTCGTCCTCGAAGGAAGAGCCGAGCTGGACCCAGGCCGTGGCGTCGTTCGGATAGCGCGCCAGGATCTCTTCGAGGACGAGGCGCTCGTCGTCGCGCCGATCGACGAGGCGCAGGCAGCGGCCGCGCAAGCGGGCGAGTTCGGGATCCCAGGGGAAGTCGGCGGCCAGTCGCTCGGCGCGCACGAGGGCTCCGGCCGGATCGCGCGACTCGAGGAAGCGGACGCGCGCGATGCGCAGATCCCGTGCGTCGGCGAAGCGCGCCTCGAGGTCACCGAGGAACCGGTCGAGGATCGTGTCGGCGACGTGACCGTCCGCGAAACCGAGGTACGCGCGCAGTGCGTCCGCGTCGGGCGCGCCCGGTTCCTGCAACCAGCGCGCGGCGAGGACCTCGAACACGGCGCCGGCCGCCGCCGGGTCGGGTGCGTACTCGAGCGCGAGGCGCAGGGCGTAGCCGTCGTGCGGAGCGACGTCGAGCGCGCGCCGCGCCGCGGCGTGCGCGGCCGCGGTGTCGCCGAGCGCCGCCCGCGCGCGTCCGGTGTCGAGCCAGGTGCGCGCCACGTCGGGCATCGTGCGCTCGAGCTCGGCGAGTTCGCGAAGCGCATCGTCCGCGGCGCCGGTGTTCACGAGATGCGTCGCGAGACGCGCGCGCAACCACGGCTCGTCGGGGTGTTCGTCGACCAATCGGCGCAGCAATACACCGCCGCGCTCGCGGTCCTCGATGCGCTCGAGGAAGTCGAGGACCACGATCATCAGGCGCGGGTCGTCGCCGCGTTCGGTGACCGCGGTATCGGCGGCGGCGAGCGCGGCATCGCGCCCGCGGTGTTCGAGCAGCGCGTGCAGGCGCCGTTCCAGCGCGAGCGTCGAACCGGGATCGGCCGCGGCCGCGCGCTCGAGCGCGCGCAACGCCTCGGCGTGGTCGCCCCGTGCGCGGGCGAGGCGGTGCGCGGCGAGTTCGCGGTCGACGGGACGGCCGCGAGCGCCGATCGCATCGAGCGTCGCGCCGGCTTCGTCGTGGCGGCCCGCGGCGAGCAGCGCGTCGAACAACTCGAAGCGCACGTCGACGTCGACGTGGTGCACGCATGCCGAGCGAAGGACGTCGAGCGCTTCCTCCGGACGCCCCGCGTCGCGCAGTGCGTCGGCAAGGGTCACCGACGGATCCGACGAGCGTTCGCCGAGGCGATCGACGCGCCGGCGCAACCAGGCGAGACCTTCCTCGCGCCGGCCGATCTGCGCGTACGCCGTCGCGCACGAGCGCGCGAGCGACTCGTCGTACGGAGCGAGGCACGCCACGACGCGGTAGAGCTCGGCGGCCTCGGCGCGACGCGCGACGTCGTGCCAGATCACGTCCGGCAGTGCACGCGCGGAACGCGCGTCGCCGCCGAGTCGGCGCAGCGCCTTGCGGACCAAAGCCTCCGCCGTCGCCCGATCCGCGGCGTTCTCGCGGATGTGGTCGGCGAGCTTGATCGCGAGGTGCGGGGATGCACCGCGCCGCCGGCATCGCGCTTCGAGGAACTCCCGCATCTCGCGCCAACGACCTTCGTTGCCAAGAGCCCACGCGTAGGCGTTCTGCCAGTAGCCGTCGTCGGGACTCGCGTCGAGGCGTTCGGCGAAGAGGCGCGTGGCGGCGCGACGATCACGGTGTTCGTTCGCGAGCGCGAAGCGCGCTTCCCAGCGCACGGTGGCCGGGGTGACGTGGCCCTGAGTGACGTGGCCTTCGGCGACGTGCTCGATGGCGGCGGCGCGGCGCGCGGCGTCGTGCAGGCGACGCTCGGCGAGATCGTGGCGCAGCCGCACGAGTTCGACGCACGCGTCGGCATGCGGCGTCGCGTCTTGCGGCACGCGCTCGAGCACGTCGCGCGGGGCGATCAACGCGCACAGTCCGCCCTTGTCCGCCGTCACCGACGTCAACCACTTCGCGTCGACCTCGCGGACGAGGCTCGATCCGGGATCGCGCAGCAGGAAGGTGTCGAGTGCTTCGTCGTAGCCGCAGAGCGCGACGCGGTGGCCGGAGTTCTCCGAGCGCATGCTGATCGCGAAGGGTTGGCCGAGGTCGATCAGGCGGCGCGCCGCGTCGGCGTCGAACTCGAAGAACCGGATCGCGAAGCCCTGCTCGTCGGCCCAGCGCAGTTCACCGTGGTCCGGCGTGCCGTCGTAGGTGATGCGCGCAGCGATCGCCGCCTGCGGAACCACCTGGCCGTGGAACGCGAGCAGCGACGCCATCGTCGCGGGCGAACAGGTGACGTGGTCCTGCCGGACGAACGGCACGGGCAGCGCCGCGCGCGGGCCGTGTGCGCCCGCGGCGAGCCGCTCCGCCCAGCTCCGCAATCCGCGGCCGCCGGCGCGCGCATGTTGCAAGGCACCGGCGTCGTCGCCGCGCGCGCGATGCGCACGAGCAGGTGGTGCATGCCGTGGTGGAGTCGACGGCCGAGCGGTCGCTGCGCGAGCACGCGCCTCGCGCCGGACTCCGCGGCGTCGAGCTCGCCTCGTTCGAATCGGCGTTCGGCGAGCATCGCCGCGAACTGCGGGGACTGCATCGACGCCGCGCGTTCGGTCAGGACGGCCAGCGTGTCGTCGTGGCCGGAGTCGTCGAGCAGCCAGCACTCCTGCTCGGCGAGGCGGGGTTCGTCCGGCGCGACGGCGCGCGCGGCGCGACAGGCGGCGAGCGCGTCGGCGCGGCGATCCTGATCCTGCAGGGTCCACGCCCGCTCGAGCGCGACGCGGGGATCGCGCGCGTCGATCGCCTCCGCCGCGGCGAGTTCCTCGTGCGCGAGCTCGAAGTCGCGGAACTGCGAGCGCACGCGGGCCGTCGCGAGGTGGGCGCCGATCGATTCCTCCGCGTCGCGCGGCGCGGGAAGGTCGGCACGCGTGGTCAACGCGAGCGCGTCGAACGGACGCCCGGTGCGCAGGAGCTCGCAGATCGCGAGAGACCAGCTCGCGCGGCGCGCGGCGTGATCGCGACGCAACACCCGGATCGTCCACGCGCGCTGCGTGTCGAGCGCGAGGCGCAGCGCGAGGAGGTGCGCGGTCGCGAGCACGTCGAACGAGCCGCGCGTGCCCGGGTCCGCGAGCAGCGGTTCGAGCGCGAGCCAGGCCTCGGCCCATCGGCCGCGGTCCGCGGCGGACTGCACGGCGCTCGTCATGCGTCGAGCAGGGCGATGATCCGCGCGACGGCGCGGTCGATCTCGGAGCCGTCCGTACGGTGGTTGAGGACGCAGAAGCGCAGGACGAAGGTCTCTCCGACCCGCGACGACGACAACAGCAGCGAGCCGTCGGCGTGGATGCGGCTCAGCAATTCGCGCGCACGCGGCTCGCCGCCCGCCACGGTGAAGGTGAACACGGTCGTGCTCGGCGGCGTGACGATCGAGACGCGCGGGTCGCGTGCGAGCGCCTGAGCGGCGCGCCGCGCGTTCGCGACGTCCGCGCGGAGCGCGTCGCGGATCGCGGCCAGGCCGAGGCCGCGCAGCACGAACCACAGCGGCACCGCGCGCGCGCCGCGGCTGAGTTCGGGGCCGCGTTCGAAGAAGTTGACCTCGTCGCGCGGGACGTCCTGCAGGTACGCCGCGTCGCCGACGAACGCGGCGCGCAGCGCCGGGAGATCCGTCACGAGGAGGCAGCCGCACTCGAACGGGGCGTAGAGGCCCTTGTGCGGATCGAGCGTGATCGAGTCGGCGCGAGCGAGCGCGTCGCGGAGATCGCCGCGCTCCGGAAGAACCGCGAGTGCCGCGCCGAACGCGCCGTCGACGTGGAGCCACGCCCCGTGCTGCGACGCGAGCGCGGCAGCCTCGGCGATCGGGTCGACGGCGCCGGTCGTGGTCGTTCCCATCGTGACGACGACCACGCCGGGTTCGCGACCGGCCGCGGCGTCCTGCGCGAGCGCTCGCGCGAGCGAAGCGGTCCGCAGCCGCTGCGCGTCGTCGACGTCGACCACGACGACGTCGTCTCGAGGGATGCCGATCACCCGCGCCGCCTTCCCGACCGAGTAGTGGGCCTCGCCGGTGACGTAGACGCGGAAACCCGTTCTTCCGCGCGCTCGTGCGCGAGCCCGCGCCGCCGCGAGCGCATCGAGGTTGGCCAGCGAGCCGCCGCTCGTCAGGATCCCGCCGGCGAAGCGATCGGGAAGTCCGAGCGCCTGACGCAGCCAGTCGAGGACCGTCACTTCGAGCTGCGCGGCGATCGCGCCGCCGAGCCAGGTGCCGACGAAGAGGTTGCTCGCGCTGGCGGCAAACGCGCCCAGGGCTCCCGCGAAGCTGCCCGGCGCCGGCACCCAACCGAAGAAGCGCGGGTGATTGACCAGCGTGGCGTGAGGGAGCAGGACGTCGAAGAAGCGCGCCAGGCAGTCGTCGAGCCCGGCGCCGCTGAGCGGAAGGGCCTCGTCGGTGAGCTTCGCGAGCACGTCGCGCGACGGCGGCGCAAAGACGCGAGCCTCGCTCAGGCCGGCGAGGTGATCCGCGACACGACCGGCGGCATCCGCGCCGAGGCGACGCATCGCATCGCGATCGGGGTCGAGGGACATGAGCGCGCCACGACAGCGCGCCTTGCACGGCGCGTCCAGCCGAGACACCCCGATGTTTGACCATGGTCCGCGGCAACCCTATCTTGCGCCGCCCGCCGGTCTTCCGACCGCGATCCCGCCCGCCGCCGCCGTCCGTGCAATTGCCAGCACCAAACCGACGGCGCGGTCCGCCTCGGTCCCGCGGGCTTCGCGATGATCGCGGGCCCGTGCGCGGTCGAGAGCAGGGAGCAGACCCTTGCGATCGCGCGCGCCGTGGCTCGGTCCGGCGCGGCGATGCTGCGGGGCGGCGCGTTCAAGCCGCGGACCTCGCCGCACTCGTTCCAGGGTCTCGGGACGGAGGGTCTCGCCATCCTCGCCGAGGCGTCGCGCGCGACGGGCTTGCCGGTCGTCACCGAGGTGCTCGACCCGCGCGACGTCGAACTCGTCGCGGCGCACGCCGCGATGCTGCAGATCGGTTCGCGCAACATGCAGAACTTCCCGCTGCTGCGCGAGGTCGGCCGCTGCGGCCTGCCGGTGCTGCTCAAGCGCGGTGCGTCGGCGACCCTCGACGAACTGCTCGCCGCGGCGGACTACATCCTCGAGGAAGGCAACCAGCGCGTCGTGCTCTGTGAGCGCGGCGTGCGCGGCTTCGATCCGTCGACCCGCTACGTGCTCGACCTCGCCGCCATCCCCGCGCTGCGGTTGCGCACGCCGCTGCCGCTGATCGTCGACCCGTCGCACGCCACCGGGCGGCGCGAACTCGTGGCGCCGATGGCGCTCGCGGCGCTCGCGGCGGGGGCGGACGGGATCATGGTCGAGGTCCATCCCGACCCGGCGCACGCGCTGTCCGACGGTCGCCAGGCGCTCCTGCCTGGCGACTTCGAGGAACTCGCGGACCGACTCGCGGCCCTGGCGCCGCAGTTCGGCCGCGTGCTCGAGCGCGATCGGTCCGCGCCGCGGAACGCCGTCAGCAGGAGCCGCGCATGAAGGACACGCGGAAGCCGTACATCGCCGGCAACTGGAAGATGAACCTCGACCGGTCGCGGGGGCTCGACCTGATCAAGACGATCAAAGGACGCCTCGGCGACGGCAGCGACCGCGAGGTCGCGGTCTTCGTGCCGGCGTGCTACCTCGCCGACGTCTCCGCGGTCGCGCAGGGTTCGCCGCTCGGGGTGGGCGCCCAGAATCTCTGGTATGAGAAGGAGGGCGCGTTCACCGGCGAACTCTCCGCGGCGATGCTCCGCGAGGTCGGGGCCGATCGCGTGATCGTCGGTCACAGCGAGCGCCGGCACGTGTTCGGCGAGAAGGACGAGTGGATGTCGCGCAAGCTGCGCGCGGCGCTCGACTCCCATCTGATGCCGATCCTCTGCGTCGGCGAGACGCTCGAGGAGCGCAAGGGCAACCGCACCGATCGCGTGCTGAAGCGCCAGCTCGAGACCGCGTTCCTCGACGTCAAGCCCGAGGAGATCCGCCGCCTGACCGTCGCCTACGAGCCGGTCTGGGCCATCGGCACCGGCGAGGTCGCGACTCCCGAGCAGGCCGCCGAGGCGCACCGGTTCATCCGCCGCTGGATCACCGGCCGGCTCGGCGCCGAAGCCGGACTCGCGGTGCGCATCCTCTACGGCGGCAGCGTCAACCCCGGCAACGTGCGGAACCTGCTCGCGGTCGAGGACATCGACGGCGTCCTGGTCGGCGGCGCCAGTTTGAGGCCCGACACCTTCATCCCGATCATCGAGTTCGGACTCTGAGCAAGTCTCTCGGCCAGTCTCCCAGTCGCCGTCATCGCAGCGCGCGAGACGCCGGCACCTTCTGATCTCCGTCCTGTCGCCATGGAAGCCGTTCTCCAGATCTTGTTGTGGATCCTGTTCTTCGCCTCCGGCGTCGTGATGTCGGTGGTGATCCTGTTGCAGCAGGGCGGCGGCGGTGGACTGGCCGAAGCGTTCGGCGGCGTCGGCGCCGAGACCTTCGGCGTGCGCGCGAGCGGCGCGACCAAGTTCACGTTCGGCGCCGCGGCGGTGTTCCTGACCTGCGCGGTGCTCCTGCACGCGACCTGGTGATGGCGCCGGCCGCGAGCCGCGGCAACGCGCCGAAGGGAACTCCGAGCATGACCGGCTCGGCGTGGGGGCGTCATGGGGGCGAGGTCGGACGCGGGGCGTACGTCGTCGAACTGCGCTCGCTCAACGGCCGCGGCCTCACGGCGAAGTTCCGCCTGCCGTACGAACTCGTCGGGTGCGAACGGGGGATCGAGGAACGGCTGCGGGCGCGCCTCGCGCGCGGGACGGTGTTCGTCACGGTTGCGCGCGACGCGGACGGAGAGGATCCGGCGAGCGTCATCGACCCCCATCGCTTCGCGGCCGCCGCGAGCCATCTCGCTGAACTCGCGCGGAAGGCGGGACTCGCGACGCCGACGGTGCGCGACGTCCTGATCGTCCCGGGCGTGCTCGCGACGCAGGGCGGCGGGCGCGACGTGCGCGACGGCCCGACCGACGACGCGCCGCCGGAATTGCTCGCTGCCGTCGATGCCGTGATCGGCGATCTCGTCGCGGCCCGCGAGGCGGAAGGCGCGACGCTCGTGACCGCGATCGTCGCACTGCTGAGTGAGCTCGAGCGCGGCATCGCGACCGTCGCGAAGCGTGCGCCGCTGCTCGCCGAGCGTTACCGCGACAAGCTCCTGTTGCGGGTGAAGGAGATCCTCGACGCGAACGGGGCGCGCCTCACGCCGGCCGACGTCGTCCAGCAGGTCGCGCTCTACGCGGACAAGGCCGACATCACCGAAGAACTCGAGCGACTCCAGTCGCACGTCGCGCGCGCGCGCGCGATGCTCGGCGGCGGCGGGTCGATCGGCCGCCCGCTCGAATTCCTGATCCAGGAGATGCTGCGCGAGGTGAACACGATCGGCAGCAAGTCGCCCGACGTCGAGATCGCACACGAGGTCGTGTCGATGAAGACGACGGTCGATCGCCTCAAGGAACAAGTCGCCAACCTCGAGTAGGTGCGGATGGACTCGGCTTCGCGCGGGCGTCTCGTCGTCATCTCCGGCCCTTCGGGCGCCGGCAAGACCAGCGTGTGCCGTGCGCTGAAGCAGGACCCGCGCGTGGAGTTCTCGGTCTCCGCGACCACGCGTGCGATGCGCCCCGGTGAGCGCGACGGCGCCGATTACTGGTTCCTCTCCGTCGAGGAATTCGCGCGGCGCGAGGCGGCGGGCGAGTTCCTCGAGAGCGCGTCCTACAACGGGCGGCGCTACGGCACGCTGCGCGGGCCGATGGCGGACGCGCTGGCGCGCGGCAAGGTCTTCGTGCTCGAGATCGAAGTGCAGGGGACGCGGCAACTCCGCGAGCGCGGCGTGACCGGCACCTACGTCTTCGTCGTGCCGCCGAGCATGGAGGAGCTGCGCGCGCGCCTCGAGCGGCGCGGCTCGGACTCGCCGGCCGAGATCGAGGCCCGGCTCCGCATCGCGGAGCAAGAGCTCGGCGCGAGCGGGCTCTACGATCACGTCGTCGTGAACCACGAACTCGAGCGGACGATCGACGAGGTCCGCCGCATCCTCGGTCTGTCGATCCTCGGACTGTCACGATGAAGATCCTGCTCGGCGTCGGCGGCGGCATCGCGGCGTTCAAGGCGGCGGCTCTCGCCAGTCTGCTCGTCCAGCGCGGGCACGAGCTGCGCGTCGCGATGAGCCGCGACGCCGAGGCGTTCGTCGGACGGAAGACCTTCGAAGGGCTCACCGGCAGGGTCGCGATCGTGAGCGCGACGCAGATCGATCCCGACGGCACGGCGCCGCACATCACCGCGACGCGCTGGGCCGAGGTCTACGTCATCGCACCGGCGACGGCCGATCTCTGCGCACGGCTCGCGCACGGCGTCGCCGACGACGCGGTCTCGCTCGCGGCGGTGGCGTTCCGCGGCCGGCGCGTGCTGTGCCCCGCGATGAACGACGCGATGTGGAACGACGCGTTCGTGCAGCGCAACGTGGCGACGCTGCGCGCGGCGGGCTTCTTGGTGCTCGGACCGGTCGAAGGACGTCTCGCGGAGGGCTACGCGGCGATCGGCCGCATGGTCGAGCCCGAGACGATCGCCGACTGCATCACCGGCGCGCGCTGATGCGCCGGATCCTGCTCTTTGGCGGGAATGCCGCGATCGCGGCGTACCTGGACGTGTTGCACTGCTGCTGCGACGTGCATGGCGTTCGCGAGGACGATGGCGTTGCCGAGGTCTTCTTCGACGGCGACCTGCCTCCGCTCGGTGAACACCGCGTCACGGCGCAGGATCTCCCGCCGGAAGTCGCCGGCGATCGCCGCACCGGTCTCGAAGCCGACGTCGCGATCCGCGTGAGCGACCGCATCCTCGTGCGCCCGCCATGGGTCGGGACCCCGGCCGGATTCCTGGGGCTCGAGATCGTGGTTCCGCGCGGCATGGCGTTCGGGAGCGGCGAGCACGGCAGTACGCAGGCGGCGCTGCTCGCGCTCGACGAACTCTGGCCGTCGCCGCCGCCCGCGCGCGCCCTCGACGTCGGCACCGGCTCCGGCGTGCTCGCGCGATTCCTCCAGTTGCGAGGCGCCGGCTCGGTGTCCGCATGCGACGTCGAGGAGCCGGCCGTCGCCGCCGCGCGCCTCCTGCTCGGCGACTCCGACGTCCGTCTCGGCGGTCCGGACCGTTTCGCGCCCGAACGCTTCGACCTGGTCGTCGCGAACCTCGACGCGCGCCAACTCGCGACCGCGTGGGAGGAGCTGCTCGCGCGCGTCACGCCGGCCGGGACCCTGGTCGTCTCGGGTCTGCGACCGGCCGAGCAGCGCGCGTTCGAGGGGCGGATGCAGTCGGAGCCGATCGTCCGCCGCGAGCGGCTCGGCTACGTCGCGCTCGGTTGGGGCTTGGGCGGAACGGGTGCGTAGATGTCGTAGCGGATCCGCGTGCCGCCGATCCGCGCGATGGGATCTTGCGCAAGCGGTGGCGCTTTCCCGTGCCGCTTCACCGCGACCCGGCGCTTTGCCACGCGACGCGCGATCGCGAGCAACCCGGCCGCGTCGTCGCATCCGCTCCCGAGCAGGGTTCGCAGCGCCTGCGCCGCGCGCTTGGGGAGCGCCCTCTTCCCCGACTCCTCGAACATGGGATCGAGGTGGATCGCGTCGGGTCGCTCGGCGTCGGGGAGCGCCGCGAGGATCTCGCGTGCGTCGCCGGGCACGACGGTCAGGCGGGCCGCGAGGGGGTCGCCTGCGAGGCGCAGGGCGGCGAGTTCTTCCGCGAGCATCTCGGCGAGCAGGGGGTGGCGCTCGATCACGACGACCGACGCGCCGCGGAGCGCGAGGGCGAGGGCGTCACGTCCGAAGCCGCCCGTCGCGTCGATCACCGACCGGACGCCGCGATCGAGTCCGACCGCGCGGGCGACGAGCGGCGCGGCCGTTTGCGTTGCGCCCGCGCGGCGGCGCGCCGCGGCGGAACGGAAGTCGACGAACCCGCGCAGGGACTCGGCCGGCGGGGGCGGCGAAGCGGGCTCGGAGGACGGGGTTTCGGACACCGCGGCGGATACGTCTCGATCCGGCACTACAGGACTTCGTGGACCCGAAGGGAACCAAGCACGGCATATCCACCGTCGAATCCGCGTTGCGATCGGTCGCATTCGCCCCCCGCCTTCCGCATCCCGGACTCGTTCGACCGCTCGGAGCCTTCCGCTTCGGGGTGCCGCGATCCGGTGAGTTTGACGCACTTCCCACCTGGGATACGCTCCTACGCACCCCTCGCCGAGGGTTGCTCTTCTCGACCTCCCAAGCACGACACCGATGCGGCGACTCCACCTGAAGCTCTTCTACCTCCGGACGCGATTCAAGCGGGAGCCGCAAGGCGTCACCGCGCGGACCCTCAACGTCCGGCCGGCCACCATGTCCCACCTCGAGCAGGGGCGCTCCCTTCCGACGCTCCAGATGCTCGAAGCGCTCTGCCGTCATTACGACGTCACGCCGACCTACCTGCTCGACGACGAGCGCCCGATCGAGCCGCAGCCGCGCGACCGCTGGAGCGAGCGCAACCGGATGATCTGCCGCGGCGACTGGCTCGAGGTGCCGGAAGGCGCCGCGATCAAGACCGCGGACGGCGTCTGGCTCTGCCCGGTGATGGGCGGCGCCCGCTTCTACGACTCGACGGCGCAGGCCCAGCGCATGCTCTGCCACACGAAGGAGCAGGCCGTCGAACTCGAGCGCCGCCTCGGCGGCGTCGAGCGCGAAGCCGACCACCAGCTCGAGGAGCTCCTCCGTCGCGAACTCACCGCGCAGCGCAAGCCGCGGACCCGCAAGAAGGCGGCGTCGGCGCGCGACGTCACCCTCCCCGATCGGGCTCGCGGCGGACGGCCCGCGGAGATCGTCGCCGAGGCCTGATCGACGACCCGACTCGCCGCGGCACCGAGTGGATCGGACCGCCGCGGCGAGCGATGGCGCAGCGAGCTCCGGAAGCTGACTCTGCCGCGGCGGAGTGGATCGGCGTCCGAGCTCCCGTTAGGACGGTCGCGTGCCTCGAACGCAGTACCTGCGCGTCGACGTCTTCACGACCGTCCCCTTCTCCGGGAACCCCCTCGCGGTCTTCCCGGATGCCGATGCGATCCCGCCCTCGCGGATGCAGGCGATCGCGCGGGAGATGAACCTCTCGGAGACGGTGTTCTGCGTCCGATCGGCGAAGCCGCAGGCCGACGTCCGCCTGCGGATCTTCACGATCGATCGCGAACTCCCGCTCGCCGGTCATCCCACCATCGGCGCGGTCTTCGCGCTCGCGAGCACCGGTCGCCTGCCGCTGTCCGGAGCGGGGGACGTCGTGTGGTGCGAACTCGGGGTCGGCGTGCTGCCCGTGGAGGTCGAGTCGCGCTCGGGCATCGTCGAGCGCGTCGTGATGACCCAGCGCGAACCGCGCTTCGGCGAGGCCTACTCCCGCGTCGATCGCGTCGCCGCCGCGCTCGGGGTGACGCACGCCGCGTTGTGCCCAGGCGACCTGCCGATCCGCGTGGTCGACACCGGGATCCCGTGGCTGATCGTGCCGGTCGTCGACCTGCACGCGATCCGCCGCATCGCCGCCGATCCGTCGCGCTGCGCGGCCATCGCGAGCGAGGTCGACACCGACGCGTTCTACGCGTTCACGCAGGACGTCGTCGACAGCACCTGCACGGCGCACGCCCGACACGTCGCCTTCGGCTCGCTGACGCCCGGCGAGGATCCGGCGACCGGGTCCGCCGCGGGTTGCCTCGCGAGCTACCTCGTCGGCGAGGGCATCGTGCTCGCCTCGCCGAACGCCGACCTCACGATCGAGCAGGGCCTCGAGGTGAATCGGCCGTCACGGATCGAAGCCATGGTCGAGACCGAGGCAGGCAAACCCAAGCGAGTCCGGGTCGGTGGGAGGGCCGTGCTCCTGGGCGACGGCTCGCTCGAGGTCTGATCGGTACGGAAGGGCTTCCGTCGCCCACTGATCCGGCCGAGACTCCCCGCCACGATGACGAGCACGACCGGGCATCGGCCGCCGGACGACGCGCGCGCGGGTGATCGCTTCGGGCGACCGCTCCGCAGCCTGCGCCTGTCGGTCACCGATCGCTGCAACCTGCGCTGCAGCTACTGCATGCCGGAGGAGGAGTACGTCTGGCTTCCCCGAGAAGACGTGCTGCACTTCGAAGAACTCGTGCGCCTCACCGCGATCGCCACGCGTCTCGGCGTGACGCGCGTGCGCATCACCGGCGGCGAGCCGCTGATGCGGCGCGAACTCGAGGTGCTCGTCGCGCGCCTCGCCCGCGACGTCCCGCTGGCGGACCTGTCGTTGACGACCAACGGCGTCGTGCTCGCCCGTCACGCCGAAGCGCTGCGGCGGGCCGGCCTGAAGCGGATCACGGTCAGCCTCGATTCGCTGCGACCCGAGACGTTCCGCGCGACCTCCGGTCGCGACGCGCTCGCGAACGTCCTGGCAGGCATCGATGCGGCGCGAGCGGCCGGCTTCCGCGGCATCAAGCTCAACACGGTGGTCCTCCGCGGGAGGAACGACGGCGAACTCGAAGCGCTCGTCGACTACGCCGCCACGATCGACGGCGAGGTCCGCTTCATCGAGTACATGGACGTCGGCGGCGCGACGCGCTGGCAGACCGACCAGGTGGTCTCGCGCGCGGAGATCCTCGCGCGGTTCCGAGCGCGCTTCGGCGCGGTGGAACCGATCGTCGACGACACGTGGGCACCGGCCGACCGCTTCAAGCTCCCCGACGGCCGGGTCTTCGGCGTGATCTCGTCGACCACCGAACCGTTCTGCGCGACCTGCGACCGGGCGCGGATCACCGCCGACGGGGTCTTCTTCACCTGCCTGTATGCGCGCCACGGCCTGCAACTGCGCGACGCGATGCGCAACGGCGCGAGCGACGACGAACTCGCCGGGTTGCTCGGGCGGGTGTGGAGCGGGCGCCAGGATCGCGGCGCCGAGGAGCGGCTCGCCCTGCGCGCGTCGCGCGGCGCGCTCGCCGCACAGGACGAACTGCGGACCAACCCGCATCTCGAGATGCACACGCGCGGCGGGTGAACGCGCCGCGCCGCGAAGCGGCGCTCAGGGCTCCGGGAAGAGATCGGCGTACATCGCCCGGATCTCGTCGCGGCCCGACTGCAGGTCGTCGGGGACCTTGATCGGGAAGAAGCGAGACGTCGGCCCGGTGCGCTTCACGCGCACGAAGGTGCTGCGCAGGAAGCGAGTCATCTCGCCGACGAGTCGTTCGACCTGAACGGCCTTCTTGCCGTCGACCTTCTTCTCGACGAAGTACCAGCCCAACTCGAAGTCGCGGTCCAACGCGTCGGCGCTGAAGTGGAAGGTGTTGGTGTTGAACACGTCGACGATGTCGGCGTCGAACCCCTCGGGGTAGCGGATCTGCTCGACCAGTTGGAGCTTGCCGCGGTGGAGGTACGGCGAACCGCCGACGTCACCCGGCCACTTCGGCGCGACCTCGACCGTGACCTCCGCGCGCGATTGGATGTGGAGGCCGAGGATGCCGGGGGAGATGCGGGCACCGAGGTTGTCGACGTTGGCGAGGAGGAGGTACTTGCCGCCGAGAGCCAGGAAACGGTGGAGGACCCCGCTCGTGCGCAGCGCCGGCGCGAAGTCGCCATGACCGGGTCCGTGCGGCGAGACCTTGCCGTCGGCGGTCTGGAAGATGTCGCCGTCGGGCGTCATCCGCACCGAGATGAACTGCGTGAAGCAGCCGAGCTCGCCGGCGGGCACGCCGAAGTCGGCGTGCTCCGCGAGGTGGGCCTTGGTCGCCTCGTCGGTCGCGAAGCTGTTCATCAGCCAGATCGGGATCCGGCCGCCGATCCGCCCGGCCGCGAACATCGCGTCGCGGATCTTGAGTTCGAGGAACGAGTGGCCGCCGAACACCTCGACGACGCCCTTCACGACCCCGCCGAAGCGCGTCGCCATCCCGCCGTTCAGGATCACCACCCCCAGTTCACCGCGGCGGATCGCCTCGGTGCCGAGGCGGTCGAGTTCGGCCCGTTCCGGCGTTCCCTGCCGCGGGAGGTCGCGGATCTGGTCGGCGCTCGGCGCGAGCAGGCGGTCGGTGACGCGGTTGTTCGCCACCGACATGCGCTTGCTGCGCACGCCCTCGCGCCACGCCGCGAACAATGCGTCGTCGAAGCCGAAACGGTGGAGGAAGGCGAGGTCGTCGGGACTGAGTTTCTTCACGGTGGAGTCCCGACCGGGCGGGAGTCGTGGGCCGGAGGGCCCCAGCAAGAAGATCGGCCGGACAGGTTAGCCGCGGCGCTCGCGGTTCGTAGGGCCGGCTTCGGACCGGGACGAGCGTCGGTCGCGGCGCACTGGACGCTCGCTCGGTGCTCGTCCAACATCCGCTGCGATGGGCGGACCGAGCGCGGCATCGTCGACCTGCGCTTCCATCGCGGGCGATCGGCTCGCGGCGGATGCTCCGCTCACCTCGTTGCGCGGCGTCGGCGAAGCGACCGCCGCCCGGTTGGCCGCGGCCGGACTCGCGACTGTCGGTGACCTGCTCCTGTGCTTCCCGCGCCGGCACCGGGAAGTGGTCCCGATCGATGCGCCGCGCGACGAGTTCGTCGGACGGATCGTGCGCCTCGACCTCCGCGTCACGCAGGTCCGGCGGCGCTTCCTGCGCGGCCGCCGTTGTGTCGTCGAGGTCGGGTTCGCGGCCGAGGACGGCGCATCGATCCGCGCGTCGTTCTTCGACCAGCCGTGGCTCGCGAAGGTGTTCGCGCCGGCACAGGAGCGCTGCGGGGAAGGCCGGCTCGAGCGCGGCGAGCACGGGTTCGAACTGGTCGGGCTCCGCTGGCTCGACGCGCGCGCGCGCGATCTCGGGGAGTGCTCGGTCCAGTACCGCGCGATCGAGGGCGTGTCCGACGCGCGATTCCGCCGCCTGATCGACCTGGCGCTCTCTCGCGTCGATCTCGACGGTCTCCTGCCGACCCTGCCGCACGGGCTTGGCGCCGGCTCCGCGCCGGGTGTCGCCGCGACGGCGGCGCTGCTGCGCGCGATGCACTCCCCGCGCGACGCAGCGGAGCACGAAGCCGCCCGCGAGCGCTTCGCGCTGATCGAGGCGGTTGCGCTGTTCCGCCGGCTGGAGCGCGCGCGACGCCTCCGCGCAGGCAGCGCCGCGCCGCGCCTGCGCGTCGAGCAGGACCATGACGAACGCCTCGCGCGCGTGCTCGGCTTCGCGCTGACCGGCGACCAGCGACGCGCGACCGAGGCGATCCGGACGGCGCTCGCGCGCAGCGAGCCGATGGGCTGCTTGCTCCAGGGCGACGTCGGAACCGGCAAGACGGCCGTCGCGCTCGACGCCGCGCTCGTCGCGATCCGCGCCGGACACCAGGTCGCGTTCCTCGCGCCGACCGAACTCCTCGCCGAACAGCACTTCGAACGGCTCGCCGGTCCGCTCGCGAGCGACGGCGTGCGCGTCGCGCAGCTCGTCGGTTCGCTGCCCGCCCGTGCGCGGCGTCAGGTCACCGTCGCGATCGGGCGTGGCGACGTGGACCTCGTCGTCGGCACGCATGCACTGTTCTCCGCGACGACGCGCTTCGCCGAACTCGGACTCGTGATCGTCGACGAGCAGCACCGCTTCGGCGTCGAGCAACGCGCGAGGTTGGCGGCGAAGGGCCGTTCGCCGCACGTGCTCGTGATGACCGCGACGCCGATCCCGCGCACGCTCGCGCTGGCGCGGTTCGGCGATCTCGACTCGGTCGAAGTGCGCGATCGTCCGACGGGTCGACCTCCGGCGCGCGCGGTGTTCGTGCCCCGCGACGCCTGGCCGCGCGTGCTCGTCGCGATCGACCGACGCGTGCGTCGTGGCGATCGCGTCTACGTCGTGTGTCCGCGCATCGGCGAGGCGGGTGAGAAGGGCGGCGCGGTGCGCATGGCGAAGGAACTCGGCTCGCGAGCGCGCTGCGGACTGGTGCACGGGCGCATGGACGCGGAAGAACGTCGCGCGACGGCCGATCGCTTCCGACGCGGCGAACTCGACGTGCTCGTCGGCACGACCGTGCTCGAAGTCGGCGTCGACGTGCCCGAGGCGACGCTCGTCGTCGTGGTCTCCGCGGAGACCTTCGGGCTCGCGACGCTGCACCAACTCCGTGGCCGCGTCGGTCGCGGTGCGCGCCGCGGGCTCTGCATCCTCTGCGGCCGGGCGACCGCCCGCACCGCGGCGGTCGTCGCGACGACCGACGGCTTCCGCCTCGCGGAGGACGACCTCCGCCTGCGCGGCGCGGGCGAGCTCTGCGGGGCGAGGCAGAGCGGCGAGCACGACTTCGGCGCGCTCGATCCCCTGGCGGACTACGCGATCCTGCGCGCCGCGCGCGATGCGGTGCGCGCCGAGGCGGCGCAGCGATGACGCGGGTGATCAGCGTCGCCGAGGCTCGCGCGATCGATCGCGACGCCGTCGAACGCCTCGGGATGCCTTCGATCCTCCTGATGGAGAACGCGGCGCGCGGAGTGGCGGAGCAGGCGCGACGCCTCGGCGACCGTTGGATCGTCCTGTGCGGGACCGGCAACAACGGCGGCGACGGCCTCGCCGCGGCGCGCCATCTCGGGACCGCGTGCACGATCCGCCTGCTCGCGGAGCCGGATCCGGTGCGCGCCCCCGATGCCGCGCTCCAACTCCGCGTCCTGCGCGCGGCAGGACGGTCGATCCGCGTCGGCGGCGGACTCGAGCCGGCTCCCGCGGGCGTGGTCTGGATCGACGCGTTGTTCGGGACCGGACTCGCTCGACCGATCGACGGACTCGCCGCAGCGTGGATCGACGCGATGAACGCTGCATGCGGTCCGCGTCTCGCCGTCGACGTCCCGAGCGGACTCGACGCCGATCGCGGCATTCCGCTCGGCGTCGCCTGCGTGCGCGCCGACGTCACCGCGACTTTGGAAGCCCTCAAGCGGGGACTCGTGCAGCCCTGTGCTGCGCCGTTCGTCGGGACGCTCGTCGTCGTTCCGCTCGGCTTGCCCTGAGGGCCGACGGGACTGCGCGGCGAGCGACGCTTGCGCCGTTCTCGCAACGAACCCGGCGATTCCGCGCGGGGCTCTCGCCGGCGCGGCACAATCCTCCGCCCTGTCCAAAGGCCACCGCTTCCGACGATGAACCGACTCCAGCTCCCGTTCGCGTTCGCGTGTCTCGCGCTTCCCCTCGTCGCGCAGACCAGTTCGTTCGTCGTGCCGACCAAGGCGCAGACCGTGCGCCCCGGCTCGATCTGGTACGACGACTCGCCGCAGTTCTGGGCCCTGTGGGGCAACACCGGTTCGACGGTCTTCTCGCGCGCGCAGTACCTGTACGCCGCGAGCGACGTCGGCGTGCCGTCCGCGTTGCTCCAGGGCTTCTCCTTCCGCAGCCCCTACAACTACCAGCAGCAGGCCGCGACCTACACGACGACAGTGATCGTGTCGGAGTCGCCGACCCCGCCCGGTTCGGCTCAGGCGACCTTCGCCATGAACCACGGCACTTCGCCGACGACCGTTTTCAGCGGCGGTCTCAGCGTTCCGGCGACGACTGCCACGCCTTGGCCGCAGGCGTTCCTGCCGATGATCCCCTTCGCGTCGCCGGTCGCCTGGACGGGCGTCGTGTCGCAGAGCCTGGTCATCGACTACCAGACCAGTGCCTCCAGCAACGGTCGCTCGTGGACGATGGAGGGCATGCGGGCGGAGTGGGGCTACAGCACCACCGAGCACTACCAGTCGAACTGCCGACACTCGGGCGGCAGCGCGAGCGGCGGCTGGGGGTGGAATCCGTCGGGTCTCGTCCCCGGCGGTTCGTTCCTGCTCCAACTCAGCGGTTACCCGCAGAACCCGTCGCTCGCGACCAACGCGCTGTTCTTCGGACTGACCGGTCTCGGCACGCCGTTCGGCCCGTTCACGACGCCGTTCCCGCTCGCGAGCCTGGGTCTTCCCGCGCCGTTGAACTGCCAATGGTCGATCGACGTGATCGGCGGCGCCGGCTTCCCGATGACGTACTCGCCGTCCGGAACGCAGGCAAGCCTCACGATGTCGAACGTGCCGTTCCCCAACACGCCGTCGTTCGCCGGCGCGGTGCTCTACACGCAGAACCTCGCGCTCGACCTCGATCCGGTGCTCGGCACGCCGAACCTCTTCCCGTCGATCGCGATCAAGTGGCTGATCGGCACCGGCAACACGATTCCGTGCACTGCGGTGACGAACTTGTCGTCGTCGGGGATCCCGACGACGGGCGGCGTGCGCCAGAGCGAGGCCGCCGTCACGCAGTTCTGGTACTGAACGACGCCCCTCCGGCGCCGAGCCCGCGCGCTTGCACCGACCACCTCCGCGGACCATCCTTCCGGGATGACCACGGACTTCGTGATCCTCGGCGGGGCGCGTACGCCGATGGCCGAGTACTCGGGCACGCCCGGGTTCGGACTCTTCGCGGACCTGACGGCGATCGAACTCGGTTCGCTCGCCACGCGCGCGGCCCTCGAACGCACCAAGGTCGCGCCGGCGCAGGTCGACCAGGTCTTCTTCGGCAACTGCAACCAGACCAGCGCGGACGCGCTGTACGGCGCGCGCCACATCGCGCTGCGCTCCGGCCTGCCGATCGAGACGCCCGCGCTGACCGTGAACCGGATCTGCGGCAGCGGGGTGCAATCGCTCGTCTCCGCGTGCCACGCGATGGCGGCGGGCGAGGCCGCGCTGTGCGTGGCCGGCGGCACGGAGAGCATGAGTCAGGCGCCGTTCGTGTTGCGCGGGATCCGCGGCGGCATCCGCTTCGGCACGCAACCGCCGCTCGAGGACATGCTCTACTCCGCGCTGTACGACCCGTACTGCGGTTGCTTCATGGCGCAGACCGCGGAGAACGTCGCGAAGAAGTGGGGCATCTCGCGCGCGGCCCAGGACGAGTACGCCCTGCGCAGCCATCGCCTCGGCACAGCGGCGGTGAAGGCCGGCAAGTTCGCCGCGGAGATCACGCCGGTCGCCGTGAAGCGCGGCCGGCAGGACGTCTCGGTCGACACCGACGATCACGTCAAGCCGGACACGTCGCTGGAGGCGCTCGCGAAGTTGCGCCCGGCGTTCGGCAAGGACGGCACCGTCACCGCGGGCAACGCCTCGGGCATCGTCGACGGCGCCGCGGCGCTGATCGTCGCGACGCGAGCGCGCGCGCAGGAACTCGGCCTCGTGCCGAAGGCGCGGATCGTGTCGTGGGCGGTCGCCGGCGTGCCACCCGAGCTGATGGGCATCGGTCCGGTTCCGGCGATCAAGAAGGCCTGCGCCAAGGCCGGCCTCGCGATCGGCGACATCGACCTCTTCGAGATCAACGAGGCGTTCGCGGCCCAGTACCTCGGCTGCGAGAAGGAACTCGAACTCGACCGCAACCGCTGCAACGTGAACGGCGGCGCGATCGCGCTCGGCCATCCGCTCGGTGCGACCGGCGCGCGGCTCGTGCTGACGCTCGTCCGTGAACTCCACGACGCCAAGAAGCGCTACGGCTGCGCGAGCGCCTGCATCGGCGGAGGTCAGGGCATCGCTCTGATCGTGGAGCGGATGTGAGCGGGGGCGGGATCCGGATCGAGGGCCGCATCCTCTTCCTCACGCGCGACGAGGACCTGCTGCGGGCTCAGCTCTACGACGGCGTCGATCTCGACTTCGATCCCGACCGCGAGCTGATCGACAACATTTCCACCGACGAGCTGACGCCCGGCTGGGTCTGCTACTACTACGACAAGACTCTTGCCCGCTACTGCCTCGTCGGGCTGCGCGGCGGCGTCGTGAAGAAGGACGCGATCCAAGACGGAGGCTTCGGCGTGATCGTCAGCGGCCGCAGCAAGGGTTGCGGGAGCAGCCGCGAGACCGCGCCCTACAGCGAACTCGAAGCGGGCGTGCGGCTCGTGATCGCGAGGAACATCGAGAAGATCTACGGACAGAACTGCCAGAACATCGGTCTGCTGACGTCGACCGACTTCGGGCTGATCCCGCGGATCCGCGCCGGAGAGTCCTTGCCGATCGCGGCGTTCCAGGCCGGGCTCGATCCGATCAGCGCGGGCATCGTCCGCCGCGGCGGACTGTTCGCCTACAACCGCGCCCGGCTCGCCGGCGAGACCGCGCCGCCGCCGGTCACGACCGCGGCGCGACCGATGACGCTGTGCGAGAAGATCATCGCGCGGCACGCGATCGCCGAGGCGCGCACGGGGCGTCTCGGCGTGCCTGCGGTGAAGCCGGGCGACGCGCTGTTCGCGCGCGCGGACGTCCGCTTCAGCCACGAGTACGTCACGCCGATGGCCGAGTCGCTCTTCAAGTCCGGACTCGGCGCGGATGCAGCGGTCGCGGAGCCGGAGTCGGTCTTCGCGTTCCGCGATCACCTCACGTTCCTCGACCGCGTGATGCCCGAGGCCCACGTGAAGATGGGGCTGAGAGAACAAGCGGCGAGCCTCGCGACCGTGCAGGCCGACTTCTGCGCGCGGCAGGGCGTGAAGCTCTACGGCGAGGTCACGCGGGACGGCGCCGAAGCCGGGTCCGTCGGCATCTGCCACAACGTCGTCGTGGAGGAACTCGCGCTGCCCGGGCAACTCGTGATCGGCACGGACAGCCACACGTGCATGGCGGGAGTGCTCGGCTGCTTCGCGTTCGGCGTCGGTTCCACCGACATGGCGAACGCCTGGTTCACGCGCGACATCCGCATCACGGTTCCGGAGTCCGCGCGCGTGAACCTGCGCGGGCGACTGCGATCCGGCGTCGCCGCGAAGGACGTGATGCTGTTCCTGCTCTCCGACGAGTTCTTCAGGTCGGGCGCGGGGATCGGCAAGGTGCTCGAGTTCGGCGGTCCCGGAGTCGCGAGCCTGTCCGTCGACGAGCGATCGACGCTGACGAACATGGCCGTCGAAGCCGGCGGCTTCACCGGCATCTGCGAAGCCGACGACGTGACGATCGACTGGCTCGTGAAGGAACGCGGCGTCGATCGCGAAGTGCTCGCGGTGATGCAGCTGTCACCCGACGCCGGCGCGACCTACTGCAAGACCTTCGACCTCGATCTCGCCGCCATCCCGCCGATGGTCGCGTCGCCCGGCGATCCGCGGAACGGAGTGACGCTCGACTCCGCGGGCAAGGCCGTGCGCATCGACATCGCGTACGGCGGTTCGTGCACCGGCGGCAAGCGCGAGGACATGGACATGTACGCCGCGGTGGTGGAGCGCGCCGTGCGCGCCGGTCGCAAGCTCGCGCCGGGAGTGCGTTGCTACATCCAGTTTGGATCGCAGCGCATCCGCGAGTACGCGATCGCGAAGGGCTACGTCGCGCTGTTCACGACGGCCGGCATCGAACTCATCGACCCGAGTTGCGGGGCCTGCATCAAGGCCGGGCCCGGGGTCTCCGACCGTCCCGATCAGGTGACCGTCTCCGCGATCAACCGCAACTTCCCGGGACGGTCCGGTCCGGGGCAGGTGTGGCTCGCGTCGCCGTTCGTCGTCGTCGCGTCCGCGTTCCTCGGCAGGCTCGGCTCACCCGAGGAACTGTGACGACGCGCCGCGAGCTGATCTCGACTCAGACCCGCGGTGGGTCGGTGATGGTCAACCAGCGCGGGCGATCCGGCGGCGGGGCCTCGGACCCGACCCGGCACGGCGAGGCGGTGAAACTCGAAAGACCTGGCTTGGTTCGGACGGTGTAGCTGCTTTTCTGACGATCGGTCATGGCATCGGCCAGAGTGTCCAGAGAACGAGGCGCGGTCAAGAGTCGTGTTCCGGCCGCTCCGGACCCGGTCCGCCTCGAAGTCTTCAACCAGCTCCTCGCGGCGCTCTGCGAGGAAGCCGGGGCGGTGCTCATGCGGGGCGCGGCGAGCCCCAACATCCGCGAGCGACGCGACTTCTCGGTCGCCCTCTTCGACGCGAAGGGCCGCCTGATCTCCCAGGCCGCGCACATCCCGGTCCACCTCGGCAGTGCCGCGGATTCCGTCGCCGCGGTGCGGGCCGAACTCGATCTCGAGCGCGGCGACGTCGTGATGCTGAACGACCCGTACCGGGGCGGCACGCACCTCCCCGACGTGACGCTCGTCCGGCCGGTCTTCTTGGCGCGCGACGCCGCGCCGCGGTTCTTCCTCGTCGATCGCGCGCACCACGCGGACATCGGCGGCGCGGTTCCGGGCTCGATGGCGGCGGCGTCCGAACTGATCGCCGAGGGGTTCGTGATTCCGCCCGTGAAGTTGCGGGTGCGAGGCCGCGCGAACCGCGACGTCGTCCGTCTCCTGCTCGCGAACGTGCGGGGAGCGGAGGAGCGACGGGTCGATCTCGCGGCCCAGGAGGCGGCCCTCGAGCGCGGTGAGGAACGGCTGCGCGCCCTGCTCGACGACCACGGACTCGCGACTGTCGATCGCTACGCCTCGCACCTGATGGGCTACTCGGAGCGCATCGCGCGCGGCGTCGTGCGCAGCCTGCCGGCGGGTCCGTTCGTCGCGGAGGATCGCATCGACGACGACGGACTCGGCAACGGTCCGTTCGCGATCCGTCTCACGCTGCGCGCGCGGCGCGGCGAACTGTGCTTCGACTGGACCCGCACCGCCGACCAGGCGCCGGGAGGCGTGAACGCGAACCGCAGCATCGTCGTCGCGGCGTCGGTGTACGTGCTGCGTTGTCTGTGCCCCGAGCGACTGCCGACCAACGACGGCGTCTTCCGCGCGGTCCGCGTGCTCACGCGCCCGGGGTCGCTGCTCGAGCCGCGCGGTCGGGCTCCGGTCGCCGGTGGCAACGTGGAGACCAGCCAACGGCTCGTCGACGTCGCGCTCGATGCGTTGTCGCATGCACGGAAGGAGTGCATCCCCGCGGGGTCGTCCGGGACGATGGTCAACCTCACGCTCGGCGGCTCGCTTCCCGACGGGCGTGCGTTCACGAGCTACGAGACGCTTCCCGGCGGCGCGGGCGCCGGGCCGACGCGGGCCGGAGCCTCGGCGATCCAGACCCACATGACCAACACGCGCAACACGCCGATCGAGGACGTGGAGCGGCGCCTGCCGATCGTCGTCCGCTCGTTGACCGTGCGGCGCGGTTCGGGTGGGCGCGGTCGCCGCCGCGGCGGCGACGGACTCATCAAGGAGATCGAGTTGCTCGCTCCGGCGGTCGTGTCGTTGTTCGCGGAACGGATGCGCTCGGCGCCGCGCGGCGCTCGCGGCGGCGGTTCCGGCGCCGCGTTGCGCGCGGAGTGCACCGTGCGCGCCGGCGATGGTGCGATCGAACTCGACGCGAAGTGCAGTCGCGCCCTGCCGGCCGGCGCGCGCGTGCGGATCGCGACGCCGGGCGGCGGCGGGCACGGCAGGGAATGACGCGCGCGCCGGTCCTCGCGCTCGCCATGCTCGGGCTCACCGCGTGCGGGGTCGCGTACCGTCCCCTCGAGTTCGCGGGCACCACCGACGACCGGGCCTTCGAGATCTGCCTCGACGTCCTGCGCGCGCGCTTCGGTCGCTTGGAACTCACCGATCGCGAGGCGTTCGTGCTCCAGACCGGCTGGATCCCGATTCCAGGGGACGGCCGCGTGGCACGGCGGCGCGCGACCGTGTTCCGCAGCGCGACCGACCGCTTCGCGGTCGTCGTCGAGGAATCGTCGCTGGTCGGCGACGTGCTCGGCGCACCGCGATGGACCGCACCGCGCGCTCAGCCGAGTCTCGAGGAAGAACTCGCTTCGTCGATCGAGCGTGCGCTCGGCGCGTAGCGACGCGCGCCGGCGACCGCGGCGAGCGAAGCCGCGATCCGGCGATCGTCGCCGTGACGCAGTCTGGCGCGGGCGAGCAGCGCTTTCGCGGCGTCGAGTCGGCCGCGCGCCTCGAGCAGGCGGGCGCGGGCGAGCACGACCCGCGGCCGTTCCGCGCCGAAGCGGCGCGCACGGCGCAGACACGTGCCGGCGACGCCGAGTTCACCGTCGACGACGGCGGACTCGAAGCGCCACAACTGGATCGTCGCGTCGCGCGGCGCGAGCCGCTCCGCCAGGCGCAGCAGTTCGCGCGGGGTCACCGGCAACGGCGCGTCGGCGGAGTCGTTGAGCAAGAGGTCGAGCGCCTGCCGCGTCTCGGGTTCGGCCGGACCGAGGGAGAGCGCTTCACGGATCCTCGCGAAGCGGGCGCGGCAGCGGCCGGGCTCGAACTTGCGACGGCGCTCGTCGTCCCAGAGGTTCAGCGCGCCGGCGTGACGCAGCCACGCCGCAGCCGTCGAGCACAGCGCGTCGGCGAGGCGGCCGCGCCAGTACTTCTCGCGCTCGCCACCGAAGCCGAGCGCTTCGACGACGCGCACGCGCAGCTCGGCGAGCGTGTTGGGACTCACGCCGAGCGCGCGCGCCGTCGCGCGCAACGACATGCGACCGTTCTTCAGGAGGTCGGCGGCGCCGAGCATGCGCTCCAGGAGCCGCCGGTCGGACCGCGACAAGGGCAGCTCCATCGGAGCCGTCTCGTGCGCCTCGACGAACTCGAGCAGATCCTCGCTCGAGTGCTTGCGCGACGTGCGTTCGTGCAACGCGTAGTGCACGCGCTGCACGATGCGGATCCAGCGCGTGTGGCGATCGCGATCGGACAGCGCGAGCACCTCGCCCGGGTTCGCGAGGCAGTCGATCGCGAGTTCCTGCATCGAGTCCGCGGCGATCTCCTGTTGGGAAGCAGCTTCGAGACGCTTCCACAGCGCCATGCGCCGCAGGACTCCGGGCAGCACCCGCGCGCGGAACGGCTCGAGGTACGCGAGCGCAGCGTCCCGGCGCGGGTCGACGTCAGCGGCTGGCGGGGTGGGCGCGTCCATGTCCGGACTCCTTACTCTGGGAGGTAACCGCGGACTCGCGTGGTCCGCAAGCGTCGGAGGCACTTCCTCGCGGTCGGCTCGTCGTCTCGCGCCGGCGAGCGGGAGTTCGGGAGGGTCGGTCGCTAGACTGCCCGCCCCTCTTGTCAGCGTTGCCGCGGACCATGCCCACGACCTGTGTGATCGGCCTCCTCTGGGGTGACGAGGGGAAGGGAAAGATCATCGACCTGTTCGCGGCCGAGGCCGATTGGGTCGTGCGCTACGGCGGCGGCCACAACGCCGGGCACACCCTGGTCCGCGGCGGCGAGAGGCTGGTGCTGCACCTCGTTCCCTCGGCGATCCTGCGGCCGGGCGTCCGCAACGTGATCGGCAACGGCGTCGTCGTCGATCCCTTCCACCTCCGCGACGAGATCGCGAAGCTCCGCCAGCGCGGCGTGACGGTCGAACTCGGCACGAACCTCCTCGTCGCAGACGGGGCGCACGTCATCCTCCCGGTCCACCGCGCGCTCGACGGCCTCTCGGAGCGCATGCGCGGCGACGCGAAGCTCGGCACCACCGGCCGCGGGATCGGACCGGCCTATGCCGACCGGGCGTCGCGCGCCGGCGTGCGCATCGGCGACCTCGTGCGCCCCGCGCGGCTCGACGCGGCGCTGCACCGGCTGCTCGCGGAGAAGAACGCCATCTTGCGCGCCTGCGGCGACGAGCCGCTCGACGCCGCGCGCCTGCGCGACGAACTGCTCGAACTCGGCGCCTTCATGAAGCCGGGCATCGTCGACGCGGGACGTCTGCTCCGCGAAGCGCACCGGCGCGGTGAGCGCATCCTCTGCGAGGGCGCGCAGGGCGTGCTGCTCGACGTCGACCACGGCACCTATCCCTTCGTGACGTCCTCGAACGCGTCGTCGGGCGGCATCGCGTCCGGAACCGGGTTGCCGCCGCAGGCGCTCGGCCGCGTGATCGGCGTCGTGAAGGCCTATGCGACCCGCGTCGGGTCCGGACCGTTCCCGACCGAGCTCGACGGCGAGTTCGCGCACCGGCTCCGCGAAGCCGGCCGCGAGTACGGATCGACCACAGGTCGCCCGCGGCGCGTCGGCTGGTTCGACGCCGTCGCTGCGCGCCATGCCGCGCAAGTCTCGGGCACGACCGAGATCGTGATGACGAACCTCGACGTGCTCCGTGGCATGGGTTCCTTGCGCGTCGCGCGCTCCTATCGGCTCGCGAACGACTCCGGCGCCGAAGTCGAGCACTTCCCGGCCTTCGACCTCGACGGCGTCCGACCCGTCTTCGACGAGTATGCTGGCTTCGACGAAGACCTGACCCGCATGCGCCGTTGGACGGACCTCCCCGCGAATGCCCGCCGCTACGTCGACGCGGTCGAAGCCCGGATCGGTGTCCCGATCGCCACCGTGTCGGTCGGTCCGGAGCGCGATCAGGTGATCCAGAGATCCGCGATCCAGAAACCGGCGATCCAGAACGAGTGACCAGCCCCGTGAGTGACCGAGCACGCGTCGAGATGATGGGCGACCTGCCGGTGCCGAGATCGGTCGCGATCATCATGGACGGCAACGGCCGCTGGGCGCGATCGCGGGGACTCGAGCGGATCTTCGGCCACGAGCGCGGCATCCAGGCGGTGCGGGAGACCGTCGAGGAGTGCGCGCGGCTCGGCGTCACGAGCCTGACCCTCTACGCGTTCTCCGAGGAGAACTGGAGTCGCCCGCAGCGCGAGATCGACCTGCTGATGCGCCTGCTCGAGCGCTTCCTCGTCGAGGAGCGCAAGACGCTGATGGACAACGGCGTGAAGCTCCTCCACGTCGGGCGTCGCGAACGGCTCGGGCCGTCGGTGCTCGCCCGGCTCGACGAGACCATCGCGCTCACCGCGGCGAACCAACGGATGCGACTCGGCCTCGCGATCAGCTACGGCGGTCGCGCGGAGATCGTCGACGCCACGCGTCGCATCGCCGAAGCCGTGCGCGACGGACGGCTGGCCCCCGAGCGGATCGACGAATCCGTGATCCGCGCACACCTCTACCGCCCCGAACTCGAGGACCCGGATCTGCTGATCCGCACGGCGGGCGAACTCCGCGTGAGCAACTTCCTGCTCTGGCAGATCAGCTACGCCGAGCTCCACGTCGAGTCGGTGTGCTGGCCGGACTTCCGCAAGGAACACCTGCACGCCGCCTTCCGCGCGTTCGGCGGCCGGGTGCGCAAGTTCGGGGCCGTCGTGCCGTGAGCGACGTCCACGCGACGACGAGCACGACTCCGGATCCGGCGGCCGGCAACCGCAGGAAGGGCCGCGGCGAACTCCGCACGCGACTCGTGATCGGTCCGGCGGTCATCGTGTTCGTCGGCGTGCTCTACGCCGTCGACATGACGTGGATGGCGGAGCGCGGGATGCGCGGTCATCTGATCGCGGGGTTGCTCGGCGCGCTCGGTCTGGCCGGCGTGCTCGAGTACGTCGCGATGATGCGCGCGGCCGGCTTCGCGATCGCCGGCGTGCTCTTGCCCGTCTACACCGGCCTGCTCGTCGTCTCGCCGTTCTTCTTCGGCTGGCACGCCCTCGACCGCGAGCTCTATCCGCTGGTCATCGGCACGCTCGGCCTGCTGTTCCCGATCGCGCTCGAATCGCTGTCGCGCCGCCGCATGCAGCAGGGCCTCGAACTGCAGGGCGCGACGATGCTCGGCTTCCTGCTGATCGCCTGGCCGATGTTCCTCGCGCAGGGGATGGCGCTGCGGCACCTGCCGTCCGTGCTGTGGGTCGCCCTGGTCTGCAAGGGCGGCGACATCGGCGCATATCTGACCGGCATCGCGATCGGCCGGCGCAAGCTGATCCCGCACGTCAGCGCGGGGAAGACGGTCGAAGGCGCGATCGGCAGCGTGCTGGCGAGCGTGGGACTCGCGGCGTTGCTCCGCGGGCCGCTGCTCGAACCGGAGGTCCCGCTCACGTTGACGGGTTCGCTGGTCATCGGGATCATCCTCAACGTCACGACGCAGACCGGCGACCTGATCGAGTCGTTGCTCAAACGCCGCTGCGGCGTGAAGGACTCGTCGCACCTGCTCCCGGCCCACGGCGGAGTGCTCGACCTGATCGACAGCCTCCTGTTCTCCTTCCCGACCTTCTTCCTCGTGCTCACCTGGCTCACGCCATGAGGCGGCGCATCCCGTGAAGGACGGTCAAGCCGACGAGACCCTCGAGCTGAAGAGCCTCGACGAGGTGCGCACGCTGCTCGGCCCGCTCGACGGCAACACGCGCCTCATCCGCGACCTGCACGGCGTGAACGTCCTGGTCCGTGAGGGCTCCTTGCGCTTGCTCGGCAAGGAGGACGACGTCGCGCGCGTCCGCGCGGTGCTGCAAGCGCAGCTCGACGACATGCGCGTGGGCAAGACCGTCGCCGCGACCGAGGTCGCGCATCGGCTACGGGTCGCATCGGGCGCCTCGGATGCGCTCGAACAGGGTGCCGCGGACCCAGCCGTGCTCCAGCGGCGCGTCACCGGAGCGACGCGACCGCGCACTCCCGGCCAGGAGCGCTACTGGCAGGCGATCCAGGCGAACGACGTGGTGCTCGCCGTCGGCCCGGCCGGCACCGGCAAGACCTACCTCGCGGTGGCCGCCGCGGTCGCCGCGGTGAAGAGCGGGGCCGTGCGGCGCATCGTGCTGGTCCGCCCGGCGGTCGAGGCCGGCGAGAAGCTCGGGTTCCTGCCCGGCGACCTGCAGCAGAAGATCAACCCGTACCTGCGCCCGCTCTACGACGCGCTGCACGACCTGCTCGATCCCGCGTCGCGCCAGCGCTACCTCGAGAGCGAGATCGTCGAAGTCTGTCCGCTCGCCTACATGCGCGGGCGCACGCTCAACGATTCGTTCGTGATCCTCGACGAGGCGCAGAACTGCACGGTCCCGCAGATGCTGATGTTCCTCACGCGGATGGGGGAGCGCAGCCAGGCGGTCGTCACCGGCGATCCGAGCCAGGTGGACCTGCCGCCGAACACGCGATCCGGCCTCGCCGACGCCGTGCGGCGCCTCGACGGCATCGACGGCGTCGCGGTCGTGCGCCTGCGCAATCGCGACATCGTCCGCCATCCGGTGGTGCAACGGATCATCGACGCCTACGAGCGCGATCGACCGGCCCACGGTGACGGGACGGCCCACAAGGAGGAGCCGCCTTGAGGCGGGTCCGCGCGGGCGGGGTCACGATCGTCGATCGATTCCGGCCGCGCAGCGACGCGCGCTTCCTGCGGCGCGTCGTCGCCGCGGTGCGCGAGTACACCGGGTTCCGCTCGCTCGGCGTGGCGCTCCTGCTGACCGACGACCGCGGCATCGCCGCGCTCCATCGCGAGCACCTGGGCGACGCCAGCCCGACCGACGTGATGAGCTTCCCGTCCGACGATCACGCCGACGTGGTCGTCAACGTGCAGCGGGCGCGCGCGGTCGCCCGACGGAACCGCACCACGATCCGCAGCGAGCTCGCGCTGTACGTGGTGCACGGCCTGTTGCATGTCTGCGGTCATGACGATCACGCGGCGTCCGCGCGCGTGCGCATGCGTCGCGCGGAACGCGACGTGCTCGCGCAGCTCGGACTCTGCGCAGCGCCCTTCCACGGCGGCTGATCGCGTTCACGATGCGTCGTGTGCGAGTCAGCCGTTGCGCAGGGCGACGCATGTGATCTACACTTCCGCGCGTCCTCGCCGCCGGCGAGTCGGTCAACGCGACATCCGGGTCCTTCCCGGAGCGCGGACTCGCGACGGCGAAGCACGAGTGACGACGACCCCGCGCGCGATCCGTCGCGCGACGCAGTCGGAGGCGGTTGACGATGAGGACGTTGCAGCACGCTCGGGCCGGCAACGGCCGGCGTATCGAGAGCAGCGAGGAGTCGCGCGGCGTTCGCTCGAGCAGCGAGCGACCAAGCAGCGAGCGCCTGCTCGCGAGCTACCGCAAGAAGCCGACGGCGCGGGTGCGCGAGTTGATCCTCGATCGGCATCGCCCCGACGTGGAAGCCATGGCGCGCGCGCTCGCGGCGCGCCTGCCGCGCTCGGTGGATGTCGACGACCTGGTGCACGCGGGCATCTGGGGCCTGATGCAGGCGATCGACAAGTTCCGCGCGGACCGCGGCGTGCCGTTCCGCCCCTTCATGCGCCCGCGCGTCCGCGGCGCGATGCTCGACGAGCTGCGCAGCCTCGACTACCTGCCGCGCCTGTGGCGCCGGCGCGCGCGCGCGCTCGACAAGGCCGTCGGCGAACTCCGCGGGATCCTCGGCCGGGAACCGCGCGATTCCGAACTCGCCGCGCGCCTGGGCACGACGGAGGTCTGGTTGCGGCGCGCGCGCACGCGCGTGCACGACGGCAGCGGCGAGAGCGGCGATCGGCGCGCGCGCAGCGACGGCGCCGACCCCTTCGACGACTTCGCCGACCAGCACAACGAGAGCCCGCTCGACGCGCTCGATCGTCGCGAGTTGATCGCCGCGATCGAGTCG
>JACRLW010000069.1 GCA_016235155.1 Planctomycetota bacterium
CTCCGCAGCCGGCACCGAGGATCTGCATGTATGCAGGACCCGGCACGTCGGTCGGGATCGTGATCGTCGCGGCGCCCGGACCGGGTCGTGCCTGATCGACCTGCGCATTGCCGGCGCCCGGGCCGGCGTCGGCGTCGAACCAGAAGGAGTAGATCGTGTTCCACTCCTGCGGATTGCTCGGCGGCGCGAAGAACGCGATCTCGGTCGAACTCACGTTGACCGTCCAGTCGGTCGCGGGGAGCCGGTCGATGTCGTGGAAGCCGAGGTTGGAGACGACCACGCTCGGGCACTTGGCGATCCGGAACGATGCGCCGCCGCGGCTGTTGTCGCGGTTGTGGAGCGCGTACTCGTAGTGCCACTGTCCCTGCGCGTTCGGTCCGGTCACCTTCACGCCGACGTAGAAACGGCCGTTGTCGACACCGTTCGCCGCCGAGGTCACCGTCGCGCCCTGCCAGTTGCGGAGCATCGGTCCCTGGCGGTCGCCGCCGACATCCGTGAATCGCCAGGCGTTGGAGACGAAGGACGGAGTCACCTGTCGCGCGACGGCATTGTTGTCGCGACGACCCTCCGGCTCACCGGTGATGACGATGTACTGCCCGTACCAGAAGCTCGACCCGGGGACGGCGAGGTCGGCGTCGTCGACGCGGATCCGGTGCGCAGTCGGCGGCAGCGCGCCCGCCATCGAACTCGAGAAGCTGCGTACCCCGTCGGTGTTGCGCGGCGCGCCGACGTCCGGATCGCCGCGGTCGAAGTACGAGCCGACGGGACTCCACGCGCCGAGCCACGGATCGATCTCCTCCGGGGGGCCGAGCCAATAGCGGTCGGCGTTGAGTCCGGCGTCGTAGGTGTCCGAGCAGTTCGGGCCGAGGACCGTTCCGTCCGACGTGTTGCACGTGTTGCACGCGCTGCCGTTGATCGACGCGAAGCCGTGCTTCACCCAGGAGCGGTCGGAGATCTGGAGGAAGCGACCGTTCGTCTCGCGGCAGACGATCGGCGCATACACCGGGTGCCGCGGGTCCATCACTGCCTTCCAGTGGATGAGGACGGTGCCCACGTTGCAGACCGTCACGCCGCAGGCGAGCCCGTTGAGCGTGCCGGTGCGTCCGTACATGCCCAGGGCGTCGGTCGTGGCGAGCGCGGCGTCGGTGCCCGGCACCTGGTTGGATTGCGACGACAGCCCGCCGCAGAGTGCGGCGAGCACGAGGAGATGGCGCATGGTCATGGTCTGGAGGCGTCTCGGGAAGCGTCGCTTGCGATCACGGCCACGTGATCGACACCGCATTCGAGAGCGCGATGCCGCTCGAGGTGGCGAGGTCGGCGACCGCCCATTGCGCATACAGCACCGCCGGCGGCAAGCCGCTCGGCAGGGTGAACATCGCTTCGCCCGCGGCATCGGTCGGGAACGTCACCGTGAAATCGACCGGCCACGGCACGACGGTGCCGAACGAGCCGACGACGGTCGGGTTGTTCGTCACCCCGAAGAGGATCGCGGCGGCGCTGTTCGGCAGGGCCTGGCGCAGCCAGCACTCGGCGCTGTTGCCGGCGGTGAGCAGGCCGCAGACCTCGAGCCGCGGAATCCTCCCGTTGCTGCCCTGCGTGCCGAAGCCGAGGTCGCGCGCCGGCGAACCGATGCGAGGCACGACCTTCCAGACGGTGCCGGCGCCGCTGACGATCAGGAGCTCGCCGTCCCAATCCTCGCCGAATGACGTGATCGATGTGATCGTCGCGGCCCCGGCCGGATCGAGTTCGACCGTGCGGTTGACGACCTGGGTCACGGCCGTGCCGTTGAATGCCAGCGACCAGATCGTGTTCGAGCAGTAGTCGGCGCAGAAATACCAGCCGTCGAGGTCGTGGATCGCGCAGCCGCGGTAGCGGTAACCACCGGTGATCGAGCAACCCGAGCCGTGCGTGTAGGTCCACACCGGCAACCGCAAGGCGGCGTTGTTGCACGGAACGATGTAGGTCGGACACGAGGCCGTGCTGTAGCACGAAGTCCCTTCCATGATCTTCCAGCCGTAGTTCTCGCCGCCGGTGCTGCTCGCCGGCGCGAAGTCGACCTCCTCGACGGCGTTCTGCCCGACGTCGCCGATCCAGAGGTCCCCGGTCGTGCGGTCGAAGCTCCAGCGCCACGGATTGCGCACTCCGAGCGCCCAGATCTCGCCGCGATAGGCCGTGTTGCCGACGAAGGGATTGGTCGGCGGGATGCGGTTCGTCGGGTGATCGACGTCGAGCCGCAGCATCTTCCCGAGCAGACTCAGCCGGTTCTGCGCGTTGCACGACGGGTCGCCGCCCGAGCCGCCGTCGCCCATACCGCAATACAGGTAGCCGTCCGGTCCGAACTGGATCCCGCCGCCGTTGTGGTTGCTGAACGGCTGGGCGATCGGCCCAAACATGATCAGGCCGGTCGTGATGCTCGCGATGTCCGCACTGGTCGCGGTGAAGCGCTCGATGATCGTCGCTCCGTCACCGGCGCGCGTGTAGTTGACGTAGAAATAGCGGTTGGTCTGGAACTGAGGGTGGAACGCGAGGCCGAGCAGGCCGCGCTCACCGCCGGTGAGGATGCGCGTGTTCAGCGTGATGAACGGCGTCGCCTGGATCACGCCGCCGCGCACGATGCGGATCCGTCCGGTCGCCTGCTCGACGACGTAGATGCGCTCCCGGTCGCCCGGAGCGGCGGTCGCGTAGAGAGGGGCCGAGAAACCGGTGGCGACCTGGACGGTGGTGAGTTGCGTCTGGGCTGCGATGGCGGTGATCGCGAGCGCGCCGGCGAACGCGGCGCGGAGGAGCTGGGAGGTCATGCGTGCGGTGGGAGGGGACCGGCTGATCGGGAGGCGCGGGAAGTGTGGACCAAAGGCGAGCCGCGCGGGAGACCCCTGATCGATTCGTCCGCGGCCGCCGAGTCGTGCGGTGCACCGTGTCGCGGGGTGCGACCGCGCGCGCGATCGCGAAGCGGTCACTCGGACGGCGCGATGGCCCGCGTCGAGCCCGGCGTCGTCGCGATGCGCAGGTGACTCGCGGCGCCCTCGAGTACGCCCGGCCAGACGACGCCCGTCCCGGCCATGTCGACGACGAACAGCAACTCGTGGTTCGCGAGGTGCGTCGGCTCGCCGACCCGCTCGCCCGACGGGTTGAACACGCCGATCTTCGCGCCGACGTAGCGCGGGAAGCGGGTCGCCATCACGTGCACCGCACCGAGCGGCAGTAGCAGCGCTTCGATCTCCTCGCGCGACAGGTGCCCCTCGTCGTTGAACGACACGATCAGCACGCGGGCTCGCACGGCCTCGACCACGGCGCGCAGTGCCTCGCGACAACTGCGCTTGCCGTTGAAGGCACTGCGTCGCTCGCGGCAATCGATCCGCTTCTGTGCGATCCCGTAGGTCGACGGCCGGTCCCAACGCACGAGCGTCTCCCAGACGTGGTAGTTGCCGAGGTAGCTGTGCTGGTTGTAGGGCGGATCGAGATAGGCGACGTCGCACTCGTGACGCGCCGCGAATTCCCGCGCGTCGAGTTCGGTCGCGAGGCAGGGTCCCGTCGCCACCGCCGGCGCCAGTTCGGGCAGGCGCAGTTCGAGGGGCTGCGCCGCGCGCTGCGCCCATCGCTTGAGGTACGCCATCTGCACGCCGACGGTCGAATCCACACGATCCGCGGCTTCGAGCAGGGCGGTCAGCAGGATCGCCTCGAGTTCAGGCTCGTGCCGCGCAGTCGCGATCGCGTTCCGGATCGCTTCGATGCGCCCGCCGTTCTCCGGCCGGAAGTAGCGCGCGGCTTCGCAATACGTCGCCGTGAACCAATCGGGCGTCGCAGGCAACGCGTCGAGCTCGCGCAACAGCTCGGTCGCGCGCACCGCATGCCGCTCGCGGTCGGCCTGGACGTAGCAACGCGCGATCGTCGCCGCATACGCATTGTGGTCGTTGGCGAACACACGGAAGCCGTCGGCCTTCAGCGCCTTCCCGACCCGCGCCGTCCCGGAGAACGGATCGATCACCGTCCGCGCGCCCGGCACCGCCGCGACGATCCGCCGGATCGCCGGCAGGAGGAGGCGCTTGCTGCCGAGGTACTTGATCAAGGGCACGACAGCTTCCCGTCCCCGGGCGTGCGGCGCCTGCTGTTTCTCTTCGTTCGTTGGCCGCGGGGAGGTGGGCGCGCCGGAGAGACCGCGAATCGGGCTGGACTCTGGGCTGGCCATCCAGCGGTCTGCACCATCCGTTGAGTGCGGCCGAGGCGACATCGACCGGGTCACCCGCGGCGTTGGTCGGCACAGTCGCGCCGGGTCGGCGGGTGTCAGGCAGCGGGTGCGACCGCCGGAACTGGCGGCAAGGGCGACGATCGGTCGCCGGGATGCTCCTCCTCCGGCAGTCTGAGCTCAGGGTAGTCCATTGAAGGCGATCCCAAAGAGGGCCTTGACCGCCGCTGATTCCCCATGCGACATTGTCGACCGCGAAGCCAGACCTTCGAAATCAGGAGCTCGACATGCAAACAAACTCGAAGTCCCCCCCAGCAAGTTCTGGGGCAGGTGTGGCATGACCCTTTTCGCGCTCGCGGCGATGGGTGCAAAGTGTGAGGCACAGCTCCAGCCGAACGAGGGATCGTGGGGCCAGGCGTTCGTGTGGTTCCCGTGGACGACCGATTGTCCCTTGAAAACTCCTTCGAACAACTGCGCTCACTGCGAAATCGCGCACGCAGTGCTGATCGGCAAGCCCGGCGTTCACCGGGGGAAGATCCTCTTCTGGCGGACCACCGAAGGGGGGGGCAGGTGGCTCTTCGACCCCGCGACGATGACCCACGGCTCGGCGGGGGGTCCGCCCGGCCCCTTGGACGTGTTCTGCTGCGGGCAGTCGGTGGACCCCAACGGCGACATCATCATGGTCGGCGGCGACCGCACCGGGGGGACCTGCCGGCTTCCCGGCCAGGGGCACTGCTGCCAGGCTGGCTGTCGGAACCCCGGCTACTGGACCGAGCCGAACTGGACGCACATCTACGATCCGAGCCCCGTGCCCAACAACCCGCACTGGTTCCGGCCGCCCGGCCTACCTCCGCACGGCTCGGACCTGATGACGAGCGCGCCGCCGGGCACCAATCCCGGGCACTACTACTCCGCGACGGTGGTCCTGGCCGACGGCCGCGTGATGCAGGTCGGGGGCGGCACGGCGCCGTTCACACCGCCGGACTCGAGCTGCTGCTGGATGGGTACCGCGACCCAGAGTCCGGTAGTCGCAGACGCCAACTGGTGCCAGGTCTTCGATCCGTTCACGCTGCGCTGGCAGGGTATCGACGCCGGCAATCCCTTCGCCGACGCGCCGGTCGCTGGGCTCCAGGTGGCGCCGCTGCCCAATGGGGACCTGATCACAGGCTTCCACTTCTATCCGCTGGCGCACCTGCTCTCGACCAACCAGGTATTCGCTTCGGTCGTGGTCGGCGGCGCCAGGACGCCGGCGCCTACCCGGACCTTCTCTCCGTCCGCGCTGCTCGACGTGAGGAGTTGGCCGCCGCCGCCGCCGGGTTGGACGGTGCTGAATGCGCGGTTCCGGTCCTCGGACAGCGCCAGTGCCCCGGTGCTGAACCTCCTCTACCCGACGGCGGTCATGTTGCCGTGGCGCTCGAGCAATCTGATCGGGGATGACCGGGTGTGGGTGATCGGTGGTAGTGACACGAACGAGTTCTACACGACTACAGGTTAGCCGGGCAAGTCTGGGAGATCCACCAACCGCAGCGGACGACTGCGCCGCTCCCGGAGTGGCGAATCATCGGCAACTTGGCCTATCCGCGCGTCTACTCGAACGCGATCGTCCTTCCGACGATGCAGGTCATCGTCCTCGGCGGGAGCGGCAACTACTTCGCACCCTACGGCGGAGTGGGAACGGCTTCGAGCGATCCGGAAGTCCTCGCGCAGCCGGTGCTCCATCCGGAGATCGTCGATCTCGAAGGACCGGGTGCGGGAGTCTGGAGAACGCTGACTCCCCACGAGTCCGCGCGTACCTATCACAATGTCGCCGTGCTGCTTCCCGATGGCCGGATCTTCCACGCCGGCGGCTACAAGGGCGATTCGGACATTCGTCAGCCACTGGGTCCGAACCATCGCTGCAATGTGTCCGATAACACGTACTCCGACGTCGAGATCTACACCCCTCCGTACCTGAGCCCTGGCGCGAGGCGGCCGGTCATCCAGCAGGCGCCGGCCATCGCGAACTACAACTCCAGCATCACGGTGACGGTGACGCTCGAGGACGACGACATCCCGCTCGACCCGGCAACCGAGATCGAGTACGGCTTCCTGGTCCGCTGCGCCGCGGTCATGCATCATTTCGACTGGGACCAGAAGAGCATGAAACTCGACGTGCTGAGTCGCACGGCGACGACCGTGACCTTCGCGCCGCTGCCGTCGCTGGCGAACAACGGCAGCGCGATCCTGCCGCCTGGTTACTACATGCTCTTCGTCGTCCGACGGCCGAATGCGACGGTCGGCTGGCGCGTCCCGAGCGTGGCGAAGTTCGTCCAGGTGATCTGATGTCGGCGACGCGCCTCTTCTTTGTCGCCGTCGGTGCGATGGCCATCTTGCTGAGTGCGCCCGCCGCTACGCAGTCGCTCCTGCAAGAGTGGCGGAGCGACCCCATTCCTCCGGAGAATTCGTTCGGTGAGCTGCTGGCACTCGGCGCCGTCGGCGATGTGGATGGGGACTCGGCTCCGGAGATCGCCATCTTCGATGCGCAGCCTCCTCCGCCTGGGATCACCTATTCACTGGGCAGGCTCAGGTTGTTCTCCGGGAGGAACGGTGCTGTCATTCGGTCCACAATCGGCGATCCGAGTCGTGCGTTTCTCGGTTCTCGCGTTGCTAACCTCGACGACCTCGATGGCGACGGAATCGCTGACTACGGTGCCGACAACCCCGCCGCCAACTCGTCACCCTGGTACTACGCCTGGGTCGCGCTCTCCGGCGCCACCGGCAGCGTCATCCGCCTCTGGACGGACTGCACCTGGCTCAGCCGCGGACCGGACGCCGACGGCGACGGCATCGACGACGTGCTGGTCTGCGACCGCACTTGGTGGGATCCGCTGGGCTTCTATCCGATCGGCAAGGCGGAGCTGCGCTCGGGGCGGACGAATGCGCTGATCCACACCTTCTACGGCGGCCCGACGAGCTGGGACCTGCTCGGGCCTTCGGTGCGGGTTGGGGACGTGGATGCCGACGGCGTCGAGGACATCTGCTTCGCGTTCCCCGGTGATTGGTCGCGCTACGTCCCCGCCTTCGGCTTCGTCGTCTATTCGGGCCGCCCGCCGTTCAACCAACTCCTGAGGCGAACGAGCTATGTCGGCGGCAACACCTTCGGGATGACGGTCGTCGGCCCTGGCGATGTCGACGGCGACGGGCATTCGGACATCGCAGCGTTCGACTACGGCGACCGGATGAGCTCGGGCGTGGCGTACTCGGCCGTGTTCTCGGGCCGCACCGGGCAGCCGGTGCTCCTGATCGGCCCGCCGTTCGACAACGAACGCTTCATGGTCATCGCCGGTCCGGGCGACGTGGACGGCGACGGGTACGCGGACCTCGCCGGGACGGGCACTGGCGTCGAGCTGCGCTCGGGTCGCCATGGCGGCGTCCTGCTCGAGCTGCCGCGGTCGTATGCGGTCGATCCGCGGACCGGCGCGGCGTCGGGCTGGCCGGTCGCGGCGGGGGACTTGAACGGCGACGAGGTGCCCGACCTGCTGCTGTCGAACTTCAGGGAGTCCTGGCTGGGCCCCTTCCGGCGGGTGACGGCCTGGTCGCTGCAGCACATGGATGTCGCGATCCTCGGCAACGGTTGCTCCGCGAGCAGCGCGGTTCCCCCGCGCATCGGCGCGACGCGGAGCCCGCGGCTCGGGGCGGACTTCGAGGTGCACGTCTCGCGTTGCGAGCCGAACCGCAGCGCGGCGCTGTTCGTCGGCCTGTCATCGACGCTGTTCGGCGGCACGCCTCTTCCGATCGACCTGAGCCTATTCGGATTCCCTCGCTGCGCACTGCACGTGTCGATCGACGCGATGATCGAGACGACGACGACCGGACCCCAGGGCAACGGTCGCGCGACGGTCGTGCTCCCCATCCCCAATGACCAGGCGCTCCAGGGGATGCGCTTCCACCTGCAATGGGCGATCGTCGAATCAGTCGGCGTCGCGCTGACGCGTGCCCTGACTTGCACCATCCGCTGACGTCACCCGGACTCCTCACGCACCCGGGATCGCCATCTCGGTCGCCGCGTGCACGCCGAGCAGGACCGCATACACAGCCAGCACCAGCGGCAACAGGCGCCGCGTCCAGCGGAAGCGCGCGTGCAGGAGCAGGACGGCGACCCCGACCAGGGTCGTGCCGACCTTGAGCGCGGCAAAACCGGAAGCGCCGCCGCTTTCCCACGCCCAACTCATCACCGGGTTGGCTTCCTGTACGCCGCGCCCGAGATGCGCCCAGGTCCACAACCAGTCGGTCAGGGTGAGCGCGAGCAGGGCGAGGATGCCGGCCCACTCGATCCGCGAGTAGCGATCGACGTAGACGTCGCGGTCTTCGCCATCGCGCCGTCCGCCGCGGCGACGGCCGCGCAACCAATAGCGCGACACCATCGGAGTCGGTCGCTTGCGACGATCGGGGCCATCGCGGCGCTCGGAGGGTTCGGACAGGGGCGCGGACACGGACGCGGATCGTGCGGACGGACGCCCGCGATGTCGAGGGACCGCGTCTCGCGGCGAGACCGTTCCGGCGGCATGCTCGGCGGCATGCCCGCTGCCGCCCAAGCACTCGCGCTTGCCCTGCTCACCGCTGCCGTGCCGCAGTCGCGGCCGGAGCCGGCGCTGATCGTGGTCACGCCGCGGGCGTTCGTCCCCGCGCTCGACGCCTGGCTGGCACTGCGTCGCGCCGATCTGCCGGTCGTCGTCGACGTGCTCGAGGAGGTCCTCGCCGCGGAGTCCGGAGTCGACGACGCCGAGCGCGTCAAGCGGCGCTTGTATGCCCGCTGGCGCGACGGCGCACGCTACGTGCTGCTCGTCGGCGACGTGGGCGTGGTGCCGATCCGTTCGATGGTGCTCGACCGCGTCACCGAGCCCGCGTTCGACGTCGCCTTCTATCCGTGCGATCTCTACTACGGCGACGTCGCGGAGCAGGATGGCTCGTTCGAGGACTGGAACGCGGCGCACGACGGCCACCACGCCGGCTACTTCGGCGAGGTGTGCGGCGAGAAGAACAAGGACGGACCGATCGACCTGGACCAGGTCGATTACCTCCCCGAACTCGCGGTCGGCCGCTGGCCGGTGCGCAGCTTCGAGGAGGCCGCTCGCATCGCGCGCAAGACCGTCGCGTTCTCGCGCGCCCGCGACGCGACGCCCCCGCGCACCTTGTTCGTCCACTGCGACGGTTGGATCGATGCCCGACCGCGCCTCGATCGCCTGGGCGCCCTGATCGCGCCGCGTCACGAGGTCGTGCGCTGCTATGACGGCTCCGCGGACGAACCGCGCGACGCCGCGATTGCCGCACAGCTCGCGCGCGGCACGACCTTCGTCTTCCACGCGGGGCACGGCGATCCCGGCGGCTTCGACCGTTCGCTGCGCGCGCACACCCTGCTCCGCGCGACGAACTTCGACACCCTGCCGATCGTCTTCTCGATCGGTTGCAGCACCGCGGTGATCGGACCGCAGGCGCCGTACGAGGCCTACCTCGATGTCCATGGCGCGACCCACCGCGGCACCAATGCGGGCGAGGTCTTTCGCTCACATCCTCCGCCGCCGGCGTGTCGCCAGCCGCGGCCGTTCGACCAGACCAGCATCGCCGAGCGGAGCCTGCGCGAATCCGACGGCGGCGCGATCGCGTGGATCGGTTGCGACACCGGCGCCCAGCCCTGCGCGCTCACCTTGCTGGACGGCTTCGTCGAAGCGCTGGCTCGAGGCGACGCACCGCGCCTCGGCGACGCATGGATCGCCGCGATCCGCGAGTACCACGCGCGCGAACGACTCACGGAGCTGACGCCGACCGCGGACTGGTATCCGCCGTCGATCTTCTTCCAAGGGATGAAGTTCGTCCTGCTCGGCGATCCCTCCCTCGAACCGGGCCCCGCGACCCGCTGACCAGCACCTCGATCCGACAACCAAGATGCCGTCCAGTCAGCGAACGAGATTCCTCATCCTGGGAATGGCGCGCAGTGGGACCACCGTCACGCATCGCGCGCTCCAGGGCCATCCGAACGTGAAGTCCAGCATGGACGAGTTCAAGGTGGCACCCTTCTTCACGCAGGGGATCGCGGCGTTCACCGTGAGCGGCAAGAACCGCTTCGAGCGCGACAACGCCTATGACCTGCTCTTCGACGCCGTCACGATGATCCCGTGCCCGCTGCGGGGCCCGCATCTCATGGGTTACGGCGGCACGGACGAGTACCCGAAGGGCGAGATCCTCGCGAACGGCCTCAAAGTCGCCGTGTCGACGGTGTCGGAGGCGGAAGACCTCGTGCGGTCGCTGACGGAGTTCGCGTCGTTCCGGGACTTCGCGATCATCCTCGTCGAGCGGAAGGACCTCGTCGCGCAATGCGCCTCGTTGACGCGCGCGATGCGCACCGGTCGCTGGCACTCCTTCTTCAAGACCGAGGGCCAGGTCGAGAATCCGGACGCTCCGTTCGAGATCCCCGAGGGTCAGTTCGACTTCTACCTGCAGGAAGCCGCCGCCATCCACGCCGCCTTCGATCGCCTCGTCGGGACGCACCGCACGTTGACGCTCTCCTACGAGGACGAGATCGCGAAGCTCGGGCCCGCTGCCTTCCGCCGCGTCCACTCCTTCCTCGGACTGCCCGAAGTCTTGCCGACCTGGCTGGGATCGGAGAAGGTGGCTCCGCCGGTCGAGTCCTTCCTCCTCAACGCGAAGCGTCTCTACGAGATGCTCGCCGGGTTCACGCAGCGGACGACCGGCGGGGCTCCGCATGACAGCAACCGCCCGCGCACTCCTCCGTCTGGCTCATGAATTCGGGCCCGGCGTCGCGAAGCGCAAGCTCGCGCTCGTGCGCTCGCTCGACCGCGCGGAACTCGCGACGGCGGCGCAGGTGCGCGACCTGCACGAAGCGCTGCTCTTCATCCGCGCCTACCCCGACTCGAAGGCCCTGTTCGCGGCCGTCGACCGCGTGCTCGCGCGCTTCTGCCGGCGCAAGGACCTGAAGCGGCACGCCGAGGCGCTGCGCGACAGCGGCATCGCCGGCACACCGCTCCAGTACTCCTACTACCAGCGGACGGCCTACTGGCTCGCCGCACGCTGGCCGCGGCAACTCCGGCTGCTCTGGGACGAACTCCGTGCGCCCGAGCAGATCGAGGCGCGGCTGCCGATCTTCGCGACGTTTGCCGAGACGATCGCCCTCGACGAGCTCGACCTCGACCTGCGCGTCTGGATCGACCACATGCGCGGCGAGGAGACCGATGCGACGTGGCTGATCCGGCGCTGCAAGCATCTCGCGCTGCGCGGCCCTCTCGAGGAGAAGTTCTTCGAGGACATGGACCTCGAGATCGAGATCGCGCCCTCGCCGGACGGGCCGAGCCGCACGCGCGGCGTCGATCAAATGGCCCGAGTCGTCTGCCGGGAGACGCCGTTGAAGCGCGCGCGACCCGACCTTCGCACGGAGGTGGAACGACGCCCGCTCGCGGTGCGCGAGGTCTCGCCCGAGGAGGGTCAGGTCTATGTCGACATGGCTCGCGAGGCGATGCTGACCCGCAGCCGCGACCTCGACGCGTTCGCCTATGGGGACGCGAACGACGTCCGTCTGATCGACTGGGAGGACGGGCTGACGTTCGCGCTGATCGGCGTGATCCCCGAGCGGCGACTGATGCTCGAGGCGGTCTACGGCTGGCTCACGCTGCAGAATGGCGTGCCGATCGGCTACGTCCTCACGAGTGCTCTGTGCCGCTCCGCCGAGATCGCGTTCAACGTGTTCGAGACCTTCCGCGACAGCGAGGCCGCGTGGGTCTATTCGCGAGTCTGTGCGACGGTGCGCGCGCTGTTCGATGTCGACACCTTCACGATCTACCCCTACCAACTCGGCGACGGCAACGACGAAGGTCTCGAGTCCGGCGCGTGGTGGTTCTACCAGAAGCTCGGTTTCCGCCCGAAGGACCGCGGCGCGCTCGCGCTGATGCGCAAGGAACTCGCGGCGATGAAGCGTCGCCCCGCGCATCGCAGCAGCATCGCGACGTTGAAGCGACTCGCGCAGCACAACATGTTCCTGCACCTCGGCGAGGAGCGGGACGACGTCATGGGTCTGCTCCCCAACGCGGCGATCGGCGTGACCATCGCGCAGCTGCTCGGGGTGATCTTCGGCTCGCAGCGCGAGAAGGGCGAGGGGGCGTCCGCGCAGATGGCGGCCAATCTGTTCGGGGCGCGGACGACGGAACAATGGACCCCGGACGAGCATCTCGCCTGGCGTCGCTGGGGACCGCTGTGCATCCTCCTCCACAACGTCGGGAGGTGGACCAAGGCCCAGCGCCGCGCGCTGGTCGACGTCGTGCGGAAGAAGGGCGGGCGCCGCGAACAGGAATTCGTCCTCGCCTTCGATCGCCACGCCAAGCTCCGCGCCGCGCTGCTCCAACTCGGTCGAACCGCGGACGCCAAGCTCGATTGACACGCGCGCCCGCGCGGTCTACTCCCTTTGCCCCGCCGTCGAGCGCGAGACGCTCGAACCGCCTGCGCCGCGTCGGCGCACCGGCCCGGCGCCATCCGTTCCGTCAGGAGTGTTCGCCCCATGATCCGTCTGTCCGTCCGCGCAGCGCTGCTCGTCGCGACTCTCGTCCTTCCCGCCGCCGCCCAGGTCCAGGCCTTCGGCGTGAACAGCGAGCGCGGCGCGAGCACGCGCGTGTTCGCCGCCAACAACACCTACAGCTTCGTCTGCGTCCAGTACGGGCAGCCGATGTGGAAGGACTCGTACGACGCCCAGGCCGAGAAGATGAAGGGCGCGACCGGCCGCCTCGGCAAGGACTTCTGGACGACGTTCAACACGGGCGTCGCGCGGAACATCGGCGGCGCCGACGTCGCGCTGGGCGCCTACTACCTCGGCATCGCGTGCAGCAAGGACGGCCAGTGGTCGCTCCTCGTGATCGACGCCGTCACCGCCGACAAGAATGCCTGGAACCCGCTGTCCGGCGACGCGCTGAAGGCCGTCGCGACCTGCCCGCTCACGAAGGGCATGAGCGAGAACTCGGTCGAGAAGCTGTCGATCGACATCGCCGGCGAGTCGAAGGAGCCGACGCAGTTCTCGTTCAACATCGCCTGGGGCAAGCACACGCTGACCGCTGCGGCGACGGCGAAGCTCGCCGGCGGCAACCAGAAGAGCGCCGAGCCCGCGGCCGCCCACCCGGCACCCGCCAAGAAGTGAGTTCGAGCGGATGCGCGGCGTGCGCGGCATGCTGACGGGTCAGCCGTCGCATGGACACGCCGCACGTCATCGATCGCTTCGTCGAGCGCCATCTCGGGCTCCTGGAGACCGAGAGGCAGGCCGAGATCGACGAGGTGGTGCGGCTCGCGCGCGAGCTGCCCGAGGACGAGCTGGAACGCCGCGGCGTGATGTTGCGGCGCCTCGTCGTGGCCGACCTCGAGCCCGGGCTCGGCGGCCGCACGATGGTGATCCTCGAGAACAGTCGCGGCGGTCCGCTGCCGGCCCATCGCTTCGGTCCGGGTGACGTCGTCGCGCTGCGTTCGCAGCGCAGCGACGCGAAGGCCGAGGTCGACGGTGAAGCCAGCGGGGTCGTCGCGGCGGTGAAGCACGATCGGCTGGTGATCGCGCTCGACGACGAAGACGCCGAGTTGCCGCCGTTGGTGCGCCTCGACCGCGTCGCGCCCGACGTGACCTTCAAGCGCATGGTCGCCGCGCTGAAGGCGTTGCGGGGCGAGTTCCGTGGCCCGGCGAAGGCGATCCGCGCCTTCGTGTTCGGCGGCGACGACCGCGTTCGCGAAGAGCCCGCCGAGCGGCCGGCGTCACGAGCTCTGGCGTGGTTCGACACGAAGCTCGACGCCTCGCAGTGCGACGCCGTGACCTTCGCGCTCGACGCCCCGCCTCTGGCGCTGATCCACGGTCCGCCGGGCACGGGCAAGACCACGGCCGTCGTCGAGTTGATCCGGCAGGCCGTCAAGCGCGGCGAGCGGGTGTTGGCATGCGCGCCGTCGAACGTCGCCGTCGACAACCTCGTCGAGCGCCTCGCGCGCGCCGGCGTGCGCATCGTGCGACTCGGCCATCCGGCGCGACTCCTGCCGTCCGTGCGCGAGCACTCGCTCGACGCGCTGGTCGAGGCCGCGAGCGACCCGAAGATCTACCGCGACCTGCGGCGCGAGATGCAGGTGCTGCAACGGCGGATGCAGAACGCGCGCGACAAGGCGTCGCGGATCGAAGCACGGAATGCGTTGCGCGACCTGCGCGACGAACAACGCCGCATGGAGGAGGCGACGATCCGCGGCATCCTCGACTCCGCGGAGGTCGTCGCCACGACGCTCACCGGCTCCGCCGACACGTTGGTCTCGCGCCGCGAGTTCGACCTGGTCGTGATCGACGAAGCCGCGCAGGCGATCGAAGCCGGTTGCTGGATCGCCCTGCTGCGCGGCAAGCGCGCCGTGCTCGCGGGCGATCACTGCCAGCTTCCCCCGACGGTGGTGTCGGTCGACGCCGAGCGCGCCGGCCTCGGCGAGACTCTCTTCGAGCGCGTGACCTACACGCTCCACGGCTCTTTGCGCACGCGCATGCTCACGGTGCAGTACCGCATGCACGAGACGATCATGAACTGGGCGTCGCAGGCGATGTACGGCGGGCGGCTCGTGGCGGCGGAACTCGTGAAGGACCATCGACTCCGCGACCTGCCGGGCGTCGTGTCGACGCGCGAGACCGAGGCGGTGATGGTGCTGATCGACACCGCCGGCTGCGGGTTGGAGGAGTCGGTGGGCGACGCCGACGGCAGCAAGTCGAACGAGGGCGAGGCGCGCATCGTCGTGCGCCACGTCGAAGCGTTGATCGAGGCCGGCGTGGCGCCGGCCGACATCGGCGTGATCACGCCCTACAACGCGCAGGTGCAGTTCCTGCGCGTGGCGCTCGCGGCGTACCGCCGCACCGGCGACGACGGCCTCGAATCGCAGCGGCTCGAGATCGACACGGTCGACGGCTTCCAGGGGCGCGAGAAGGAGGCGATCGTGCTCAGCCTCGTGCGCAGCAACGACGACGGCAGCGTCGGCTTCCTCGCCGAGTCGCGTCGACTGAACGTGGCCGTCACGCGAGCGCGGCGTCACGTGGCGATCGTCGGCGACAGCGCGACGCTCGCGAACGACCCGTTCCTCGCCGGGCTCGTCGAGTACGCGCAGGCGGTGGGGGAGTACCGCAGCGCATGGGAGCTGCTCGGTTGAATCGGCTCGCGCTCGCCGCGGCCCTGCTCGCGCCCGCGGCGCTCGCCCAGGATCCGCCGATTGCACAGCGCGCCCAGTCGGCCGCGCTGTTCGCCGGCCGGGTCGTGCGCATCGCGCTCGAGCTGCCCGACGAGTCGCGGACGAAGTTGCGCGACGCCCCGCGCAGCTACGTCGCCGCGACGGCGCGGATCGACGGTGAGGAGTGGAAGTCGGTCGGAGTGAAGCTGAAGGGCGCGGCCGGCAGCTTCCGCGAGTTCGACGATCGGCCGGGTCTCACCGTCGACCTCGATCGCTTCGCGCAGGATCGCTCGTTCCGCGGCCTGACGAAGTTCCACCTCAACAACGCCGTGCAGGACCCGACCTGGCTGCACGAGTGGCTCGGCGCGGCGATCTTCACGGCGGCGGGATACCAGGCACCCCGCGTCGCGCACGCGGTGCTCGAGCTCGACGGTCGCGAGCTCGGTCTCTACGTCCTTCGCGAGGCCTTCGACGAGCGGTTCCTCCTGCGCTGCTTCGGCGACGCGCGCGGCAACCTCTACGACGGCGGTTTCTGTCAGGACGTCGACGCCGACCTCGAGAAGGACTCCGGCGCGGGACCCGACGACCACGCCGACCTGCATGCGCTGGTCGCGGCGTGCGGAACGGTCGCGGACGACGTCGGCCGCGCGCATCTCGCCTCGCTCGTCGACGTCGACGCGCTGATCGACTTCGTCGCGCTCGAAGCGATGGTCGGTCACTGGGACGGCTACGCGCTCAATCGCAACAACTATCGGCTCTTCATCGATGCCCGCGACGGCCGCGCGCGCTTCCTGCCGCACGGGATGGACCAGCTCTTCGGCGAGCCCGAGGCGTCGGTCCTGCGCCATCCGATCGCGCTCGTCGCGAGCGCCGTCCTCGCACAGCCGGAGTGGCGCAAGCGCTACCGCCAGCGGCTCCGCGCGATGGTCCCGCTGTTCGCTCCGGAGCGATGGCGTTCGCGCATCGCGGCGAAGGGCGACCGGCTCGAGCCCGCCGTACGCGCGATGGGCGACGACGCGCGCAACTCGTTCCGCGAAGCGATCCGCGACCTGCAGGAGCGCGTCACGGCGCGCCACGCGGATCTCGTCGCGCAGAGCAAGGCGCCCGAGCCCAAGCCGCTCGAGTTCCGCGGCGACCGGGCGATCGTCGTGAAGGGCTGGCATCCGGCCGGCGAGAGCGAGGGGATCGCGCTGCGCAAGCGGAGCGTCGACGGCGTGCCCTCCTACGAACTCGCCTGCGTGGCGGACGGTGAACAGTCCGGCGCGTGGCGGACGACCGTCCTGCTCGCGCGCGGCCGCTACCGCTTCACGGCGAGCGTGCGCTGCGCCGACCTGCGCTCGACCTCACGCGACGACCAGGGCGCCGAGAGCGGCGGCGCGGGTCTGGCAGTCGACGACTCGCGCAGCGAACGCGAGCGAGGCGATCGACGGTGGACCGCACTGGCGTGCGAGTTCGAAGTCGCGGAGTTCCAGCGCGAGGTCGAACTCGCCGTGCGATTGCGAGCGGACCATGGCAGCGCGTGGTTCCGCCTCGACTCGCTCCAGCTCGCTCGCATCGCGGACTGATCGCAAGCAGGTCGGAAGGGTCCTTCCGAGCCGATCGTGCCAACTCCGACGTATCGGTCGGTCCCGGCCGTGCGTGGCGCGGTCCGTCCCGGTTCGAGCATGGCTCACCGACGACGCGCGGCGCGGGCTAGGCTCGGCCCCTCGCTCAGTCATGCTCCGTTTCGCCGCCTTCGTCGTTGCCGCCGTCGCGATGTTGGTGTCGCCGCTCGCCGCAACCTGGTCGATCGTGCTGATCGATCTCCGCACCGGAGAGATCGCGATCGCGGCCGCGACCTGCCTGACGAACTTCGACTTGATGCGCACGTTGCCGGTCCTGCTCGTCGGTCGCGGCGCCGCCGTCGCCCAGTCGACCCTCGACTCCGACGGTTCGAATCGGGTCCTGATCCTCTCGCAGCTGGCGGCCGGCACGAGTCCGTCCCAGATCCTCGCCGCGCTCGCGCTCCGGGACGGCCTCCACGAGTACCGGCAGTACGGCATCGCTGATCTCGCCAACCGCGTCGCGGATCACACGGGGACCAGCGTTCCGGGCTTCGCCGACGAACGCGGCGGGCGCATCGGCGACCTCGTGTGGCAGATCCAGGGCAACCTCCTGACTGGAGCCGGCGTGATGGATGCGATCGAGACCGCAATCGCCGGCACACACCAGGACCTGCCGGCGCGCACGATCGCGGCGATGGAGGCCGCGCACGCCGCGGGGGGCGACGGTCGTTGTTCGTGCGACCCCTACCGGCCGACGGCTTGCGGTTCACCGCCGAGCAACTTCACCAAGAGCTCGCACTGCGCGTTCATGATCGTCGCGCGTCCCGGTGACCGCGACGGCAGCTGCGGTGCGAACGGTTGTGCGAACGGGTCGTACTTCCTGTCGCTGAACGTCGCGAACCAGCCGGCGTCCGCGCCCGATGCGGTGGTGCAGTTGCGGGGACTGTTCGACGGTTGGGCGAGCGCCCGAACCGGGCACCCCGATCACTTCACGTCGACGGTCAACCTCGCGCGATCGAGCCTGCCGAACGACGGTGTGACTTCGACGACCCTGCGAGTCGCGCTGCGCGATCGCTCGGGCACTCCGCTCTCGGGCAACAACGTGAACTTCACGCTGCATGTCGAACCGTCCGGCGCGACGACCCTCGGCGGCGTCACGTCGCGCGGCAACGGCGAATACGACCTGCGGATCGTCGCCGGCCCGCAGCGCGGCGCCGTGAAGCTCAGCCCGATGGTCGACGACGGCAGCGGTGCGATCCGCATCGGTCCGCCGCGGACGCTCGACCTCGTCGACGACGGGCTGTGGTGTGCGCAGGAGACGATCTCGTTCCGGAACGGCGGCACGCTCGAGTTCGTGCTGCGCTCACCCATCCCGGAACCGCGCCTGTTCTCGCTGCTGGCGAGTGCGTCGGGCTCGACACCCGGCATCCCGCTCGGTCCGAACGTCGTCCTTCCGCTGGTCCCCGATCTCCTGCTCGAGGCCACGGTCAGCGCGTGGTACCGCGGCTTGCTCCCCGGGCTCTACGGCATCGCGCCGGCTTCGGGTCGGACGACGACGAGCGTCAGTTTCCCGCCGGGCCTCTGGGGACTGCCGCCGGGACTCGAGACCACCTGGGCCGTCGCGCTGTGGACCCAGCTCGACGCGGCCAGCAACCCGGTGACGGTGCGCGTGGTGTTCTGATCGCGATGGTCGGGGAGTCCCGGCCGCGATGCGCACCGGATCGCGCATCGCGGCGGTTGCGTCGCGTTGCCGAGCGGCGTGCGGGGACCCGGAAGGCGGTGATCGTGCCTTGCGCCCGGATCGGTGCGTCGAGCAGGGCGAGAGCGGCGAGGATCCGGCCTCCAGCCCCGGATCGCCGACCGGTGAGCGTCGGGGACGGGCGCGCGACGGTGGCGAATTTCACCGCGAGGTCCTTGGAGCGCGGAACTCGATCGCTCCGCGGGTCAAGTTCGCCCTCCGACGGGGACGGCGACGCCCGCTTCGCAGGGGACCACCGCGACCAGACACGAGTTCACGCCGTCGGCGACCCCGACTCGAGGGTCGATTCCCACCCGCGCCGCTGCTCGAATCCTCGCAGATGGGACTGCAGAAACTCGTTCGCTGGCTCCTCCCTCGCGAGGAGCACTTCTACGACATGCTCGAAGAGATCGGGCGCCTCGCGTACGACGCGGCGGTGACCCTCGCTCAGTTCGAGAAGCGTCCGGCCAAGGAGGTGCAGGACGCCGTCCAGATCATCGAGCACTCCGCCGACGACGTCGTTCGGCGCATGGCCGAGGCGTTGGCGAAGACCTTCGTCACGCCGCTCGACCGCGAGGACCTCCACCGGCTGACGACCGAGCTGGACGACATCATCGACCTCGCCAACCTCACCGCGCGCGCGTTCCACCTCTACAACATCGACCGACCCAGCCCGGCGATGATCGAGATGATGAGTCACTTGGTGAAGGTGACCGCGATGATCCGCGACGCGGTGCCGCACCTGCGCGCGCATCGCTACCAGGAGTTGATCGGCGGCGGCCGCAAGGTGCGCGCGGTCGAGAAGGAGGCAGACACCACCTACCGCGCCGCGATCAGCAACCTGTTCCGCGAGCGCCACACCGACTTCCGCCTGCTCCTGAGTCAGAAGGAAGCGCTCGACGATCTCGAGCACGCGGTCGACCACTGCGACAACGTCGCCGACCTGCTGGCCAACCTCGCCGTGAAGCATGGTTAGCCTGCTCATCGCGGTGGTCGTGACGGCCATCGTGTTCGACTACATCAACGGGTTCCACGACGCGGCGAACGCGGTGGCGACCGTCGTGTCGACCGGCGTCCTGCCGATCCGGACGGCGGTGCTGCTTGCGGCCGTGCTCAACCTCGCGGGCGCACTGGCCGGAACGGCGGTCGCGAAGACGATCGCCTCGGGCTTTGCCGACCCGGCCGACGTCACGCAGCTCGTCGTGCTCGCGGCGTTGACCGGCGCGTGCATCTGGAACCTGATCACCTGGTGGTACGGCATCCCGTCGTCGTCGTCCCACGCGCTGATCGGCGGACTGGCGGGCGGCGTCGTCGCGCACGCCGGCGCCGGCGCCTTCAAGTGGGGCGCGCTGGGCGGCAAGGTCCTCGTACCGCTGGTCGTCTCCCCGTTGATCGGCTTCCTCTGCGCGTTCGTGCTGATGATCGGCCTGATGTGGTGCGTGAAGTCGCTGCGGCCGCCGACCGTGCATCGCGTCTCGCGCAAGATGCAACTCGTGTCGGCCGCGACCATGGCCTTCTCGCACGGCTCGAACGACGCCCAGAAGTCGATGGGCATCATCACGCTGGCGCTCGTGGCCTACGTCACCGCCGAGCATGCGGTCCCGGACTGGATGCCGAGCTGGGTGATGCCGAGCGAGGCGGGCGCCGTGCCGTTCTGGGTCATCCTGGCCTGCGCCGTCGCGATCGCGCTCGGCACCGCTGCGGGCGGCGTGCGCATCATCAAGACGATGGGCACGAAGATCATTCGCATCACCCCGCTGCAGGGTTTCGCGGCGGAAACCGCCGGCGCGGCGACGATCCTCGGCGCCAGCCACTTCGGGATCCCGGTCAGCACGACGCACTGCATCAACGCCTCGATCATGGGCGTCGGCGCCAGCAAGCGCATCTCCGCCGTCCGCTGGGGCGTCGCGACCAACATCGTGATCGCGTGGGTGCTCACGCTGCCGACGTCGGCGGCGCTGGCGTGGGTGTCGTACGAGGTGCTGTCGCTGGTGTTCTGAGCGGCGCGCTCAGGGCCCGAGGCCGATGTGCGGCTCAGGCGGCTCGCCGGGCTCGGTAAGGACCTTGGCGAAGCACCAGATGGTGACGGTGGCGACCGAGAGCGTGGAGGCCAGCATGAAGATCCAGCCGGTCAGCGTGAGGGTTGCGAGCATCGGGATCTCCTGCCTTCAGCGGGTGGCGGGGTCACGGCCGTTGATGTCCAGGCCTCTGGCGGCGAGGCGGCGCGCGCCGAGTGCGGTGATGACGATCAGCGCGAGGATCGTGAGTCCGAGCAGGACCCAGGTGCGCTGGGCGTCGGGGTCTTCAAGCACCGTCGTGATGTAGCCCTTGGCGATGGTGCCGTCGTCCTTGAGCTTGTCGGGCAGGTTCTGCCAGCAGAAGCCGACGATGACGACGAGCAGGTAGGCCGGCGCGACGTACTTGATGACGAACTGGAAGAAGCGCGGGATGCGCATCTTCGCGCCCTCGTGCGCTTCGGCGATCCCGCGCTCGAGGCCGAAGATCCAGCCGAACGCGATGATCTGCACCGCGGCCATGATCAGGATGAAGAAGGACCCGACCCAGAAGTCGATCGTGTCGAGCGCGATCTTGCCCTTGCTGAACCAGAGGACGAAGACGTTGCCGATCAGGCCCCAGGCAGCGACGAGCGTCGTCGCCGTCACGTTGCTCACCCCGAGCGATTCCTCGAGGAATGCCTTCGCCGGCTGCAGCATCGACAGCGAACTCGTGATCGCCGCGAGGAACAGGATCAGGAAGAAGGCGGCGCCGAAGAGGTTCCCCGCCGGCATCTGCGCGAAGACCATCGGCAGCGTGTTGAAGCCGAGGTCCATCGTCCCGCCCGTGCCGGCCGCGGTGATCGCGACGCCGACGAAGACGACCGACGCGGTGACGGTGATCAGGCCGCCGAGCACGACCTCGAAGAACTCGTTCGTCGCGGAGGCCGTGAGGCCCGACAGCACGACGTCGTCCTTCTTCTTCATGTAGCTGGCGTAGTTGATGATCACGCCGAAGCCCACCGAGAGGCTGAAGAAGATCTGACCGGCCGCCGCGAGCCAGGTCTTGAAGCTCGTGAGCTTGCTGAAGTCCGGATTCCAGAGGTAGCCGAGGCCGTCGTTCACGGACTGGCCGTCGCCGTGCGCGGGCAGCGTGAGCACCCGGATCAGGATGACGATCCCGAGCACCGCCATCACCGGCATCGCGTACTTGCACAGCGTCTCGATGCCCTTGCTCAGCCCGCGGTAGACGAACCAGATGTTGATCGCGATCGTCGCACCGATCGCCCAGACGACCGGATGCACGCCGTCCGTGAACAGCGCGCCGTGCGCCTTCTCGCCGGTGAGGTCCGCGAAGAACCCCCGCGTCGCGGTCACCTGGTCCGCCAGCGGCTTGGTCGCGTCGACGCCGTCGACGCCGCCCGTGAGGTACTGGAAGAAGTAGTAGAGGCACCAGCCCTCGATCAGCACGTACCAGAAGTACACGCCGAGCGGGATCAGCACGCCGAACACGCCGAGGTAGCGACCAGCACTCCCCTTCGCCCACAGCCCCATGATCGCGGGCGCCGAGTGGAAGCCCTTGCGACCGCCATAGCGCCCCATCGCCCACTCGGCCCATCCGATCGGGATGCCGAGGAAGAGCAGCGCGAGGAAGTAGGGGATCATGAATGCCCCACCGCCGTTCTGCGCCGCGTTGCCCGGGAAGCGGAGGAAGTTGCCGAGGCCGACGGCCGAGCCCGCGACGGCGAGGATCACGCCGAGGCGCGATCCCCACTGCTGCGTGGAGCCCTGCGGTTGGCCAGATCCGTGCTGCGCTTGGTCCATGAGTTCGATCGTCCGGGGTTCGAGCGGGCGGAACTGTCCCGGTGCCCAGACGCGGATTCAACGACCGGGCGAAGGTCGGCGTCCAAGACGCTGCCGCCAGAAGATCATCAGCAGGTCCGCGGTGAACTCGTCGGCGCTGCCCGCTTCGTCGTAGTCGATGTGCTCGTGGCGCAATCCGGCGGTGCCGCCCTCGATCGCGTCCCAGGCGAGCTCGGTGCGCCAGTTCAGCGTCGCGACGTCGAAGCTGCCGTCGGTCGAACTGCGCGCGACGTCGCTGCGCATCGTGATCCCGGACTCGCTGCGCCACGCGACACCCGCCGTCACAACGTGCGTGTCGCCGCGGAAGCCGACGACCGTCGGCGCGGGATTCGGATCGGGATCGAACCAGAAGCTGGTGAGCGTGCTCGAGTCGGCGCGCGAAAAGACCCAGCCCGCGGAGACGTCGAGCCGGCGACCAGCGTGCCAGTCGACGTTCACTCCCACGCTGTCGCGGTCGTTGCGGTAGCCGCTCGCGTCGTTGCGCTCGCGACGGCCGCGATGGAACAGCGCGACGGACAGGTCCTCGCCGCGGCGCCGCAACCGTCCTTCGAAACCGTGCGAGGTGCGCTCCTGCTGCTCTTCGAAGCGCAGACCGCTCTGCCCGAAGCCGGCGTAGCTCGCATCGAACGTCCAATCCTCGGCGAACTCCCAGCGCGCGCCGAGCAAAGCGCCGTCGTCGCGCAGCGTGCCGCGCGACGGATCCACGCCCGGCGCGAGTTCGGGCACGACGAGTTCCTCGCGCGCGAAGCCCCAGCCGGCGCGCACGACGAACTCCTCGGCGACTGCGACTTCGAGTTCGAGCGAACCGACCAGGCGCTCCTGCGCGGTGCGCTGCGTGCGCGAGTCGACGACCGTCGTGTCCCCGCCGCTCGACGGGAAGACGGTGACCTCGGTCGAGTCGAGCCGCAGCGTCTCGTCGTGATCGCGCCAGCTGAGGTCGAGCACGAGGCTCGTGTCGTCGTTCAACTCCGCGGTCGCGTTGCCCGACAGCCAGGTCGTCCGCGCGTCACCGCGCGCGATCGCGGTCGACGTCGTGACGAACTCGACGGGATCCGCGCCCCGTCGCGTTCCGCCTCCCGCGATGTCGCGGTCGAGCTCGCGGTGACGGGCCGTGACGCTCACCGCGAGCGGGCCACCGCGATGGTCGAGCGCCGCGATCACCCCGGGTCCTTCGAGCGCCGAGCGCGACGCGAAGTCCTCGCTCTCGCGCAGCAGCGGGTTCGACGGCGCTTCGCGGTCGAAGGCCCAGCGCTCGTCGTCGCGCTGGCGGAGGTACTCGACGCCCGCGCGCCAGGTGAAGGAGTCCAGCGTCCCGCGCAGCCCGGCCGCGCTCAGGTCCGACTCGAGCCGCCGCGGACTCACCGCGTTCGCGACTGGTGCGAGCGGCGTGGTACCGCGACCGGCGAGGCGATGCGTGAGCCAGAAGCCGTCGTCGGCGAAGCGCTCGAAGTCCGACCACAGTCCGAGCGACGGACTCAACTCGACGTCGATCGCTGCGCGCTGACGCGTCTCGTGGTGCGAGACGCGGCCGAAGTCGCCCGAGGTGCGGTGATGGAACGCGCGGTCCTCGCGCGACGCGCTCGCGCGGTACACGCCGTCCTTGGCGACGTCCGCCCCGAGCTTGCGCCACGGATCGCCGACGTCGCGCGCACGCAGGTCGATCGAGTCGAGCCAGTCGGAGCGCCCGCGACCGGTGATCCGGGCCTCGCTGAGACGGAGACCGTCGTCCAGATCGACGTCGGTCGCGAAGCGATCGTCCGAGCCGGTGCGCGACACGAAGCGCTGACCGATCTCGGCGAGTACGTCCCAGTCGAACGACGCGAGGCCGTCGTCGCGGGGCAGGATCGGTGTGGGGATCGGATCGACGTCGCGCCGCCACGGATGCGCGCCGAGCGTCGTCGGCCAGGCACGTCCCTCGTGACACGTCGCGCAGCGTGACGCCGCGACGGCACCCGCCGGCACGAGCGTCGACTCGGGTCGCTGCGCCGACGCGACGTGCGCTCGGACGTCGCCGTGGCACTCCGCGCACGCGCGATCGACGTGCGGCGTGCGCGCGAGTGCTCGGAACGCGCCGGGATGACAGACGCGGCAGCTCGCGCCGGAGTTCGAGTCGTCTTGCGCGGGCAGCGCGCACGCGACGACGAGGGCGATGCCGGCGGTGCCGGCCGGTCGTCGGCGTCGCGTCACCGGAAGAAGAACCGCGAGTGGTTGCTGCCGTGCACCTGCGTGTGGCACTCGAGGCAGCGGGTGAACACCGAGCCTTGCGTCTGATCGTGGAACGCGGGGAAGTCGCCGTGGCAGGCGACGCAGTTCTGCTGCGACGTCGCTTCGCGCAGCATGCGGCGGTTCGGCGAGCCGTGCGGTTCGTGGCATGCGACGCAGCCGTCGAGCCGCGAGGCCTGGTGCGCCCAGACGAACGGACCGCGATAAGCGACGTGGCAGCCGACGCAACGCCCTTCGCGCAGGTCGTGGTCGCGAAGGCGCGGGCGGGCCGAGTGCGGTTCGTGGCAGTCGCTGCAGCCCATCTGCTCGTCGGGCCCGACTCGATGGTGACTGGGCAAGGCGAAGCGCGCGGCGACGTCGCCGTGGCACTGAGCACAGTTCCGCTCGGCATCGGCGCGCACCGCGCCGCGCGGTGCCGACGGCGAATGACACGCCGTGCAACTCACGTCCGCGCGCGCGTGGGCACCGGACGCCACACCATGCAGCGCGGGTTCGTCGCCGTGGCACTGCTTGCAGGTCCGCTCCACGACCGCGCGGGGTGCACTGCGCAGCGACTCGACGAGTGCCTTCCCGCCGCCGGCGCGCGCGTGCTCCGCGGCCCCGGCATGACAAGCGCCGCAACCGCTCGCGAGCGGAGCGGCCGCTTCGACCAGCGACGCGTGGACGGAGTCCGGCGCGACGTGCTCGACGAAGGCGCGGGCATGACAGCCGGCGCAGTCGGCGTTGCGCGCCGTCCCGGTCTTCGCGACGTCGTGGATGCGGTGACACGCGAAGCAGTCGAGACCCTGCGTGAGGAACGCGGCGTCGGTCTCTCGCCAGTGCGCGCGCACCGGATCGACGTCGTTGTGGCACGCAACGCAACCCGGAACCCCGTCCGTCGCGCGGTCCGGTCGCGTGATGAAGCGCGCAACGCCCTCGTGCTCGACGTGCATCGAACCGTTGCCGTGGCAGGTCGTGCAGCCGCCATGCGGTTCGTCCGCGGCGAGTTCGCGATGCGCGCTCTCGCGCAGCGAGGCGTGCTGCAGGGGATGGCACTTCGCGCAGTCGCTCGTCGCGACGGCCGTCGCGGCGGCGAGCGACGCCTGGCGCGAGCGGAAGCGGACGTCGGGCAAGGGCTTTTGCGCGCGACGCTGGTGCACTTCGTGGCACTCGGTGCAACCGAGGCCCGCGGCGAGGAAGCCCGCCATCCCGCCGCCGCCGTGATCGCGCGCTTCGGATGCGTGGCAGCGCCCGCAGAGCGCGGCCTGCACCTTCGGCTCGAGCAGTTGCGGATGCGTGATCTTCTCGGGCGGACCCTCGGAGTCCTTCGCATGCGCGTCGCCGGGACCGTGGCAGGTCTCGCACTGCATCGTGTGCGGCGATGCGGCGACCGACGCGTGCACGCCGTGTTCGATGCGCGCCGCTTCGTCCTCGTGGCACTCCTTGCACGCGGCCGCACCGACGTACTCCCCGCGCCGCGGCCACCTTGCAGTTGGATCCTGCGCGGTGGGATCCTGGGGCTCGCCCTGCACGCCGAGCGGGATGGCGACGACGGCGAACGCGGCGACGACCGCGAGTCGCCTCATCGGTCGCGCGCTCCGTCTTCGATCCAAGCGCGCACGATCGCGAGTTCGTGATCCGCCAGCGGCGGCGCTCGCTGCGGCATCTGCTCGCCGATCGACGGCGTGCGCCGTGAGAGCTTCTCGACGAGGAACGAAGCGCTCGGATCGCCCGGGACGATCATCGTGACGGTGCCGGAGTCGCCGGGCGTCGCCGCGAGCGACGGCGTGTCGACGCGGTAGCTGCCGAGGGACGCGCCGTCGACGTGGCAACCCGCGCAGCGGACGCGGAACAGCGGCAGCACGTGCGCCGACCAGGTGATCGGACCGAGGGATCCGGGCGACGGCTCCGGTCCGTGCTGGACGAAGTCGCTGAGCAACGGCGCATGGCCGGCGACCGACGGCTCGACGACGCCGTTGCCGTCGGTGTCGGGCAGACCGTCGCGCAAGACCTCGCCGTCGCCGTCGAGTTCGGCGAACGGCACGACGGCGAGCGCACGCGTCGTCGCCCGCTCGAGCAACGCGCGTGCGTCGGTGCGTCCGGCGAGTTGCAGCTCGCGCAGCATCTCCATCGACCACGCGAGGTCGCGCGCGCGGAGCACGCGCGCCGGAGCGCCCGCGAGCGAATCGAAGAGCGCGTCGTCGTCGTGCCACGAGTCGGCGATCAGACGGTCGGCGACGGCGATGCCGCGCAGCGTGAAGTCGCTCCGTCCGGTGACACGACCCGCCGCGAGCAGCCCCGCGGCGAACGCGGAGCGCGCGCCGAGGCCGCTCGAGCCCGCGATCGGCCGGCCGTCGCGCAGGTCGATCTCTGCGTACACGGCGCCGCTCGCGTCGCTCTGTGCGAGCATCGCGGCGCGCGCCATGCGTTCGAGCGCCTGGGCGAGACCGGGTTCGACGGCGTCGAGGCTCGCGAGCGCCGCGCACGCGACGAGGAACGCGCCGGTGTCGAGCGCGCCGGCGAGTTCCGAGCGCGACGCACCGGCGCGGCGATCGAGCAGGCCCGCGCGCGGACCGGCAGCGACCTCGTGCAGCGCGACCGCGGTGCGGAACAGCACGCGCGCGAGGTCGAGCCCGGGTCGCGGTCGCGGGCGCGACGGCGGTTGTTCGCGCAAGGCGCCTTCGTCGATCCAGCGCGCGATCGTGTCGATCTCGCTCTGGGGGAGACGGGGCAGGCCGAACGGCATCTGCGCGAGCGGGAAGCCCCAGCCCGGCGGAGTCCACGGTCCGTCGAGCGAGCGCCACATGGCACTCGCGGCGTGATCGCCGGGAGTCACGCCGGGCACGCCGCTCAGGCCGGTGAGGAAGACGTGCTCGTACTGCGCGACGCTGTAGTTGTTGTTGAGCGCGAGCGGTCCGTGGCAAGTGAGCCAGCCGAGTTCGGCGGCGCCGCGCATCACGACGGCGAGATCGAGCAGTTCGCTCGAGCGATCGGTCGCGAGCCAGTCGGACGGCGTCCCGGCGGGAGCGGCGCGAAGCGTCCAACGCACGGTGCCCGGCATCCAGCGCGGCGCAGTCGCGGCGTCATAGGCCGGCGGATCGGCGATCGGGACGAAGGCGCTGCCGTCGAAGGCGAGGTCGGTGAGCACCGACTCTTCGATCGCGAGCGCTTGCTCGATCGCGAGCACGGCGAGCAGGCCGTCGTGCGGCGTCGCGCCGACCGAAGCACCGCGACGTCCGCTCGCGAGCGACTGCGCGAGCCAGGTGCGCGCGAGGAGCGTCCAGCCGAGCGACTCCGGATCGAGTTCGGGCACGCTCGGCGTCGCGGTGCGCATCGCGGCGAGGTCGTCGCGCGAGCCCGGACCAACCGGGTCGACCAGCAGGGCCGACGCGCGCGCGCGCAACGCGAGGATCGGCGCGATGCCGTCGGGCAAGGGCGTGGCGGCGAGGGCCGCGATCGCGCGCAGCTCGGCGTCGAGCGTCTCGTCGAGGTTCGTGCCGTTGGCGTTCGTGTCGCCCGGCGCGTTGCTCGCCGCCGCCAATCGCCGGATGCGCGCGGAGCCGGCGAGATTCGGACCGTCGGCGCAGCCCGCGCTCGCGCACCACACGTGATCGCGCGCGTGATGCGCGAGGCGTTGCGCGAGTCGTGCATCGGGAGCGAGCGGCGTCGCGGGCGTCGACGCGTGCGCGGGCACGATCCCCGACGCGAGGAGCCACGCCGCGGCGATCGCGTCGCCGTTCGCGGTCGACGTGCCGTGACGGCGGAGCGACGTGTCCTGCGAGCGCGGCGCGCTGCTCGTCGTGCCGCCGCCGCAGGCGACGAGCGACAGCGCCATCGTGGCGGACAGCACGAGCGCTGCGTCGCGTCGCGCGCGGCGTCGTTCGAGCGATGGGATCGCGGTGGCCATGAACCTCGCACGCGAGGGGGCGGATGTTGGATCGCGAACACGACACCGACAAGGGCCGCGATGCGGTCACTCGATGGACAACACCATCCGTTCTGTCCGTGCAGCGCACAGATGCATCGCATTCCGACCGGGTTGTCAGATGCGCACGTCCGACCCAAGATGCCGCGCCAAACCCGAACGCCTCGCTCTCCATGCTGCGACCTCTCCTCCTCCTCATCGCGGCATCGCTGCTCTCCGCAGTGCTGCCTTCCCAGATCCAACACTTCTCCGCGCGCCTCACCGGCGATCAGGAAGTCCCCGCTGTCGCGACCGCCGCTCACGGCTGGTCGATCGTGACGGTCAACACCGCGACCAATCAGGTCGACATCTTTGCCTACGGCCTCGGTCTCGTCGCCACCGCCGCGCATCTCCATCAGGCGGCTGCCGGCGTGAATGGTCCGGTCGTGATTCCGCTCGCCGGCGGTCCGCAGCAGTGGACCGGTTCGATGGTCGCGGTACCGGCGCTGATCGCCGCGATCCAGGCGGGCAACACCTACGTGAACCTGCACAGCGCGGCCAATCCCGGCGGACAGATCCGCGGGCAGGTGTCGAACGAAGTCACGACGCGCTTCCTCGCGCGACTGAGCGGCGGCGAGGAAGTTCCGCCGTCGGGATCGGCGGCGACCGGCGTCATGACCGCGTTCCTGCATCAGCCCGGCAACGTGCTCGTCTACGAGCTCGACGTGTCCGGAGTCGTCGCCACCGCGGCGCACATCCATCAGGCCGCCGCCGGCGTGAACGGTCCGGTCATCGTGCCGCTCAACGGCGCGAGCCCGCGCTGGTGCGGCGTGTCGCAGCGGCTGAGCTCCGCGCAACTCGCCGCGCTGATGGCGGGCGGCACCTACGCGAACGTCCACTCCGCGGCGTTCCCCGGCGGCGAGATCCGCGGGCAGTTGCTGCTCGAGACGGCGGACTTCGCGGGCCGACTCAACGGCGCGCAGGAAGTGCCGCCGACCCCGTCGGCGGGGATCGGCCGCGCGTGCGCGACGCTCAACGCGAACCGCACGCTGACCTACCGCGTCGAGGTCACGGGCCTCGGTGCGCCGGTGACCGCCGCGCACTTCCACTCGGCCCTGCCCGGCGTGAACGGTCCGGTGGTCGTGCCGCTCGTCGGCGGTCCGCCCGTGTGGTCCGGCACGTCCGCCGTGCTCACGTCGGCACAGGTCGCCGACCTCGTCGCGGGGCGCTGGTACGCGAACGTCCACTCGACGGCGTTCCCGGGCGGTGAGATCCGTGGCCAGATGCTCGCGCCCGGGCTGCCCGGGGTCTTCGGCTTCGGTTGCCCGGCCGCCGCTTCGACGCCGCCCGAGATCGGCTCGATGGGCATCGCGTGCGTCGGCACCAACTTCACCGTCGCGCTCTACCGCGGACCCGTCGCCATGCCGGCCGTGTTGCTGTTCGGCTTCAGCCGCGACTTCATGCCCGGCTTCGGCCGCTTGCCGCTCTCGCTCGCGCCGATCGGCGGGACCGACTGCTTCCTCTTCCACGACAACCCCGGCATCTCCGTCGCGGCGGTCACCGACGCGCTCGGCTGCGCGAAGGCGACGATCGGCATCCCGTCGACCCTGCCGGGCGGCGGCACCGTGATGGCGCAGTGGTTCGCCATCGCGCCCGGCGTGAACCCGCTCGGCGTCGCGTCGAGCAACGGGCTCGAGTTCGCGATCAACTGATCGCGCGTCAGTCGAACTGCACGACCGCTGCGCGCGTCGTCAACAAGCTCCCCGTCGGGTTGGTCGGCGTGCCGGTCACGAGCGAACCGACGGGGAACGCGGGCGCCATCGCTTCGACGCGATAGCTCAGGCCGTTGCTGCCCGCGACCGGGATCGGCCAGGGCGAGCCGGCGTCGACCGCGAACATCTGCATCTCGAGGTTCACGCCGAGCCACAACGGATTCGACGGCACCTGGAACCACGGCTCAGCCCTGCCGGTCGCGTCGCTGGTCGTCGTGAGGCTCGCCGCGGGGTCGGGCCACAGCGTGGTGCAGAGCCCCGGCACGTTGGTGTTGAGCGGTAGGAAGCCGACGAGCCACGCGCAAGATGCCGAGGTCGGTGCGCCGAGCGCGGTGACCTTCACCGTGTAGGCGCCGAGTCCGCCGAGGTTCTGCCCGCTGCCGCGCAGTTCGAACTCGCCGCTCGTCGACGTCGGGCAACCGATGCCCCGCATGTCGAACGCGCACCAGGAGAACAGCGGGAAGCCCGACTGCGCCGCGTCGAGGTTCACCCGCTGCACGTCGCTGGTCGCGGTCGTCGTCGCGTCCCACAGGAAGGCGCCCGTGCCGGCATAGAACCAACCCGAGTGCGGCAACCGGAAGTCGAGCGGCGACGGTGCGGAGCGCGCAGGCACCGCCCACGAGGGCGGCGTGGCGACGGTGCCGCTGAACACGGTCGTCGCGTTGCCGGTCGCGTTGCTGGCGAACATGTTCGTCGCCGCCCCGATCCCGACCGAGTCCGCGATCACGAGCGACAGCGTGATCGTCTTGCCCGGCACCGCCGCGTGCGCCGCCCCGTTGCTGATGCCGTCGCGCCGGAACGTGATCCCCGTGAAGAGCTGCGGCGCACCGACCAGATCGCCGTGGATCTGCTGCATGCGCGACGGCTGCGAGAAGACGTACGGCATCGACAGGTCGCCTTCGCGCGTGGCGTAGAACAGCGACGGCGAGACGGTCTGGGCGAAGAGGGGGAGGCTCGTGGCGAGGGTGAGGGCGGCGGTGAGCGCGGTCGTCATGGCGTTCGGCGGAGCGGAGCGGCGAGGCAGCATAGCTGTGCGCTTCGCTTCGAAGGTCACGCCGGCCCCGGTGCCCCCGGCGAGGTCGTCAACCCGCCCGCGCGCGCGAGACCGAGCAGCCACTCGAGCGTCGCGCCGGTGCGACCCGCGAGCGTGCGCGTGCCCCAGACCACCGCGAGGACGTGGCGCGAGTTCGCGTCGACCTTGGTGCGCTGCGCGTCCTTGACGGCGTTGGCGCAGGGACCCTTCGCGTCGCTGAGACAGAGCAGGTCGGCGACGGCGATGTCCTGGCCCGAAGCGTTGAAGACGTACCGCGCATCCGGCGGAGCGATGGTGATGCGCAGGGGCGGCAGCGCGCGGTCGAGATCGACGATGCTGATCGGCAGGCCGGAATGCAGCGAGACCGCGTTGCCGAGGTCGACCACCGCATGGATCGGCTGGAGCGTGCCGGCCTCGCTTGCGCGGAGCAGGTACTCGGACGACGGCTTGTTGCGCCCCGTCGGCTTGAAGCCGTCGTGCCGCAGGAGATCGCGCACCGCCGCGCGGACATGGTCGTCGGCGCGCAACGGCGCCGCCGCGCCGTGGTGGAGCAGGGCGCGCCACACGTCCGGAGTGTGGAAGCCGCCCGGTGACGACGGCAGTTCGAGGACGACCAGTCCCGCGTCGAGCAGCGGGTGCTCGTCGATGGCGACGAAGGGCGCGTGCATCGCGCGAAGGCTACGCAGTCCCGCACCGCTGGCGAAGTGCTCGGACCTTGTGCAAGCTGCTCCGCCGATGCGCGCCGTCTTCCAGCTCCTCGCCGTGATCGCGTTCCTCGCGAGCGCCGCCCTTGCCCAGGTCAGCGTCTACTTCGATCAACCGGGCATGCGGTTGCGCAGCGGTACCGCGACGCAGAACGGCGCGCGGTGGACGGTGACGCTGACGATGGAGAACGACAACGCGAACGCGTCGCTGCCGTCCAGCTATCGCCGATGGTGGGGATGCGGGATCCGCGGACTCAGTCCCTCCGGCACGACCCTCGACGTGTCGGTCACGAACTCCGGTTACACGGACGTCATCCTGCCGGTGTGGAGCAGCAGCGCCGACGGCGTGAGCTTCGGATCGTGGTCGCGCCTGCCGACGAGCGCCACGCCGACGCGCTCCGGCACGACGCATCGCTTCACGGTGACGACGCCACCGGGCGCCGTCGACGTGCGCATGGCGAAGTACTTCCCGTACTCCATCGAGGAGAAGGACGCGCTGCTCGCGTCGATCGTCGCGTCGGGGCTCGGCACCGTGCAGACGCTGGGGAGCTCGCGGCAGGGTCGCCCGATCCAGCTCGCGTCGCTCACCGATCCGCGCGTGCCGCTCACGCGGAAGCGTCGGGTCTGGATCCATGCCGGCATCCACCCGGCCGAAACGACGAGCTACTTCGTCGTCGAGGGCATCGTGCAGGAACTGCGGTCCGGATCGCCGCTCGCGCGACTCGTGCTCGCGAGCCTCGTCGTCGACGTCGTGCCGATGAGCAACCCCGACGGCGTCGCTCTCGGCAACTACCGCACGAACGCGGCGAGCGTCAATCTCGAGAACGAGTGGGGCGCGCCGTACGCGTCGACGCAGCCGGAGATCGTCGCGATGCGCACCGCGATCGAATCACGCATGGGCACGATCGCGGCGCCGGGCACAGCACCGATCGACGTCCTGCTCAACCTGCACAGCTCTCATGGCCTCTCGTGGCCGTTCCACTTCCAGCACGTCGCGAACCCGAACTTCGACCTCGCGACGAACGACAGCGGGGTGATCCCCGAGGTCAACGCGCGAGAGGGCGCATGGATCGCGGCGTTCCGCGCAGCGAGTCCCTTCGTCGCCGCCGGCGCGACGCAATCGAGCACGCTCAGCCCGCCGGCGCGGCCCTTCGTCGAAGCGATGGTGCACGACCGCTGGAGCCTGTCGCCGACCTGGCGCGCGACCGAGCAGCCGGTGATGGCGATCACCTTCGAGGGGACCTATGGCCCCGCGCCCGGCGCGACCTGGAACACGCCGGCCGATTGGCGCCTGTGCGGCCGCCAACTCGTCGCCGCGCTCGCCGACTTCCTCGACGTCCTGCCCGGCGGCGTCTGGATCGACGACCTCTCGCACTGCGGTCCGGCCGCGCTGACCGCGGCGTTCCTGCCCGCGGGCGCGCGCGTCGACCTGACCGCGGCGGGTACGCCCGGCGATCTCGCGGGCGTGTTCGTCCTCGGCCTCACCGCGCAGGCGATCCCGCTGCCGGCGCTCGGCTGCACGCTGCGCACCGAGCCGCTGTTGGTGATCGGCGCCCCGCTCGACGCCGCCGGGAGAGCGTCGCTCGCGCTCGTCCCGCCGCCCGGTTTCACCGCGGTGCGAACGCAGGCCGCGCTGCTGGGCGCGAGCGGGACCTCGTTCACGACGAGCAACCTGCTCGAACTGCTCGTCGTGCGCTGAGCGCGGCGCGATGCGCCGCAGGGCAATCCCGGGCGTCCGATGCGGCTCGCCGGGTTTGACAGCGTGAACGCGTCGGTCTACGAGGTGCGACCTTCATGCACGCGTTCACGACGTCCCGAGACTCTGCCTGGCGCTGGTGGTGGAACCATGCGCGGGTCACCGGGCTCGTCGCGATCATGAGCTGATCGATCGACACCCGAGGCGACCCGCGAGCGGGCCGCCTCCACGGGTTCACGGGGAGTCGGTCCGCCGCGGCCAGTCGGAGCACCGGCCGCAATGGACCCAGAGACCCACCTGAACGCGACTGCGAAGCGCGTGCGACTCGAATGCACGCCGCTCGAGCGCAGTCTGTCCCTCGACGGCTGTGCCGAGCCGCTGACGGTCACGCAACGTCTGCGCGAGCTCGGCACCGGCGCAGGCTCGGTGCTCTTCGAGAGCGGGGACTTCGACGGCGCGCTTCCCACGCTGCGCTGGTCGTTCGTGGTCGCGCGCGCCCTGGTCCGGCTCCGACTGCGGTCGGGCACCTGGCGCGTCGAGCCGTCGTGCGATTCGGGTCGTGAGGTCGCGGCGATCCTCCGCTCGCGCGCGGAGATCGCCGCGGAACCCTGCGCGGCGCACGACGACGGGTCGCGCCTGCGCGCGTCGTCGTCGCTCGATTTGCTGCGCGACGCCTCGATGGTGCTGCGCGACGTGCGGCCCGCGACACTGCCGCCGGGGGTGTTCGGAGCGATCGCCTACGACTTCGTCGACGCCTTCGAGGAGCTCGGGCCGCGCAAGCCCGACCCGCTCGACGAGCCCGACGCTTCGTTCGTGCTCGTGCAGGACGTGATCGTGTTCGACCACGCGAAGCGGCGCGTGCACCTGATCGCGCGCGGTCTTCCGCACGAGACGCTCGACGACGTGCGCGCACGACTCTTTGCACTCGAGCAGGCGGTGCGGCCGGGCGAAGCGACGCGCACGCTCGCGCGACGCGAACCACGGCTGTCCACCGGCGACGCCGACGAGGCGGAGTTCATCGAGGCGGTGCAGTGCGTGAAGCGCCACATCGTCGCCGGCGACGTCTTCCAGGCGGTCCTGTCGCGGCGGGTCGTGGTCGAGAGCGCCGCACCGCCGCTCGAGGTCTACCGGGCGCTGCGGCAGGAGAACCCGTCGCCGTACATGTTCTGCCTCGAACTCGAGCCGGGCTCACTGCTCGGCGCCTCGCCCGAGACCTTTCTCCGCGTCGAGGACGGCGACGTCGAGATCCGGCCGATCGCGGGCACGGCACTGCGCGCGCGCCGAGCGGACGGCAACCTCGACGACGAGCGCGATCGACGTCTCGCGCTCGCGCTGCTCCTCGACGAGAAGGAACTCGCGGAGCACATGATGCTCGTCGATCTGGCGCGCAACGACGTGGCCCGGGTGTCCGTACCGGGGACGACGCGCGTCGTCGAAGCGCTGGCGATCGAGCGCTATGCGCACGTGCAGCATCTCGTCAGTCGCGTGCGCGGTCGTCTGCGCCCCGGACTCGACGCGCTGCATGCGTACCGCGCGGCCGCGAACACCGGAACGCTCACCGGTGCGCCGAAGCCGCGCGCGATGCGCCTCCTGCGCGAACTCGAACCGACCGCGCGCGGCTTCTACGGTGGCGCCGTCGGCTATCTGCTCGCGGACGGTCGCTTCGACTCGTGCATCGCGATCCGCAGCCTGCGCGGCAAGGACGGCAGGTACGTGGTGCAGAGCGGGGCGGGGATCGTCCACGACAGCGATCCGGCGCGGGAGTTCGCGGAGACCTGCCACAAGGCCCGCGCCTGCCTGACTGCAGTGGCGATGGCGGAGGGCCGGCCATGAGACCCGCGCGTGTGTTCGTCCTGGATCAGCAAGACAGCTTCGTGCACATCCTCGCGGACCAGATCGCGACCCTCGATTGCGAGGTCGAAGTCCACCGCGCCGACGTCTCGTGCCGGCAGCTCGAGACGCTGCTCGACGATCGCGCCGCGGACCTCCTGGTCCTGTCTCCGGGCCCAGGCCACCCGCGCGACGCCGAGCCGGCGCTCGGCTTCCTCCGCGGCGATGCATCGCTGCCGGTCCTCGGCGTGTGCCTCGGGCATCAGACCATGGCGATCGCCTGCGGCGGCGAGGTCGGTCGCGCCCCGCGACCTGTGCACGGCAAGCGCTCGCGCGTGCGTCGCATCGAGCATCCCTGGTTCGACGGCGTGCCGAGTGAGTTCGACGTCGGTCGCTACCACAGCCTCTGCGTGACGAGCGTGCCGGCCGAGCTCGAAGTCCTCGCGACGACGTTCGACGGCCCGCACGAGGTCGTCATGGCGATGGCGCACCGCACCCGACCCTGGCTGTCGCTCCAGTTCCATCCCGAGTCCTGTCTCACTCCCGAGGGCGGGATCCTGCTCCGGAACGCGCTCCGGCTCCTTTGCCCGGCGAGCGCGAGGGAAGGCGAACCATGATCCTGACCGAACTCACGAGACTGTTGCTCGACGGACGTCGACTCGAACCGGCGCGCCTCGAAGACGCGCTGCATGTCGTGATGCGCGGCGAAGCCGAGCCGATTCCGCTGGCCGGATTCCTGTGCGCACTCGCCTCGCGCCCGGTCGACGGCTCGCTGCTCGCCGCCGCGGCGCGCGTGCTGCGGTCACACGGCGGACGCGTCCGCGCGCAGGTCCGTCCGCTGATCGACACCTGCGGCACCGGCGGCGACGGTTCGGGGAGCTTCAACGTCTCGACGGCGACGGCATGCGTGCTCGCCGCGGCCGGAGCCGCGGTGGCGAAGCACGGCAACCGCGGGGTGTCGTCCTCGGTGGGAAGCGCCGACGTGCTGGAGGCATGCGGCGCGCGTCTCGCACTCGAGCCCGCACAGGCCTGCCGCCTTCTCGACGCGACCGGCTTCGTGTTCCTGTTCGCTCCGGCATTCCATCCGGCGATGCGGCACGTCGCACCGGTGCGGAAGGCGCTCGGCGTGCGCACGATCTTCAACCTGCTCGGCCCGCTCGCGAATCCGGCGGGCGCCGATCACCAGGTCGTGGGTGTCTACGACCCGGCCCTGACTCGTCCGATCGCCGAGGCACTGCGTGAACTCGGCACGAAGCAGGCGCTGGTCGTCCACTGCGACGGCCTCGACGAGATCGGCCTGCACGCGATCAGCGTCGGGCACCGTGTCCGCCGCGGTGCCATCGAGGAGTACCGGCTGGACCCCGCGGCGCTCGGGCTGGCGCCCGCACCGATCGCCGCGCTGCGCGGCGGCGACGCGACACGCAACGCCGAGCTGCTGCGGGAGGCGCTCGACGATCGCGGCGGACCACGCTCGGACGTCGTCGCGCTCAACTCGGCGGCCACACTCGAACTGATCGGGCGTGCGTCCGATCTGCGCGAGGGACTCACGCTCGCGCGAGGACTGATGAGCAGCGGGCGCGCACGCCGGGCTCTCGAGCGCTACTGCGAGTCCAGTTCCCGCATCGGCGAGGAGGACGTCCGCGCATGTTCCTGAAGTCGATCGTCGCGGCGTCGCAACGCCGCGCGGACGAGATCCCGGATCGGCGTCGGCGCGAGGCGGTCGACGGCCCGACGTCGCGGCCTCGGTCGTTTCGCGACGCCATCGCCGGTCGCGAGCGACTGTCGCTGATCGCGGAGTGGAAGCGCCACAGCCCGAGTCGCGGCCCGATGCCGCTCCGGCTCGATCTCGAGGCGCAACTGCGCGCGTACGAGGACGGCGGTGCGGCGGCGCTGAGCGTCCTGACCGAGCCGGATCAGTTCGGAGGTTCGCTCGACGACCTGAGGCGCGCGAGCGCATCCAGTCGCTTGCCGATCTTGCGCAAGGACTTCCTCGTCGATCCGCGGCAGGTGATCGAAGCTGCGCATTGCGGCGCGTCGGCTGCACTGTTGATCGTCCGCGTCCTCGACCGCGGAGCGCTCGCCGAGTGCGTCGCGGCCTGCGAGGAGTGCCGCATCGACGCATTGATCGAAAGCCATGACGAGCGGGAGCTCGCGTGCGCGCTCGGGTTCGATCACGCGATCCTCGGCGTGAACAACCGCGATCTCGACTCGCTGCGTCTGGAGCCAACCCGCGCGCTGCGCCTGCTCCCGCGCGTTCCGAGCGATCGCATCGTCGTCGCCGAGAGCGGCTACCGATCGGCGGGCGACGTCGCTCCCCTGCTCGGACTCGCCGATGCCGTTCTGGTCGGGCACGCGCTGCTCGACGGAGTCGCACCGACCTCCTTCCTGCACTCCGGCCGGGTGGAGCCATGACCCGACCGCACGTGAAGATCTGTGGATTGCGCCGCATCGAGGACGCCGCCCTCGCCGTCGAGTCGGGTGCTCGGGCGCTCGGTTGCGTGCTCGCCTCGGATTCGCCGCGCAGGGCATCGACGAGCGAGGCCCGCGCGCTGGTCACGGCCTTCGGGGACCACATGCCCGTCGTGCTCGTGTTCCGCGGTGCTACGCGTGACGAAGTGCTCCAGGCCTGCGAACGGACCGGCGCGCGCGAAGTGCAACTGCACGAGAGCCCCGAATCCCTGTGCCTCGAGCTCGAGGAACGCGCGCTACGCGTGTGGCGTGTGCTCGGAGTCGAAGGCACGGCGCTCCCGACCCCGTGCGTGACTCCCGACGCGACCCGCCCGCTCGTGCTCGACAGCGCCCACGGCGGCAGCGGTCGCAGCTTCGACTGGTCGCTGCTGTCGCAAGTGCCGCATCCCGGGGTGTTCGTCGCCGGCGGCATCACACCGGACAACGTGGCTGCGCTCTGTGCGCACGATCCGTACGGGATCGATCTGTCGAGCGGCGTGGAATCGGCTCCCGGCGTGAAGGACGGCGCGCGGATGCGTGCGCTGTTCGCCAACCTGAAGGCGGCCCACCGATGAACCCGCGCTTCGGCGTGTTCGACCGCTACGGCGGGCGCTTCGTCTCCGAGTTGCTCGCACCCGCGCTCGAGGCGCTGGCTTCCGCGGTCGACGAGTTGCTGGCGTCCCCGGACTTCCGCAGACGACTGCGGCGCGAGCTTCGCACTTGGGCCGGGCGTCCGACTCCGCTCACCCATGTCCCGCGGTTCTCCGATCGCTGCCGGCTCGACGTCCACCTCAAGCGAGAGGACCTGCTCCACGGCGGCGCGCACAAGACCAACAACGTGGTGGGCCAGGCGCTGCTCGCGAAGGAACTCGGCAAGCGTCGACTGATCGCGGAGACCGGCGCGGGGCAGCACGGCGTCGCGACGGCGATGGCCGGCGCCCGGCAAGGTCTGGCAGTCGTGGTCTACATGGGCGCGGTCGACGCCGCGCGTCAGCGACCCAACGTCGACCGCATGCGGCTCTGCGGCGCGGAGGTCCGTCTGGTCGAGAGCGGCGGGGCGACGCTCAAGGAAGCGATCGACGAAGCCCTCCGCGACTGGGTGCAGAGCGTGGACGACACGCACTACGTGCTCGGCACCGTGTGCGGACCGGACCCCTACCCGCGCTTCGTCGCGGAGTTGCAGCGCGTGATCGGCGACGAGGCGCGCGCGCAGATCCTGCGCGCGACCGGCTCCCTCCCCGACGCGATCGCCGCATGCGTCGGCGGCGGCAGCAACTCGCTCGGGTTGTTCCGTGCGTTCCTCGTCGACGACGTGGTGATCTTCGGCGTCGAGGCAGCCGGGCGCGACACGCGGACCGGCGGCCATGGCATGACCTTGCAGCACGGACGACCGGGGCTGCTGCACGGCGCGCGCAGCTACGTGCTCCAGGGCAACGACGGTCAGATCGGCGACACGCACAGCATCGCGGCCGGACTCGACTACCCCGGGGTCGGCCCCGAGCACGCGATGCTCCACGACCGCGGTCGCGTGCGCTACGTGGGCGCGAACGACGCCGAGGCGCTCGCTGCCTTCGATGCTCTGACACGCGACGAAGGCATCCTCCCGGCGCTCGAATCGTCGCACGCCCTGGCGTTCGCGATGAACGCCGTCGAACGCGGTCAGTTGAGGGCGGGACAGCGGCTCCTGGTGAACCTCTCGGGCCGGGGCGACAAGGATCTCGCGACCGTGATCGGGAGTCGCCGCCCATGAGTGCCGGGCTGCTGCAACAGGAGCTGCGCTCGCGGGCGCGACACCTGAGCGCGTTCTTCGTGCTCGGCGATCCGACTCCGCGGATCAGCCTCGACGTGATGCTCGCCGCGGTCGATGCCGGCGCGACGATGCTCGAACTCGGTCTGCCCTACAACGCGCCTTGCGCCGACGGACCGGCGATCCAGGCGGCGTCCCGTCGCGCACTCGCCGCGGGAACCACGACGGACGTCGCGCTCGAACTGGTCGCCATCCTTCGCGATGCGCGTCCCGAGCTTCCGCTCAACCTGCTGGTCTATGCGAACCTGGTCCATTCGCGCGGCCCGCGGGAGTTCTGCCGCGACTTCGCCACGGCCGGTGCATCGAGCCTGCTGGTTCCCGACGTCCTGCTCGAGGAAGGCGAGGAACTGCGTGCCATCTGCCTCGACCACGGACTCGACTCCGTCCAACTCGTCGGACCGCGCACGCCAACGCCCCGCCTCGCCGCGATCGACGCGGCGTGCACCGGCTTCCTCTACCTGGCTGCGTTGCAAGGCGTGACCGGTTCGGATCCCGACCACGCCGGTGAGACCCAGGGCGCGATGCAACGCCTGCGCGAAGTCTGCGCGAACCCGATCTGCCTCGGTTTCGGCCTGCGCAGCGTCGACGACGTCGCGCGCGCGTTCGCGAGCGGCGCACGGATCGCGGTGGTGGGCAGCGAACTCGCGCGCACCATCGGCGAAGCGTCCGCGTCCGGACGCGATCCGCGTGACGCCGTCGCTGCCAGGTGTCGTGCTCTCGCTGTCGCCCTCACCGCCTCCTGACCACCGTCATGCTCATCATCCTCCGCAAGGGCTGCACCGTCCGACGCCTCGGCTTCACTCCGCTCCCCGTGCCCGGCGCCGACCGCACCGCGATCTGCGTGACCGGCAATCGCGGCGCCGTCGACGCCTCCAGCCTCGCTCACCTGCCCGGCGTGCTCGAGTGCATTCCCGTGACGAGGCCATACAAGATGGTCAGTCGCGAAGTGCACGCGGAGTCGACGATCGTGCGCGTGGGGGAGGTGGCGATCGGCGGCGGCGAGCCGGTCGTCGTCGCCGGACCCTGCTCGGTCGAGACCGAAGCGCGCACGCTGCGCATCGCCGAAGAGGTGAAAGCCGCCGGTGCGGTGATGTTCCGCGCCGGCGCGTTCAAGCCGCGCACCAGCCCGTACGCGTTCCAGGGTCTCGGTCGCGAGGGACTCGTCACCCTGCGGAAGGTGCGCGAGCAGGTCGGGCTGCCGGTCGTCTCGGAACTCGTCGACAACGCCGACCTCGAGGCGATGTGCGAACACGTCGACCTGATCCAGGTCGGCGCGCGCAACATGCAGAACTACGCGTTGCTCAAGCGCCTCGCCGAAGCACGGCGTCCGGTGCTGCTCAAGCGAGGGATGTCGGCCACCCTGGAGGAGTGGTTGATGGCGGCCGAGTACCTGCTCGCCGGCGGGAACGGGCAGGTCGTCCTCTGCGAACGCGGCATCCGCACCTTCGACGACCACGCCCGCAACACGCTCGATCTCAACGTCGTGCCGCTCGTGCGTCGCGTCAGTCACCTGCCGATCCTCGTCGATCCGTCGCATGGCGTCGGCGAGCGCGACCGGGTCCGGCCGATGTCGCGCGCCGCCTTGGCGGCCGGTGCCCATGGGCTCCTGATCGAGACGCACACCGAACCGGATCAGGCCTACTCGGACGGCCAGCAGACGATCGACGTCGCCACCCTGCGCGGAATCCTGGGCGACATCGCGGTCCTGAAGGGACTCGAATCGATGGCGGCGTCCTGAGGGCTCGCCTGGTCGCGCCGGCGTCAGTCCCGGCTGCGCGAGAGCAGCAGCAGGATGTGCTTGAAGAGCAGCACGACGTCGACGAACAGCACGATCGCGGCGCTGACGTGGCGGTTGGTCGGGTAGTGGTGCAACACCTTGCTCGTGTCGTAGAGCACGTAGCCCGAGAACAGCAGCACGCCGGCGACCGAGTACCACAGCCCGATCGAGAAGCCGAAGGCCATGCCCGCGATCGCGACGCCGAGCAGCGCGAACATGCCGATCGCGAGCGCGCCGCCGAGGAACGAGAAGTCCTTGCGCGTGACGAAGACGTAGCCGGTCAGCCCGGTGAACACGAACGCGGTGATCAGCGAGGCCTGCGTGAGCACGACCGGCGCCGCGTGCGCGACGGACAGCACGAGCGGCGCGAGCAGGAGTCCGAAGAAGAAGACGTACGTGAAGTACGCGACGAGGTTCAGCGGGTGCTTGTCGGAGACCGCGTGCACGAGCCACGAGCCGCCGATGAGCACGACCAGTGTGATCCACGGGCTCGTGCGCCACAGCCCCTGGGCGAGGCTGGAGACCGATTCGACGTTGCCGGCCGCCCACAGGGTGACGGCGAAGCCGAGCACGCCGAGCAGGAGCAGTCCGTAGGTCTTCTTCAGGAAGGCGAGGCGCGCGGCGACTGGCGCTTCGGCCGCGATCAGGTGGTCGAGGGCGTAGGGATTGGCGTCGGACATCGTGGTCTCCTCGGTTGCGGTGAGGGCGGCACGATAGCGGCGACGTCCGTCAGATCCCGATCTGGTGCGACATCGCGTCGGACACGACCACGCCCAGCGGGTTCACGCCGATCGCGAGCGTCGCGAACTGCGTCTCGAAGCCGGCGCCCGCCAGCGACGGATCGGCAGGGAGTCCGAGCGACACGCTGCCGCGCCCCGCGCCATCGGCTTGCGCGGGCAGGCTGCCGAGCATCGGCGAGGTGCGCAGCACGCAGTTGGTCATCCCGATCCCGCTGAGATCGACGACCGCCGGCAGCAGTCCGATCAGTGCGACGCCCGGCGCGTTGGCCTGAGCGCCCGCGAACGCGAAGCCGGAACTCGCGCCGACGCGCGGCACGCCGTTGTTCCACTGCGTGGGTCCGCAGCCGGCGCCCGCGAAGCGCGAGCGGCCGCACCACTGGTCGACGCTGATCTGGAGGCGCACGCCGGCGAAGTCGCCGAAGAAGGACGTCTTCACGAAGCCGAGCTCGATCACGTCGCCCGCCAGCACGGCGAACGTGCTGCCGTAGGTCGCCGGGTTCGCGCGCGAATAGGGTCCGCCGCCCGCCATCGCGCCCTGCGCGAGCACGTTGCCGTTGTGCTTCAACGTCCAGTTCATGCTGCGACCGAGGTTGCGCAGCATCCACACCGCGCTGCTCACGGTCGCATTGCCGCCGCAGGGCGCGGTCCACTTCACGTTCGCGGGAGTCCCACCGTTCCCGCAGGACGGATCGTCGCCGTGCATCACGACGTCGCCGGGAACGCTGTCGAGAGTCCACGTGCCGACCTGGAGCATCCACATCGGGCAGTGTCCGTTCCCCGCTGGCGTGAGTGCCCATGCCGGCTGCGGGATCGCGAAGCCGCCCGCGCTCCAGTTGGGGACGTGTCCCGCGATCGGCGCCGCCCCGCCGTCGTACGACCACGGCGAGTGCGGGTTGCCCGCGTCGCTCCAGTCCGCCGCGAGGTCGTAGGTCGTCGAGTTCTGTGCGGACGACGCCGCCGCGAGCGCGAGGCTCGCGACGAACGAGACGGCGAGGTGATTGCGGTGGTGCATGTTCGGTCGTGTCGTGGGCCGCGCGAGCGTAGCGCGGCACGCGACGGTTCGCGGGCCCATGGGCCTACCGCACGCCGCCGATCCGCAGCCCGTTGCCCGAGGACGAATGGAGTTGCGCCGGATCGAACTGGAAGACCTGCACGCGGACGTCGATCGGGGCGTCCCATGGCAGCGAGTGGATCAAGCGCGTCTCGCCGTTCACGACGTAGCCGATCGGAACGACGATCAGCAGATCAACGAGCAGCATGCAGCCACTGCCCTGAATCGGGAGCGACAGCGGTGCGAACCCGATCGCCCCGGCGCCGACCGAGAACGCCGCGCGCGCGGGGGATCGGTACCGTCCCTTCGTCAGTTGCGCCGCTTCGACCAGTCCCTCAGCGCCGCGAGACGTTCGGCCGGGGCCCGGCCTTCGGCGACGCGCAACGCGAGGTTCACGCCCGCCGCGGCGGTTTCATCGCTCGGGTCGCGCGCGAGGAAGGCGTCGAGCATGCCCTCGAGTTCCCCCCACGCTCCGTCGCGGTCGCCGCGTCCTTCGAGGCAGGACGCGCGCTGGACCCGCATCTGATCGACGAGATGAGCGTCGGTCTCCGGCATGCGGCGATGGGTCGTGAGCGCGTCGTCGAGCACGGCGATGGCGTCATCGAAGCGGCCGAGATCGGTGAGCACCACGGCGTGGTTCTTCTGTGCGCGGTGAACGTCGAGGTGTGCGTCGCCGAGCGTGGCCTTCGCCATCGCGACGGCGTCCCGCATCGCCTCCTCCGCGCCGGGGAGGTCACTGCGCGCGTGACGGATCGACGCCAGCATCATCAGGCTGTCGACGGCGATCGGATGCGCGCCGAGGCCCGTGCGGACGATCGACGCTGCGTCGCGCGCGGCGGTCTCGGCTTCGTCGAGGCGACCGAGCGCGATCCGGATCCCGGCGAGGTTGTTCAGCGTGATCGCGATCTCGACGTGCCCCTGCGGAGCGACCTCGCGCATCGTGGTCGCCGCGGCCTCGAGTTCGACGCTGGCGTTCGCGAGGTCGCCGGACTGCGCGAGAGCGTTGCCGAGGTTCATCCGCGCGATCGCGACCGAGGGATGCCGATCGCCGTGCGCGGCGTGCAGGATCTCGAGCCCGCGCCGGAACCAGTCGACTGCGGACGGCGCGTCGCCCTGCTTCGCGCGCAGCGTGCCGAGGTTCATGCACGAGGTGCCGAGGCTCGGGTGATCCGGTGCGAGTCGCGCCTCCAGGATCGCGCGCGACGACTCGAACGCGGTCTGCGCGTCAGCGAGTCGTCCGGCGAGTTCGAGCACGCGGCCGAGGTTGTTGAGGGCGTAGGCGTGATCGAGCGCGCGGATCGGACCCGCCGCCGCGAGGTGATCGGCGGCGCGCTGTAGGGCGGCGATCGCGGCCTCGTGGTCGTGGAGATCCGAACACGAAGCGCCGAGCGCCGCGGCGCACTGCGCGAGCGCGGCGTGGTCGATCGGCGACGCGTCGCTCGCGAGTTCCTCGGCGCGCTGCGCGATCCTGCGAGCGTCGTCGAGACGGCCCGCTGTCCGTTCGTGATCGGATTGGTCGGCGAGCGCGACGGCGAGCGCGCACGGATCCGTGCGATCGCTCGCGCCGAGGATCGCGACGCGCTCCCTGCTCAACGCGCACGCCTCCTCGGCGCGACCCGACGCGGCGCGCACGGCGGCGAGCGCGCGCAGGGCGTCGCAGAGCGCCCGCGCATCGGGCGTCGACGAGGCACGTCGCGCCGCGAGCGCGTCTTCGAGGAGTCGCGCGGCGCGATCGTTCATCCCGAGCGCGTAGTAGGCGCGGCCGACCACGCCCGCGAGCTCGGCGCGGACCGCCGGCTCCTCGGCGAGCTCCGTCTCGATGCGCGCGAAGCCGGCGTCGAGCGCGTCGCGCGCGGTCATGTCCGAGCGGTCGGTCTCGAAGGGGTTCGAGGAGTCGAAGATCCCGGACAGCACCGTGATGGTCCGCTCCGCGGCGACCTTCGCCTCTTGCGTGCGCGTCATCTCGGCACGCACCGTGAGCCAGCCGACTCCGGGTGCGACGCCGAACAGGAGGAAGGCGAGCGCGATCGCGACGGCGGCCGCGGGGCGTCGCCTGGCGAAGCGCTGCGCGCGGGCGAGCGGACCCATGCGCCGCGCGCGGATCGGACGCGACGCCAGCACGTTGGCGAGGTCCTCGGCGAAGTCGCGCGCGCTCGCATAGCGGCGCACCTTCTCGGCGCTCATCGCGCAGAGGCAGACGGTCTCCGCGTCCGAAGGGATCGCGGTGTTCGTCGCCCGCAGCCGCCGCGGCTCGCCGCGGAGCACGAGCTCGCGCGTCGTCTCGTGCGTCGCCCCGAGGAAGGGCGACTCGAGCGTGAGCAGTTCATAGAGCGTGACGCCGAGCGAGTAGACGTCGCTGCGCGCGTCGAGCGTCTCGCCGCGGATCTGCTCCGGCGACATGTACGGCACCGAACCCGGCTGCACGCCGGTGCGGGTGATGCGCGCGTTGCCGCCCGCGGTCGCCACGCCGAAATCGACGAGCACGGGTTGGCCGTCGCGGTCGATCACGATGTTCGCCGGCTTCACGTCGCGGTGGACGACGCCCCGCTCGTGCGCGTGTGCCAGCGCGCGCGCGGCGCGTTCGACGAGGCGCAGGCACGATTCGATCCACGAGCGACCGAAGACACGCTCGACGTCCGCGTCGAGGTTCGCGAGCCGAGGATCCGAGGCGAGATCGGTCGCGCGCAGCGCGGACGGATCGCGCCCCGCGAGCCGCGAGAGCACGACGGCGAGCGAGGGTCCGTCGATCCAGCGCATCGCGAACCAGGGCACGCCGTCGTCCTCGCCGACGCCGTACACGGGGACGATCCCCGGGTGATCGAGTCGCGCGATCGTCGTGACCTCGCGGCGGAAGCGTTCGCGGTTGCCTTCGAACCACAGCTGCTCGGGACGGATCAGCTTGAGCGCGACCTGCCGGCCGAGAGCCTTGTCGTCGGCGAGCCACACGACGCCCATGCCGCCGCCGCCGATCCGTCGCACGAGGGAGTACCCGCCCAACGTCCGCCGCGGCTCGAGCCCGGGGTCGGACTCGAACACCGCGAGCGCCTCGATCGAACGGCGCAGTGCGTCGGCGTGCTCGGGATGGCGCGCGCAGAGTTCGTCGAGCGCGATCGCATCGCCTTGCTCGATGCGCTCCAGACACTGGAAGACGAGAGTCTCGAGGACGCGCCGCGGATCGGAACTGCTCGGGGACGACGGCGATTGGGCCATGACCACCTCGCGAGGGGACCTGGATCGGGCGGGCATTGTGGCACGGCTTGGGCGCGGTCATGCTCGCCGGGCAGCATCGCCATGCCCGAGGACACCAAGCGGCTGTTGCGCGAGGCGACGTCCGGCTCGTCCGACGCGCTCGCCACGCTGCTCGAGCGCCACCTCCCGAGTCTCGAGGTCTTCGTGAGGCTCCGCGCGGGCCCCGCGTTGCTGGCACGCGAGTCGGTCGGGGACCTCGTGCAGTCCGCCTGCCGCGAAGTGCTCGAGGATGCCGGCGAGTTCCGCTGGGAGAGCGAGGCGCACTTCCGGCATTGGTTGTTCACGACCGCGCTCCGCAAGATCCAGGACAAGGGACGTCATCACCGCCGCGCGCGACGCAATCCCGCGCGCGAACAGGTCGTGACCGACGTCGACCTGCTCGCGAGTTGCGCGAACCTCATCACGCCGAGTCGCGTGCTCGAGGCGAAGGAGCAACTCGGCGCTCTGGAGTCCGCGTTCGCGGAGTTGAGCGAAGAGCAGCGCGAGGTCGTGCTGCTGGCGCGCGTCGTCGGTCTGCCGCACGCCGCGATCGCCGAGCGCATCGGCAAGAGCGAAGGCGCGGCACGGGTCATCCTTCATCGCGCGCTCGCGAAGCTCGCGACGCGGATGGCGGACTGAGGCGTCGTCTCGTCAGCGCGGTTGCACGACGACGCGCAGTCCGTGCGACGCCGCGAGCCCGAGGGCGCCGCACGCGTCGGGAACGATCGCCTGGAAGAACAACGCACCGCCGGCGAGTGCGGGATCGTTGGGGATCGCGGCGGGGATCGCCGCGTTGCCGCGGCCGTCGGTCGAGAAACCCAGCGAGAAGCTCCCGGCCGCGCCGACGTGCACGACCAGATCGAAGATCGGCGTCGACGACGTGGCGAAGCCGACGAGCAGAGCGCCGGGCGCGGTGATCGCCGTCGAGTCGACGACGACCGCGAATCCTGGGCTCGCGACGCTCGGCGGCTCGTTGCCCTCGATGCGCAACGACGGCGCGCACGACAAGGGCGACGCGGAGCCGAAAGGCTGCGCCGCCTCGTCGCCGTCGCGCACGCCGTCGCGATCGCGATCGACGCCGAGCCGCACACCCTCGCCCGCCGGCACCCCGAGGAAGCTCAGGCGCGCGCGGCCGGCCGCGAGTTCGGCGTCGAGATAGGCCAGCGGCACGGCGGGATCCGCGGCGCGATCGCCGCGGAAGAGCTGCACCTGCGCGTCGTAGCGCAGGCCCGCGATGCGACCGCCGAGGAGACCGTGCGCGACGACGTCGCCGTCGCCCAGCGCGGCGCGGTTCAGCATGGTGAGCACCGGACCACGCGTGCCGGGGTCGTTCACGTTGGTCGAATCGAGCGTGCGCGCGTGGCCGACCATCGGCGCCGTGCCGTTGTCGAAGGCGAGCACGAACGCTTCGAGCTTGCGCCGCGACGTGGTGTTGCCGGCAAGCGAACCGAACACCGGGCGACCGAGGAAGGCGAAGACGCTGTCGTCGACGCCGTCGTGCGTGTTGCCGAAGCCGGCGGTGCGACCCTGCGGCGTCGCGAGCTTGCCGGTGCGCTTGTAGATGTTGCGCAGCTGCGCGACCTTCATCGCCTGCGACACCTGGAGGATCGACGCACTGAAGATCAGGAGGTTCGTCCCCGTGGTCAGCGAGTGGCAGTCGACGCAGCGGACGACACTCGTGAACGGCGTCGTCGTGAACAGCGGCTGACCCTCCGCCGCGCTGGCGCCGATCGGGGTCGTCGGCAGGGAACGGTCGAGGTTCTGCCGCGGGTTCGGCATGTAGCTCACCGACTCCATGAACGCGACGAAGTCGACGAGCTCGAGCGGTGCGAGCGGCGTGCGACCCATCAGCTCGTCGAACGCCGGGTTGAACGCGTTGAGGTCGGGGCGGTCGCCGCGCCAGTGGAACGGCTGGGTCGCGTCGAGGCCCTGGAGCGTCTGCGTGACCATCGGCCCCTTCATCGGATGGAGGTCGATCGGTTGACCGAACGCGTCGGTGATCCGCGTTAGCGTGCCCGCGGGATCGCCGAGGTCCCACGCGAGGTTGTCCGTCGTGCCGTCGACGTGGCAGGACGCGCACGACATGGTCCCGTTGCCGGAGAGCTTCGCGTCGTAGAGGAAGCCGCGCCCTTCGGCGACGGTGCGCGGGAGCGGCGGGTTGTCGCGCGAGATGCGCGCGACGACCGTGCGCGTCGCGGTGTCCACGACGTCGAGCGCGTTGGCGATCCGTTCGACGACGTAGAGCAACGGCTGAGTCTGGTGGTGCGCGAGCGCGCGCGGCCCGCGCTTGGTACGCGGTGTCGCAGTCGTGCCCGGCGTGCCCACGTCGATGCGCGCGATCACGCTGCCGTCGGGCGCGAGCACGCCGATGCGGTCGGTGCCGAACGCGGCGACGTAGGCGAGCGAGCCGTCGGGGGCGAACTCGACGTCGGCCGGCTGCGCGAGCGCGATCGACAACGCGGCGAGGTCGGGCAACGCGCCGTAGGCAATGCCGGGGTTGAGGTCGATCGGCGTCACGGTTGCGGTCGCCAGATCGATCTTCGTGACGCGGTTGTCGACGGCGTGGCCGCGCAGCGCGGAGATGAAGCGCGTCAGGTTGCGCGCCTCGGTGTTCGCGACCCACAACTCGTCGCGACCGGGACGCTTCGCGACGTCGAAGAGGATCGTGCCCACGCCCGTGAACGTGCGCGCGATCGTGCGCGTGTTCGCGTCGATCTCGAACACGTCGAGGTCGGGCAGCACCACGCCGTGCGTGCTCCGCCACAGTGGGTCGTCGTGTCGCACGAGGATCCCCTGGCGCGGCGCGGCGGGGAGATTGGGGTTGATCGGCGGGGGCGGCGCGGGAGCGCGGTTGTCGGGCACGAGCGTCGTGCCGTTGCCCGAGCGATGCGCTGCGACCCAGAGGCGCGTGCCGTCCTCCGAGACGCACAGGCTGCGCGGGTCGTCGGCGAAGAGCGCGATCTCGCCGATGCGCGCATGCGTGAGCGCATCGAAGACCTGGATCTTGCGATCGGTGCCCGTCGCGACGAAGGCCCGCTGCGGCGCGCCGGCGAACACGACGTCGCCGGGCTCGTCGGCGGTCGGGATCGTCGCGAGCACGAGGCCCTGCGCGATCGACACGATTTGCACGCAGTCCGACGCGAAGTTCACGACCCAGACCTCGTCGTCGGTCCGCGCGCGCACCGCGACCGGGCCGAGACCCACGACGATCTCGCGCAGCAGCACCGGGCGCCGCGGATCAGCAAGCGACCACACGCACAACCGCGCGTCGTCGGCGTCGACCGTGAACAGGCGGTCACCGGACGGCGAGAGTTCGGCCGCGTGCGTCAACGGCGCCTCGAAGTGGACGGGATCCTGCGCGCGGAGCGAGGGGAGGGCGAAGAGGAGGAGCGAGGCGACGAGGGCGGTGCGATGCATGCGGGTTCGGGTCCGACGAGCGGCGTGATTGTCGCTGGACCGGGAGCGCTTCTGCGAGAGGGGTCCGCGGTTCCTGCGGCAAGTTCAGGAACCCTTCGCGGCCGAGGCTGCACGCAAACTACCGCTGGCCGCGCCGTCGCAAGGGCGTCCGGAGTCCAGAAGTCACCACTTCGCGCGCCGGTGGTTCCGTCGGATCGTGGTGTCCTCGGCATCAAACCGCGCGCGCGCCCGGTTGCTCATCAGTTCGACCTCCTTGGACCAATCGACGTGCACGAGAACTTCGGGGTCGCCTCGGATCGCCTTGGGACGCCGCTTCAGGCGGTCGAGTTTCGATTGGCCGGAGTCATCCGGGACGATCTTCAGCTTGCGTCGGCCGCGCGACACTTCGATCGGAATCCCCGTGGCGAGGATCCGATCCAGGATCCGGTAGATGTCCGCACGGAGCTTCGATGGGGTCAGGGTCATGGGCGCAGTCCAGGTGCGTGAGGTACGCCGGCGAGGACCCGAAGCGTAGGTTCGGGACCGGGAGTTGGCGGACCGCGTCGCAGAGGCTGTTCTTGTAGTCTCCCGCTCTCCGTGCCCCGCGCATCGCCTGGAATCCGCATCGCGATCGCCGCCCTCGCGACACTCATCGCCACGGCGGCAGCGCTCGCGATCTGGCGCGCATGCGGCGGGCCGCGCAGCACGATGACCGTGACCGTCGATCCCGGCGTGGAGCCCGAGACGACCTGGGACGGCAAGGAGGCGCTGGTCGTCGATCCGGTCGCGGGGTTCCGGCCGCGGCGGTCGAGCACGCAGCGGATGCCGATGGCGGCGCTCGACGGGGTTGCGCCCGAGGAGATCGTCAAGCGGCGCGACGCGCACGGCTTTCTGCGCGACGACGAACTGCCGGCGACGCTCGAACGCCCGAGCGTGCTCGTCGTCGGTGACAGCCATGTCGACGGCGTGGTGAACACCGCCGAGAACTTCACGGCGCTGCTCGAGGCGCGACTCACGGCGGCAGGAGCGTCGTGCCACGTGCTCAATGACGGCTGCGGGCTCTATGGGCTCTGGCAGTCCGTGCTGCGCGCGTGCGATCTCCTCCCGCTCTGGCGCCCGAAGCTCGTCGTGGTCGTCGTGTTCCTCGGCAACGACTTCCTCGACCTCGAGAACCCGACCGTGCCGCACCTCGACGATGCGCTGCACGAACTCGCGGGCGGCGAACGCACGGGACCGGAGACGACCAGCGCGCGCGAACGCGAGCTCGCGCTGCCGGAGTTGTTCTCACAACTGTTCTGGCAGGGACTGAATCAGGCGGCGTACCTGCACCGCGCACCCGAGCGCATCGACGCGCTCGCGCGCAAGGCGGGGCACGCGGTCGAGACGATCGAGACCGCGGCCGCGGCGCAGGGGGCGCGCGTGCTGTGGGTTCTCCTGCCGTCCTTCGATCTCGTCTTCCCCGACAAGGTCGCCGGGCTCGGCGGGCGCATCCAGGAGACGGTCGGGAGCGGCGCGCAGCGACGCATGCGCGACGCCTTCGCGGCGGTGCTCGCGTCGCTCGCGGTCGTCGATCTCGAGCCCGCGTTCCTCGCTGACGGCACGCTTGGCCTCTACGCGATCGACTTCCACGTCTTCCGGCGCGGGCATCAGCGCATGGCCGAAGCGCTCGAAGCGCCGATCCGCGACGCGGTGACGCGGTGAGCGACGAGCGCCTCACGTCACCGGTGCCCGACGCCGCGAGCGGCGTCACCCTGCTCGACTTCCTCGTCGCACGCTTCTCCTACCGCGACCGCGCGCGCTGGATCGATGCGATCGTGTCCGGTGACGTGTACGTCGACGGCGCACCTGCGCCCTGTGCGCAGGTGCTGCGCGCCGGCCAGCGTCTCGCGGTCGCGCCGGCAGATCGCGCCGAGGACGAGCCGCGGGTCGCGGTCCTGTGGAGCGACGATCACTACGTCGCCGTCGACAAGCCCGCGGAGTGCGTCTGCCACCGCCTCAGCGCGTTTCCGCAGCGGACCTTCGTGCGCGGGCTCGAACTCCGTCTCGCGCACGACGGTGTGCCCGCGCGGCTCGAGTTTGCGCATCGGCTCGACCGCGGCACGAGCGGCGTGGTCGTCCTCGCGCGGACGGCGACCGCGGCTGCCGAGTTCCATCGCGCGCTCGAGCGCGGCGAACTGCGCAAGACCTACCTCGCGGTCGTCGAGGGCGTTGTCGCGCGGGAGCGCATCACGATCGACGAACCGATCGGGCTCGACCCGGACGGCGTCGTCGCGGCGAAGCGCGGGCTGCTGCGCAACGGCGCGATTGCGGCGAAGGCGGCGGTGACCGAGGTCGAGCTCCTCGCCAGCGATGGCCGGCGAACGCTGCTGCGCGTCCGACCGCGCACCGGCCGCACGCATCAGATCCGGGTGCATCTCGCCGGCCTGGGCCATCCGCTCGTGGGTGACGTCCTGTATGGCTCGGATGCAGCGACCTATCGCGAGTACGCCGCGCGCCTCGCCGAGCAGGAGTCGCGCGACCCGCGCGCCGTCGCACGTCACCTGCTTCACGCCGCAAGCCTCGAACTCGCGCACCCGATCACGGGGACGCCGCTGCACGTCGTCGCGCCGTCGCCGATGGACCTTCGAGACGCCTTTGACTAGACCATCCCTCGCACCTCGCACCATGACGCCGCCGCTCACCCGTGCCGCCGCATGCCTCGCCGCGGTCCTCTCGTCCGTCCCCCTCGCGACGCAGGAGGGAATGCCGCGGCGCCTCGGAGTCCTCTTTCTCGGCGCGCCGACGCGCAACCACCCGGCGCACGATCCGATCACGCGTTACCGCGTGCTGAAGAAGGCCTTCGGCACCGAGGGGATCGACCTGAGCTACAGCGAGGACCCGGCGGAGGCCTTCACCGCCGCGACGCTCGCTGCGTACGACGCCGTGCTGATGTACGGCAACTGGGCGATGGACGAGCCGATGCCGCGCGAGCAACTTCGCGCGCTGCTTGCCTATGTCGAGGGCGGCGGCGGCTTCGTGCCCGTGCACTGCGCGTCGGCGTGCTTCGGCGCGTCGCGGGAGTTCGTGCAGCTGGTCGGCGCGCGCTTCCTCTCGCACGGCGGCGAAGAATTCGAGGTGCGCAACGTCGCTCCGGAACACCCGATCCTCGCGGGCATCGCGGGCTATAGCGCCTGGGACGAGACCTATGTGCACCGCGATCACGCCGGCGATCGCGAAGTCCTCCAGATGCGCGAGGACGAACCGTGGAGCTGGACGCGCACGCCGGGCAAGGGCCGCGTCTTCTACACGGCGAGCGGGCACGACCATCGCGTCTGGGATCGTCCCGAGTTCCAGGCCCTCCTGCGCAATGCGATCCTGTGGGCGGTCGGACAAGAGAAGCGAGCCCTGCGCGAGCGACTCGAACTGCCGGCACTCGAGACCGAGACCGTCTCGCTGCCGGGCTACCGCGAGCGGCGCGAGATCACGGTCGCGCAGAAGCCGCTCGCGCCGCGCGAGTCGATGAAGCTCGCGCAGGTCCCCGTCGGGATGGAGATCGCCCTGTTCGCGAGCGAGCCCGACATCGTCAATCCGATCACCATGGCCTGGGACGGCCGCGGCCGCGCCTTCGTGATCGAGACCGTCGACTATCCGAACGAATTGCAGGCGGGCAATCTCGGCCACGACCGCATCACCCTCTGTGAGGACCGAGACGGCGACGGCCGCGCCGAGACGTTCACGCGCTTCGCCGAGGGTCTTTCGATCCCGACTTCGCTCGTGTTCGTGAACGGCGGAGTGATCTGCACCAACGGCTCGGAGCTGCTCTTCCTCCAGGACACCGACGGCGACGACAAGGCCGACCTGCGCAAGGTCCTGTTTTCCGGCTTCCACATGGGCGACACGCACGCCGGCGTGTCGAACCTGCGCATCGGCCTCGACGGCTGGATCTGGGCGACGATCGGCTATTCCGGCTTCCGGGGGCGCGTCGGCGGCGAAGACCACGAGTTCGCGCAGGGTCTGTTCCGCTTCTCGCCCGACGGCAGCAAGCTCGAGTTCCTCCAGAACACGACGAACAACACCTGGGGCCTCGGCTTCACCGAGGAGTTCGACGTCGTCGGCTCGACGGCCAACGGCAATCCGTCGTGGTACCTGACCTTTCCCCGAGCCGATTACCGTGCGGCCGGACTCGATCAGGGGCACACGCCGCGCGCCGACGACAATCCGTTCTTCGCGCCGATGTCGTTCGACATCCGGCAGGTCGACTCCTTCGACCGCTACACGTCGGCAGCGGGGCACGCGCTCTACACCGCGCGACGCTTCCCGGCGGGATACTGGAACAAGATCGCGTTCGTGTGCGAACCGACCGGCAAGCTCGTCGGTCGCTTCACGATGGAGCGCAGCGGCGCGGGATTCCGGGCCGTGCAATCGCCGAACAACCTCTATTGCTCCGCCGACGCGTGGTCGGCTCCGGTCTTCGCCGAGGCCGGCCCCGACGGCGCGGTGTGGATCTGCGACTGGTACAACCTGATCGTCCAGCACAACCCGACGCCGAGCCGGGCCTCGGCGGGCGTCGACGCGCGCACCGGCCGCGGCAATGCCTACGAAACGCCGCTGCGCGACAAGCGGCACGGCCGCATCTACCGCGTCTTCCCGAAGGGGACGGTGAACGACGCCATCCCGTCCGATCCGCTCGCGGGCCTCGCGCATCCGAACCTGCTGTGGCGATTGCAGTCGCAGCGACGGATCGTCGAGAGCGGGGACCGATCGACGGCGGAGGCGCTGAGCGAACTCGTGCGCGCCGCCGGCGTCGCGTCGCCGCACGCGCTGCACGCGCTCGCGTCGATGGGCCTGCTCGAGCGCGGGGTGCTCGCGACGGCACTGATCTCGAATCACGCCGCGACGCGTCGCGCTGCGATCGGCCTCGCGACCCCGGCCGAACTGAAGGACGCCTTCGTGCGCGACGGCACGATCGCCGCGAGCGGACGCGAACTCGCCGAGGTGCTGGTCGGCTTGTCGAAGGCGGCGTCGGACCCGGAGCTCGCGACCGCGATCCTCCGCGCAGCCATCGCGAACGGCGACGCGTTCTTCGCCGAGCCGGCGATGCGCGACGCGTGGCAGATGGCCGCGCGACGCCAGCGCGAGGCCGTGCTCGCGGCGGCGACGGCGGCGGGAGTCGCCGCCACGCCGAGCGCGGCGCCGCCGAACCTGCTGCCCAATCCCGGCTTCGAGGAGGTCGCGGGCGACGTCCCCTCGGCTTGGGGCGATCTCCGTTTCTATGGCGGCGCTCGCGGCGACGCCGTGCGCGTCGCGCGCGACGCGAACGGTCGGAAGGGCGGCTCCTGTCTGCGCGTCACTTCCGAGCGGCGTTCGGACTGCGGCGTCGCGATGCGCGTCGCATTGAAGAAGGGGACGCGTTATCGCCTGAGCGGATGGGTGCGCACTGAGAACCTCGTCCCGGTGCCGAACGGTCCCGGAGCCCTGTTCAACGTGCATGGCGGCCGCACGACGAAGGGCGTGCACGGCACGACCGATTGGACCGAGCTCGCGGTCGAGTTCGACGCCGGCGACGACGGTGACGCGATCGTGCATTGCCTCTACGGCGGCTATGGCGGCGCGACCGGCACCGCGTGGTTCGACGACGTCTCGCTCGTCGCGATCGGCGCCTCGAACACGCTGTCGAGCGCGCTCGAGTCGTTGGCGAAGTCGGCGGCCGCCGCGGTCGCGTCGTCCGCGCCGCCCGTCACCCGGCGCTTTGTCCCCGATCCCGCGGTCCACGCGCGCGGCGCCGACGTGTTCCGCCGCACCTGCATCGCATGCCACGGCGTCGACGGGCGGGGCGTTCCCGCGGTGTTCCCGCCGCTCGACGGCTCGGATTGGCTCGTCGGCGATCCTGGGCTCCCCGCGCGGATCGTCCTGCACGGGCTGATGGGTCCGGTGCGCGTCGGCGACGCGGACTTCCAGAACCTCATGGCGCCGCTGGGTCCCGTGCTCGACGACCAGGCGATCGCCGACGTGCTGACCTTCGTGCGGCAATCGTGGTCCAACGACGCCGCGCCGGTGAGCGCCGCGGACGTCGCGAAGCACCGCGCCGCGACACGCGAGCGCGCCGCACCGTGGACCGCGGCGGAGCTCGGGCGGTGAACCGCCTCGGCTTCAGCTTCCTCTACTTCGCGCCGCGCATCGAAGCGCGGCACGAGCGCTGGTTCGGCCGCGCCGCGCATCACGGCTATGCGGGCGTCGAGCTGCCGGTGAACGACGCGACGGACGGCGATCTCGTGCGCATGCGCAAGGCGCTCGCGAACGAAGGCCTCGGCGCGACGGCGGTCGGCTTCGCGGTTGCGGGCGCGAACCCGGTCGATCCCGATCCCGCGGTGCGGAAGGCCGCAGTCGAACATCTTGCGCGCCTCGCCGGTCGCGCCGCGCTGCTCGGCGCCGACGTCCTCGCCGGACCGATCCACTCGGCATACGGAGTGTTCACCGGTCAGCCGCCGACGGCCGACGAACGCGCGCGTTGTGCCGACGTCCTGCGCGCCGCGGGGGAGCGCGCCGCGCGCCTGGGCGTGCGGCTCGCCGTCGAACCGCTCAACCGCTTCGAGTGCTACTTCCTCAACAGCTCCGCCGACTGCGACGCCCTCGTCCGCGCCGTCGCGCATCCGCACGTCGTCGGCGCCTTCGACACGCACCACGCGCACATCGAGGAGCGCGACGTCGTCGCCGCGATCCGCGCGAGTGCGACCACGCTCGGCCACGTCCAGCTCTCCGAGAACCATCGCGGCACGCCGGGCACCGGACAGGTCCCGTTCGCCAAGGTCCTCGCCGCGCTCGCCGCGATCCGCTACTCCGGCTGGCTCGTGATCGAAGCGTTCTCGCGGCAAGACCCGGCCTTCGGCAGCGCGCTGCGGATCTGGCGCGAGCTCGACGAGGGACCCGAGTCGGTACTGTCCGCCGGCGTCGCTCTCGTCCGATCGCATCCTGCATGACCCGCTTGCTCCTCGCGTTCGCGCTGTCCTCGCTCACGCTCTCGTGTTCACGCGACGCGCGGCAGGAACTGCCGACGCCGACCACCGCGCCGCTCGACGGTGACTGGACGCCCGAAGCCGAGCTCGCGTTCGCGCGCGAGCGTTGCGATGCGTGTCACGGTCCGAGCACGCGCGACGCATCGCGTGTCCCGATCGGTGCGGCGACCGGTGCGCGCGCACTGGCTTCCGACGCCCTCGTCGAGTTCCTGCCGGGGCATCGCAAGCTCGACCCTACGGAGATCGACGCGCTCGCCGCCGCGTTGTCGCCGTCCGCGCCGCAGACCACGCGCGCGCCGTCGAGTGACTTCGCGCGTGGTGAGACCGTCTGGCGCGAATCGGGTTGCGTGATCTGCCACGCGCCTGACGGGATCGAGGGACTCGCACAGAAGACCGACCTCGCGGGGGTCGTCGCCGCGTTGCGCGGGGCGACGCACCGCTTCCCGCTGCGCGACGACGACGCGCGCGGCGTGGCTGTCTGGCTGCTGCGCGCGCAGGCCAAGGGCCGGCCGGCGGTTCGCGAGCCGGGCTTGAAGGTCGAGTGCTTCGAACTGCGCGTCGCCGACGCGAGCCTGCCGAACTTCGACGGACTCACGCCGGCGCACGCCGGACTCGCGACGCGCATCGACGTGGCGCCGCGCTCGCGCGACGACGACTTCGCGCTGCGCTTCTCCGGCTTCATCCAGGTCCCCGTCGCCGGCGAGTGGCGTTTCGTGCTCGGCTCCGACGACGCGTCGTGGCTCTGGATCGACGAGCAGCTGGTGGTGACCAACGCGGAGATCGCGCCGCATCGTCGGCGCGAGGGACGGCTCCGACTCGACGCGACCCCGCACCGCATCAGGGTGGTCTTCACCGAGGCGCGCGGCGGCCAGAGCCTCGAACTGCTCTGGCAGGGACCCGGGCGCGAACTCGAAGAGGTGCCGGGCAGTGCCCTGTCGAGCGAGATCGTCGAGTTGCGCGCGCCGGACTCTGTGCACGGCGACGAGGCGTCGCGCGAGCGCGGGCGCGCGATCTTGCGCGAGCGACGCTGCGGCGCGTGCCACGAACCCGGCGACGACCCGCCGGCTCCCGCGCGCGCGTGGGCGGAACTGCGCGCCGGCACCGAATGTCCGAGCGCACACGTGCCCGAGGTCCTGCGCCCATACGTCGGCAAGGCTCCGCGCGCGCGTACGCCGCGCGACGAACTCCGCTTCGCGCTGCGTCGCGACGGCTGCATCCTCTGCCATGCACACGACGGCGAAGGCGGGCCGAGCGCCATGGCGCGGGCGCAGTTCGTCGAGCGCGAGGACCTCGGCGAGGAGGGCAAGCTGCCGCCCGATCTCACCAACGCCGGAGCTCGTCTCACGAGCGAGTGGATCACGACCGTGCTCGGGTCGCGTGCGCGCGTGCGTTCGTACCTCGCGATCAGCAAGCCGGTACTTGCCGAAGCCGATGCGAAGCGCTGGGCCGAGCGCTTCGCGCGCGCGGCGGGCCCCGTACCCGACGTCGAGGTGCGCGTGAGCGACGCGCTGGTCGCGGAGGGCCGTCGGCTCGCGGGCAAGGACGGCTACGCCTGCATCACGTGCCATCGCGTCGCGGGGCATCGTTCGCTCGGCCCGCAGGGCATGGACCTGGCCGAGCAGTTTGCACGACTGCAACCGCATGCGATGCGCTCGTGGTTGTTCGCGCCGAACCTCCAACGACCGGGCACGCGCATGCCCGCGTTCTTCCCGGCGGGCACTCCCGACGCGCCGGCGAAGGTCGACGCCTTGATCGCGTGGCTCTCGCTCGGCGGGACGATGCCGCTCCCCGACGGGCTCGCGACCGAGGCGTCGCAGTGGCGCCTTGCCGTGACCGATCGCCCGCGAGTGCACGGCGCATTCCTGAAGGGGCTCTCGGCGCGCTGCATCGCCGTCGCGACCCCGCAGCGAGTGAACTGGGCCTACGACCTCGCGCACGCGCGGCTCGCGTGGTTGTGGCGCGGCGAGTTCGTCGACACCGCGGGCACCTGGGACGGTCGCGCGGGCAACCTGCTCGAACCGCTCGGCGAGGACCGCGTGCAACTGCCGCCCGGCTCGCCCTTCGCGCTCGCATCGGGAGCGGACGCCGAGCTTCGCGTGACCGGCTGGTCGCTCGATCCCGACGGCCATCCCGTGTTCCACCTGCGGCTCGGCGCCGTGTCGATCGACGACGCGCCGCGCCCGCGCGTGGAGCCCGGCGGCGCGGTGCTCGTGCGGCGCGTCACGGTCCATGGTGGTGCCCTGCGCATGGTCGTCCCGCCGGAACACGGTGGAGTCGCCGGGACTCCGCACGGCGAACTCGCGATCGAAGACGGCAAGACGATCGAGGTGACGTACCGATGGTGAGCAACCTGCTGAGCTGCGCCGCGCTGATCTGGACCACAGTGCTCGCTCCACAGGGCGACCCGCCGTACCGCGTCGTGGACGTGCCGCAACCGAAGGACGTCGTCCTCGAGGTCGGGGGCATCCTCGCGCGCGGCGAGGCCGACTCTTCGCCGAGGGACTGCAAGAACCCCTCGGCCTGCTCGACGACGAGGCCGGCACGTCGATCCTCGTCGCGCAGCGCGGCGAGCTCTCGCGCATGCGTGACCGCGACGGCGACGGCCGCATGGACGCGCTCGAGACCGTCGCTTCGGGCTGGCCGCTCTCGGGCAACTACCACGAGTACTGCTTCGGGCCCGCGAAGGCGCCCGACGGTTCGTACTGGCTCACGCTGAACAAGCCCTTCGGCGACGAGCCGTTCGGCGTCGCCGACTGGCGGGGCTTCGCGATCCGCTGCCGGACCGACGGCAGCTTCGAGCCGGTCTGCGCCGGCCTGCGATCACCCGCGGGCGTGACGACGTCTCCGTGGGGCGAGGTCTTCTACACCGACAACCAGGGCGAATGGTGTCCGACGGGCAAGCTCTCGCTGCTCGAGCCCGACACCTTTCACGGCCATCCGCACGGCCTCGACTCCTGCAAGCTGCCCGCGAGCAAGGTCACGTATCCCGGCTCCATCTCGAGCGGCTTGCGCGAGGAGGACTTCGCGAAGCGCTTCCCGAGCTATCGCCTGCCCGCGGTGTGGATCCCGTACGACCTGCTCGGTCGATCGCCGTCGGGCCTTGTGTGGGACGAGAGCGGGCTCTTCGGCCCGTACCGCGGCTCGGTCTTCGCCGGCGACCAGTACTCCTGCGAGGTGCTGCGCATCACGCTGCAGAAGGTCGGCGGTCGTTGGCAGGGGGCGTGCTATCCGTTCGTCACCGGTCTGAAGTCGGGCATCACGCGCGTCGCGTGGGGGAGCGACGGGTCGCTGCGGTGCGGGATGACCGACCGCGGCTGGACGGCGACGGGGACCGCGCGCGACGGGCTCCAGCGGATCGTCTGGAACGGCGCCGTCCCCTTCGACCTGCTCGAAGCGACCGCGACCGCGCGCGGCTTCGCCATGCGCTTCAGCGCTCCGCTCGATCCGGCGACGGCGACGGTCGATGCGCTGGGGGTGCGCCGCTGGACCTACGACCACCACAGCGAGTACGGCTGCAAGGAGCGGGACGTACAGGAACTCGCGGTCACCGCGACCTCGTTGTCCGACGACGGCATGACTCTGACGATCGACGTGCCCGAACGTCGCGCCGTCTGGGTCCACGAACTGCGGATCGACGGCATTCGCGATCGCGATGGCGCGTCGCCCTGGCACCGCGTCGCGTGGTACACGCTCAACGCGATCCCCGGCTAACATCCGCGCCGCTCATGACCCCGTCCCCTCGATCGCTCCTGCTCTGCGCGGTCGTCGCCGCGCTCGGCGCCCACGGTGTCGTCGCCCAGGACCTGCTGGACGACAAGGCCTGGAAGAAGGCGCTCGCGACCTACCAGGAATGGGTGCAGCGGCCGTCGCTCTACAAGCGCACGCTCGCGCGGCAGACCTTGGCGCAGACCCTCGATCCGCGCGCGTTCGACATCCTGGTCAAGTCCTACAGCAAGCCCGAGGACCCGATCGACGCGAACCGCTACCTGATCGCGAGCATCGCCACGCGCACGTTCCGCAGCCACGCCGACGAAGCCGCGCTCCTCGCGTGGCGGAAGAAGCACGGCAAGGCGGAGGACTCCTGGTTGTGGTTCGAGTCGCAGCGCGCGAGCGCGGCGAAGTTCTTCGACGACTTGCGCGCGCAGGCGCTCGGCAAGGGCGACCCGTTCCTGCGCGCGGTCGCGCTCGAAGCCCTCGCCGACGCGGCGCAGAAGGGCAGCGAAGCCGAGAAGCTGGCAGAGCTGTGTCTCGAGGTGCTCGACACGTTGCCGGAGAAGGACCTCGAACGCGCACTGCTCACGGAGAGCGTCGCGCGCACGCTCCACGTGATGCGCCGGCAGGTGCGGGGCACGACGTGGCGGACGGTCGCCGAGGCGTTGATCCGTCAGTTCGACGCTCCCGAGATGCCGGCGCGCACGAAGGTCGTCGTGTCGCGGTACCTCTCGGACATCTTCGGCGTGAGCAACCTCGGCTTCGAATCGCGCTGGTGGCGCACCGAGCTCGACCGCGACATCGCTCACAGCAAGCCGGTCGAGGGCAAGACCACGACCGTGCCGTTCTTCTCGATCCGTTCGGTCGGCTACCGTTTCGTCTACGTGATCGACGCGTCGGACTCGATGTGCAAGCGCGTGAGCGATCGCGAGAAGAAGGAGATCCCGACGGCCGGTCCGAGCACCGGCGAGGGAAGCAAACCCAAACCGAAGCCCGGCGAGGACGCCGGCTTCGTCCCGAAGGAGACCGATCTCGACTGGAGCCGCATCGTCACGCGCTTCGACGTGGGCCGCGAGTTCGTGCGCCTTTCGCTGCGCAGCCTGCAGCCCGAGCATCACTTCGCGGTGGTGCTCTTCGGCGACGAGGCCGAGCCGTTGAACGCGACGCCCAAGCTCGTGCCCGCCTCGCCGCAGAACGTGCGCGCCGCGATCGCCGAGCTCGATGCGATCCACCCCGGGTCACCGATCCCGGACCGGCCCGACGGCGTGATCCGCGGCCGGACCAACCTCCACGCGGGCTTCGCGAGAGCCTTCGAGATCACCAAGGCGGGCGACGTGAAACGCTCGGAGTACGTCGATGCCCGGGCGCTGATGGACGGTTGCGACTCGATCTTCCTGCTCTCCGACGGCGCCCCGTCGTGGGACGACTATCCCGCCCTCGACAAGCGCGACCCGACCGATCAGGCCGGCGATCCCGAGTCGGGGATCCAGCACCAGAACGTCGACCAGCTGCTGTTCCAGGGGCCGTACGCGCATCCGCCCTTCGAATGGCTCGCGCAGGACATCGAGCGGATGAACCTGTTCCGCAAGGCCGAGATCCACTGCGTCGGCATCGGCGAAGCGAGCCACGACCTGCTGTCGCGCATCGCGCGGATCGGCAACGGCAAGGCGCTGAAGATCCAGGGCGACATCAAGCCGAAGTGAGGCGGAGCGCGGCGATCTCGGCCGCGTCGAGTTCGCGCCAGACCCCTTCTCCGAGATCGCCGAGTGCGACCGGTCCGACCGCGACGCGGTGCAGGCGCAGCACCGCCCAGCCGAAGCCGCCGCACATGCGTCGGATCTGGCGGTTGCGACCCTCGCGCAGCACGAAGCGCGCGCGGCGCGGCTCCTGCGGATCGACGTCGACCTCGACCGGGTCGAGCAGCGGGCCGTCGTCGAGCTGCATGCCGGCGCGGAAGGTCGCGATCGCCTCTTGCGAGAAGGGCCGGTCGATCTCGACCTCGTAGACCTTGGCGCAGCCGCCGGGTGACGCGACGAGATCAGCGAGACGCGTGTCGTTGGTGAGCAGGAGCAGGCCCGAACTCTCGAAGTCGAGACGGCCGATCGGTCCGACGAAGGGCAGGTCCTTCGGCAAGAGGTCGTAGACGGTGCGGCGTCCGAGTTCGTCCTTGCGCGTCGTCACGACCCCGGCGGGTTTGTTCAGCGCGATCACGAGCGCACGGGCCCGCGCGATCGGCCTGCCGTCGACTTCGATACGCGCGCGGTCGGGATTGACCACGGCGAGCGGGTTGCGCACCGGCTCCCCGTCGACGCTGACGTGACGACCGAGGATCAGGCGCCGCGCCTCGGTGCGCGACGCGATCCCGAGCTTGCTCAACGCGCGCTCGAGGCTGACGGTGCCTTTGGGGAAGCGGCGCACGCGCGACGCGCCGTCAGGCCTTGTAGTCGGCCATGGTCTTCTCGAGCTTCCCGAGCTGCGTGTAGAGGAAGCCCGCGACGACGAGCGCGGCGCCGACGAGTACGAGGAAGAAGGTGCTCGGCGAGAGGTCGTTCTGGATCTCGCCCAGGAAGCCCGAGAGCTTGTTGCCGAAGGCCGTCGCGCAGAACCAGCCGCCCATCATCAGGCCGACCAGGCGCTTGGGTGAGAGCTTGGTGACAAGCGAGAGGCCCATCGGCGAGAGGCAGAGTTCACCGACGGTGATCACCGCGTAGGCCATCACGAGCCAGAGGCCGCTGACCTTGGTGCCGGCGGCCTCGTAGGCGAAGCCGGCGATCGCCATCACGCCCATCGCGGCCATCGTCAGCAACATGCCGTAGACGAGCTTGCGCGGGGTCGTGATGCCCCGCCCCTTGCGCATTCGCATCCCGAAGAACGCCACGACGAGCGGCGTGAAGAGGATCACGAAGATCGGATTCCAGGACTGGTAGACCTCCGGGTTCACGACGCGGAGGAACTCGCCGGCGGGCAGTCGTGCGGTTCCCGCCGCGGCATAGACCTTGTCGCGCTTCGCCGGCGTCAGGAAGAAGACCGGCGTCGCATGGCCCTCGATGTCGCGAAGGAAAACGACGCGACGCAAGGGCCTCGCGCCGTCGGCGAGCGAGACCTTCGCCGACTTCGTGCCGTCCTGCTCCGTGACCACGATCTTCACGTCCGCGTCGCGGTAGACCGGGGAGCTGAGCTGCCGCCAGGCATCGTTGGCTTCCGCCGCTTCAGCGGGGAGCGGGGTCGCGTCGGCTTGCCAGAGTGCGACGGCGCGGATGCCCGGCATGGCCGCCAGTGCCGCGGCTCGCGTCTCATCGAGGTTCTTCGTGCCGAAGGCTTTTTCGAGGACCTCGTCGACCGGCTCAAGCGATTCCTCGCGCGGGCGCGGGACCGAGTTCTCGGCGTTGCCGAAGTACGCCGGCAACGCGTCCTGCCGCCAGATCTCCGGGACCCACGCGACCTCGCGGTTCGACTTCTCGTCGGCCCAGACCGTCAGCGCGGAACCATTCAGGTGCAGCACCATGAAGAAGGTGCCGCCCGCGACGAAGACCGGAAGCAAAGCCGCGAGACCGGCGCGTTCGGTCGCCGGCGCCCTCGACGGCAGGCGCACGAAGAACCAGATCACCGGCAGCATCCCGAGCAGGAAGCCGAAGACCGACGCGCTGACGGGGAAGCCCGCGGGGAAGATCGAGCCGTGGAGGAAATAGCCCGAGATGCCGAGCACCGCCGCGGGCACGAGGATCCTCCCGAAGATCTCGCTGGCCGGCGTGTCGTCGGGCGTTCGCTCCGGGCGTCGATCCGCGCGCTCGAGGACCTTCCAGTTGGCGAGCAGGATCACGACGCCGATGCAGATGCCGATGCTCGCGGCCCAGAACGTCCACGACCACGAGATCTGGTTGCGGATCGGCGCGGCGACGAGGTTTGCGACCGCGGCGCCGACGTTGATCCCCATGTAGAAGATGTTGAAGCCCGTGTCGCGGTTGGGGTCGCCCTTCTCGTAGAGGTTGCCGACCATCGCCGAGATGTTCGGCTTGAAGAGTCCGTTGCCCAGGCAGAGCAGAGTGAGGCCGACGTAGAAGTACGTCATCCCCGGCAGGCCGATCAGGAAGAGCCCGATCGCGAACAGGACGCCGCCGATCAGGATCGCCTTCCGGTAGCCCAAGAGCCGGTCCGCGATCATCCCGCCGAGGAACGGCGTGAAGTACACGAACGCCATGTAGGTCCCGTAGATCGCGTTCGCCTCGTCGCGCGTGAGCCCGAGGCCGCCGCGCTCGGCGTCCGACGCGTAGACGACGAGGATGCCGACCAGGAGGTAGAAGGCGAGCCGCTCCCACATCTCGGTGAAGAACAGCGGCGCGAGACCCTTGGGATGCTTCGAGAACACGGTTGGCGATCCGTCGATCGGAGGGATGGTTCGGCCCCGCCCGGTTGCGGAGCCGCGGAAGCCTAAGTGCGGCGCGGGGCCGTGCCATCGCGGAGATGGCGGACTCGGGCGAAAACCCGGGTCCGCCCCGCGGATCGTCCGGCGGCTATCCTTCGCCGGCTCGATCGACGGTGCTCCTGCGATGCGTTCCCTCTCCGCGACCTTCTTTCTCTCGTTGCTCCTCACGTCGCTCGTCGCCGCGCAGAACTGCGGTACGGGCAACATCATCCTGAAGAACGACACGCTTCCCGACCTGCCCTCGGGTGCGACCGCAGTCGGCGTGGTCCCCGGCCTCTGCGAGGGCGAAGCGGCGATGTCGATCTTCCAGACCGGCGGACCCGTGAGCGTGAACTCGGTCGCCGTGATGTTCGGCTCGTACGCGGGGACGAACGGCGTGCAGGCCGTGGTCGACATCGAGATCTACGACGGCATCACCCCCGGAGTCGGCGGTCGCTGGGTGCTGGGGCCGCGCGTGTTCCGCCTCAGCGATCTCGGCAGCAACCTCCAGATCCAGACGCACGGCATCAACACCTACACGCTGCCGGCGCCGGTGCGCGTGACCTCGGGGCAGTGCGTCGTCGGCTGGCGCATGGTGCTCAACACAGCAACTGGTTCCTGCGCCTCGGGCTACACCGCGAACTTCTGCGTCGACGCCGCGCCGACCTGCCGGCCGGGCATCAACGTGCTCGACGCGATCGGCCACGGGCCGATCGACCCGGTGACCTACAACGGCTTCGGCGTCCCGCTCTGTCCGATCTACTTCCGCGGCAGCTGGATCATCCGCGCCTGCGTGACGCCCGAGATCACGACCGGCTGGACCGGCAACCCGGCGCCGGGCGGACTCGTGCAGCTCCAGCTCAGGGCACCGGGTCATGGCAACGAGCGCTACCTGCTGATGGCGGCGAGCGGCGCGTCGACCGGCTTCGCGACGCCCTGGGGCCGCATCCCTCTCGACAACGACTGGCTCTTCCAGTGCTTCTTCGGCGCGTGTCGCCCCGCGATGTTCATCAACGACTTCGCGCTGCTCAACGCCGCGGGCGACGGCTTCGCGGTGCTGCGGATCCCCAACCTGCCGGTGCTCGTCGGCTCCAACTTCCCGATCTACTGCGCGTTCGTGACGTCGAACCAGCCGGGGATGATCCCGTTCACGGGCGTGTCGTCGCCGAGCCCGGTGATCCGCATCAACTGATGCGTGCTGTCGCGCTGATCGCCTTGCTCGCGTGCGGCGTACGCGCGCAGATCGACCTCTCGGGTGACGAAACGCGGCGGGTGGTCGTCGATCGCGAGGCGGGGCAGTACCTCGGCCATCCGACGACCGTCCTGCTCGAGGACGGCCGCACGATCCTGTGCGTGTATCCGAAGGGCCACGGCAAGGGCGCGATCTGCCTGAAGCGCTCGAGCGACGGCGGCCGCAGCTGGTCCGAGCGCCTGCCCGTGCCGGAGACTTGGGCCACGTCGCTCGAGACGCCGACGGTCCACCGCACGGTCGATGCGGGCGGCAAGCGGCGGCTCGTCGTCTTCTCGGGGCTCTTCCCGATCCGCAGTTCGATCAGCGAGGACGACGGCGCGACCTGGACGGAGTTGGCTCCGATCGGCGACTTCGGCGGCATCGTCGCGATGGCGAGCGTGGCGCGGCTGCGCGATGGACGCTACGCCGCGTGGTTCCACGACGACGGCCGCTTCTTCCAGAAGGACGGCAAGCAAGAGAAGCCGGTGCGCTTCACGCTCTATCAAGTGCTCAGCGACGACGGCGGTCTGACGTGGTCCGAGCCGCGCGCGATCTGGAGCGGGACCGACCTGCACCTCTGCGAGCCCGGCTTCGTGCGCTCGCCCGACGGCGCGACGATCGCGTTGCTGCTCCGCGAGAACCGCCGCGCGCAGGAATCGCAGGTGATGTTCTCCCACGACCAAGGCGAGTCCTGGACGGAGCCGAAGCCTCTGGGCGCCGCGTTGACCGGCGACCGCCACGTCGCGCAGTACGCCGCGGACGGCCGCCTGGTCGTCACCTTGCGCGACATGCGGAAGGACAGTCCGACGCGCGGCGACTGGGTGGTCTGGGTCGGCGCCTGGCAGGATCTCGTCGATGCCGGGCCAGGCGCGTACCGCGCGCGCTTGATGGACAACCGTCACGGCTGGGACTGCGGGTATCCGGGCCTCGAACGACTCCCCGACGGCAGCTTCGTCGCGACGAGCTACGGCCACTGGGTCGAGGGTGAGCCGCCCTTCGTGGTCAGCGTGAGCTTCACGCTCGCGGAGTTCGACGCGGCGTCACCCGCCGATCCGAAGGACCGCGGCGTGCGAGAGCGCGATCGGCGGCGTTGACGATGGCGCGAGCGACACGCCCTGCACGTGCAGCGACGCACCGAGGTAGACGCTCGAGTTCGGGAGCGTGACGAACCAGTCGGCTTGGCCGGCGGCGAGCGGAACGGCTTCGAGGACGTCGGGGCTCGGGAAGAGCGTGCAGCCCGGCAGCCCGATCGACGTGAGGTCCAACGGCGACGCCGAGAAGCCGATGATCGCCGCGACTGCGGTCACGCCGGTCGCGAGCGGCGCGAAACGGGTGCCGGTGCGTTCGCCGATCACGGGCAGGGTGCCGGGTACGAGGCTTGCGCCGAGTTCACCGCAGCCGCGCCCCTCGATGCACAAGCCCGGAGTCGTGCTCCAGAGATCGATTGCGGGCCAGTTCGTGATCGTCGAGATCGCGCCGTCGATCGTCGTGCGGAGATCGCCCGCGCCCGGGTTCGACATGCCGAGGATGGCGACGAAGTTCACGCCGTCGGCGCGCTTCTGCATCGCGGCATGTGTGCCGGCGATCTCGCCGCCGTGGAAGCGCGAGCCGCTCGCGGAGTCGACGACCCAACCCATGCCGTAGTACCGCGCCTGGGCGCCCCAGATCACCGGATCGACGGCCCACATCTCCGCGATGCTCGAAGCACTCAGGAGCGGCGAAGCCGAGGGATCCTCGAAGGCGCAGAGGAAGCGCGCATAGGCTTCGGCCGAAGTGACCCATCCGCCGAGCGAGTCGGCCGTCGCGACGTTGAAGCCGCCGTAGACGTACGGCACGGTCGCGCCGTCGCCGAGCACGGAGGTCCCGTAGCTGCGCGTCGGGAAGACGTAGGGCAGTTCGTGCGCGCCCTGCCCGCCGAGCGCGCTCTGCCCGATGCGCATGCGGCCGGCGCAGATCGGGCCGAGCACTTGGGCCGTCACGTACGACGCGTAGTCCACGCCGGCGACCGTCTCGACGATCCGCCCGAGCAGGCAGTAACCGAAGTTGGAGTACTCGTAGCGCTGGTACGGCGCGCTCGCGAAGGGCCGCGTCGCCATGTACTCGACCCACATCCATGGGTCGGTCGGCAGCGGGCGTTGCAGCGCGTTCGCGATCGCGACTTCGTTGCCGATCAGCGCCGTCGTGCCGATGCCCGACGTGTGCCGCAGGAGCTGGCGCACGGTCATGGTCTGCGCACCGGGATCGACGTAGTTGCTCAGGTCGAGGATGGTCGCGACGCGCTGATCGAGCCCGATCAGATTGCGCTCGACGAGTTGCAGCACGGCGACGGCGGTCAGCGTCTTCGACATGCTGCCGATCCGCGCGTCGCTGTCGGGCTGGGCCGTCGTCGCACCGGTGCGCGTGCGGTTGTAGCCGCGGGCGTGGACGAGCCGGCCGTCCTTCGTGACCGCGAGGACGGCGTGGGCGACGTTGCCCACCGTCATGTAGTTCTGCATCGCGACGTCGAGCGGCGCGAGTTCGGGCGTGCTCGAACCGGTCGCGAGGAACTGGAACGGCGCGCTCGTCCGATGCCAGGTCACGGTGTGCCGGATCGTGCTGCCGTCGTCCCAGCTCTCGACGGCGAGCGGCAGGTGATCGCGCGCGAGCATCCAGCGCGTGAGCGGCGGCAGCTCCGCGTTCGAAACGCCGGCGCTCGCGTCGACCGGGCTCGGACTCGCGAGGGAGAGCGCAGCGAAGCGCACGGCACCCGGCGAGCCATACGCCGTGAGCGACGGCACCATCCGCGCGCCGGAGCTCGCATTGCTCAGCCACGACGCGAAGGCCGTCGCGGCGAGTTCGGAGGTCGACGTGGCCGCGGCGCCGGCGGCGAAGAGCGCGCACAGCGTCTCGCTTCCGGTCGTCCCGCTGCCGCCGAGTCGCAGGAGTTCGCGGCCGAGCGCGCGCTGCGCGGTCACCGTTGCAGCGAGGTTCGCCGGTGCGATGCGGCGCACGAGGGTCACGACGGGAGAAGTCGCCGCGTCGCGCCGCCACACCGACGCATGGCGCTCGTTCGGCGCGTCGCCGACGGTGTCGAGGCACACGAGGCGATAGCCGGCCGCGGCCCTCGCACCCGACGTCGCCAGGAAAGCCGTCTCGTCCTCGCCATGGATGATCGCCCAGTCGATGCCCGACGCGTCGCGCTCCCAGACGACCGCGTGCACGCCGGCCGGCGCGGCGTCGCGCGTGCTCAGCGCGATCGGCCGGTAACCGGCGCCGCGACGCTCGGCCGCATATTGAGGCAGCGCGGAATCGGCGATCTCGACGTCGGCCAGGCGATCCTGGGCGAGCGAGGGTGCGGCGAGGATGAAGGCGACGACGAGGGCGGCGACGAGGGCGGCGAGAGTGGAGCGGGGCACGGGGGGCATGATCCGGCGCGCGGGTGGTCGGCAGTGCGCGCGGAATACGGAGGACGGGGCGCGGCGACCACAGCAGGTCGCGACCGGCGCGAGGATTCAAGGATGGGCGTAACGCCTCGAGCGTCGCGACGCTCATGAGGGTGTCCTCTTCCAAGGAGCCGATCCATGACCTTCCGTCTCTCGACCATCGTCCTCGCCTCGCTGCTCTGCGCGGCCGCTCCCGCCCAGACCGACAACGTCGTCTCGATCGGTGCCGGCTGCACCTCCGGCATCATCCGCCCGTTCCTCGGGATCACCGGCACGCCTCGCCCCGGGCAGACGCTGACCTTCACGCTGTCCAACAACTACCCGGTCGGCACGATCGTCTACCGCAATTGCCCGCTCTGGCTGGGCGCGTCGCGCACCAGATGGGGAGCTGTGATCCTGCCCTGCAACCTGGCGCCGCTCGGTTCGCCGAACTGCTGGCTCTACGAGTCGCTCGACATCGAGGCATTCAACACCGGGACCGCGCCGGTGCAGACCTGTTCGCTTCGGATCCCGAACGACAGGGGCCTCATCGGCGCGGTGTTCCACGCGCAATGGCTGGTGCCGATCCTGGGCGGCAATCCGTGGCTGCTCACGACGAACGCATATGCGATCACGATCGAGCCGTGACCGGGCTGTCCGCGACCGGACGCGAGCGTGGTTCCCCAGCCATCGATCCTGACTACCGGCAGAGTTCGAACGACAAGCCGGTGCTCATCGACAGCCCCGCCGGCGCGGCGGCGTCGAGCACGAAGGCCTGCTGGAACAGGCGGGCGCCGTCGAGCGATGGGATGGCCGGGATCGCGAGCGGCAATGCCGCGCTCCCCGCGCCGGGCGCACCGACTGCGCCGGAAAGCACGAGTCCGACGCTGGTCAGCAGCGCGCTCGGGTCGAACCACAGCGTGCCGCCGAGCAACGGGATGCCCGCAGACGGCGCATACGCGAGCACGAGGATGCACGGCGCGGCCCCGACCCCGCGGCTGACGTTCAAAGCGAAGCCGGCGTTGCCGAGATATGGGAAGCCGCCGCCCGTGTCGAGGCTTGGTGCGATGCCGGCGGCACCCGGCGTGGCGTTGCCGTACTGCTGCGCGAACGCGCAGCGATGCAAGCCGAGCAACAGTCCGCCGGCCCAATCGTCCAGCGTCCGTCCCACCACGAAGGTTCCGTCCGCGCTGAGGCGCGCGGGCAGTGCCGTCGGGCCTCCGACCGTCAGCGGGAGTTCTCCGATCGCGTTGATCGCGAAGATGCCGGCGAGCGGGCCGGACACGTCGGTGGTGCCGCTCGGGTCGGTCTCGAACGCGATGGTGCTGCCGGTGACGAGGCCCGCTGTCGGGTTCAGTGGCACCAGCTCGACGCGCGCGAAATCGGTGTAGTAGGACGGATTGGTCGGACCGGTGCCGTGGGAGATGTCCAGATCGGTCACGCCCCAGCCGCCGCGGGCCAACGCCGAGGTATAGGCCGTGCCGCGGCGAATGCCGACGGTCAGACCAGCTTCGAGCCCGACGGCGTGCAGCCAGAAGAACAGCTCACGGTCGTGCGACACCGCGCCATTGGGGAGCGCACCGACGGTCAGGGTTCCGTCGGCGCCGATCGAGTACGCGCCCGCGGAGTTGTAGTTCGCGTTCACGTGTGCGCCGTTCGGGGCCACACTGTGGCGCAGGCCGCTCTCGACGAAACCGCCGGCACCGTCGAAGGTCACCACGCCGAGATCCGACACCGAGGACAGGCCGGCGGAGTCGTTGCGCAGCACGAGCCGCGCGACGTGGTAATCGCCGAGCAGGGAGGAGTTCGACATGCCCGACGACAGAGCGACCGCGATCGCCTGCGAGGTCTCCGGATCGGCTTGCGTGCGCGCGTGCAAGGCGACGCTGCCGTCGGCGCGGACGAACAAGCGCGCGATGTCGGTGCCTGGGTTGGACGGATCGAAGTCGAGCGTCAGGATGCCGTCGGTGCCCACCGCGTAGACACCCGAGTCGGTCTCGGTGATCTGCATCACCTGCCCGCCCGCACAGACGTCACGGACGGCGAAAGTCAGCGCCACGGCGCCGGCGGGCGTGAACGTCAACAAGCCGTTGTCGGCAACGATGCCGGGGCCCTGCGTCGGGCACGGCCCACCGAAGTACGTGCCGATCGATCCGACCCGATAGGTACCCGAGAGCGGCTGCACGCCCTGCGCGTTGATCAGCGCAGTGACGAGGCCGACGGCGAACGGGAACGACGTGACGGCGCGGCTGAGTCTCATGGTGCGGATCGCTCGTGGATTCGGGAGCCCCGGATCACGCGGGACGGCGAAGAGTATCCCGGTCCTCGCCGGTCGCGCGCGCGGGCGACGCGCGAAGGACGCGATGCTGCGCTGCGACCGGCGGATCCCGGTTCGCGGCATCCTGGACTTGCGATCCGTGAGTCGCCGGCCGCTATCGTCCCGCGACGTGACGAAGCGACTCGCACGATCCGTTCTCGACCGCTTGGTCGCCGATTCGGCGGCGGTGACGCGGCGTCACACGGCGAATCGGGCCGCGGGCTTCGACGGGTTCATCGCGGCCGATCCGCTGCGAGCGCAGGAAGAACGGGTGCGGCTGCGCGAGCGCGCCTCGAGTTTCGTCGAACTCGGCTGCGGCAGTGGACTCATCACGATCATCGCGGACCTTCTCGGTTACGACGCGTGCGGAATCGAGAGCCGGGCCGAACTCGTCGCCGCCGCCGAAGAACTCGCCGCGCGCCACGGCGCGGCTCCGCGCTTCGTACTCGGCTCGTTCATGCCGAGCGACGCCGACCTCGGTGAACTTCTCGACGCCGACTTCCACCTCACCGATGACAGTCTGCCGAGCGCTTGGACCGAGGTTCGACTCACCGACTTCGACATCGTCTACGCGTTTCCGTGGCCGGGCGAGGAAGTGGTGTTCTTCGACCTCATGCGTCGTCATGGTCGGGCGGGGCAGACCCTGTTGACGTTCGACGCCGGCGAGGGGTTTGTCGAACACGCGCAATAGCCGGCGCATCGCCCGTCCCGAGATCGGAGCGGAGGATGTCCCGAGCGTCATCTGCGCGCCACCTCGAACGGGATCGCGGGCAGCGTGCCGGCGGTGCGCGGCTCGGCGGGGCGGCGTGGGGGTTTGGAGGCGGCGGCAGCGGGGCGCTCCGGACGCACGTCGACGATCAGATTGCCGGCGCGCCCGCGGAGGTCGTCGCGGTTCTCGACTGCGATCGACAGAACGAAGTGGTCCCCGCGTTGCTGTGCATTGGCGATGCGGAGACCCGGCAACGGATCCCGCAGCAGGAACTCGAGTCCGCTCACATTGCGGACGCCGTCGGCGACGGTCACCTCGGTCGTGTCGCCGGCCCGCAGTTGCACCGGTTCCTCGTGGTGACGGAGGCGTGGTAGCGGGACACGGCCGGCAGCGCGCACCGTGCAGAGCAGTTCCGCGGCCGGCACGAGGTGACGGTAGGCGAACGCCTGCATGCAATCGTCACAAGGTTCGGCGCGGTGGCGCACATCCTGCCCGGCGATCCTCGCCCGCCCTTCGATCGCGAGCGACACGGGTGCCTCCGCGGTGCCGGCGGGTGCGGTCAACGTGATCGGCAGGCGATCGACGGAACCAGGTACGATTGCGCCATCGAGCCGGAAGCCGACCGGGGCTTTCACCAGTTCCAGCGCCACGGCGCCGAGAAAGCCTTCCCGCCGGGCGACATGGACCGTGACGACGGCAATACCGCCGGCGCGCACCTGGATCGCCGATGGAACGACGCGCAGCTCGAAGTCGGGCTGCGGCGGACCGACTCGCAGCCGGTATGCATGCTCGGGGGAGCCCTTCTGCCGCGTGTCGGTGACGAGCAAGTGGTAGACGCCGTCGGCAGGCAGCGTGCAATCGAGGTGGGAGTCGGAGGTCTGGGTGAGCAGGCCGCTGGCGAGGTTCGGGTCGTCGTCGTTCTGCACGACCACGCGGCCGCTCTGGTGCACCAGACGAAGCATGGAATCGAGCGGCGAGCCGAGCCGGGCCGCTGCGACCTCGGCGACGATGCGTTGACCGTGCCGTCCGGCGAACGCGAACGCGTCGACGTCGCCGGGGCGTTCGACGATGCCGTTCACGACGACGGGCAGGCGCAGTTGCTGCGCGGTCTCGTCATTGGGTTCGCACTCGCCCATCTCGGGCCGCCGGCCGGCGGCGAACGGCACACTGTCGCCGTCGGCCGACGTCGGATCGACCGTGACGGTGCCGACCTCACCCTTGCGCAACGCGATCTCGGTGGTCGTCTGTTCGAGGTTGAACCCACGCAGTTGCACGCGCGTGCGTTCGCCTGCCCGGGCGCCGAGTGGGAACACCGACGTCACGATCGGCAGTTCGCCGATGGTGAGTCGATAGACGAAGTCCTCGCGCCCGCGGAACAGCGCGTCGCGGATCTCGAGCACGTAATCGCCGTCGGCGGGCGCGACCCACGACAGCAGAGGGTCGGGGTCCGGGCCGCGGTCGTCGGCGAACGCCAGTTCCACGCCGCGCTCGTCGTGGATCGCAAGCGTCGCCTGGAACCAGCCGGGCACCGCGTCGGCGAGGAATGGCAGCAGCGCGCGCGCCGCGGCGTCGGCGACGAGGTGGGTGCCCTGCGGGGCGCGGAAACGGTAGCGATCGACGTCGCCGGCCAGGATCCGGCCGTTCATGACCACGGGCAGCTCGATCGAATCGGCTCCCCCCGGGGGGCTGCCCGGTTCCGCTTCGGGAAGTTCGCGCAGGGATCCGACCACGAAGCGAAGCGGATTCGACAGGCCGTTGGGAGACAGCAGTCGCAGGTCGAGATCGCCGCACGGCGCGTCCGGAGCGGCGACGACGCGCAAGACGACGGTCTCGGCGAGTTGTGGGCTCACTTCGCGGCGGCTCGCGGCGAGTTGTGCGCGCAATCGATCGGCCAACGCCACGTCGGCGGTCGACAGTTCGCCCTGCTGTCGCTTCTTCTGCAGTTGTTGCAGCGTCTCGCGTGCCTCGTTGCGTTCGCGGTTCGTCATCGGGCGCGTGCGCTCGAGGATCTCGGCCGAGAGCCCCGGTACCGAAGCGTGGATTCCGGTGGTCGCTTGCAGTCCCTTGCCGCCGAGCGTCACGACGACCGTCGTGCCGCGCTGAAGGCCCGCGGGATACGCATAGGCGAGATGCGGGGCCTCCTGTGCGCCGGCCGCGGCGAACAGGACCAGCAGGACGCCGGGCATGCGGAGTTTCACAGGATCTCCCGCAACAGCCCGCGCGTCGTGTCGCCCGGGTCAGGGTCGGGCAGCACGCGAACTTCGTGGCCCTGCGGATGCGGCAAGCGGGTCTTCGGGTCGATGCCGAGCCGCTGGTAGATGCTGCGGAGCACGGTGGCGGGCGGCACCGGCCGGTCGGCGACGTCTTCGCCGGTCCGATCGGAAGCGCCGACGACCGTGCCGCCGCGGAAACCCCCGCCGGCGACGAGCGCCGAGAAGACACGGCCGTGGTGGCCGCGTCCGCCGTTCCACGGGGATTCCCACTGGACCTTCGGCGAGCGGCCGAACTCGCCGGTCCACCAGACGATGGTCGACGCGAGCAGACCGCGGTCGGCGAGGTCCTGCAACAGCGTCGCCACGCCGCGGTCCATCTCGGGCAACTTCCGACGCATTGCCTGGAAGTGCTCTTTGTGGGTGTCCCAACCCTGGTAGTTGATCGTCACCCACGGCACGCCCTGCTCGACGAGCCGGCGCGCCTGCAGGCACGACTGGCCGAACGTGTTGCGGCCGTATGCGTCGCGCACCTTGGCATCCTCCTGCGAGAGGTCGAAGACCTTGCCGGCATCGCCGAGGATCAGGTCGTAAGCGGTTGCTTCCGCCTCGCGCAGTGCCTCGAGTTCGCGGTCGTCGCCGAGTGCCTTGCCGAACGTGTCGAGTTCGCGCAGCAGGTCGCGCCGTGCCTGCTGCCGCTGAGCGTCCATGCCGGGCGCCACGACGCCCTCGACGACGAACGGATCCAGCGCGGGATTTCCGCCGGTCGCGAACGGCTTGTGTCGCGCGCCGAGAAAGCCGGCCTCCGAGAAGCGGCCCTGCGGCTGCGTGAGCACGACGTACGGCGGGACCAGGCTGCGATAGCCGCCCTCGCGGCCGAGGAACAGCGAAGCGACGGCGCCGGCGCACGGGTGCACGATGCCGTCGCCGGCCGCCTGACCGGTCTGCACCAGGTACGACGCCGTTTCGTGCGCGTTGGTGCCGTGCGTGACGCTGCGCAGCAGCGCGTATTGGTGCGCTTGTTTGGCCAGCAGCGGCAACAGTTCGCCGATCCGCACGCCGGCGACGTTGGTGGCGATCGGCGCGCCGAGGGAGCCGGAGTAGTCGCCGCCGGCCTCGGGCTTCGGGTCGAACGTGTCGAGGTGCGACGGCCCGCCCCACATCCAGATCTGGATCACGGACTTCGCCTTCGCGCGCGGCAGCGGTGCCAGGGACCGCAGTTGCGGTGCGAGCAACAGGGCTCCGCCGGCCGCGGCTCCGGCGCGCAACACGTCGCGGCGGGTGGGTGCGGTCGTGGCGCCTGCAGTCGAAACGCCGGCCACGCGGTTTGTGTCGTTCGTCATGGTCACCTCACGATGCCATCAGTGCTGGTAGAGGAACTCGGCCGAGTTCAGCAGCGCCCAGGCGACGTCGCTCGCGACCCGCCGCGGGTTACCGGCGGTCGCGTGCCGGCGGATGGCGTCGCGCTCCGCCGCGGTGGGGAAACGCGACAGGAAGGTCAGGTAGAGCTCGTCGAGCGCGTTCCCGCTGCGCAGCAGCCGGACGATCGCCGGGCCGCTCTCGAGCTTCTTGCGTACGTGGCTGGAGTTGAGCAGGTGCAGGCACTGTTCCGCGGTCGGGCGGTCGTTGCGTTCGCTCGCCAGGCCGAGGTCACGTGGCGGTCGGCCGAACAACTCGAGGAACGCGCTGGTCGTGCTGCCGTCGGCGAGCGCGATCGCGCGCGTGCCCGGCGGGATCACGGTGAACGGCTCGGGGATCGGGCTGCTGTATTCCTCGGACGTCCCGGTGATCTGGCAGATCGCGTCGATCAGCACCTCGGCTTCGAGGCGACGGATCGAGTAGTGAGCGAAGTGGACGGCCGCGCCCGCGTCGCGGCTTCGCGGCAGCGGAGAGCGTTGCCAGGTCGCCGACAGCAGGATCTCGCGGAATACGCGCTTCTGGTCCCATTGCGCGGCCAGCAATTCAGCGGCGAGGTGTTCGAGCAATCCGGGCACCGCCGCTTCGTTGTCGGCGCGCAAGTCGTCGACTTCGTGCACCACGCCGCGGCCGAACAGCCAGAACCAGATGCGGTTGCAGAGGCTCCTGGCCAGCCAATGGCTCGGTTCCTGGAGCAGCCAATCGGTGAACGCGATGCGCGGATCGGCGCCGGGCTCGACCTTCTGCGTGCTGCCGTCCGGCAGCACGACCCCGGCAGCGCGACCGGACTTGCCCGCGCCGAGCGGTCGCGTCGGGTCGAAGAACACGATCTCCTCCTTCCACTCGAGCGTGCTCTTGTATGCAACCTGCGCGAAGCAGGACGCGAGCCCGTCCCGGCGTTCCTGTGGCCACGACTCGATGCGCGCGCCGAGGAACGTCAGCGCGCTGGCCTTGGCGAGACCGGCCGGTGTGCGGTCGGCCACCGCGCGCAGGAAGTTCGACTCGGGCGCGCGGAAGTTGCTGCCGGTCGCGAGCAGCAGCGTGCGCACGAACTGGTCGTACGGCATGCCCCGTCGCAGGCTGTCCTCGATCCACCGCTGATAGGCCTGCACGGCGTTCGGCCAGAGGTTGATCGGGAACTCGGCCTTGACGCGCAGCAGGTCGCACCAGCGCATCGCCTGGAACGCGGCGAACTCGGGCCGGTCGAGAACGGCATCGACGAGGCGCGAGCGCTTGTCTGGTTCGTCGTCGGCGAGGAAAGCGCGCGCCTCCGCGGCGGTCGGCAAGGTGCCGAGCACGGCGAGATGAACGCGACGAACGAACACTCCGTCGGAGCAGGGTGGGGACGCCTCGAGACCGAGTTGCCGCAGCCGTTCGTCGACCAGCGCGTCGATGCGCGACACCGCCGCGGTCGGACCGCTGCTCTCGAATGGCGAGCCTTGCGCGCGTGCGGTGAGCGACACCATGAGCAGTGCCACGACCGCGACGAGCGCGCGGACGTGCCGCACGAGGGAACCGAACGCGGCGGGACCGAGGGTTTGCGCACCGTCGCTCCACGCGCGATCGGGGTCGGTGTGGACTTCGATGAGCAGTCCGTCGGCGCCCGCCGCCACCGCCGCGCGCGCGAGCGGCTCCACGAGGTCGCGCTGACCGGCGGCGTGACTCGGGTCGGCGATCACCGGTAGTTGCAGCGTGCGCTGCAGCAACGGGATCGCGGCGACGTCGAGCGCGAAGCGGACCTCCGGCTCGAACGTGCGCACGCCGCGCTCGCAGAGCATCAGCCGCGGCTCGTCGAAGCCCGCGCAGAGTCGGCCCAGTTGCACGTACTCGGCCGCCAGGCGCGTCTCCTCGAGCGTCGCCGCCATGCCGCGCTTGAGCAGCACGGGCCGACCGCGTGCATGGCAGCCGGCGCGGAACAGCAGCGTGCTGTTGTGCATGTTGCGCGATCCGATCTGCAGCACGTCGGCGTATCGGGCGACGAGGTCGAGGTCGCCCGCGTCGAGCACTTCGGTGACCACCGGCAGCCCGCAGCGGGCCCCGGCGGCGGCGAGCAGTTCGAGACCCGCTTCGCCGAGGCCGCCGAACGAATAGGGCGAACTGCGCGGTTTGAATGCCCCGCCGCGCACTGCGTCGGCCCCGTTCTCGGCGGCCAGTGCCGCGATCTCCTCGATCTGGGTCCGGCCCTCGACACTGCATGGGCCGGCGACGATGCAGAGTCGCCCGGCGCCGGCGATGACCCCGCCGCCCAGGTCGACGCCGAGGCGGGTCGTGCGACCCTGGCCGTTGGACCGTTCGACGACGCTGCGCAGGCCCGCGAGCCGGCGTACGCGTTCGAGAAGCTCGGGGGTCGGGGTTTCCGCGAGGACGACGGTCAACAGGCCCGGCGGATGCCAGCGCCAGCGCGGGTCGGGACCGGCGAAGCCGAGCAGTGAAAGGCACTGCTGCACCGACTCCGCCGGCGCGTCATGCAAGAAGCAGACGGCGATCGAGGTCATCGACACGCGATCGCCTCCATTTCGACGAGCAGCTCCGGCCGGCACACGTCGGCATGCACCGCGACCGTGGGGAAGGCCGGCACGCCGAGCAGGCGGCGCACCTGCTGGCAGGCGGCGTACGCACGCTCGTCCTTGCAGAACAGGGTTGCCTGCCGGATGTCGGTGAGCGACATGCCGGCTTGCTCGAGCACGGCGCCGATGTCGAGCAGCGTCTCCGCGAACTGCGCCGCCGGGTCGTCGGGATGCAGGCTGCGCCCCGCAGGGTCGATGCTCGCCGTGCCGGACACATGCACGGTCACGCCGCCCTCGTGCGTGATCTGCATCCCGCGCGAGAAGGACGATCCATAAGCGCGCGCCGGGCCCTGGCGCGCGGTGCGGTCGATCGGATCGCAACGCACGCCGTCGAGGAGCAGGACGTCCATCGTGCACTCGGCATCGCCGGCACGACCCTGGATGCCCGTGCTGGCGGGGAACGCGAAGTCGTAGGCGCGGTAGGCGCCGCTTCGCACGCGATTGAACTCGCCGTACCAGTCGAGCAGGCGCGCCAGGTAGATCCGGGTGCGCACCGACTGGCGATAGTCGAAGCCATGCGCACGCGCGGCCGCGGCCGCGGCCGCGAACATCTGCTGCGCCTGCACCGTCACCGGGTCGCTGGGTGAACCGGTGACTCCGAACAGGTGCAGCATGCGGAAGGTAGGGCCCTGCCAGAGCCGGCCGCCCGGCACGGTGCGCACCGCCGGGCCTTGCACGGAGCGCACTCCTTCGACTTGCACGCCGGCAAAGTCGCCACCACCAAGCGGTGAGCCGTCGATGAAGCTGACGGGTCCCTCCGTGTCGAGATCGTGCGCGGCGAACTGTCGGCGCCGCGCGTCCAGCAGCCGTTCCCTGACCGGCAGTCCTCCGTAGACACGTTCGGCGAACGGTTCGGCGCCGCAGGTCGCGAGTGCCGTCGCTATCGCCGCGAACACGTCGTCCGCCTCGGCCGCCGCGACTGCCGTGCTGGTCACGAAGACCTCTGCGTACCCGGAACGATCGGCCGTGTGCACTGCGATGTTCATGGCGCGTCGACGTCGTGGCGGCGTGCGAGGGGCACGACTATGCGGCGCGCGCTGCGGCCGACACTCCGCACCTGCATCATGTTCGAAGTCGTTGCACCTTCGACGAGGTCGGCGAGAGTGGAGCGGGACACGAGGAGCATCATCCGGCGCGCGGTTGTTCGGTGGCGCGCACGAGATACGGACCACCTTGCGCGCCGACCACCGCAAGTCTCGCACAGCGTTGCTCGGGAGAGTCACTGTCGTGCGGCCGGATGGAAGGCTGCTTCTTGCGCCGTCGCCTTCGCATCGCGTCGGGTCGCACGCATTACCTTGCACGATCGTTCGTGCGAGCAGTCGGCATTCGCATGCATTGCAACAAACTTCGCTTCGAGGGCGCGCAGGGCGTCGCGCACCACGCGTCGCTCTCGCTCGTGCTCATCGTCCATCCGGAGCCTGGTTCGGCCTCGTCGCGTCCTCACCCGCGCCGTGGATCGGGAGGCGAACCCTCCCGATCACGATTCGCTCGGAGGCCGTGCCTAGACTCCCTCACGACCTGCGGCCGACCGCCGCGGAGGCCGGACTCGCATGCGAATCCCGAAGTCTGCGGTGGTGTTGTCGTTGACCGCTTGTGTCCTGGCGCAGGAGCCGCCGTCTGCCGGAGGCGCTGTGAAGCTGCCTGTGCGCGAGGTCACGGTGTTCAAGGACGGTCACGCCTATCTGCTGCGCGAGATGCCGCTCGATCCGAAGGCCGGCGGGCGTGTCGTGCTCGACGAACTACCGATACCCGTGCTCGGCACGTTTTGGCCGTACGCGTCCGGCGGCGCGCGGCTGGTGTCGGCGAAGGCGGGGCGCGAGACCGTCGCCGAGGACCTGCCGGCCGTCGACCTGCGGCAGCTTGCTCGCGCCAACCTCGGCAAGGACGTCGTGATCGTCGACGTCAACCAGGAGCGCATCGAAGGCAAGTTGCTCGCCATGCCGACCCGGAGTCGCGACGGCACTGCGGCCGAGGGCGAACTCTTGCTCGTGTCCACATCGAGCGGCACACGCGCGGTACCGATGATGCTGGTGCGCGATCTCGAGGTGCGCGGGGATCTGCAGACCACCGTGCGCGTCGAACAGCTTCGCGAACGACTGACGCTCGAGGTCCAAGGCGGAGGGGAAGGGGCAAGCGTCGGCGTGATGTACGTGCAGCGTGGGCTGCGGTGGATCCCGTCCTACCGTCTCGACATCGACGGTGCGGGCAAAGCCAGCGTGCAACTGCAGGCTTCGCTGGTGAACGATCTCATCGACCTCGACCGGGCGACCGTGCACCTCGTCATCGGCGTGCCCAAGTTCGAGTTCGAAGGACTCGTCGACCCGATCTCGCTCCAACAGGAAGTCGCTGCGGTGTCCGTGAGGCTGCCCAGCTTCTCCGTCAACTCGAACCTGCTGTCGAACTCGCTGATGACCCAATCCGCCGGCTACGTCGGCGGCGATCAGGGTGCGCAGGCTCCGGATACCAACGTCGGGAGCGGCGAGTCGAACGAAGACCTGTTCGTGTTCACGTTGCGTGACATCACCCTGAAGAAGGGTGAGCGTCTGGCCGTGCCGATCTCGACCTTCGAACTCGCCTACCGCGACGTCTACACGCTCGACGTTCCCTTCGCGCCGCCGATGGAGATCCGTCAGGGCCTGCAGAGCGACCGCATGCTCGAACTCGCGCGTCAACTCGCGGCGCCGAAGGCGATGCACGTGCTGCGCCTGAAGAACCTGTCGACGGCACCGCTGACGACCGCACCGGCCCTGGTGCTGAGCAAGGGACGTGCGCTGGCGCAGGGCCGCATGCGCTACACCCCGATCGGCGCCGAGACGGATCTCGAGATCAACACCGCGATCGAGATCCACGTCGAAAGCGAAGAGCACGAGACGGGGAGAGTCGCGAACGCCCGTTTCTTCGACAACAACCAGTACGGACACATCGAACTCGCGGGCAAGATCGTGCTGCACAACCGGAAGCGGAGCGCCGTCGAGATCGAGGTGTCGCGGCGGGTGCTCGGCATCGCCGATGCGGTCGAGCAGGCGGGCTCGATGCAGCAGCTGGACCTCGCGAACCTCTGGAGCGGCGAAGTCCGTCCCGGTTGGTGGGCGTGGTGGAGCTGGCCCTACTGGTGGTTCCGTTTCAATGGCTTCGCCGAGTTCCGCTGGAATGTGAAGCTCGAACCCGGCGCGAGCACGACGCTCGACTCGAGCTGGCACTACTTCTGGCGCTGAGGTTCCGGTCGGATCGCCTCCGCTTCCGCCTCACGCCCGGTCGCGCGGAGCACGTCGCACAACCGCTTGCGGGCGCCGGCGGCATCCGCGCTCGTCGCGCCGTACTTCGCTTCGAGCACGCGCAAGGCCTCGCGCAGGAGCGGTTCGGCGGCGGGCCAGTCCTGAGCCGTGACGAGGTAGCCGCCGAGGTTGCAGCGGAAGCGCGCGGTCAGGTGGTGCTCGGCGCCGAGGTGTTGTTCGGCGTCGGCGACGACGCCGCGCATCGTCTCGATCGCGTCGGCGTTGCGGTCGCTGTCGGCGAGGAGCAGGGCGAGGTTGTTGCGACGGATGAGGACGTCGGTGTGCGCGGGACCTTGGGTCTTCGTTCCGATCGCGATGGCGCGGCGGAACAGCGTCTCGGCGGTCGTGACGTCGCCGCGCTTCAGCGTGACCGACGCGAGGTTGCCCAACGTGATCAACGTGTGGGGCGCCTCTTCGCCGAGCACTTCCATGCGCCCTTCGAGACACTCCTTCAGCAACACCTCCGCTTCGTCGAGTCGCCCGAGCATCTCGAGGTAGTGCGCCTGGTTGTTGAGCCCGCTGAGCGTGTCGACATGACGCGGGCCCATGCGCCGGCGTGTGATCTCGACGTTCTCGCGCGTGATCGCTTCGGCCTCCGCGTTCCGGCCGAGCTCGCCGAGGTAGAAGGCGAGGTTGCCGCGGCAGCGGATCGTGGCGATGTGTTCGTTGCCGACGGATGCCAGCCGCAGGGGCAAGGACTCCTCCAGCAACCGGAGCGCCTCCGCGGGCTTCCCGCGGAAGCCGGCGATCGCGGCGAGCGTCTCCAACGCGATGCTCTGCGACTCCGACTCGCGACCCGGCTCGACGGGGAAGTTCATCGTCTCCTTGAACGCAGCCTCGGCGTCGTCGACGCGGTCGAGGGCGAGGAGCACGAAGCCGAGGTTCGTGAAGACATGGCTGGTCGCCGGCGTGCGCAGCGCCGGATCGCCGCGCAGCCGCGCAGCTTCGCTCTCGAGGATCGGCAACGCGTCCTTGCTGCGCCCCGAGGCGTGGAGGATCAACGCCTGGTTGGCGCGCGCGAAGATCGTGCGCGGGTCGTTGTCGCCCCACGCCGCGACTGCGTCGCGCACCGAAGTCTCGGAGAGCGCGAGCGCGGCAGGCAGGTCACCGAGGTTGCGCAGCAGCTCGACGAGCTTCGTGTAGAAGAAGCCCTTCGCGTCCGGATCGCCGGGGAAGCGGTGCTCGAGGTCCTTCGCTGCTCCCCGCACGACGTCGACCATCTTCACGTCGCGGCCCTGCGCGCTCGGGTCGACGGCGAGCATCGTGTCCGAGAAGAACTGCATGGCGGCATGCGCCGCACGCGCCGACTCGGTTGCGGCCTTGGTCTGCGCTTCCGCCTGTCGCCAGAACGTGAGCGAGACGGCGAGTCCCGCGACCAGCGACACGAGGACCAGCGCACTCGCGACGAACGCGACGCGGTGCCGTCGCGCCGTCATCCGCAGCGAGTACCACGCGCTGTCGCGTCGCGCTTCGACCGCTTCGCCGGCGAGGAAGAGCCGCAGGTCGCGCGCGAGGTCGCCCGCGGATTGATAGCGCCGGTCGGGGTCCTTCTGCAGACAGCGCAGCACGATCGTCTCGAGATCGGCGGGGATGCCGACGAACTTGCGCGGCGCGATCGGCGCCACGTGGACGATCGTGTTCAGCGTCGTGCGCAGGTCGGACTCGACGTCGTAGGGGAAACGTCCGGTGAGGAGCTGATAGAGGACGACGCCGAGCGCATAGACGTCGCTGCGCACGTCGACGTCGTCGTTGTGTCCGAGCGCCTGCTCGGGGCTCGCCCAGGGCAGCGAGCCGAGGAACGCCGCGCCCGTGCCCGAACCCGTGAGCGTGAGCGCGCCGGGTCCGCCGTCGAGGTTCTTCGCGAGGCCGAAGTCGAGGACCTTGGGACGTCCGTCGCGATCGACGCGCACGTTGCTCGGCTTGAGGTCGCGATGCACGACGCCGCGGCGATGTGCATAGGCAACGCCGTCGCAGACCTGGGCGACGAGTTCGACGAGCGCATCCAGCGGCGGCCGTGCGAGGCGAGCCGCCTGCGCCGCGACGACCTGCGGCGCGTGGTCGATCGTCGGACCGTCGATGAGTTCCATCACGAGGAAGGGGCGGCCGTCGGGCGTCGTCCCGCTGTCGAACAGCGCGACCACGTTCGGATGCGCGAGCGACGCCGCGAGATCGACTTCGCGCTCGAAGCGGCGCACGCCGCGCACCCCGTCGGCCGGTCCTTCGCGCAGCACCTTGAGCGCCACGACCCGCTTGGTGCCGAGCTGCATCGCCGAGTAGACGACACCCTGTCCGCCGCGCGCGATCTCGCGCAGTTCGCCGTAGCCGGTGATCGACGGCGCGCCGGACGGCGTGCCGAGCGCCGTTTTCACTTCGCTCTCGAGCAGAGCGTCGTCGTCGAACCAGGACGTGGTCTCCGTCATCGGGGATGGCCTCGCTCGTGCGGTCGGCGCGTGCTCAGCCTTCCTCGGCGACCTGTTCGGCGACGAGCGCCTTCAGCCGCTTGAGGATGCGGGACTTCGCCTGGTAGGCGGAGTCGACGCTGATGCCGAGCTCCTGCGCGACGCCTTTCGCATCCTTGCCGTCGCGCGTCAGGAGTTCGAAGGCGAGCAGATCGGAGGCGCGGAACTCGCTGCGCACGCGCAGCATCGCCGTGCGGAGGTGGTACTGCCGCCATTCCGCTTCCCAGTCCGCGTCGCCGTCGTGCTCTTGCGGCGTCGAGTCGAGAACGAGTTCCGCCGCGCTCTGCGCGACCATGCCGCGCGATTTCCGCAGGCGCTTGCCGATCGCGCGCGCCGCGATGGTCTTGAGGAAGCCACGGAAGCGGCCCTTCTGCGGGTCGTAGACGAAGTCCTTCATCCCGCTGCTGAGCGCGAGGAACACGTCCTGCACGAGATCCTCCGCGTCCGCCATCTGGAGGCCGCGCCGCAACGCATAGCCGCGGATCAGATCGCGGTAGCGCGCCGTGAACTCGACCCAGGCCGAGTCGTCGGACCCCGTCCTCAGCCGCGCCAGGAGGCTCACGTGCGTCGACAGGTGGGAGACCACGGCGGGAGTCTAGCGACACCGTTGCGGCCGGGTCGGGTGTCGACCACCACGAACCAGGCATCCGCGACCCGCCGGTGGCGAGGCGATCCCCGACCGTTCCGTGAGATCGGGCGCTGCGCGGCGAGAGTGCGGGGACTCGCGGAACGGAAGCCATCGATCGTTCTTTCCCGGACCGCGACGAAATCTGACGGACTCCCGAGAGAAGGCGACATTCGTGGCCCGGATCTCGGTCCCGAGATTCCTCGCGGCAATGACCGAGGCGTGACACTCGGCATCGACGCGATGCGTGGAATCGCGGCCGTCATGTCGCGGTTCCTTCTCGCCGGCAGCGATCACGAACTCGTGCCTCCGTCCCGCTTGACGGAGATCTCCTCGCAGAGCGCGCGCATCCAGACGCGGCTGCTCGAGCTGCGCAAGCACGACGCGATCCACGGCGCGCTCCTCTTGTCGACCTGCAATCGCGTCGAGGTGCTCGTCGAGCTCGACGCCCGACTCGACGCCGAACCGGATGCCGGTTTCGCGCGGGAACTCCTCGGTTGCGGGTCCTCGTTCCCGATCCGCGAACTCGAGGATGCGGATGCGATCGAACACTTCCTCGGCGTGGCGATCGGTCTGCATTCGATGGTCTTCGGCGAAGAGCAGATCCTCGGACAGGTCCGCCGCGCGTACAAGAGCGCGGAGGAACACGGGCTCCTGAGCCGGCGGCTGCAGATGCTCCGGTCGCGGCTGTTGTCGACGGCGAGCGAAGTGCGCAAGGAAGCCGGTCTCGACCATCGCCCGCGCTCGGTCGCTGCGATGGCCGCCGACGAAGTGATGACCGCGGGCCCGCGCCTCGCCGTCGTCGGTGCCGGCGCGACCGGTCGACTCGTCCTCGAGGTCATGCAGCGGCGCGGCGTACGCGATCCGCTGGTCGTGAACCGGACGCTCGCTGCCGCCGAAGCCCTGGCGGAGCACTTCGACGGCCGGGCGATGTCGCTGCGCGATTTCACGACCGCACGTCCCGCGCTCGACGGAGTGGTGTTCGCCGTGCACAGCGACCGTCCGCTGTTGACGCGCGAACTCGCCCTCGGACTCAAGACCGTCGTCGACATCTCCCAACCGTCGGTGGTCGAGCGCGAGGTCTTCGGGATCTCCGGCCTGCGCGTGATCACGCTCGATGAGTTGTCGGCGGTCGCGGCCCGAGCGATCGCGAGTCAGAGCGCGACCAAGGCCGCCGGGATCACGCTCGTCTCCGGACTCGCGCGACAGCTCTGGACCGAGCTCGAGGCGGGGCGACCGAACCTCGGCCGTGTCGTCGACCTCCATGTCGAGGGTGCGATGGCCGAACTCGACTCCGCCTTCGACCGCGAACTCCGTCACCTCCCGGCCAGCGATCGCGATGCGCTGCGCAACGTGGTGATGCGCACCGCCAGGCGCAACGCGCACTTCCACATCCAGGACATCCGTCAACTGGCGGGGACGCGATGATCGTCTTCGGAAGTCGGGGCAGCGACCTCGCGCTCACGCAGACCCGTGCTGTCGCGACGGCGCTCCGCGCGGCGACCGGTGAGGAGTTCCGCGTCGAGGTGATCGAGACGCGCGGCGATCGCGACCTCGATCGACCGCTTCCGACGATCGGCGGCAAGGGTCTGTTCACCGCCGAACTCGAAGCCGCGCTGCTCGGTGGGCGCATCGACGCCGCCGTGCACAGCATGAAGGACCTCCCGGTCGAGTTGCGTGAGGAGTTGGTGATCGGTGCCGTGCCGGCGCGAGCAGCTCACGAGGACGTGCTCGTCTACGACCCCGCCGTGGAAGACCAAGGCGGTGCCTTCGTGCCGTTGCGCGCCGGTTGCCGCGTCGGCACCTCGTCGCACCGCCGGCGCGCGGCGCTCGCACTCCATCGGAAGGACCTCGAGTACGCCGACGTGCGCGGCAACGTGCCGACGCGCGTCGCGAAGGTGCGGCGGGGAGAGTACGGCGCCGTGGTCCTCGCCGCGGCCGGGCTCGACCGCCTGGACCTGCCGCTCGACGGACTGAAGCGCTTGGCCCTGCCCGCGCAGTGGTGTCCGCCCGCACCGGCGCAAGGTGCGCTCGCCGTGCAGTGCCGCGCGAACGACGCCCGCGTACGGGCCCTGCTCGCTCAGCTGCACCACCCGCTCTCGGCGCGCTGTGCCGGGGCGGAGCGGGAAGTACTCGCGGTGCTCGGTGGCGGCTGCTCGATGCCGCTCGGGGCACTCGTCACCGCGGACGAGTGCGGCTTCCGCATGCAACTCGGGCTGTTCGCGCGCCCGGACCTCCACCCGGGTCAGAGCGCTGCGTTGTTCCAGGAACTGCGCGGCAGCGATCCGTCGTCGCTCGCCCGTATCGCGGCAGCCGAGTGGGCCGCGCTGGTCGGCGAGCCGCTGCTGGGAGTCGCGGTCACGTTGCTCCGCCCGGAGGGCTCGGGGTCGGAGCTCGCCGACGCGCTGGCCATCGCCGGGGCGAAGGTGCGGACGGTGCACCTGACGCGCATCGTGTCGCTGCCGGGAGTCGCGGTGTCGTCACGGCGACTTCGCGATCGCGCGATCGCGTTCTCGTCGGCGCGCGCCGTGGAGCGATTCTTCGCGATCGTGGCTCCGGCCGACGTCGCCCGCGGACCGGTGTTCGCGGCGGGCGCTGCGACCGCGGCAGCGATCCGGGCGCGGGGCGTCGCCTGCAGTTGTCCGAGCGAGGGCAGCGGCGGTGCGGCGATGGCGCGCCACGTGCTCGCGAGCGCTCTTCCGCCGGGCGGGATCCTGTATCCCTGCGCCGAGGACCGCCATCCCGAGTTCGAGGCCGCGCTGAAGCCGGCGCGGATCGCCGTCGATCCGCTGCCGCTCTATCGCAGCGAGCCGATCGACGCGGTCCAGGTGCCCGAAGCGCACGGCGAGTGGTTGTTGTTCACGAGTCCTTCCGCCGTGCGCGCCTACGTCGCCGCACCGCGCGAAGGCCGTTCCAGGCACCTCGCCCTCGGCGACACGACGGCGGCCGTGATGCACCAACTCCTGGTGAGGTGCGACGCGGTCGCTGCCCGGCCCACCGCAGCTTCCCTCATCTCGTGCCTTCTGGAGTCGAGTCATGCTTGATCGTCCACGTCGTCTGCGCCGCACGACCGCGCTGCGCGATCTGTGCGCGGAGACCCGCATCGCGCCCGAGAGCCTCGTCCAACCGCACTTCGTGATCGCCTCCGATGCGGCGGAGCAACCGATCGACGCGCTGCCGGGCATCGCGCGGATGGGCGTCGAACGCCTGCTCCGACAGGTGGAGGCCGACCTCGAGATCGGTGTGCACAACGTGCTCCTGTTCGGGGTCACGGCACAGAAGGACCAAGCGGGGCGGAGCGGCGAGGATCCGAACAGCCCGGCCCATCGCGCCGTCCACGCCCTGAAGTCGCGCTTCGGTGACGACCTCTGCATCGCCGCCGACGTGTGCCTGTGCACCTACACCGACCACGGTCACTGCGGGCTGTTGCACGACGGCGAAGTCGACAACGACTCGAGCTTGCCGCGCCTCGCCGCTCAGGCGGTGAGTCTCGCGGAGGCGGGCGCCGACCTGATCGCGCCGTCGGACATGATGGACGGGCGCGTGCGAGCGATCCGCGACGCCCTCGACCTGGCCGGTTTCGAAGGGCGTTCGATCATGAGCTACGCCGCGAAGTACGCGTCGAGCTTCTACGGTCCGTTCCGCATCGCCGCGGATTCGGCTCCGAAGAACGCCGGCCCGCGGGATCGCAAGAGCTACCAGATGGACTTCCGCAACCGGAAGGAAGCGGTTCGCGAAGCGCTGCTCGACCAACACGAGGGTGCGGACATCCTGATGGTCAAGCCGGCGCTCGCCTACCTCGACGTGATCCGCGACGTCTCGCTCGCCGTCGATCGACCGGTCGCCGCCTACCTGGTCAGCGGTGAGTACGCGGCGCTCGAGCTGTTGGCCCGCGAGGGACTGGGCAATCGCGCCGACCTCGTGCGTGAACACCTGACCGCCGTGCGGCGCGCGGGCGCCGACATCCTGATCACCTACCACGCCCGAGCGGCACTGGCGAACCGATGGCTGTGAGCGCGCATCTCTCGAGTCGCGAACACTTCGCGCGCGCCCAGCGCGTGCTGCCCGGCGGCGTGTCGTCACCGGTGCGCGCGTTCCGCGCCGTCGGCGGGACACCGCTGTTCTTCCGTGAAGCGAGCGGCGCGTCCTTCGTCGACGTCGACGGTGATCGCTATCTCGACTTCGTTCACTCCTGGGGCCCACTGATCCTGGGTCACGCCCATCCGGAGGTCGTCGAGGCGGTGCAGACGGCGGCGTCACGCGGCCTCACTTTCGGCGCGCCTCACCTCGACGAGGTGCTCCTCGCCGAGCAGGTCGCCGCCTGCTACCCCGGCGTCGAGCGCGTGCGATTCACCTCCTCGGGGACCGAAGCGACGATGTCGGCACTGCGACTCGCGAGGGGCGTGACGGGGCGCGATCGCATCGTCAAGTTCGCGGGTTGCTATCACGGACACAGCGACGGTCTGCTCGTCGCTGCGGGCAGCGGCGCCGTCACGTTCGGCGAGCCATCGTCCGCGGGTGTGCCGGAGGCGATCGCTCGGCTCACGTCGGTGCTGCCGCTCGACGACCTCGGCAGGCTCGAGGAGCTGTTCGCGACCACCGGTCGCGAGATCGCTGCGGTGATCATCGAACCAGTGCCGGCGAACAACGGCTTGCTCCTGCAGCGCCGCGAGTTCCTCCTGCGTCTGCGCGAACTGTGTTCGGCCCACGGCGCCCTGCTGATCTTCGACGAAGTGATCAGCGGCTTCCGTGTCGCGCTCGGAGGCGCGGCGGAGCTGTACGGCATCGAGCCCGACCTCGTCACCTTCGGCAAGGTCCTCGGCGGTGGCATGCCGGTCGGCGCCTTTGCCGGGCCCGCCGAAGCGTTCGCCAGGCTCGCACCGCTCGGTCCGGTCTACCAGGCAGGAACCCTGTCGGGAAACCCGGTGGCGATGGCCGCCGGCCTCGCGACCCTTCGCGTGCTGAAGCGTGACGACGTGATCGCACGGCTCGAAGTGCTCGGAGCGCGCCTCGAGCGCGGCGTCGCGCGCGTGCTCGACGCGTCGCAGCTTCCGGTCACCTTCGTGCGTCAGGGCTCGTTGTTCTGGTTCGCGCTCGGAATGCGGGAGGCGCCGCGCCGCGACGATCTCATCCCGGCGGAGGCGGCGTCGATCTACCGACGCATGCACGCCGCCTGTCTGCGACGCGGCGTGTACCTCGCGCCATCCGCGTACGAAGTCGGCTTCCTGTCGGCGGCGCACAGCGAAGTCGACGTCGACCTCGCCGTCGACGTGTTCGGCGCCGCACTCGCGGAAGCCTTCGACGGCGAGGAGGCGCGATGAGCGGGCACGGCGACCCGAGCGGCGCCTTCCTCACTGCTGCGCGTGGCGGTCGTCCATCGCGGCGACCGCTCTGGATCATGCGTCAGGCCGGCCGTTACCTGCCGGAGTACCGCGAGGTCCGCAGTCGCTTCTCCTTCCTGGAGCTGTGCAACACGCCGGCGGCAGCGGCGGAAGTCACGTTGCAACCGGTGCGGCGCTTCGGCCTCGACGCCGCGATCCTGTTCACGGATCTGTTGATCCCGCTGCCGCCGATGGGGATCGGAATCCGTTACGAGCCGGGACCCGTCCTCGAACGGACGATCGTGACGCGGGCCGACGTCGACTCGCTCGTCATTCCCGATCCGGAGCGCGATCTCACCCCGATGCTCGACACCGTCCGACTCGTGCGCGGGCAGCTCGCACCCGAGGTGGCATTGATCGGCTTCGTCGGAGCGCCGTTCACGATGGCGTGCTACCTGATCGAGGGTCGCGGCAGCAAGAACTGGGACAGGACGCGACGGCTCCTGCACGAGGACCCGGCGACCTTCGCTTTCCTCCTGACCCGCATCACGGACGCCTTGCAGCCACTCGTCACCGCACTCGTGGCTGCCGGCTGCGACGCGGTGCAGGTCTTCGACTCATGGGCCGCGGTGCTCGGCAGTCGCGACTGGGCGGAGCTCTGCGCTCCGCAGAGCGATCGACTCCTGACGGCCGCGCGCGACGCCGGCGCGGTCGCGATCCACTACGTGAACGGAGCGGTTCAACACCTCGAGCGCATGATTTCGTCCCCGGCCGCCGTGCTCGGAATCGATTGGCGCGTCGACATGGCCGATGCACGCGCTCGAACTCCGGCACACCTGGCGCTCCAGGGGAATCTCGACCCGACCGCATTGTTCGGCTCCGAGTCGTCGTTGCGACAGCGCGTCGCGGCGATCTGTCGCGCCGCCGGCGAGCGCCACGTCTTCAACCTCGGTCACGGCATCCTGCCGGAGACCGATCCGCGGTCGCTCGACATCGTCGTCGACGAGGTGCGCAAATGGTGATCACGCCGCTCGCGGGACTGCTCGCCAAGTACGACCAACCCGGCCCGCGCTACACCAGCTATCCGACCGCGCCGGCGTGGAGCCACGAGTTCGGCGACGCCGACCATCGAGCGAGCCTCCGGCGCGCCGCCGGATCTCCGGGGCAAGGAATGGCGATGTACGTGCACCTGCCCTTCTGCAGGAGCATGTGTTTCTACTGCGGGTGCAGCGTGATCGTGACGCAGGACCTCCGCAAGTCGGATCGCTACGTCGACGACGTCCTGCGCGAGGCCACGCTCGCACGCGCGGTGCTCGACGCCCCGCGGCCGGTCGTGCAACACCATTGGGGAGGCGGCACACCGACCTTCCTCGCTCCCGAGCAACTGGAGCGCCTGTTCTTGGGCTTGAGCCTGCTGTTCCCGGTCGCCGAGGGCGCGGAGATCAGCATCGAAGTCGATCCGCGCGTGACGACCCGCGCGCATCTCGAGGCGCTGCGCCGCTGTGGTTTCAACCGGATCAGCATGGGCGTGCAGGACTTCGACGCCGAGGTGCAGCACGCCATCCATCGCGAGCAGTCGTTCGCGCAGACCCGCGATCTCGTCGACGCGGCGCGCTCACTGGGATTCGGTTCCATCAACCTCGACCTGGTCTACGGACTCCCGCACCAGATCCCCGAGTCGTTCCGGAACAGCATCGACCTCGTGCTCGCGATGCAACCCGATCGGCTCGCGTGCTACGGCTATGCCCACGTGCCCTGGCTGAAGAAGCACCAGCGCGTGATCGACGAAGCCTGGCTCCCGAAGAGTGCCGCGAAGCTCGAGCTGTATCTCACGGCGCTCGACGCCTTCCGCGAGGCCGGGTACGTGGCGATCGGCATGGACCACTTCGCCTTGCCGGGCGACGGTCTCGCGAAGGCGGCCGACGGCGGATCACTCCATCGCAACTTCATGGGCTACACGACGCAGGCCGCAGCCGACATGTTGTCGTTCGGCATCACGTCGATCAGCGAGACGAGCGGCGCCTTCGCCCAGAACACGAAGACCCTGCACGACTACCGCGCGCGCCTCGATGCCAATGAGCTTCCGGTGGAGCGCGGTCTGCGACGCAACGCCGACGACGAGGCGCGTCGCCGGATCATCCTCGACCTGATGTGTCGCTTCCGGCTCGTCTACGCCGAGCATGGGGGAGCCGAAGCGTTCCGACAGCGATACGCCGCCGCGATCGATGCCCTGTCGCCGATGCGCGAGGATGGACTGATCGCGATCGAAGACGACGGCATCGCCGTCACGCCGACCGGGCGACTGTTCGTCCGCAACATTGCGATGCCCTTCGACGCCTACCTCGAAGGCCAGCGCAGCTCCAGGTCGCAGGTGTTCTCGAGGACCGTGTGATGCGCGTCGCCGTCCTGATGCTCAACCTCGGCGGACCCGCGAACCTCGGCGAGGTGACGCCCTTCCTCCGCAATCTGTTCCGTGATCGCGAGATCATCCGTTTTCCGGGCGGCTCGCTCGGTCAGCGGTTCTTCGCCTGGTGGATCAGCAGACGCAAGGCGGCCGAGTCCGCCCGCAACTACGCGGCGATCGGCGGAGGCAGTCCGTTGCTGCGCTGGACGCGCGCGCAAGGTGACGCGATGAAGCGGCTCGTCGAACTCGAGACCGGCCTCGAGATCCGGCCGTTGCCGTGCATGCGCTACTGGTACCCGTTCGCCGACGAGGCGCTGCGCGAGGCGGTCGACGGCGGCGCCGAGCACATCGTCGCCTTCACCCAGTACCCGCACGACTCGATGACGACGACGGGCGGCAGCCTGCGTGAAGTGCGTCGCGTCGCCGCCCGCCTCGGACTGCGGGTTCCGATGACCGCGATCACGAGTTGGCACGACCATCCGTCGTACATCGCGGCGCTCGCCGACTGCGTTCGCGAGGGGGTGGGCCGCGTCCCCTTCGAGTTCCGACCCGGCGCGCGTGTCGTCTACTCCGCGCATTCGCTGCCGATGAAGTTCGTCGACGCCGGCGATCCGTATCCCGGCCAGATCCGTGAGACCGCCGCGCTCGTGCATGCCGAGGCCGGCCTGTTGCAGCACTACGAGATCGCGTGGCAGAGCAAGGCCGGACCCGTCCGCTGGCTCGCGCCGAGCAGCATCGAGCGGATCCGTGCGCTTCCCGCCGAAGGCGTGCGCGACGTCGTCGTCGTGCCGATCAGCTTCGTGAACGATCACATCGAAACGCTCCAGGAACTCGACATCGCGCTGGCCGAGGAAGCTCGCCGCGCCGGCATGCGCACCTTCGTGCGCGCGCCGGGGCTCAATCTCCGCGCGCCGTTCGTCCGCGCACTGGCCGACGTCCTCGTCGCACACCTGCGGGCGCAGGGAGTCCTCGAACCGGTGCCGTCCCGATGAACCGCAAGGTGGTCATCGTCGGCGCCGGCCCGGCGGGACTCGCGAACGCCTTCTGGCGGTCGATCGACGACCCGGCGGCGACGGTGACCGTGTTGGAATCGCAGCAAAGGCCCGGCGGCTGGGTGCAGACGTCGACGATCGACGGCTACGTCTGCGAACTCGGACCACAGGGCGTCAGGCCGAGTGCCGAGTTCGCGACCCTGGTGGCGGCGCTCGCCCTCGAAGATCGATTGCTGCCCTCGTCGCGCGCTGCGCGCACGCGATGGATCGGGCGCGGTGGCCGCCTCCTCGCCGTCCCGATGGGACCCGGTGGACTGCTGTCGACGCGATTGTTGAGCCTCGGTGGGAAGCTCCGCATCCTGCGCGAGCCATTCGTCCGGCGGGCCACGAGCGATGACGAAAGCGTGTCGGCCTTCGTTGCGCGTCGATTCGGTGCGGGCGTCGTGCCGCTGGTCCACGCCATGGTCGGTGGAATCTTCGCCGGTGACGCCGATCGCCTGGAGATCGCGAGTGCGTTCCCGGCGCTCGCGCGCGCCGAGCGCGAACACGGCAGCGTGATGCGCGGGATGCGGAAGCGAGGCCACGCGTCGCCGACCACGACGCCGAAACTCCCCAAGGCGGCGCTCTACAGTTTCCGCGGCGGAATGAGCGGACTGATCGACGCACTCGCGTACGCGCTCGGCGATCGGATCCGCAGTTCCTGTCCGGTGACTTCGATCGCGCGAGCTCCCGGCGGCTACCTCGTGCGCCTGCGCGACGGTTCGGCGGTGCATTGCAACGAAGTCGTGCTCGCCTGTCCGGCGCGCGTCAGTGCGACGCTGGTCGGAGAGTTCGATCCGGAACTCTCGCGCGATCTGGCGGAGATCGAGTACGCGTCGTTGGCGAGCGTCTACCTGGGCTTCCGCGCGGACGGACTGCCGCCGGCCCTGAACGGCTTCGGCTTCCTGCTCGAGCCCGGCGAATCGGACGCCGTGGTCGGTGCGATCTGCTGCCACAGCGTGTTCCCCGGACACGCGCCACCAGGTCACGCGCTCGTGCGCGTGATGCTCGGCGGTCGCAACCATCCGCATGCCGTCGATCTCGACGACCCGACGTTGATCGGTCTCGCGAGCGATGCCCTGCGCCGCTACGCCGGGCTGCGAACCGACATCGGATTCCGGCACGTGGTGCGGGTGCGGGACGCGATCCCGCAGTACGAGTCGGGTCACGCCGAGCGCCTGCGTCGCATCGAGCATCGCCTCTCAGAACATCCGGGCCTCGCCCTGCGCGGCAACAGCTACCGGGCGATCGCGCTGCCCGCCCAACTCGCGCGGGCGGCGTCGCTCGGGCCGGCCTGATCGAGAACTCCTCAGCCCCGCAACGCCTGCTCGAGCGCGAGTGCTGCGTCGGTGCGCGCGTCGCGGTACTTCACGATGCAGGCGGCCGCGAGTTGGATGCCGCGCTCCTTGGCGAAGGCGCCCTGCGCGGGACGCGAGCCGCACACGACGACGGCCCCGGCGGGGATCTCGCGCGTGAACTCCTTGCCGTGCACGAGGTCGAGGATCGGGGTCGAGCCGGTGAGCACGACGCCCGCCGCGAGGACCGCGTGCTCGCGCACGATCACGCCCTCGAAGACGCCCGCGAGCGCGCCGACGAAGGCGCCGTCCTCGATCACGACCGGGCGCGCGTTGACGGGTTCGAGCACGCCGCCGATCTGGGCACCGGCGGAGAGGTGGACGCGACGCCCGATCTGCGCGCAGCTCCCGACCAGCGCGTGGCTGTCGACCATCGTCCCCTCGCCGACATGGGCGCCGACGTTCACGAAGGCCGGCGGCATCACGACGACGCTCCGCGCGACGTACGCGCCGCGACGAATCGAGGTCCCGCCGGGGACGACGCGCACGCCGTCGTCGAGGCGCAGCGCGCGCGGTGGATACGCGGTCTTGTCGAAGAAGCCGTCGATCGGCGCGACCTGGGTCTTGCGGAAGCCGGCGAGGATCGCGGCCTTGACCCACTCGTGCGCGTGCCAGGTGCCGTCGTCGCGGCGCGACGCCGAGCGCACCGCGCCCGACTCGAGCGCGCACAGCAACGCTTCGTGCGCATCGGGCCAGCGCGGGTCGGCGTCGACCTCGGCGGCGGCTCGCTGGAAGAAGCGCTCGATGGTGAGAGCGTTCATGCGTGCACCTCCTCGCCGACCGTGGCCAACGCCTGCGCGATCTTTTTCCGCGTCGCCGCCTCCGGCGCCGTCAAGGGGAGCCGTAGGTTCGGCTTCGCGATGCCGAGTTCCGCGAGCGCGGCCTTGAGCGGGATCGGGTTGCTCTCGACGAACAACGCGGCGACCAGCGGCCGCAGGCGCCGATCGATCTCTCGTGCGCGCTCGAGGTCTCCGGAGCGCGCGGCGGCGACGAGCTGCGCCATCGCGCGCGGCGCGACGTTGCCCGCCACCGACACGAGGCCGCTCGCGCCCACCGCGATGCTCGCCAGCGCGAGCGAGTCGTCGCCGGCGAGCAGCGTCTTGCCCTCGGGCAACTCGGCGGCGATGCGTCCGATCTGCTCGAGGTTGCCCGACGACTCCTTCACCGCGACGACGCTCGGGTTCGCCCACAAGCTCGCGAGGACGTCGGGAGCGAGGTTGGTGCCGGTGCGACCGGGCACGTTGTAGACGATCAGCGGCAGACCCGGCGCTTCGTCGGCGATCGCTGCGTAGTGCGCGCGCAGACCCGCGGGAACCGGCTTCACGTACGGCGGCGTCACGACGAGCGCGCCGGCAACGCCGAGTCTCTGCGCGCGTGCGGTCCATCGCGCGGCCTGCCGCGTCGAGGAATGACCGGTGCCCGCGACGACGCGCAGACCCTGCGCCTCTTCGAGGCAGGCGTCGACGAGCTCGTCGCGCTCCCCGTCGTCGAGCGCCGCCGCTTCGCCGGTCGAACCGAGGACGACGAGGACGTTCGCACCACCGTGCGAGTCGTGGCATGCGACGTGTCGCACGAGGCGGCGGAATGCCGGGACGTCGATCGAACCGTCGTCTTGGAACGGCGTCGCGAGCGCGACGCTCAGGCCATGGAACAAGGAACTCATTGCGGGCCTCCGTCAGTCGTGCGATCAAAGTGAGGCGTGAGATCGAAGAGGGGATCGAGGGCGTCGCGTGCGACGTCGTCGAAGGTGAACAGATCGCGCTTGCCGTGCACCCATGCGGCGGCGGCGAGCGCGCCCGATGCGAACGCGGCGGCGCTTCGCGCTTCGTGCCGCACCTCGAGCACTTCGCTCGGCGCATCGATGCCGAGCCAGTGCGAGGAGTAGGTCGCGCCGGCGCGCACGCTCGCGACGCTGAGCACATCGCCCGGCAGCGCGGCGTCGGGCGGCGCGAAGCCGAAGCTGCGCTTGCGCGGGCACGCAGCGACGAGCTTCCGCGCGAGCAGACGCGCCGTGCCCGACGGTGCGTCGCGCTTCTTCGCATGGTGGTGCTCGATCAGGTACGGATCGCGCGACGGGTCGAGCGCGGCGAAGCGGCCGAGCACGGTGGCGAGGCGCGCGAGCAAGGCGACGGTGAGCGAGAAGTTCGGGGCGACGACGACGCCGATGCGGCCGCGTACGCGTTGCTCGAGATCGGGCATCTCCCAGCCGGTGCTGCCGATGACGAGGTCGACGCCGTGCTCGAGCGCCCACGCCACGCGCTGCGGCACGACGCTCCCGCTGCTCGCTTCGATCGCGACGTCGACCGGGGCGTCCGGCGGTCGTTCGCGCGTGACGCACCACGCGACGCGTGCGCCCGCCGCATCCGCGATCGCACGCCCGAGACGGCCCTTCCCGAACAAGCCGATGCGCAACTCGCTCATCGTTCCCTCCGGCCCGCGAGTGCGGGCGCTTCGAAGAAGGTCGCGTGCAGTCTCCGCACGACCTCGTGCTCCATCGCACGCGGGACGATGAGGCTGAGGTTGCTGTCGTTCGCGCCGAAGGTCAGCAGTTCGACGTCGACGTCGGCGAGCGATTCGAGCACCCGCGGCGCGACGGTGCGGGAGCGGCGCAGTCGTTCCCCGATCAACGCCACGAGCGCGCGGTCGCGGACCACCTGCACGTGCGCGAACGCGGCGAGCTCGCGCGCGAGCGCTTCGATCGGCGCATCCGAGTCGACGGTGAGACTGACCGCGACCTCCGCAGTCGCGACGACGTCGACGCTGACCTTGTGGCGCGCGAAGACGTCGAACAGGCGCGCGAGAAAGCCGGCCTGCGCGAGCATGCGCGACGACGTCACGGTGAGCACGGTGATCGGCGAGCGGCTCGCGACAGCGGTGACCGCGCGCTGCTCGGCGATGCGACTCGTGATCGTGGTGAAGCGGCCGTCGGGCTTCAGCGTGTGCCGCACGGTGACCGGCACGTCGGCTTCGACCGCCGGTTGGATCGTGGCGGGGTGCAGCACCTTCGCGCCGAACGCCGCGAGTTCCGCCGCCTCCGCGAAGGAGACCAGTTCGACGGGCAACGCACCGGGCACGACGCGCGGGTCGGCGCTGCGCACCCCCTCGACGTCGGTCCAGATCTGAACCTCTTCGGCGCGCAACGCCGCGCCGATCAGGGCCGCGGAGTAGTCCGAACCGCCGCGACCGAGGGTGGTCGTGCGACCGTCGGCGGTGGCGCCGACGAAGCCCTCGGTGACGACGATGCGTCCGCTCGCCAGATGCGCGGCGACATGCTGTGCGGTGAGCAGCGCGATCGCGGTGCGATCGGGGCGGGCTGCACCGAAGCTGTCGTCGGTGCGCACGATCTTGCGGGCGTCGACCGCTTCGACGGCGTTGCCGAGCTCGCGCAGATGCGCCGCGAACAAGGCCGTCGCCATGCGTTCGCCGTGCGATGCGATCGCGTCCGCGAGCGACGGCGACGCGCCGCCGTGCGTGACCGCGGCATCGACCGCGGCCGCGAGGCCGTCGAAGACCGTTTCCAGCGCGGCGTCGCGCGGCGTGCCCTCGGCGCATAGCGCCGCGGCGATCTGACGGTGGCGCACGACGATCTCCTCGACCAGGCCGCGCGCGCGCGGCATCGCCGAACGCCGCGGCGCGCGCGACATCGATCAGTCGCTCGGTCGTGCCCGCGGTCGCCGAGAGCACGACGACGACCCGGCGCGGCAGCACCTAGCGCACGCGCTCGCCGATCAGCCGCATGCGTTCCGAGTCCGCGACCGAAGTGCCGCCGAACTTCATCACGATCGGGCGCTGCGCGTCGACGATCGGCGCCGTCGCGGAGTCGGGACGCGCGATCAGGACGGGTGAGTCGGGATTGGAGTCGGTCATGGCGACGGCGGCGCGGGTTCGCGGAGGAAGCGATGGGCGAGCTCGATGCAGAGCGTGATCCCGCTCTCGAGCTCCGGCAGGGCGAGGTGTTCGTCGACCGTGTGCGCGACGGCGATCGACCCGGGTCCGACCAGCGCGACGCGGCGCTCGCGTGCGAGACCGCGCAGGCGCGGCGCATCCGAGCCGAAGGTCACCGGCGCGCGCGCGAAGCCGTCGATCGCGGGGAAGCGGTCGGGGGGCGTCTCGTGCACGACGCGCACCGTGCCGTCGTCCGGCGCGAGCCGGCGCACGTCGTCGACGAAACTCGAGCCCGGCAACGAGCGCGTGAACAGGCGCGCCCACGCGTCGGTCGGCAGCACGTTGAGCGCTTCGCCGCCGCCGATGCGTCCGACGTTGAAGACCTCGGGGCCGAGTTCGCCGTCGACGCGCTGCGTCATCCCGCGCACGCGCGACAGCCAGTCGACGAGTTCCCAGATCGCCGAGCGACCGAGCTCGGGCGTGCCCGAGTGCGCGGCGACGCCGCGGCAGCGCAACTCCACGTCGACGATCCCGCGCTGGCCGGTCGCGAGTCGGTTCTGCGTCGGCTCGCCGTCGATCACGATCTCGATCCCCGTGAGCTCGGGTGCGAGTTCTTGGGCGCGGATCGCACCGATCGAGTCGGTCTCCTCGCCGACGACCCCGAGCCACGCGAGGTCGCGGTGACCCGCGTGCAGCAGCGCTTCGATCGCGGCGAGCTGCGCCACGATCTGGCCCTTGGCATCGCAGCTCCCGCGCCCGCGCACGACGTCGCCGTCGTCGCGCGGCGGGAGATAGGGCGGAACCGTGTCGAGGTGCGTCGAGAACAGGACGCGCGGTCGTCCCCAGGTGGCGAGCACGTTGGTGCGGCCGGGCGCGATCGTCTGCAGGCGGATCGCGGCGCGGAGTTCTTCGAGCTGAGCGCGCAGTCCCGCGAGACCCGAGTCCTCCTGGCCGCTCGTCGTGTCGTCCGCGCAGAGCGCGAGCAGGCGGTTCCGCAGAGCGGTGCGAGGAGCGGGGCGAGCGGGCGTGCGCATCGAGGAGGTCTCGTCGGACTCGACGGAGTCCTGCACGCTCCGGCCGGTGGCGCACCCTGCGCGACGAAACTCGCACCAGCCGAGGCACTCCGCACCGCGTTCCGGTGCGACAGACGGCGGGTGTTGGCCCGCGCGTCCAAGGTGCGCGGCGGCGACGCGCGCACCCTTCGGCGATCCTCCCCTTTCGCGCGGCGTCGTCGGCCTGGCCGGCCTCGACCGCGCTACTGATGGGGATCGCTCCTCCGTCGGTGAACGGGACTCTAGCGGAAGTGTCCCGCGGCTCAATCGCCGAGTTGGGGTCCGTGCCGACTCGCGAGTGAGTGGTGGGCCCAGGTGAGGGGAGGGGCGGAGGCCGGAACGATCCGTCGCCGGCGCGAGGGCCGCTTGCGTCCCTGGTCGGCGCGCAACCGACAACGCTCGACTCCCCGTTCCGGCCGGGTCCGCGATGAATCCCTGGGCCGGTGACAACACGCCTCCGGCATCGGTCCCGCCAACGCAGGAAGCGGCTCGGACTTTCCATTCGGAATCGTCGAGAGCAGTCGAAATACGACGCTGAACATGGCGATTTTCGCCGTCTCATCCAAACGACGAACGAAGCTCAGGCGCTGGAGACCGTTGATGCACGAAAGTGTCAGGTGTTCTCAGGTAAGCGAAGCTGAACAGAGGCGTGGTCGCCACCCCACGTCGTCGCCGCATACGCGGTCGTGGCGAGTCGGATGCTCGTTCGACATTCCTGTCGCGCGGTTGCCGGAACTGGCCCGCACGACGATGAGCAGAATCGTTGGAGGGACTGCAGAGCGGATCCCAGCCGCGATCTGGGTCGGGGTCGTGGCGTTTTGTTGCATCTTGCTCTCGGGATGTGGTGATGGCGGCAGTGCCCGAGTGCCGCCCCCGCCGCCTCCTCATCCTCTCGAAGTGAAGGGCCAGGACTGTCTGGGCTGCCATGAACACGAGACGTGGAACCTCACGTCGATGCACGATCGCAACAGCCCTGGTCACGATCCCGACTGCATCAAATGCCACGGCACGATGCTGGATGAGGAGACTCTCGATCCGCAATGCGCCGGTCCACACACGGTCATGCTGCCGCGGTTCCTCACGAATGGGCAACTCGAGCCCTCCAACGAGGACTGCGTGCGGTGTCACCAATCGACGGATATCGACCAGAAGTCAGGCGGTGATCTCCGACGCCACGTGTTCGTGTCATGGTGCTGGGCCTGCCACAAGGATTCGGGCCCCTACAAGCCTTCCCTGTATCGGAACTAGGAGCGCCCGATGGTCCCTTCGCCGATGGACAAGCAGATCACGCGTCGAACCGTTCTCCAGGTCGGGCCCGCCGTCGCGGGCATGGTGGCGTTCCCCTCCTTCTTCCGCGCGATCGATCCGGAGCCGGGTTCAGGGATCCAGGACGAACCCGACCCGGTGGGTGGAACCAACGTTCGCTGGCGGTTCGGTGTCTGTCAGAACTGCCACAGTCGATGCGGGTTGCTCGGCACGGTGGTGGACGGCGTGCTCGTCAAGCTCGACGGCAATCCGTACCACCCCAACAACATGGAGGAGGACGAACGGTTGGCCTACTCCACCCCGGCGTCAGTGGCAGCAGGAACGCGTGGCCGACTCTGCCCGAAGGGTCAGTCGGGCGTGCAGGTCCTCTACGATCCGCTTCGCATCAAACACCCGTTGAAGCGGGTAGGTCCACGCGGCTCGGGCAAGTGGCAGGCGATCTCGTGGACTCAGGCGTTCTCGGAGATCGCCGCCCAGATCGAGTCCCTGATCCCGACGGCTTCACGACTGACAACCCTCATCGATCCATCGGTTCCGGAACTGGGTCCCATCGCCAATCAGTTGCTCTTTTCACCCGGTCGCAGCACGGATGCCGAGATCATCGAACGGATCTTCAAGAACACCTACGGAACCGCAAACTATCGCCTCGACCACACGAGCATCTGCGAGGTGAGTCACCACGTCCACAACGAGTTGATGACGTGGGACGAGGCAGGGAACAAGGGGCGCAAGAGCCACTTCAAGCCCGACCTCGCCGAGGCGGAATTCGTGATCCTCTTCGGAGCGAACTACCTCGAGGCGAACTTCCCGATGCTCGCCGTGTCGCGGCGCACCGTCGGCATGAGGAAGCGAGGCGGCAAGCTGGCCGTCGTGGATCCGCGGTTCTCGAACTCCGCGGCCAAAGCGAATTGGTGGGTTCCGGCGAAACCGGGCACGGATGCCGCCGTGGCGCTCGGCATCGCCTGGACGATCATGAACGCGCTTCCGGCCGGCTCCGCCGCGTTCCTCAGCAATGCGAATTCGGCTGCCGCGACCGCGGCGGGCGAGAAGTCCTGGACTGACGCAACCCGCCTGGTGATCACGGCGGTGGCGGGGCCGGTCCCGGGCGGCGCTCTCGTCGGCGAGTACCTGCGGGTGCAGGATCATCGTGCAACGAGCCAACCCCTCAATGCGAACAAGGTGGCACTGGTCGCGGGCGTACCGACGGAAATCGCCGGGGCAACAGTCGTGGGCAGCCTTCTCGGGTCCTTCATCTTCGACTCCACGAACAGCGAACTGCCCGCCGGTGCGACCATCACAGCGAAGACCGTCTACCAGATCCTCAAGGAGCGGGTCTACGACGGGAAGTCGGTCTCCTACTACGCGGACATCGCCGGTGTCGAGCCGGCGACCCTCGTGGCCATCGCCAACGAGTTCATGGCCCACGGGAAGAAGTCGGTCGCCAATCACTACCGCGGCACGGTGCAACATACCAACGGCCTGTTCTCCGCCGGGGCGGTGCAACTCCTCAACATGCTTGCCGGCAACTTCGACTGGAAGGGCGGCTATGCCGTCGGTGGCGGCAGCTACTCGTACGACACCGGCATGAAGGGATCCGGCTACTCGCCGGTCGGTCCGCGCATGGACCGCACCAAGGTCTCAGCAAGCTTCTATCCAGGGCTCGTTGCGGCGCACCCACAACGATACTCGTGGCCGGCGCAGCGCCCGTGGTTCCCGTTCGGCACGCACGGCAACTACCAGGAGGTCATTCCGAGCGTCGGCCAGGGGTACCCGTATCCCGCCAAGGTGCTGATTACGTACTGGAATGCCTGGCCGTATTCGACGCCGGCACTGAGAACCACCTTCGAGCAGACGGTCGGCGACTTGACGAAGATTCCGCTCTTCGTGGCCATCGACAAGGACATGGGCGAGGTCAGCAGTTGGGCCGACTACGTCCTGCCCGACACCTCCTATGTCGAGAAGTGGTCTTTCCCCGGCATGACGCCGACCATTCTCACCAAGGCCACGTCCTTGCGCGAGCCCCTCGTGGGCTCCTTCGACGGAAGGGCATGGGACGCACCGTTCGACTTCGACGGGGTCAATGACTACACGCCGGTCCACCCGGACACGAAGATGTTCGAGGACATCCTCATCGGCCTCATGCGGGCGCTGGGGTTGAGCACCGATATCGCCGGCACGCCGCTCCCCGCGAACGCGTGGGCGCACGTGAAGGTCGGGATCCGAAACCTGGCGAATGGTACGGGAAAGTCCGTTCAGGAGGTGATCGAGAAGGGCGGTGTCTTCGAGGACCCTGGCAATTCCTACAACGGCAACTACCTGAAGTACGCCTACGGGAACGAGCTGAAGCTCTGGAGTGAACAGCTAGCGCGCGTCCTGGACAGCATGGGGAATGGTGTGACGCGATTCGATGGCCTGATGCCGCACTTCGAACCCATTGCGGACGTCCGCGGCAACCCAGTCGACGACCACGCCTACCCCCTGCAACTCATCACCTACAAGTCGGTCGTGCATGCGCAGGCGCGCACGGTGGCCCTGCCCTGGCTCACGGGCATCCTCCACGAGAACTTCGTGGAGATGAACCCGGCGGACGCTGCCGCGCTACGCCTCGAGCATCTCGACCGGGTGCGCATCTCTTCGGCGTCCTCGCCCGCGGGTCTCGAGAGTCGCGTCAAAGTGACGGCCGGCGTGCGACCGGGCGTGGTCGCGGTCAGTCACCACTTCGGTCACTGGCAGATGGGTGCCGCCGGCCGTACGGAGGACGGCGTCGACGCCCCGAGGGACCCGATCCGGGGGCACGGAATCCAGGTGAACCAGATCATGCGAGTGGACCCCCATCTTGGTGACGTGGCGCTGCAAGACAAGATCGGCTGCAGCGTCTCCTTCAACGACACGCGAGTGAAAGTCGAGAAGCTCAGCTGAAGGTATCAACCATGGCGCAGCTCGGATGGGTCATCGATCTCACTCTCTGCATCGGCTGCCACGCCTGTGCCGTAGCATGCAAGGCAGAGAACAACACGGCACCGCAGACGTCGCCGACTCCGATGCGGAACGGGCGCCCGATCACCGTCGACTGGCGACGAGTCATACAGTCCGAGCGGGGTGCGTACCCTGCGCCGAGCCGTACGTCGGTGACCATGGCTTGCAACCACTGCACCGATCCGGCCTGCATCAAGGCATGTCCGGTGGATGCCATCTCCAAGAGAGAGTCGGACGGGATCGTGTTGATCGACCAGGCCAAGTGCATCGGATGCAAGTACTGCATCTGGGCGTGTCCATACTCCGCTCCGCAGTTCAACGGCGAGACGGGAAAGGTCGAGAAGTGCACGATGTGCGTTCACCGGATGGATGCAGGTCTGCAACCGGCCTGTGTCACGACTTGCCCTGGCCGCGCGTTGCGTCTCGAGAATTTCGACCCGTCGCGCAGCGGCGAGAACTCGCCCATCGGCTACGCGGCGGCGAAGTACACGACACCCTCGGTCCGGTTCGTCCCGTGACGCCAATCGATCGGGCCGAACTCCGGTCGGCGATCTATGGGACTCTGGCGCTCGCATTCCATGGGGCCGACCCCCGCGAAGTGCTCCATCGTGCTGGCAGACTCGGACGCACGGCGCGGGCTATCGGAGAGTGCGCGCTTGCCGACGCCCTCGAGACTTGGGCGAAACTCGCGCAGGGGGAGTCCGTCGAATCAGTGACTCAGGACTTCCACGATCTCTTCCTCGTGCCGTCGGACAAGTACGTGACGCCTCACGAGTCCGCATACGCAGACCGACCCTCGGATCCGGGAGTCGGTGGGCTGAAGACGATGAATGGTGTCGTGGCGGCTGCAGTCCAGCGCTTCTATCGGCGTGTGGGGCTCGCCATCGCGCCGGATTACACGGAGTCGCCGGACTTCGCAGGACTCGAGATGGCCTGCATGGAGTACCTCTGTGCCCTGGAGGCCCGCCATCCAAGCTGCGAAGACCGTGAGAGAGCGGACGCGAACCGGAGCGCGCAGTCCATGTTCCTCGAGGAGCACCTCGTACGCTGGATCCCATCGCTGTGCCGGCGGATGACGGAAGTGGCGGAAACGCGTTTCCACGTCGGACTCGCGAGAGCAACTGCGGCGATCGTCGAGGCCGAGGAGAAGGCGTCGGACGTCCGGTCGTGAGCGACATCGTCCTGGCAAGGGACTTGGTCTGGGACGCGGACCTCTGCGCTGCGGGCCGCTTCTCGAGATCCGGATGTTCGCTTTGTGTCGAGTCCTGCCCGCGGTCGGCCATCCGACGGGTGCCGGGAGGGATTGGCGCAACCAGCGACTGCGATGGTTGTGGTCTGTGCATCCCAGCCTGTCCCACCGGCGCGCTCGACCAGCCTCGCGTTCGGAGTGCAACGCTGGGGCGACGCCTCGCGGGCGGCGCGCAGAATGGCCGAGTCTCGGTCGGATGCGCGAGCTTTCCGGTCGCTCCGAGCCATGTCCAGGTGTCCTGCGTTGGACGCCTCGAGGATGCGAGCCTGCTCGAGTCGGTACTTCGCCACGGAGTCCGAGAACTCGTCCTTCACGTGGGGGCCTGTCAGACCTGTCCACGTGGTGATGCCCTCGGCCGGGTCTTGCCGAGGACCCTTGCCACGATCGAGGGTTTCCTGGCCGCTCTGGGCCGTGCAGCGGAGAAGGTCTGCCTGGACCACTCCTGCCCAGCGAGGGCGACTCCCACGCGAGCGAACGAGACCCGGCGGCAGTTCCTGGCCGGGCTTCTTGGGTCTCGCACGCAGATCTCGGAACCCGCGAGTCCACGGCGCAGCCGGAGAATGGCCCTGGTCGAGCTCTGGCGGGAGCACGGCGGAAGAGACGGGCGATCCGCGTGTGGAGCCCAGCCGGCAGCATCGCCGACGATCGATGCATCCTGCTCGGGGTGCAACGTGTGCGAGCACGTCTGTGCCGCGGGCGCCCTGCGGCGCCGCGAGGACGACACCACGATCGAGATCCTTGCCGACGCCGGTCTTTGCACGGCGTGCGGGGCATGTGTCGAGGCCTGCTTTCAGCGGGCTATTCGGCTGGTCCCGGTAGCGTCGGCGGACAGCCGCGCGGCGAGCGGCTTCCGACCTCGCGTCGCTCTCCACAAACAAGAGTGCTTGCGCTGCGGAAGTCCGTTCGGATCGTCGCTGCAATCGGAGCCGTTCTGCCCCGGTTGCAGGGGGGACCCGCCTCGTGCCGGTCGCTCAGGTTCCTTGCCTCCGTGCTCCGAGGATCATGGGTCGGAAGGCCGGAGAATCGTCGCGGCCGCCCTCTTGGAACACAGTGACGATTCGGGAGGCCGGAGGGCCCCAGCAAGAAGAGCGGGCGAGGCCTTCTTGGTCGTCGCGTCAGCGACGACGCCTGCAACCCGGATGGGTTGCGGCCTCGGCCGCGATGGGTCGGAATCCGGCGCCATGGCACTGGCTCAGTTGGCAGGCCAGGCCACCGGTGAGCTCAGCTTCAGGGCGAGCGTCGTCGGATCGAGGGTCCCGGCGAGGAACTGTGCGAAGCCGGGGAACCCGCTCTGCATGACGAAGCCGGGGAACGAGACGTCGAAGCGTCCACCGCCGTCGACGATGCCCGAACCGAGCACCATCATGAATGGCGACGTGATCGCGACCACGGCGAGCTCGCCCGGATTGCCCGCGACTCCGAACTCGAGGTTGATCGCCGCAGTCGGCGTCGGCAAGTAGCGCGGCGCGATGGTCAGCGTCGCCGTGTCCACGCGCACGTCGTTGACCTCGATCGACGCGGGCGATCCCGCCGAGAAGGTGCCGAGCAGCGTGTTCGAGCCGGTCAGCGTGGAGAGCATGACGCGACGCGACTGGGCCGTGCCGTTCATCCACAGGTCGCCGGCCACGTCGTCGTAGTCGACCCAGTTGAGATCGGGCAACGCCGGCACACCGGGGATGACGCTGACCGTGCCGCTCGCCAGATCGATGCTCTGCAGCGAGTTGTTGCCGGCGGTGCCGAAGCAGGCGAGGAAGACCGCGCCCAGCGGCATGGCGGGGTTCCGCACCACCGTGAGGCCGGCGATCGTGGTGATGCCGCTCGCGGTGCCGATCAACACCGGCGCGTCGTAGAGCGGGGGCGTCAGGCGCCAGACCTGACCGGCGACCGCGAGACCCAGGTAGAGGTCGCCGGTCAGCGGGTCGGTCTCCGCTGCGTTCAGCGTGCCGCTGAGACCCGATGCCGGGCCGCCGAAGATGCGCGTCACGGCGCCGGTGTTGCGATCGATGCGGAACACGCCGCCGGTCGTGCTGGGGGAGCCACCGACCGCGAGGGCGTGGCCGTTGACATCGAACGCGATCGCCGCCACCGACGAGATCGGCACGGTGACCGCGAGCGGTTCGGACACGATCGAACTTCCGGACAGCCGGGCGCGACGCACGGCGCCGCTCTGCCATGCGCCGAGCCAGAGATCACCGTCGATCGGGTCGATCGCGACGGCGTTGAACGACGGCAGGGAGGCGCCGGTGACGCGGGTCAGCAGACCAGCGCGATCGACGAACGCGAGCAGCGGGTTCGTCGTGGAGATCGAGCCGTTGACGGCCTGACCGACGGGGACCTGGCCGAAGGCAACGGCGCAGAGCAGGGCGATGGCGACTGGAACCGTGCGCATGGTCGGACTCGACGAACTCGGCGTGCGCGGGTCGTGCGCATGTGCGATCAACCCGTGGCGTCGAGTGGACTTTCCTCGCGTCGCCGCCGCCGCGTCCTCATCCGTCGCCGAACACGGTCGCTTGCAACCCGACGTGGATCGCGATCGACGCGGCGTAACCCAGCGCGATCACCGGTGTCCATCTGAGGTGCCGGCCGAAGGTGTAGTGACCGGGTGCCGAGCCGAGCAGGCCGACGCCTGCCGCCGATCCCACGGAGAGCAACGAACCGCCGACGCCCGTGGTCAGGGTGACGAGGAGCCAGTCGGAGGTGCCCATCGTCGGGTCCATCGTGAGGACCGCGAACATCACCGGCACGTTGTCGACGATCGCCGAGAGGAGGCCGATCAGCGTGTTCGCCCAGAGCGGGCCGGCGCCGTCGTAGAACGCGTGCGATGCCGCCGCGAGGTAGCCGAACTCGCTGAGGCCGCCGACGCACATGATCACGCCGAAGAAGAACAGCAGGGTGTCCCACTCCACGTCACGGATGTGCTTGAAGACGTCGCTCGCCTCGTCGGTGTCCTCGTGCCGGCCGCTCGACGAGTTCCGCCCGTTGCGCTGCCGATGCGATTCGTAGTAGCCGAAGAAGAGCAGGTAGCCGAGCCCGAGCATCATCCCGAGGAAGGGCGGGAGGTGGAGCACGGCGTGGAAGAGGACGGCCGTCGCGATGGTGAGGAGGAACAACACCACCAGGGTGATCGCGCCGCGTTCCGGTCGCACCACCTCGCGAACCGTCTCGGGTCGCGTCGACGGGATGCTCGCGCCCATCAGCACCGCCGGGATCAGCCAGTTCGCCAGCGACGGGAGGAACAGCTCGAGGAAGCGCTGTGTCTCCGCCTTCCCCGCCTCCCAGACCATCAGCGTCGTGATGTCGCCGAAGGGCGAGAACGCGCCGCCCGCGTTCGCGGCGACGACGATGTTCGTGCACGCGGTACCGATGAAGACCGCGTTGGCGCCGCCGACCTTGATCACGACCGCGCCCATCACCAGCGCGGTCGTCAGGTTGTCGGCGATCGGCGACAGGCAGAAGGCGGCGAGGCCAGTCAACCAGAACACCGTGCGCAGCGAGAAGCCGCGGTTCACGAGCCAGGCCCGCAGCGCCCCGAACACCTTCCGGTCGTCGATCGCGCTGATGTAGGTCATCGCGACCACCAGGAAGAGGAAGAGCTTGGCGTACTCCGCGATGTGGTGGTCGACGAAGGCCTGGACGCGGTCACCGCCCTCGGACCCGTACGCCAGTGCAACGAGGATCCAGATCAACGCCGCGCCGACGATCACCGGCTTGGACTTGCGGAGGTGGAGGACGTCCTCGAGCACCACGGCGCCGTACGCGAGCACGAAGACGGCGAGCGCGGTGATCCCGAGCGGCGTGCTCGACAGATCAGCGCCTTCGATCGGGACGAACGGCATGTCGAATGGTGGCCGTGGGCGGTTCTGGGGACGGCGAGGGGGCGGGCAGGATCGGCCTCGTCCGTCGCTCGCACAAGACGAGTTCGCCGGGCGGCGGACGGTTTCCTTCACGCACTGCGATCGACGATCGCCTTGCAGCGTTTCACCCACTCGAGCTGCTCAGGATCGAGCCGGGCTCCGCGCAGGTCGACGAGGTAGAAGTCGGTGTCGTCGAGCTTCGCGCCGCGGAGGTCGGCGCCGCGAAGATTGGCTTTGCGGACGTCCTCCGGCGCCTGGAAGGAGTCCTCCAGCGATTCGTCGGTGTAGAAGCCGGTGCGGCTGCCTTCGCTCGCGAGATCGGAGGGCACGAGGCCGCTGCGCGACGAGCCCATGTGGAAGGTCGCGCGGCGCAGGTCGGCGTCGCGGAGGTCGGCGTCTTCGGCGTCGAACATCGCGAGGCGTGCGCCGGTGAACCGGGCGCCGCGGAGATCCGCGCCCTGGCATCGGGTGGCGCTGAGATCGGCGTCTGCGAAGTTCGCGCGTTGCGCACGCAGGGCGCGGATGGTCAGCCCCGCGAGGTTCGCGAGCCGGAGATCGACGTCGTCGAAGCAAGCACCGTCGAGCCGGACGCTGCGCAGATCGAGCCGCGCGTGCCTGGCGCCGATCGCGACGCACTCGCTCAGGTCTGCGCCGTCGAGCGATGCCTTCCGCAGGTCCGCGCTGCCGAGGTCCGCGCCGCGCAAGCACGCCCTGCGCAGCACGCAGCGATCGAAGGAGCCGAAGAGCCGCCGCCCGGAGAGATCGATGCCCGGGATCACGGCTCCGTCGAGATCGCGCAGCTCGGCGAGCGGAGGTCGGAAGCCGGGACGGATCGCGACGAGGATGCTGAGCCACCACGCGACGTGCTCGGGATCGAGCTGCGCTGTGCGCGATTCGAAGCGCGCGAGGCGTTCTGGATCGCCGCGGAGCACGCGCGTCGCAGCACCGAGAAGCGCCGGCCCGATCGGGAGGCGTCGCGGATCGAACACCGCCTCGCCCTCGATCGCGTCGAGCAAGAAACCTGCGGCGAGATGCTCGCGGATCGCCGACGATGCGAGCCAGGGCTCGATCGCGTCGTTGCCGTAGGTTGGCATCTCCCGCGAGCCGCGGAGCAAGCGCAAGAGGGCGAGGTGCCGGATGCGGCCGAGGTGCCCTGCGCCGAAGCGAGTGGCGAGCGCGACGTCGATCGCGCGGAACGCGTCGGGCACGTCCTCGCGCATCGCGAGCACGTCGAGGACAGCTCGGCCGAGCGCGGGACGCGACCGCAAGTCCTGCGGTGGCGCGACCGCACACCAGCGCGCGAAGGCGTTCGCCGCGGTCGCGCGGTTCGTGCCGGCGAGGTACTCGAGGCAATCGTCGTCGTCCCAGGGCGCGGGGCGGCATCGCACCACACGCAGGTCCAAGGGGGCGCGCGACGCGATGACGATCGTCCGCGGTCCGCTCGAGAGCGCATCGCCGGCCGTGAGGCCCTCGCCCTCGTCGAGCAGCACGAGCCGCGGTTCGTCCGGAAAGCAGGCGGCGAGATGCCGCAGCGCCGTCGACTTGCCGCTGCCGTCGGGGCCGAGGAGATGGACGACAGACGGGCGGCCGGCGGCGAGAAGTTCGGCGACGAACTCGTCCAGACGCTGGGCCGTCGCATCGTCGCCGACCAGCACGCGCGGTCGCACCGCGGCGCGCTCCGGTTGCAGGGTCCCGGTGGCCATGGCCGGCAATGATGCCGTCGCAATCCGGCAACGGCTGCTCTTCACCCCTGGCGGACCAGGGCGCGGGAGTTTCGACTCTCGCCCCACGTGTGCGCGGCTTCACGCTCGCGCTCTCGCTTCGAGGCCCCATGCAGACGTCTCGTTCGCTCGGCATCCTGCTCGTCGTCCCGATCCTCGTCGCGACCACCTGGTGGTTGCTTGGCGGATCCGGCGACGAGGCGCCCGAACTCGGCCCCAAGGACGACATCGTCGCGAGTTCGACCGGCGGCGCGGTCCGGAGCGCCGGCCAGTTCGGCGCGGAAGCAACCAGCGAGACCGGCGAACACCGGACGGCGGTGGCCGCGAGCGAGACGACCCCGCTCACCGCGACGGGCCTGTCGATCGTCGGGCAGATCGTCGACGACACCGGCAAGCCGATCGCGGGCGCCGCGGTGCAGTGCATCCCTCAGCAGGACTACGAGAACGCCGATCCCGCCGAGTTCGAGTCGATGGACCCGCAGGTGTGGATCGACCGCGCCCGCGCGATGCACGCGCAGCGCGTCGAGGGCAAGAGCGGCGAGGACGGCCGCTTCACGCTGCCCGTGCCCGGCAAGTCGCCCTATGTCGAACTGCGTGCGCGGATGCGCGGTCACGTCGTGGCGGCGCAGAACGTGAAGCGACCGGTCGAGAAGGACCTCGACGTTGGCGCGGTGACCCTCAAGCGCGGATCGATCGTCGCCGGTCGCGTCGTCGACCGGGCCGGCAAGGCGGTGGTCAAGGCGCGCGTCACGCGGACCGGCGTGGGCGAGGGATCGGGTTGGTTCGACGGCAACTATCCCGGCTACGAGGAGATGGAGGCGCTGAACGACAACGGCGACCTCGCGACGACCGACGACGAAGGCGGCTTCGAACTGGCGCACGTCGCACCGGGCAAGTTCGCGCTGCGCGCGCGCCACGTCGATCACCCCGTCGCGCGCCTCGAAGGCCTCGAGGCGAATCCGGGCGCGAGCGTCGCCGATCTGGTGATCGTCGTCGAACCGGGCGCGTCGATCCGCGGCAAGCTCCTCGGCGCGCCGGCCAACGGGAAAGGGCTGCGAGTGCAGGCGGCGCCGACGCGGAGCAACGACGGCTCGCGGCAACCGGCGGAGGCGAACTTCGCGTTCGCGATGGCGGACGGCGAGATCGTGTCGAACTTCGAATCGCCGTTCGGTGAGCGCAACGCCGAAGTCGCGCCCGACGGCAGCTTCGCCCTTCGCGGCCTGACCGTCGGCAAGAGCTACTCGGTGTGGGCGACACAGAACGGCCGCGGTTTCACCGGCATGGCGCCGTGCAGCCAGCGCGTCGACGTCGCCTCGGGCACGTCGGGCGTCGAACTGCGCTACGAACTCGGCGTGACGGTGACGTTCACCGTGATCGACGCCGTGACGAAGGCGCCGCTGGATCGCCTCTGGATCAGCGACCGGCTCGCGACCGCCGGCAACCCCAGGGACGGGATGGACTTCTCGCCGTCGAGCGCACGCATGCGCGAGTACCCCGACGGCCGGGTGACCCTCGCGAACCTGCGGCCGAAGCCCAAGCAGCGGCTCACGCTCGGTGTCGAGGCGCTCGCGCACGCGCGGTTCTCGCGTGACGCCATCGAGTTGCCGGCCGTCGGCACGATCGACCTCGGCGTGATCGAACTCGCGCCCGCGCCGGTGTTGCAGGTCCTGGTCACCGCGGCCGACGGCACGCCGGTCGCCGGCGCGACGGTGCGCATCGTCGAGCAGCGCGACTCCCGCGACGGCCAGCAACGAGCCCAGATCGAGCACATGATGGCGATGCAGGCCGCGGCCGCGCGGAACGCTCGCACCGACGGCGAAGGGCGCGCGATCTTGAATTCGCTGCCCGGGAAGCGCGTCATCCTGTCGGCGACGCATCGCGAGTACGCGGCCTGGGAGAGCGACGCCTTCGTCTGCCCCGAGCGCGGCGACTCCGAGCGACCGGTGCAGTTGCTTCGCGGCGGCACGGTCGAGGTCAGCGTGGTCGAGACCGACGGCCAGCCGGTCGCCAACGCCCGCGTCGAGCGACGCGATCCGCGCGGCGGACAGGACAGTCAGCGCACCGACAAGAACGGCGTCGCGACCTTCGAGCGCCTGCGGCCCGGCGAGCACTGGTTCGGCCTGCGGCAGCGCGACCAGATGGTGTACGGCGAGTTGATGGGCGACGTGGTCGTCTCGCGGCCAACCGGTGCGCCACCACAGCAACCGAAGGGCTCGCAGAAGCTCGAGGTCGCCGACGGGTCCAAGGCGACGCTCTCCATCACGAAGCCGCCGAGCGCGAAGCTCGCCGGCATGGTGCGCGAGAACGGCCAGCCTCTCGCCGGCGCGCGCATCTCCTTCCAACAGGGCCTGGGAGACGAGTCGCCCGAAGCGGCCGCGCGCGCGCGGATCGCGGCGCGGATGGGCGAGGACTTCGGCGTCGGACCGAGCACGCGCAGCGGCGAAGACGGTCGCTATCGCCTGGCGGAACTCGTCGCCGGGGAACATCGACTGCGCATCACGCACAAGGATCGGGTCATGCCGGCCGTCGTCCGCGTCGTGTTGCGCGACGGCGAGAACAACCTCGACATCGACCTCGACACGACGATCCTGCGCGGCACGGTGACGGACGAGACCGGCAAGCCGGTCGCGAGCGCTTCGATCACGGTGGCGAACGCCGGCGGAGCCGCGGCGCCGGCGGACGTGCAGGGCGGGTTCGTCGTACGGGAATTCGCCGGCGTCGGCGGCCCGATCGAGATGGGCGGGAATCAGGGTCGTCGCACGCGAAGCGACGCGAACGGGCGCTACGAACTGCGCGGCGTCGATCCGAGCGCGCCGCTCGTCGTTCGAGCGACCAAGAAGGGACTCGCGCCGGGTTCCAGCGCACCCGTGCAAGCGCCGCGAGGGAGCATGACCGACGGCATCGACGTCACGATGCGCGCCGCGGGCACGGTCGTCGTGCGCGCCGCGAATGCCGCCGGTCCCGCGATGGCACGTGCGACCTGGGACGGACCCGAGACCGACGGCGTCGAGCCGGTCACGCAGATGTTCCGCAACGGCGTCGCCACCTTCGACAGCTTGCGAACGGGCCGCTGGAAGATCGTGCTCGAGCGATCCGGTCAGCCGAGCGAGCCGCGCGTGGTCGACGTGACGGCGGGCGCGAGCGTCGACGTCGCGTTCTGACGCGAACGTGAGAAAGGCGCGCGGGAAAGCCGGACACCGCGCCCGCCGTCGCCGTACCCGGATCGCAGGATCTTGGCGCGGCTGAACGGACGAGCGCGGGTCCGACCGCCGAATCCTGTCACGCCTGCGCCGCGGCGACTCCGCGAGGCTCGCGGTGCTCCCGAATCGGGACGGGTTCAGTCGCCGTCCGTCAGCGCCGCGGCGATGCGATCGGTCCACGCCTCGACGCTCGCGCCGAGCGACCGCAGATCGTCGGTGTCGAACTGAATCGCCACCGCGAGCTCGAGTTCGGGGTACCAACTCATGCGGCTCAGGTAGCCGGGCATGAAACCGGAGTGCCCGATGCGCGGGCCGTGCGCGCTCGTGTCGAACATCAGCCCCAGTCCGTAGCGTTCGCAGACGCGGCTCTTCGTCACGACGGCGTCGAGCATCACGGCGCGCGCATCGCCCTCGATCGCCGGCGACGTGAACAGGGCGCGGCAGAAGCGCGCGAGGTCGCGCGTCGTGCAGCACAGACCGCCGCCGCGATCCTCGAAGTCGGGGTTCACGAAGTAGCGACCGCCGGCGTCGAGGACGGGACCCTTGTGGAGGATGAGGCCGCTCGCGTGACCCTGGACGAGGCCGGGCAACACGCGTGCATCGCTCGGACGCGTCTCCTTCAGTTCGAGCGGTTCGAGCACGAGCGCGCGCAGCAGCTCGTCCCAGGTCCGCTTGGTGATCGTCTCGATCGCGAGTCCCGCGACGACGTGGTTGGTGTCCGCGTAGGCCCAGCGCGTCCCGGCCTCGAACATCGGCCTGGTGTCGCGTTCGTAGGCGAGGAGATCGACGGCCGTCCACGCGCGATCGGGATCGCCGAGCAGGGCCTTCTGGAATGCTCTGTCGTGCACGTGGTCGGCGAGTCCGCTCTGGTGGCGCAGCAGGATGCGCAGCGTGAGCTGCTCGTGGTTCGGGAGCCCGGCGAGCCACGCGGCATCGGGCAGAGTCTCGACGAGCTTCGCGTCGAGGTCGATCTCGCCGGCGGCGGCGAGCCGCGCCGCGACGAGCCCGAGGTAGCTCTTGCCGATGCTGCCCGAGAGCATCCAGGCGTCAGCGGTCATCGGTGTCGCGCGTTCCGCATCGACGTGGCCGATCGCGACCGTGTGGACTTCGCCGTCGCGGAACGCGAACGCGGTGACGCAGCCGGGGAAGCCGTGTTCCGCGCGCGCGGACTCGAGCAACGCATGGACGCGCTCGATGCGCGCGACGTCCCGCACGGACGAGCAGGACGCGAGGACGATCAGCAGCGCGAGGGAGTGCAACGCGGACATGGGGCCCGCATACGCACGAGTCGCCGGTGGTGTTGGCGCGGATCTCAGCGCCCGCCGAGCGGACCGACGAGTTCGATCCTCCCGGTCGGGTTGCTCTCCAGCACGCGGCCGACGCCCGGTGCATAGAGCACGATGTCCGCGTCGTCGGGTTCGTCGTCTTCGACTTCCAGCGTGGCGAGGCAACGCGCGAACGCGCCCGCGGGGACCGCGACGGCCTCTTCGACGCCGAGGATGTCGACGCGTTCGTCGTGCTCGGGTCCGTAACCGCGGAACGAGTCTCCCGGCACGGGGCGCCCGGGAAGGAACAGCCATGCGAATGCGCCGCCCTCGCCCGCGAACCACGCGTCGCCCGCGATCGTGTAGGCGGCGCCGTCCCACTCGAAACTCTCCTCGCCGAACCTCCAGACGTTGCCGTCACCGTCGACGGCGAACCACTCGTTCGAAAGATGGTCGGCCTTGCCGTCGCGCCGCGTCTCCTTGACGAGCGCCGTGCACGCCACGCCGTCGATCGTGCGGGTCACGTCGCCGACCACGACCTCCTCGGTGATCACGACGTCGCCGTCATTGCCCGCGTAGAGCCAGGCGCGACCCGGGGAGAGGGGGAAGTACTCGTTCGCGGCGCCGGCGGCGGCGTCGCGCGGTCCGATGCGGGACTTCGCGAGCGAGCCGCTGCACGCGGCGACGAGGATCGAGCACACGACGACGAGCGGGAGACGGTTCATGGCATGCCGGTGCGGGACGAGGGTGTCGTGACGGGGACGGGCGCGGCGGTGCGCGGCGCGGGCGGCGCATTCGTCGGCCGCAGTCCCAGGACGCGCGCGCGAAAGATGCCGTCGGCGTCCTGCGAGAGATCGAGTTGGTTGCCGAGAAGAGCGGTCAGCGCGGCCGCGAGAGTGAGGCCGAGGCCCGCGTGGTCGCTCGCCGATCGCGCGGCGTCGTTCCGGAAGAACGGCTCGGTGAGTCGAGGCAGGTCGTCGCTCGCGATCGCGACTGCGGGATTCGTGATCTCGATTTCGAGACCCTCGCGCGTCACGTGCGCAGCGCACGTGATCGGTGCGCGCGGGATGCCGTGACTGCGGGCGTTGTCGAGCAGATTGCGCAGCAGGATCGAGAACTTGCCGGGATCGGTCGCGACGAAGGTCGATGGCGCGACATTGACGACGAGCTCGCGGTCGATCGGTCCGCGACCGCGGGTCAGGTCGGACCACACCGCGCGCACCGCGCCGGCGAGATCGACGGGCGATCGCGCGACGGACTCCCTCCCGGCCTGGCAGCGCGCGAGGAGGAACAGGTCGGCGACGACGCGCTCCATCTGGCCGGCGATTCCGCCGACGTCGGCGAAGAAGGCGCGCACCGCATCGACGTCGTCCGGCCAGCGTTCCGCCATCGCCGAGAGAGTCCGCAGCTCCGCGATCGGCGTGCGCAACTCGTGGGCGACGTTGCCGGTGAAGCGTCGTTCGCGCGCGAAGGACTCGTGGAGGCGCGCAAGGAGGGCGTCGAGCTGGCGCGTGATCGGCGCAAGCTCGCGCGGGACGCGATCCGAGGCGATCGACGTGTCGAGCGCGTCGGCGTCGAGCGTCGCGACGCGTGCGGCGAGCGCGTCGATCGGACGGAATGCCAGGCTGAGCCCGCGCCAGAGCAGGAACGCGGCGATCACCGCACCCAGCCCGGCGACGCTGAATGCGATCCCACGAAGCGATGCGAGCGACCGGTCGAGGCTGCCGCGTTCGCGCGCGACGGCGAGGACGAGGCCGCGGTCGGGTGACGCATCGGGTGCAGGGTCGCGTGTGGGCGCGACGCTCGGTGCGCCGCCGTCGAGAACGTCGTGGACGACGCCGGGCACGAAGGCGATGCGGACGGTGCGGACGATGCCGCCGTCAGGCAATGTGACGTCCGACCAGCGCGGCTCGTTGCTCGCACTCGCGGGGTCGACGAGGTCGTGCTCGAGTCGCGAGGAGCGGTAGAGCACTTGCCCGTCGTCGAGCCAGAACTGGAAGTGCTCCGGCGCATCCTCGCGCTCGAACTCCGGCATCGCCCCCGGCGAGTAGTCCAACTCGATCCGGCCGCGCTCCTGATCGGTCAATGCCATCAACGACCGAGCCTTGGTCGCCAACGCGGAGTCGAACTCGTCTCGCATGCGATCGCCGAGCACGGCGGTGATCGCGAAGCCCACGCCGGCCATCACCGCGGCGACGGCGAGCACGAGTGCGACGGTGGTTCGGCGGCGGACGGAGTACACGCGGAATGCACGCGGATACGGGTCAGTGGATCAGGTAGCCGTGCCCGCGGCGCGTCTCGATCACGTGATCGTGACCCGCGGACTTCAGCTTGCGGCGCAACTGGTGGACGAAGACCTCGACGGCGTTCGCGGAGCCCTGGGCGTCTCCGGCGTAGAGATGGTCGAGCAGTTCGGGTTTGGACGCGATGCGACCGCGGCGCAGGACGAGGAACTCCAGAAGTGCGTATTCGGCCGGAGTGAGAGCGACGTCGCCGGAGTCGTCGGTCACGCGGCGCGCGGCGAGATCGATCCGCAGCGAGCCGATCGAACAGACCGGGTTCTTCTTGCCGTAGCGGCGACGGACCAGGGCGCGGATGCGCGCCAGCAACTCGTCGAAGTCGAAGGGCTTGGTGAGGTAGTCGTCGGCGCCGCGCGAGAGACCTTCGATGCGATCGGGCGTCTGGTCGCGCGCGGTGAGGACGAGCACGTGCACGTCGCTCCCCGCATCGCGAAGTCGGCGCAACACCGTGAGCCCGTCGATGCCCGGCAGCATCAGGTCGAGGACGACGACGTCGTAGCTGCCGTGCATCGCGTGCGCGAGACCGTCGAGCCCGTCGCCGACGGCATCGACGACGAAGCCCGACCGTTCGAGCCCGACTCGCAGCGAGCGGCGCAGGCGTTCGGAGTCTTCGACGACGAGGAGTTTCACGGCGGGGACCGCGGTGCGCGGAGCGCGGAGAACAGGGCACGGAGCTTAGGACTCGCTGAGGGAACCGGGGGGACCCGGCTCGCTTCGAGACATCGTCGACCGCGTCGCCCGACCGTCAGCGGGTCCTCAGGTGGGGCGGCGAGCCTGCGCGTGGTCCGGGCCGCGGTGGTCCGGGCACTTCCTTGACCGGTTCGACCCGAACCCGAAACGACCATGATCCTCTTCCCCTTCGTGACCGCTGACCTTGCCGCGCGCCTGAGCGCGGCCCTCTTCGCCATCGGCGCTGTCGCCGCTCCCGGCCCCGTGATCGAGGAGCAGATCGCCATCGAGCGCGCCCTGCTCGCGCTGAGCGCCGACCGGGCGCTGCCTGGACTGTTCCCGCCCGCCGTCGACGCGGCGATCGTGCACGACGCGTGCGTGCGCGCTGCGCTCACCGCGCGCGAGGCCGCGTTCGCCGAAGCGCAGGCCGACTTCCTCTTCGCGGTTGCGAAGTGCACGAGCACCGAAGGGTCGTTCGGGCATTGCATCCGTGAACTGCGCCAGGCGTTCCACGAAGCGCGAGCCCTCGCGCAACGTCAGTACGAGGCGCGTCGCGCCGTCTGCCGCATGCTCGACGAGGACACCTACGACCCCGACCTCCAGGAGACCGAGTTCTCGCCGACCATCGACAATCGCTTCTTCCCGCTCGTGCCCGGCCGCACGCTCGTCTACCGCACGAACGGCGATCCGGTCGAGGAGACGCGCGTGACGACGCTCGCCGAGACCTTCGTCGTCGACGACATCGTGTGCCGCGCGGTGCGCGACACGGTGACCGCCGGCGGCGAGCTCGTCGAGGACACCGATGACTGGTTCGCGCAGCATCGCGACGGCGCCGTCTGGTATCTCGGCGAACTGGCGCGCAACTACGAGAACGGCCTGCTGCACGACCTCGACGGTTCCTGGTCGGCGGGCGAGGACGGCGCACACCCGGGGATCCAGATGAAGGCGAATCCGCGCGTCGGCGATTCGTACCGCCAGGAGTTCCTGCTCGGCGATGCGGAGGACCTCGCGACGGTCGTCGCGGTCGGCGAGACCGTGAGGGTTCCCGCGGGCACGTTCACCGGTTGCATCCGCACCGAGGAGTGGAGTCCGCTCGAGCCCGGCATCGTCGAGACGAAGTACTACGCGCCCGGCTTCGGCTTCGTGCTCGGCATCAACCAGACCAGCGGCGTGCGAACGGAGCTGGTGCGCGTGATCGCTCCGCGGTGAACCTCAGTCGACGAGCCGGCAGCTCAACGTGCTGGCTCGGATCGCCGTCCCGTTGCCGCCGATCGCTTGCAACTGGACACGCGCATGGCGCAGCCCCGGCAGGTTGGGGACGGCGAGCGGGAGGCTCCAGGCGCCGCTGCCGTCGGTCGAGCCTCCGGCGATCGTGACGCCGCTCAAGAACCACAGCGGTTGCGCGACCAGGGGATGCGTCGTCGGACTCGCGTCCGGCGCCCAGAGCAGCGCGACGACTTCACCCGGATCGCCGCTCACGGTCAGCGTCGTGGTGGCGCCGAGTGAGAGGGCGGGCACGACGAGCTGCACGAGCGAGGCCGTCAGGTCGATCGGACCCTGCGCCGGAGGTACGCCTGCCCCACCGGGGATCAGGGTCACGCCGTCGAGAGCGATCGGCGAAGAGGACGAGTTGACGATCGCCGACGCGGGCACCGCACCGCCGAAGGGCCAGCCGGTCGCGTCCGCACCGCCGCTCAGGGTCGACGACGAGAGCCACGCATTGCCCGACTGCATGCGCAACGCCGGCTGGGCCGCGAGGTGCTGCGCGGTGACGACCCGCGCGGCGCCGCCGGCCAAAGTCGTCCGTTCGACGTGCAAGGACCCGCGGGTGATCAGCACCGCCGGCTTCGCCGGTCTGCCGGCGACGCAATTCAATCCCGGGCCATAGATGCAGCCGGCGTCGGATCCACGGACCGTGCAGTCGCGCAGTTCGAGGTGACCGTCACAGGTGATCCATGCATCCCAGTCGCTGCTCGCGCGCACGGTGCAGCGCTCGAGCACCGCGCTCGCGCCGGCATCGACCCGGATCGTCCCGTCGAAGCTGCATTCGCGGAACAACACGGTGCCGGACCGGACGGTCATCGAGGACGGTCCGGGTCCCGCGGGCCCGCCGTCCGTGAAACCGAACGTGATGCGCTCGAGCACCGCGACCGCGCCACTTTGGACGACGAGGGTGGTCGAGCCGCTCCAGTTCATCGACCAACTTCCCATCACCACCGCCGGGCCACGGACCGTCACCCCTTTGTCGAGCGTGAACCCGCCCTCGAACCAGGTGCCGGTGAGCGATTGCACGAGGAGGATGTCGCCGTTCGCCGCGGCTGCCGCGCCGCTCGCGATGTTGTGGGGTTGTCCCTCGCCGACGAGCCAGATCGACTGGGCGCAGACCGAGGTCGCGAGCAGAGCTGGGAGAAGGAAGCGCGGAGCGGCGCAGGCCATGGCGCGGAAGTTAGCGACCCGCGGCCGGCGCGTAACATGGCCGCGCAATCCCGCCATGCCGACCCGCAGCCACCGTTGCGACGTTCGTCTCCCGATCCCCGCCGAGCGCGCGTTCGCGATGTTGGTCGAGCCGTCGTCGATCCGCGCGTGGTGGGGTGCGTCCCGTGCGATCGTCGTCCCACGACAGGGCGGCGACTGGGTCGCGGCCTGGGGCGCCGACGAAGACGCACCCGAGTACGTGACCGCCGCGACGATCACCGCTTTCGAGCCGCCGCATCGCCTGCGCCTCGCCGACTTCCGCTACGTCGCCCGCGCCGAAGGCGAACTGCCCTTCGACGGCCGCGCCTTGACGACCGAGTTCACGATCCTCGCGAGCGATCGCAGTGACTGCGTGCTGCGCGTCGAGCAGTCGGGCTTTCCCTGCGACGCGACGGCCGACGCCTTCTTCGCCGCCTGCGAGGTCGGCTGGACGAACACGCTGGCCGGCATCGAGCGCGTTGCGAAAGGGGAGGTCGCGCTCGCGCGCGAGGGCGTCGCGCCGCCCGTGATCCCGGTGCTCGAGACCGAGCGCCTGCGCCTGCGCGCGTTCCGCCTCGCCGACGTCGGCACCTACGCGCGCCATTGCGCCGACCCCGAGGTGATGCGGTTCCTCGGCGGCCGCATTTGGTCGCGCACCGAGTCGTGGCGCCATCTGGCGATGCTCGTCGGTCACTGGCAGCTCCGCGGCTTCGGCATGTGGGCCGTCGAACGCCGGAGCGACGGTGTGTTGCTGGGCCGCGTCGGCTGCCTCGAACCCGACGGCTGGCCCGGCTTCGAGATCGGCTGGCTCATCGGCCGCGAACACCAGGGCCAGGGCTATGCGACCGAGGCTGCGCGCGCGTCGCTGGCATGGGCTCGCGACGTGCTCGGCAAGGACCGCATCGTCCACCTGATCGCCGCGGGCAACCTCGCGTCGGAAGCGGTTGCGAAGAAGCTCGGCGCGAGGCCCGCGGGGAACGCCGAGGTGCACGGGATGCCGGTCGTCGTGTGGGAGTCGCGGAGCTGAGGCCGTCGCGCTCCGCAGTCACTGCAGGACCGCGCGCCCGCCGTTCGTGACCGTCAGTCCGAACGAATTCGCGGGCGGGTCCACGACGAAGGCCTGCTGGAAGAACACCGCACCGGCGAGAGACGGCGAGGTGGGGACCAGGAGGGACCAAGCCCCGGCTTCGCCGAGGTTGGGGCGGGTCTCGGTGAGCACCGGGTCGCAGAAGACGAAACAGGTCGGTGCACCGAGGAGGTTGAGTTCGAAGGGCAGCGGCCCGACACCGGGCCAGAACGCGTCGGAGAACCCGATCGCCATCACGAACGCGCCGCCCGCCGTGGGCAGGTTCGTGACTGCGAGCGTGAACGTCGCGCCGAGGTCGGGCGACGTCGTCGCCGTCATGACGGGCAAGCCTGCCGATCCCGCGCAACCGACGCCGATCGGGCGCCAGCGCGGCGACTCGTACTCGACGAAGTAACCGATGACCGGATCGGCGCCCGATGGAACGCCGTTGTCGTCGTCGGCCCATCGCGGCCGAGGCCGCAACCCATCCGGGTTGCCGGCGTCGGCGCTGGCGCGCCGA
>JACRLW010000014.1 GCA_016235155.1 Planctomycetota bacterium
TCCGCCGTCGAACGCGAAGCTCGCGGTGAGCTTGCCGGACGCAAGAGTGGCCGTCGGTTCCAGGAATGCCGCCTCGAGGTCCATCGCGCTCGAGGCGCCGAACTCCTCGACGATCGAGTCGTACTGCGGCTCGAAGTCCTGACGCGTGGAGAAGGTGGCGACGATCTGGTCGTAGGCCGCGTTCTGCACGTTGGACTCGCCGGCCATGTCCTCGACCGAGCTCTCGACGATCACCGAGACGAGCGCGTTGTTCGGCAGGACGCCGATCGGGCGGAGAACGACGGTAGACCCCTCGCGCGTGTTGCGCTCGAGCTCGACCGTGGCGGGGAACCAGGTCGGCGGCGTCGGCGCGGCCGGGTCGGTGTACTCGAGCGAGATGCGTCCGCGATCGGCCGAGACGCGCACGAGCGGATCGGCGCTGACCCCGACGGGCACGTTGTCGTCCGCGGGATTCAACGGTTGGTCGAAGTTCAACCGGATCTCGACCGGCTCGCGGCCGACCTTGTTGAGCGCGACCCCGTTCGCGTCGCGCGGCGAGATCTGGATCGACGTCATGCGCGGACCGCCCGCTCGAGTGTCCGAGAACAGTTGCGAGGGCGTGGTCCCGTCCGCGGTCTGGAAGGTGAACGAAACGGCCTGTGCGAGCGCGCGGCCGTTCGTGTCTCGCAACACCGTGTTGTTGCGACGATCGCCGCCGACGAGTTGCACGACGTACGTGCGACCCGGGCGGAAACCACCGTTGTCGTAGGTGTTGTTCGTCGGGAACAGCGGCGTGAAGACGAGCTGCCGGCCGACGCTCGCATCGCCTGCGGTCGCCGAGAGCGAGAACGTGCCTGCCGGTCGCTCCGTCAGCGCGTCGCCGTTCTGGTCGAAGACCTGGAACGAGACGGTGTTCAGGTCCGCCGAGGTCAGGTCGACCGCGGTGCTGAAGTCGATGCGGATCGGCTCGTTGAGGTACAACCTGCCGTTGTTCGGCGGGGTCGTCCGCAGCACGAGGAAGTCGCCACCAGAGCCACCCGACCCGCCGCCAGTGCAGGCCGAAAGGACGAAGGCGAGGGCGGCAGCTGCCGTCCAGCGGATCGTGCGCATGTCAGTTCTCGGAGTCATCACGGGTCGGTAGTGGCCCGGCGAAAGCGCCGGAGCCGCAAGGAAGGAAGTCGTGTTTGAGGGCCGGAACCGGCGCACCGAAGCGGATGCGCCGATCCGGGCCGTGGGTCAGCGCTGCCGCTCGAAGCGATAGGTCACCGCGAACGAGTCGATCGACGGCGAGATCGCCGGGTTCGATTCGACGTTGTTGCGCATCAGGAAGCGCCAGTTGAAGTACCTGACGTCGCGCGCAAGGAAGCGGTCGTTGGCGCCCGCGTAGCGGACCGTGAAGGTGTCGCGCTGCAGGTCACCGATGTCCCGCGTGTAGCCGGTGACGTTCTTGTTGTAGAAGTACGTCCACCACTCCCGGTCGCCGCCGCCACCGGTGAGGGCGCGGTCGTCGTACTTCCGGATGTGGGCGTCACCCGCCTTCAACGGGTCGAGCGGGAAGTTCGAGACGTCCGGGGCGACGAACTCGGCGCCAGAACGCGACGGGAAGTAGCTGCCACGGTTGCTGCTGAACGCCCAGGGCGTCGTGTCGAGAGGACCGGCAGCGCGGAACTCCGGGAGCACCGCGGTGCCGCCGGGCAGGGCCTCGGGGCTCGGATCGAGGTTCCAGCCGTAGGCGGGGAGCCAGCCGGTCGGCAGCGACGAGTTGCCCGCTGCGTCGATCAGGTAGGGCCCGAGGCGCGGATCGCCCGTGCCGGGCGTCCGCGGCGCCATGCGGTGCGGGTTGAAGAGATCGACGAAGCCGTTCGTGACGACCGTCTGCCGCTTCAGGAAGTCGACCGCGACCCAGTAGACCGAGTTGTCCTGGCCCGGCACCGTGCCGCCTGCCGGCGTGTAGCCGCCGGTCGAGTTGGTCCAGGCCGCGGTGCCCGGGCTCACGCACACCGAGCGTCGCGTCGGAGTTCCGGCGAATCCCGCCGAGAAGGTGCGGAAGTTCGGCGACGGCGCGGACTGAACCGAGAGCGCGATCTGCCAGCCGTTGAAGCCGGTCGCGAGGAAGCCGTTGCCCGCAGGCAGGTCCGGATCGTCGCAGTAGGTCCAGAGGTCGGCGAGCAGGGGCGAAGCCACGGCGCCGACCAGACCCTGGGTCCATGGATCGGCTGTCGTGCGGCGCGCCGGGTTCAGCTTGTAGTTGTCGACGTTGTACCAGGAGCCCTGGGCGAAGTTGAGCTGGCCGCCTTGCATCACGACATACCGCCCGAAGCCCGCGAGGAACGGCGAGAGGATGTACGGGGGCATCGTCTGGTTCGCGTTCGGCTGATCCGCGCCGCGTCCCGATGCGGAGCCCTGGGCGACGACCGTCTCGTCACGGAAGACGAAGTACGGCTTCTGGAACGTCGGCAGCGGCAGGTACCGGTTGACTCCGTTCGGCTCGTACACCGCGAGCACCTGGTCGATCACGAGCGGTTGGTCGACGTAAGCCGGGAACGGGCCCGGGTCGTCCTGCCGCTGGTTGGTGCTGATCGACTTGTTGTGCAGGTAGTTGTCCGCGAAGTTCGCGCCGAGACCGGAGTTCGGCAGTTCGGGGAGCGCGCTGAACGAACCGACACAGGGCTCCGGACGCCGCTCGCTGTGCCCGAGGTAGAGACTGACGCGATCGAGGTAGTCGTAGGTGATCGCCGAGTTGGTGAACGGCGCCCACCACATCTGCTCGACGTCGAGGTTGAAGTCGACCGGATCGAGGCGCGAGAGGCTGAGATCGATCTCGCGCCAGACCGTCTGCAGACGGCAACCAAATGGATTGAGCGGGTTCTGGATGCCCTGGCCGAATCGCACGGTCGCACTTCCGCCGCCGGCACCCGGCAGCATCAGTTCGCTCGAGATCTGGTACGGGCAGAAGCGGAAGATCGAGCTCTGCGGCGCGGGCGAGAGCTGGTTCACGTCGTCGACGATCTTCTTCGCGCGCGACGTGCCACGAGCCTGGAGGAGACCGCCTTCGAGGTAGGAGACGGCGCCGAAGATGTCGTCGACCGCGAAGCCCTCGGGCGGCGTCGGCAGCGGATTGCCCGTGCCGGCGTCGCGTCGCGGCGCTTCCGCGGTGATGTACAGGGACGGCTGTTCGTCCTCGTCGCGGCGCGCGAAGCGACGCACGAGGCTGATCGCGAGGTTGTCGGCGTAGAGCGGCGTCCCCGAGGAATCCTCACGCGTGTCCAGGCTGAACGGCACGACCAGGTAGTCGCGCACCGTCGAGAGGGCCTGGAAGTCGACGGGATTCCCCGTGAGGTCGCGGATCCCCGCGTTGCCCGAGACGAGGTGCAGGAAGTAGCGGAAGCGCTTCTGGTCGAAGGGCAGCGGCTCGTCGATCGCGCGCATCTCCTCGTCGAGGTAGAAGCCGCGCAAGGTCTGGAGGCGAACCGCGGTCTGCGAACCGTCCTCGTCGATCACTCGCGCCGCGACCAGGTGGGGCGTCGCGTACTTCTCGAGGCTGACGCGCGCACGATCGAGATTGGCGGGCAGGAGCGGGTCGCCGGGCGTCGTGCCGTTGCCGAAGATCGTGTCGGGATCGAGGACGTTGCGCATCGCGAAGAAGAAGGTGTCGTGCGCGCGCACCGTCGCGAGATCGACCGGCTTCGTGAAGCGGATGATCGCCTCGGCGAACGGCGAGACGTTCTGGTTCGATGGGCTCGGCAGGCCGCCGGTGAGCGGCAGCGGCGTGGGCGAGAAGGTCAGGAAGTTGACCGGGTCGTCGCCGAACTCCAGGCCGGTCGCCGGATTCAGCCGGCTCACGTTGAACTCCGCGATGAGCACCGCTTTCGGCGCGTTCAGCCGCAGCCAGTCTTCGAGCCCGGGCACGTTGCCGGGATAACCGGCCTGATTGCGCGGATCGATCGAGGGAAGGCCGGGAATGCTGCGGATGACGCAGCGGACGAAGGACTCCGTCGGCACGCCGGCCGCGTCGACCGGATCGTCCGGGTCGACGAGGATCTCGCCCGCGCCGAAGACCAACCCGGTCGCCGGGTCGATCACGCGCACGACGTCGCCGAGGTCGACCTTGTGCAGGACGTCGCCCTTGAAGATGCGGACGATCTGCGTCTTGCTGTCGATCTGCTCGGCGCTGGACAGATACATGCGCATCTGGCCGACGAGCCGCGGCCGCTCCGGATCACGGATGAAGCCGCGCGAGATGTCCGCCGATTCGTCGGCGGGGCTCCCCGAACGGAAGTCGCGGATCACGGAGCGCAGGTTCTGGTTGTTCGCACCTACGTAGGGCGACTGGGCGTCGAACGCGATGCCGCGGATCGCCAGCGCGCCCTCGGCCGCGATCGCGAGCCGGATGTTCGAACCGAGCTGATCCGCCGACGCCGGGAGGCCCGCGGCGTTGTTCCGGACCTGATACTCGGGGCCCTCCGAACCGAGCAGGACCGGATCGATGATCAGTTCGTTGCCGCGCGGGACGATGCGCGTCGGGATCACCCGGAAGTCGCCGGATGGATTGGCATCCCGAGGATCGCCCTGGATCTCGAGGAGCTGCACGGCCTCGGTGTTGCGAATGCCCGTGATGCGGCCGTTCGCGTCGCGCACCACGAAGAAGCTCTCGTCGATGCCGAGCGACTGCGAGAACACCAGCTTGAGCGCCGCGTTGCGCGGCACGACCGTGTACGGCCGCGTCGACACGTCCTGGCCGAAGATGCCGGCGGCGACTTCGCGCGCCCGCGCACCGAGGGCGGTGTAGGCCGCCTCGAATTCCGTCGACCCGATAGAACGCGTGATGAGGACCCGCGCCTGGAGGTTGTCGGGGTTCGTGCCGATGAAGTCGTAGAGGATCTCGCTGTCGCGCAGCGTGGAGTTCGTCGGACGCTCGTCCTGGATGTCGGGGCCGAGGATCACGTCGGTCTGATAGAGCTCGACCGCACTGCCCGCCGCCGAGACGCGCAACCCGTAGACGTCGGCCAGCCGGCCGTACAGGACGCGCGTCAGTTGTGCGTTGCCGGTGTTGGGGTTCCCCGGCCCGACGCCGCCTGCACCCCCACCGCCGGAGCACGCCGTGAGCGCGAGCACCGCGCCAAGGCCGATTCCGATGCCGGCCCGCAGCCGGCCCGTGGAGGCGCGTCGGCTGCCCGACGGCCTTCGCCCCGGGTCAGGGGCGATTCGCGTAGATCCGTCACGAACAAGGGTTTGGGTCGAGGTTGCAGCCATCGATCGGAGTTCCTCGCCGGTCCCGGCCGCTCCTTTCGGGGGGGCCGGACCGGTGCACCGCACACGCTGGGACGAGGGTCGGGAGACCTTAGCCGGACGTACCATCCGGCAACAGCCCGATGTCCGACGGCTTGACGACCGTTCGGACCGCGGGATCGACGGCGTTCAACAAACACCGTGCCGCTACCGCGTCCGATCTGCTGCTGCCACAAGCGGCCATGCAGCCCATGGTTATGGCGGTGAGCAGGTCGAACATGCGAGAAGCGGCATGCGGCAGTGCGCGGCGGCGACGCGGCTTCCGTGCGGATCCGCTCGACCGCGACGGCACCTCGCTCGAGAACTCAGACCGCGGGTTCGTCCGGACGGAATCCGGCGACGCGCGCTTGCTCCTCGCTCTCGAAGAAGATCCGGTTCTCCGAGCGGATGCGGCGCGCGTCGCTGCAGTCGTGCCGATGCACGCGCTCGGTCGTCGCGCTGCCGACGAACGCCGCGTCGATCTCTTGGCCGCAGTACGAGCACGCGAGGCGCGGCGGCCACTCAGTGACCAGCCAGAACTCCGCGCCGAGGTAGAGCTTGCCCTCGCCGTTCGTGATGCATCGATCGTTCCGGCACCTCAGTCCGCGCACCGCCGCGGTCTGGCGTGCGGGAGCCCCGACCGCGTCGGCGCCGGTCTCGAGGCGGATCGAGCCGAGCTGGAAGGCCATCAACGCCATCCGCATCGGCACGCCGAGCTCCGCTTGCTGGAAGTAGATCGACCGCGGGTCGTCGTCGACGTCGTAGTCGATCTCGTCGACTCGCGGCAGCGGGTGCATGACACGAGCGTCGCGCATCATCTCGGAGGCCATCGACGCCCGTGAGATGCGCGGGTAGTTGGCCGTGCTCTCGCCGCGATGCCGCTCGCGCTGGGCCCGCGTCATGTAGATCGCGTCGATGCGCTCGAGGTGCACCGGCGACAGGCTCGTGAACAGCGCGAGTTGGTGCGGCCGGCTCGCGGTCAGGTAGGCCGCCGAGTTCTCTCCGCCCGCGATGCCGGGCAGTTCGCCGACGCTCGCAGCGCTCGCCCGTACGCCGAACTCACGGTCCAGGCGATCCAGGACGAACTGCGGCATCTCGAAGCCCGGATACGGCACGGTGATGATGTTCGCCCCGAAGCGCGCGAGCGCGTAGGCGAACGAGTGCACGGTCCGCGAGTAGCGCAGATCGCCGCAGAGCACGACGTCGAGGCCCTGCAGCACGCCTTTCTCGCGCCAAAGCGTGTAGAGGTCGCAGAGCGTCTGCGTCGGGTGTTCGTGCGCGCCGTCGCCGCCGTTGATCACCGGGACCTTTGCGTAGTGCGCCGCGACGCGCGCCGCGCCGTCCTGGGGATGGCGGACGACCAGGATGTCGGCGTACGCACCGCCGACGACGCGCACCGTGTCGGCCAAGGACTCGCCCTTCGCCGCGCTCGTCGTCTGCGGATCGGCGGCAGTGATCACGCCCCCGCCGAGCCGCAGCATCGCGGACTCGAAACTCAGGCGCGTGCGCGTGCTCGGTTCGAAGAACAGCGTCGCCATGATCGAGCCGCGGCAGAGGTGCGACCACGCGCGGAGGTCCTCGCGGAACTCGTTCGCGTGCCGGAACAACTCCATGATCTCCGCGGAGCTGAGGTCGTCGATCGAGACGAGATCACGCTTGGCAGGGCGCATCGGGCGGCGAGCTTAGCCGGCTGTCTTGGCGAGCGCGTCGTCGATCAGACGCAACTCGCGCGCATCGAGCGCGGCAACGCCGCCGACGCCGCGGAGCGGAGCGACGGGCAGTCCGCGGACCACGCGCAGCATGGTTCCGACGGTGTCGCGGACCGCGAACGCATCCGCTTCGTCGCTGCAGGCGACGACACACGACGCGCAGGCCGGATCCGACCACGACGGGTGCATGCCGAGGTCGCGCTTGTTCAGCACGACGCAGTCCGCGGCGCAGAGCAGGCTGCGCTCGATCGGCCCCATCGGCCGGCTCGCGTCGCAGACCAGGCCGCGCAGCGCACCCTCGCGAAGCGCACGGGAACGCGCCTGGGCCTGTGCGTCGATCGCGTCGACGGCTCCGCCCTCACCCGCGGTGTCGGCGAGTTCACAGGGGTAGCCGTCGAGGATCGTCACCGCGAGGACAGCGTCGCGGGTGAGCCCCGCATGAGGCCCGGCGAGCGCGCGTTCGTGAAGCACGAGACGGTTGAAGAGAGTCGACTTGCCGGCGTTCTGCGGGCCGAAGAGCACGATGCGACGGGGGTGTGCGAGAGCCAGCGCGACGACCGATCGCTCGCGCATCGCGACGAGTTCCGCGCGGCGCGCGGTGCGCTCGACGCCGCACAGCCTCTCTAGCGCCGCCTCGACGCCGTCGAGTGCGCGCTGTTCGAGCGCGAGCGCGAGCTGCCGCTCGTCGATCGCGTCGCGCATCAACCGCTCGGCGGGGCTCGCCGCGGCGGATTCGATCACCGCGATCCCACGTGCGATGAGCTCGGTGATCAGGGTCGGCGCAGCGTGGAGCTGCAACTCCGCACTGCCGAACGCAGGGCGGTCGACGAAGACCACGTCGTCGACGGGCTCGCCGTCGATCACGAGCACCACGAGCCAGGGCCCGCGACCGGCGAGTTCACCCGGACTCGGCGCTCCACCGTCGCGGCGACGCAGGAGCGGCGCGAGCCGGGACAGGCGGTCGGGGCCGGTCGCGGCAAGCACGGCGATCCCCCCGCGCCCGTTCGGAGTCAGCAGGCGCAAAGGCTCGCTCACGGCGACCCGGCCAGCAAGGCCAGCCCCTCGTGCACGAGCTCGGGCGCGTGTTGCCACGGGGCGCGCGACGTCGCGAGGAGGAACGGTGCGTCCCCGCCGGTCGCGACGCGGATCAGGTCGGCCACAGCCGCGCGCTCGGCGAACTCGGCGGCGAGGCCGTCCACCAGGGCCGCGAACCCGCCGCCGACGCCGAAACGGACCGCGTCGATGGTAGCGCGCGGCAACGGCATCCCTGCGGGGACGAAATCGAAGCCGGGCAGCGCCGGTGCGCGCCTCGAGAGGCCGTCCGCGAGGGTCCGCAGCCCGGGACCGATCGGGCCGGGCAACACGGCGCCGCCGCACGTCACGATGCAGAAAGTCACGGCCGTGCCGCAGTCGACGACCAGCGCGTCCCCGAATCGCGCCTGCGCGGCGAGCGCCGCGACCCAGCGATCGACACCAAGCTGCCTCGGATCGTCGTAGCCGATCGCGAGCGGACAGGGCAGATCCTCCCCCGCGACGCGCAGCGCGACGCCGCGGCGCGCGAGCTCGGTTCGCACGGAATCGAGTCCGCCGCGGACGACCGAGAGACCAACCGCAGCGTGCAGCGTGTGGTCCGCGAGGAAGCGATCGAACGCGCCGGGCTCGCCCGGATCGAGGCGCGCGCGACGGACGGCGTCGCGGGAGGCGAGCCGGCAGTCGAGCGTGGAGTTGCCGCGGTCGATCGTGAGCAGCGGCCGCCCGCTGCCGCTCACTTGTCGGCCGGTGCGACGTAGCTGCGCGTCACCTGACGACCATGGCTCACGAACGTCACGCCGAAGACGCGCACGCCGCGGTCGTACAGGCGCCGGCCGATGCTGATCGCCTCGCTCTTGCCGGCGACGCTCTCACCATTGAGCGCGATGATGATCTCGCCCTCGCTCACGCCGTAGCCGCGCAGCTCGGGCGGCACGCGCGTGATGCGCACGCCGGTCATGTTCCCGCTCAGGCTCCGCCACGATTGCGTGGCCAGGCGTTCGGAGAAGACCCGCGGATCGGTGCGGAACGATTCGCGGTCGTTGGAACCGATATGCCAGCGGCCGTCCTCGCGTTGGCTGGTCTCCTGGGCTTCGATCCATTCGAGCGAGTTCGGAGCCTGTCCCTCGCCCGCGCCGGCGCCCGGGTCGCGCATCTCCGCACGGGACACGTCGACCTTCAGCCCCTCGCGGAGCTTCTTGAGGACCTCGGGAGGCAGCTCGAGCACGGCCTTGTCGACCTCCTCCTGCTTCCACTCGGTCTCGGGCTTGTTCGCGTCCTCGCGGACGAAGACCGCGAAGTCGCCGCTCTGGTCGACGCGGAGGAGCTTGATCGTGTCGTGCGGCTTCCACAGTCGGTCGCCGATCATCAAGTGATGCACGGCACCGAGGCCGTCGCCGGCGGTCGGGAACGGCTGCACGGGTCGGGGGCCGGAGGTCGGCGCCGGAGCGGCGACGGAGTCCGCGGCGGCGGCGGGCGGCACCGCATCCGGCGGCGGGGTGACGTTCGCGCCGGGTTTGTAGCGGATCACGACCCGCGAATCGGGCCCCGCGGAGACCAGCACGGCGATCACGAAGATGTCGTCGAGGGGCGTCTGGATCGGCTCCTTCGGCGTCGTGTCGACGACCGGCGCCGCGTCGGCGACCACCGGCTTTGGCGGCTCCTTGCCCGTGAAGTTGGCGGTCTTGAAGGCGTCCCAGAACTCGACCGGTTCGGCGTAGTTGGGCCCGACAGCGACCTTGCCGGCGCGGCCCTTGCCCGCCTCGATCAACCGCTCGAAAGCCTCGTTGGCGAGGGTCTGGGTCTTGTTCCCCGCGTTCGCCTTGCGCTCTTTCAGAGCCTGCCAGAATTGCCAACCACTCCCCCCGGCGAGGATGAGTCCGAGGAGCCACAACGTGAAGTTCAGCGGGAAGCGACTCATGGTCGGGCGGCGAGTCTAGCCAGCGACGCACGGCGAGTCAGGCACGGAGGTCGGTCACCGTGGCGGGCGCCGTGACCCGACGTCGACGGCGACTTCGCCGGTTTCCTTCCAAACGCCGCCGAACTCCCGCTCACGGACGCCGCGGCTTGGTCGCGCCGGGGACCCCGAAGCCGGGCTGCCCCACGCCGATCGCCTGCTGCGCACCCTGCGTGATGCCGCGCATCAGCATCTTCAACTCGTCGGGGTTGTCGGACGCGCCGAGCGCCTCTTCGAGGGCGATGTTGCCGGCCTCGAACAACCGGATGAGCGACTGGTTGAACGTCATCGTGCCGTAGTACGCGCCCTCGGCCAGCGCCTTCGGCAGGTTGCGCGACTGTCCGCTCTCGAGCAGTTCGCGCACCGTCGGCGTGTTCATCAGGAGCTCCACCGCCGGGACCATCGTGCGGCCTTCCTTCGTCTTGATCAGGCGGAGCGACACGACTCCCGCGAGGTTGAGCGCGAGCTGCAACCGGATCAGTTCGTGCTGGTGCGGCGGGAAGAACGAGATGATGCGTTCGACGGTCTGCACCGCGTTGACGGTGTGGAGCGTCGAGAACACGAGGTGTCCGGTCTCCGCGGCGGCCAGCGCTGCTTCGACGGTCTCCCGGTCGCGCATCTCGCCGATCAAGATCACGTCCGGCGACTGCCGCACGGCCTGTCGCATCGCCTGGGCGAACGACTCACAGTCGGCACCGATCTCGCGCTGGTTGACGATCGAGAACCGGTCCTCGAAGACGAACTCGATCGGGTCTTCGATCGTGACGATGTGCTTCTGCGAGTTCCGGTTCACGTACTCGATCATCGACGCGAGCGTCGTCGACTTGCCGGAGCCGGCGGTGCCGGTCGCGAGCACGAGCCCGCGCTTCAGCGACGCGAGCTGCTTGAGCGGCTGGATCGGGAGGTTCAGGTCCTTGAACGACGGGATCTCGGTGTTGACGCGGCGGAAGACGAATCCGTACTCGCCGCTCTGCCGGAACGCGTTGCAACGGAACCGACCGATCTCCGCGATCGACAGCGCGAAGTCCGTCGCCCCATGTCGCTGGAAGTCGTCGAGTCCGCGCTGGCCGACGATCTCCTCCAGGATGCCCCGCATCGCGTCCTGATCGAGCGGCTGGTCGCCGAGGAAGCGGATGGTTCCCGCCAGCCGGATGGCGGGGCAGCTCCCAGCCTTGAGGATCAGGTCGGAGGCCTGCTCCTTCACCATGATGCGAAGGAAGTCGTGGAGCGGCGGACTGTTCACGGAAGACCTCGGGCGAGCTATCGACCACCACCCCCACCCGACTGCACCTTCCCTCCACGTCCGGCCCTCCAAGTCCGGGACGCGCCCGGCCCGACCGGTGGCGCCGCCGGGTCCGGCGAAGTGCCGACGCGGGGCTCACGCCGGAGGTGTCGCGCCCCGCGACGGTCGCGAGTAGTTCGCGAGCCAGGTCAGCAGCGCGGGCAGGCCGAGCCGCGTCGCTGCCGAGATCGACAACACCGCTTCGCCGGACTCCTGTGCCAGGCGCGCCGCGTTGGCGCGGGAGTCGTCGTCCTCGACCTTCGTCGCGACCAGCAAGCGTGCTCGTTCGGCCAGCCCGGCGCCGTAACTCACCAGTTCTTCGAGCACCGTCGCGCGCGCGACGACCGGATCCACGTCCGCGGTCGAGGAACAGTCGACGAGGTGCAGCAGCGCCTGGGTCCGCTCGACGTGCTTGAGAAACTGCAGGCCGAGGCCTCGTCCCTCGTGCGCGCCGTCGATCAGCCCGGGAATGTCGGCCACGACGACGTGACGGTTCTCGTCGATCCTCACGATCCCCAGACAAGGCTCGAGCGTCGTGAACGCGTAGGCGGCGATCTTCGGGCGCGCACGCGAGATCGTCGCGAGCAGCGTCGACTTGCCGGCGTTGGGCAGTCCGACGAGTCCGACCTCGGCGATGAGTTTGAGGCTCAGCCGCACGCGACGTTCCTCGCCGTCCTGTCCCGGCTCCGCGTGACGCGGCGCGCGGTCGATCGCCGACGAGAAGCGCGCGTTGCCACGGCCGCCCTTGCCTCCGCGAGCGACCACGAACTCGAGGCTTTCCCGATCGAGATCCTTGAGCGTGTTGCCGCGCTCGGAATCGATCAGGACCGTGCCGATGGGAACGTCGAGCACAAGGTCTTCGGCGTCCTTCCCCCCCATGTCCGAACTCTTTCCCGGCTGGCCGGCGTTCGCTTCGAAGCGGCGCCTGCCGGCGAGGTGGTGCAACGTGTTCTCGTGCACGCTCGTGCGGAGGATGACGTCGCCACCGTCGCCGCCGTCACCGCCGTCGGGCCCTCCGCGAGGTTGGTACTTCTCGCGGCGGAAGGAGACCGCGCCGTCGCCGCCCTTGCCGCCCCGGAACAACAACTCGATTTCGTCGAGGAACATGGCGGACCGGCGGGGATGAGAAGGAGCGCGCGGAGGCGCAAACGATTCGACGTCCTCTCCGGGCGAGTCGCCCGGCAGCGCCCTTCGCGTCGTCAGCCGGGCAGCGGGTCGACGTGCACCTTCCGGTTGTCCTGGAAGCGCACGGTGCCCTCGATGAGCGAGAAGAGCGTGTCGTCGTTGCCGCGCTTCACGTTCTGACCGGGGCGGAACGGGGTGCCGCACTGGCGCACGATGATCGTCCCCGCGGTGACTCGCTGGCCGCCGAAGCGCTTGATGCCGCGGTGCTGCGGGTTGCTGTCGCGACCGTTCCTGGTCGAGCCCTGACCCTTCTTATGCGCCATGGATCGCCTCGATCTGGATCTCGGTGTAGCGGGCTCTGAAGCCCGTGCGCCGGCGGTAGTTCTTCCGGCGGCGGTACTTCTGGATGACGAGCTTCGGCCCCTTCACGTCCTGCCGGAGCACCTTCGCCGTGACGCTCACGCCGTCGACGAAAGGAGTCCCGATCTTGGCGCCCGTCGGGGCGCCGGTGACGAGGTGGACGCGCGGGAATTCGAGCGAATGACCGGCCTCGGCTCCCGCCACGCGGGCGATGAGCAGGCGGTCGCCCGCCGCGACGCGGTACTGCTGATTCCGATCTTCGAGGACGGCGATCATGCTGGTCGCACCCCGCATCCTGGATACCGGATGCCGAAGTGAGGGGCGGGGAACGTAGCCGCGGGGAGCGGCGAGTCAAGCCTGCGCCCGCCCGGGCCGCGCGTCCGCAAGGCCCGGCTCAGACCTTCACCCCGAGTCCCGCCGGGATCGCGATGCGCGCTTCCTGGCCGTCCGCCGTCAGGAAGCGGTAGTGGACGACGTCGACCGGATAGCTCGGTTCACCCCGCACCACCACGGTCTTGCCGATCGCCTCCTCGAGGTCGAGCAGCGGGCGCCGCTTGTAGTTGACGATGTAGTCGTTCACCGCCGGGGCGACGAAGACCTGGAGCACGGAGAAGCCCTTGAGGCCGATGATCGCGCGCACCTCCCGGAGGACCGCGAGCGCCTTGCTCTGCACGGTCCGCGCCATGCCCGAACCGCCGCAGTGGCGACACGACGAGAACACGGTGTGCTTGAGCCCCGGCCCGACGCGTTGGCGAGTGATCTCGAGCAGACCGAACGGGCTGATCCGTCCCACCTTGATCCGCGCGCGGTCGCCGCGGAGCGCGTCCACCACCGCGCGCTCGATCTGGCGCCGGTGCCGCTCCTCGTTCATGTCGATGAAGTCGATGAGGATCAGGCCGCCCAGGTCGCGCAGGCGGAGTTGGCGAACGATCTCGGGGATCGCTTCGAGGTTGGTGCGGAACGCCGTGTGCTCGAGCTCGGTGCCCGGCTTGAAACGCCCCGAGTTGACGTCGATCGCGACCAGCGCCTCGGCCTGCTCGATGACGATCGAGCCGCCGTTCGGCAGCTCGATGCGCGGCTGGTAGAGCTTCTCGACCTCGGTCTCGATGCCGAAGGAATGGAAGAGCGGCGTGTGCGACTCGTGCAGCTTGATCCGGTCCGCCATGTGCGGCATCAGCTTCTCGGCGAAGTCGCGGATGCGGAGCCACACGTCGCGCGCGTCGACGACGACCTCCTCGATCTCGGGCGAGAAGTGGTCGCGCATCGCTTTCAGGACGAGATCCGACTCCTGATAGAGCAACGCCGGCGCGCGCGTCACCTTGACCCGCTGCGCGACCAGTTCCCAGATCTTCTTGAGGTAGTCGCGGTCGCGCTGGAGGTCGAGCTTGCTCTTCTCGACGCCGTTCGTGCGCACGATGAACCCGACGCCGCCCGAGCCGGTCTCGTCGAGTTCGCGCACGATGCGCTTGAGCCGGCGGCGCTCCTTGGGGTCCTCGATCTTGCGACTCACGCCGCACTTCGGGAGGCTCGGCATCAGCACGAGACTGCGCCCGGGAAGCGACACGAAGGTCGTGAGCGTCGGCCCCTTCGCGCCGATGCCCTCCTTCGTCACTTGCACGATCACCTCCTGCCCCTTCCGCAGGAGTTGGTCGACCGGCACCCGCGTGCGCGGCTTCTCGCGACGGACCCGCCGACCGCGCCGGCCGCGCTCCTTCACCGCCTGGCCGTCCGTGACGGTGGCGGTCGCCGCGCCGTCTTCGGCCGTCGTGGCTTCGGCGGTCACGCTCGTCGCGTCGCCGCCGCCGTCGGAGTCGTCCGGACCGGCGCCTCGCGCGTCCGGGGCTCCCTCGTGTTCGTCGTCGTCGCTGCCGTGCTCGATGTCCGAGCCGAATTCGTCCGCGCCGGCGTCGAACTCGTCCGCGCTCGTTCCGGCGTCGACCGCCGCGTCCGTCGCCGTGGCGATGGGGGCATCTCCCGCCCCCGACTCGTCACCGCCGTCGGCGTCGTCGTCGGCGTCGCCGTTGCTCTCGGCGAGGATCGCGCGCACGGCCTCGGGACCCTCGTCGCCGGTGACCCGTGCGCGACCTTCGACCACGTCGTCGAGGACGAACTCGGGCCGCGCGTAGGCCGGCAGGATGTCGGACGCGTGGAGGAAGCCGTTGGAGCGGCCGCCGAATGCGACGAACGCCGCGCCGATTGCCGGCTCGACGTTGACGACGCGTCCCTTGTAGATGTTGCCGAGGTAGGCCTCGCGGCCGGCGACCTCGACGTGAAGTTCGGTCAAGATGCCGTCTTGCACCACCGCGATCCGGGCTTCTTCCGGATCGGTGGCGTTGATCAACATTCGCTTCAAGTGTGGATCCTCTGCGTTGACCGCCCTCCGTCAGGGGGGCGGCGGTGCCAACCACCCCGATTCGGGGGTGGACGCAGGGGAACGCGGCACGCGAAGCGATCGATCGGACGGATCGAAGCGCACAGACCCGAAGGGATCGGGAAGCTGCGGCACTCGAAGGAATCTGGTCTTCGTCCGAGCGGCCGGACTCGCGGCCGCTCTCCCCTGCTGTCGTACGACGGCCGATGAACCGCACCCACACCCGTGATCGACCGGAGCAGCGTCGTTCGAGCGCTTGGGGATCACGGGTGTTGCGTCATCGGCGGGGAAAACGGGCGCTCGGCGCATCGGGACCGGCGCACGAATCGCTGACCGTCGCGAGCGAAGGACCCTGCCGAACGCGGGCGCGCAGCATAGGTAGCGCGCGCGGTCCGGTCCACCGCCCGATTCCTCGGGCGGGCGGCGACGACA
>JACRLW010000084.1 GCA_016235155.1 Planctomycetota bacterium
ACACCCCCGATGCGCTGCTCGACGCGGCGGACTTCGACATCGACTACATCAGCGAACTCGAAGTCGAGGACCGCCTCGCCGACTGGGCGCGGCGCACGATGGAAACCGCATTGACGACGGTGGAAGGAACATGACGACGACCGCGAACGGCCCCGCTCTTGGTTCGACCCCTCAGCGCGATCTGGATGCGCGCATCCTGCTGGTAGACGACGACCCTCTCCTCCTCGAGTGCCTTCGCCGTGTTCACGGCGCGAGCTTCGACATCGTCACGGCACAGGGTGGACGCGCCGCTCTCCGCGTCCTCGAACTCGACGGACCGTTCGCGGTCGTGGTCTCCGACCGGCAGATGCCCGAGATGGACGGCGTGAGCCTGCTCGAGTCGGTGCGGCGCGTGGATCCGGACATCGTGCGCGTCATGTTGACGGGCCAGGCGGACATCGAGTCCGCGATCCAGGCGGTGAATCGCGGCGAGGTGTTCCGCTTCCTCACCAAGCCGTGCGCTCGCGAGGACTTCGAGGGCGCGCTCGAGGCGTCGATCCGTCAGTACCGCCTGGTGCGAGCCGAGCGGGAGCTGCTCGAGAAGACCCTGCGCGGCAGCGTGCAGGTGCTCGTCGACGTGCTCTCGCTCGTGGCGCCCACGGCGTTCGCCCGCGCGAACCGCGTGCATCGCTACGTTGCCCGGATCGCGCGCCGCATGCAGCTGCTCAACGCGTGGCAGTACGAGACGGCCGCCCTGCTCTCGCAGATCGGCTACGTCGCGCTGCCGCGGATCACCGTCGAGCGGCTCGAGTCCGCGCAGGAACTCTCGCCGGCCGAGGCCGACATGGTGCGGCGTCACCCGCTGCTCGCGCGCGACGTCCTGGCCGCGATCCCGCGCCTCGAACGAGTCGCGGCGATGCTCGCGGTCGCGTCGGGCGTCGACGACGGCGAGGAGTGGTCGATCACGAGCGACGTTCGCATCGGCGCGCGTGTGCTCGCGGTCGCGCTCGAATTCGATCGGCTGGTCAGCGCCGGGATCGAGCAGGCGATGGCGCTGGCCGATCTCGAGTCGCGCACCGGGAGCTTCGACCGCGACGTCGTCGCCACGCTGCGCGAAGTGTTGCCGCAACTCAACCAGCCCGGCGTGCGCACCATCCTGGTCGATGAACTCGAGGACGGCTGGTTCCTCGCGCAGGATCTGGTTTCGCTCGCCGGCGACGTCGTCGGACGCCGCGGTCAGGAGGTGACCCAGCACCTGCGCGCGCGCATCGAGAACCACGTCTCGCTCGGCGACCTTCCCGAGGACCTCCGCCTGCGAGTCGCTGAGAGCCCCGAACAACGCGAGTCGTCGATCGTCGCCCGCGCGGAGTGAATCCCCGGCGAAGCGGCCGGGGAACGGAACCGAGAGAGGATCGAAACGCCATGGACACCGTGACCAGGTCAGCCCCCGTGTTCGATGCGACGCTCCTCGCCTCGGCCCTCGGCCCGCTGCCGATCTTCCTCGTCGCGCTCGACGAGTCCGGCAAGGTGTTGTTCTGGAGAGGGCGCGCCGCCGAGGAGACCGCCGTCACGGTCGAATCGGCGACCGGTCGCCAACTCACCGAACTGGGCGCGGTCCCGGTCCTCGAACACATCTCCTGGCTCGCGCCCGCCTCGCTCGCGGAGCCCGGCAAGGTCGTGACGGACGCCTTCGACGTCCAGGCTGGGGCGCGGAAGAAGCCCCTGCGCCTGTCGGCGTGGGCGCTCGCCGATCGCAGCACGACCTTCGTCACGACGACCGAGCCGTGTCCGCGCTGCGCGGCCACGACGATGGACTTCGGCAGCAAGAAGCTCGAGGCGATCGGACAACTCGCGGCGGGCATCGCGCACGAGATCAACACGCCGATGCAGTACGTCTCGGACAACACGTCGTACCTGCGGGAGACGGTGTCCGCGCTGCTCGACGCGGTGCAACCGGTCTTCGACCCGCGGCGCGACTCGCAGGCGGCCGGCGTGATCACCGAGATGCGCACCCGGCTGACCCGGCTCGCCGGTCCCAAGCTGCGCGAGGAGCTCGAGCGCGCGTTCACCGACGTGCGGTTCGGCATCGACCGCGTCGTCGCCATCGTCCGCGCGATGAAGGTGTTCTCGCACCCCGACGGCGACCGCATGGAGCAGGTCGACCTGAACAGCGTGATCGAGAGCACGGTGACGATCAGCTCGAACGAGTGGAAGTACGACGCCGAGCTGCACACCGAACTCGACCCGTCGAGCCCGAAGGTGCGCGGCAACCGGGGTCAGCTCTCGCAGGTGCTGCTCAACCTCATCGTGAACGCGGTGCATGCGATCCAGGACAAGCCGGGTCGCACCAACCGCGGGCACATCACGATCCGCACCAAGGCGGTCGACGGAGGCTGCGCACTCGAACTGGCGGACGACGGGTGCGGCATGGACGCGACGGTCCAGGCGCGGCTCTTCGAACCGTTCTTCACGACGAAGGACGTCGGCCGCGGGACCGGCCAGGGGCTGTCGCTCGTCCGATCGATCGTGACCGACCGCCACCGCGGCCGGATCGACTTCACGAGCGAGACCGGTCGGGGGACTACGTTCCGCCTGTTCCTGCCGTCCGCTTGACCTCGGGCGGCGTTCCGGCGCCGCTCATTCTGGCGTCGACCGGTCCGAGATCCCCCTGCGGGGTGGGCTGCGGCGCGATCTGCAACGCCGGTCCCGTCACCGGCAGGCGGAAGACGAAAGTCGTGCCGCGCCCTTCGCGCGAACCGACGTCGATGCTCCCGCCGTGAGCCGTCACCGCGGCGCGGCAGAACATCAGTCCGAGTCCGATCGCCCGCGATCGCGAGTCGCCGCCCTGGGCCTGCGCGCCGTCCTTGCCCGCGTTCAGCGCCGTGCGCAGACGCGCGAGCTTCTCCGGTTCCAGCCCCGAGCCGTGATCTTCGACCTCCACGCGGGCCGCTTCGCCTTCGATGCCGATGCGCACCGTCGGCGCCGCGCTCTCCGGCGCATGGTCCGCGATGTTCAGCAGGAGGTTGGCGAAGACGCGACCGAGCAGGCGGCGGTCGCCGACGATGCGGGACGGCCGCGCGATCAGTTCCGTCCGTTCGAGACCGCGGATGCCGCGCATGGTCTCCACGACCTTGCCGGCGACGTCCGCGAGGTCGTGCGAACCGAGCTCGAGCCGCAGTTCGCCGACGTCGAGCCACTCGACGTCGAGGACGTCGGAGATCAACGCCGCCATCGTGTCGGCGGCTGCGAGCGCGGATTGGATCTGCATCCGCTGGGGCGGCGTGATCTCGCCCCAGTGCCCGCGCGCGAACAACTGCAGGCGGCCGTGGATGGAGAGCAGCGGAGCGCGCAGGTCGTGCACGATCATCGCGATCAGCGACCGCCGCGAGGCCGCGAGCTCCTTCTGGCGGGCGATGCTCTCCCGCAGCTCGGCCTGCTTCGCCGCGATGCGCAGGCGCGCCCGGTTGAGGGCGACGTGCACGCGCACGCGCGCCTGCAACTCCTCCATCTGGAACGGCTTGACGACGTAGTCGACCGCGCCGCTGCGGAAGGCGTGGAGCCGCGACTCCAGATCCGCCATCCCGCTGATGAAGAGGACGGGCAGGTCGCAGGTGCCGGCGGCGTCATGGAGGCTCCGGCACAACTCGTAGCCGGTCATCCCCGGCATCTGCGCGTCGACGACCACGATGTCGGGCAGCCGCTCGCGCATCGCCGCGAGCACGCTCGGTCCGTCCCGGAACTGCGCGACCTCGTGCCCGGCTGCTTCCAGGATCTCAGCGATCAGCCAGAGATCCTGGGGCGAGTCGTCGACCGCGAAGACGACCCCTTTCTGCCAGCCGTCGGATTCGCGGGAGTCAGGCACGCCTACTCCATCGGAATGACTGGTCGGACATGGAGCTGTCGGCGGCCCACGAAGTTCCGCGCCCGCCGTGCGCGAGGTTCTCTTGGGTTCCGGCCGTGCCATGGTGAACTCCACGGCAGTTGCGGCCGATACTCACAGAGATGAAGCGTTCGAACCCGGTACCGTCCGCCAGAATTTTTGAGGTTTCTGCTCCCGACATGGCGAATTCTCCCTCCGAGGGGGTCTCCGCGACCCCCGAAGTCACGCCGATGTCCGGGATCCGCGCGCGCCGGGTGCTCGTGGTCGACGACGAGCCCGAACACGTCGAGCTTGCGATCTCGACCCTAACGGGCGGCGGGTTGGCAGCGGTGGGGGCGACCAGCGTGGCCGAGGCGCTGGCGATCCTGGAGCGGGAACCGCTCGCCTGCGCGATCCTCGACATCAAGATGCCGGGGAACGAGGACCTCGCCTTCGTCGCGCGGATCGCCGCGCTGGACAGCGCGCTGCCGGTCCTGCTGCTCACGGGGCATCCCAGCTACGAGACGGCCCGGCGCGGCGTCGACCTCTCCGTCGCCGCCTACCTGACCAAGCCGTTCGACGTCGACGAACTGGTCGCGCGCACCCGGCAGGCGATCCGGCACGGCGTGATCGCGCGCAGCGTCTACCGCGCGCGCGACGCGGCGGCCGGCCTGACCGCCGAACTGGACGATGCCGACGCATCGTTCGGTGGGGACGACGGGTCGGCCGCGTCCCAGGCCGCGGACCGGATCGTCGGGGCGAGCCTCGGCGCGGTTGCGACCGCGATGCGACACCTCGCCGAGGTCGTCGACTCCTGCCTCGACCAGGCGAACGCCGTGACGGTCGGGCCGGCGCCGACCCGTCCGCTCAACGTGCCGCCGCCCGACGTCCTGCTCTCCGCGCTCCGCACGACCATCGACACCCTCGAGCGGACGAAGTCCTCGTTCCGGTCCAAGGAGATCGCCGCACTGCGGCGCAACCTCGAGGGCGTGGTCCGGAACTTCGAAGCGCGCCGGTTGCTCGCGCGCGACACGACCAAGAGCTGAACGACGGGTCCGCGCGCGGGCCGGTCCGGAAAGGGGGCCGGGGTGCGGGACCGGCGCTCAATCCGACGCGGCGCGGGATCCGATACCCGGGGGGGACCGTCGGAGGTCCGAGAACCGTGTCGTCGATGGATCAACCAGCGTCGAGGAGGCGCGAGCACGCGTGACCATGGTGTCGATGGAAGAGCTCCTCAACCTCATGGTGCAGAGGGGCGGCTCGGACCTCCATCTCTCCGTGGGGAGTCCGCCGAAGATCCGCATCGACGGCCGTCTGGTCGACACGGAGCACGACCCGCTCACGCCGGAGATCAGCAAGAAGCTGGTCTACTCGGTCCTGTCGCCGGACCAGGTCGCGAAGTTCGAGAAGCAACTCGAGCTCGACTTCTCGTTCGGCGTCGCCCACCTCGGCCGCTTCCGCACCAACGCCTTCGTGCAGCGGAGCACGATCGCGGCGGTCATGCGGGTGATCCCGTACGAGGTCTACGACTTCGAGCAGATCGGGATGCCGCGCGCGGTGTGCGAGCAGATCTGCAACCTGCCCAAGGGCCTGGTCCTCTGCACCGGCGCGACCGGCTCCGGCAAGTCGACGACCCTCGCCACGCTGGTCGACTACATCAACGAGTCGCGGCACGGGCACATCGTCACCATCGAGGACCCGATCGAGTTCTTGCATCGCAACAAGAAGTGCCTCGTGAACCAGCGCGAGGTCGGCGGCGACACGCACGGCTTCACCGAGGCGCTGCGCTCGGTCCTCCGCCAGGATCCGGACGTCGTGCTGATCGGCGAGTTGCGCGACCTCGAGACCATCGAGGCGGCGCTCACGCTCGCGGAGACCGGCCACCTCACGTTCGCGACGCTGCACACGTCGGACGCGGTGCAGACGATGAATCGCATCGTCGACGTGTTCCCGTCCCACCAGCAGCAGCAGATCCGCACGATGCTCTCGTTCACGCTGCAGGCGGTGATCTGCCAGCAGTTGATCCCGCGCGCGCACGGCAAGGGTCGCGCCTTGGCCGCCGAGATCCTGTTGGTCAATCCGGCGGTCCGCGCCCTGGTCCGTGACAACAAGGCCCACCAGATCCAGTCGCTGATCCAGACCGGCGGCAAGGCCGGCATGCGGACGATGTCGCAGTCGATCTTCGAGCTCTATCGGGCCGGCGTGATCACCGGGGAGGAGGCGTACCACGCGGCTCCGGATCCGGCGGACTTCTCCCGCCTCATGCAGCGGAGCACGAGCTCGTCGTTGGCCGACCGATGATCCAGTTCACCCGCAAGCTCCGCGCGATCCTCGAGCGCGCCGGCAAGATCGATGGCGAACGGGCCGACGCCCTCGTCACCGAGGCGCGGCAGGAGAAGCGCCCGTTCAGCGAGGTGCTGATCAAGAGCGGGGTCGTCTCGGAGGCCGAACTGCTCGCGCTGATCGGCGCCGCGGCCAACCTCCCGCCGATCAACCTGGACCGTGTGCAGTTCAATCCGGAGGTCCTCAACGACGTCCCGGTCGAGGTCGCGCGCCAGTTCAAGATCTTCCCGATCGACAAGATCGGGACCCTCCTCACGGTCGCCGTCGCCAATCCGTTCGACGTCCTCAAGCTCGACGACGTGCGCATCCGGACCGGCTGCGAGCTGCGGGCCGTGGTGAGCACCGAGGAGGCCATCGAGCGCCGCATCGAGTCCGCTTACAAGACCGACCAGGAATCGCTCGCCGACATGATGGGCGAGCTCGGCGAGTCGGGGGACATCGAGCTCAAGGAGCAGGACCTCACCGAGGAGGGCATGGACCTCGCGGCGATCAACGACGAGGCCTCGCCGGTCGTCAAGATCGTCAACAAGCTGGTCGCCGACGCCTGCACCAGCGGGGTGAGCGACATCCACATCGAGCCGTACGAGAAGCGGGTCGTCGTCCGCTACCGGCGGGACGGATGCCTGGTCGAGGTGATGCAGTTGCCGAAGGGCATGCAGAACAACCTGACGTCGCGCATCAAGATCATGTCCAAGCTGGACATCGCCGAGAAACAGCGGCCGCAGGACGGCAAGTTCCAGATGAAGATGGGCCGCAAGGCGATCGACTTCCGCGTGTCGATCCTGCCGGTCATCTGGGGCGAGAAGACCGTCATGCGCATCCTCGACTCGAGCAACCTGGCGTTGGACGTCAAGTCGCTCGGTTTCGAGCCGCGGTCGATGGAGGACTACCTGTGGGCCGTCGAGCGACCCTACGGGATGATCCTGGTGACGGGACCGACGGGCTCGGGCAAGTCGACGACGCTCTATTCCGCGGTCAATCACATCAAGGACCCGGAGATCAACCTCGTCACGGTCGAGGACCCGGTCGAGTACACGATCGAGGGAATCAACCAGGTCCCGGTCAACCCGAAGCGCGGACTGACCTTCGCCGGTGCGTTGCGATCGATCCTGCGCCAGGACCCCGACGTGATCCTGCTGGGCGAGATCCGCGACGCCGAGACGCTCGAGATCGCGGTGAAGGCCGCTCTCACGGGTCACCTCGTGCTCAGCACGCTCCACACCAATGACGCGATCGCCACGATCTCGCGCATGGTGGACATGGGGATGGACCCGTTCATGGTCGCGAGCTCGACCATCCTGATCTGCGCGCAGCGTCTCGCGCGCCGGCTCTGCGTGCACTGCAAGGTCCCGGCGGACCTTCCGAAGCAGGCCTATCTCGACGCGGGTTGCACCGAAGACGAAGTGGCGCGCCCCGACAACCAACTGTTCAAGCCGGTGGGCTGCAGTCGCTGCTCCAACGGCTACAAGGGCCGCTTCGCGATCCTCGAGACCCTGCGCATGACGGACCCGATCCGCCGCATGGTCATCGAGCGTCGTCCGGGCCAGGACATCAAGACGCTGGCGCTCAGCGAGGGGATGCTCACGCTGCGCCGGTGCGGATTGCTGAACGTGATGCGGGGAGTCACGAGCCTCGAAGAGGTCGAGCGCTCGACCATGGCGGATTGACGCGCGCCGTAGACGACTCGAGCGACTGACGAAAGAACCGACGACCGACAGTTCGACACCGAGGAGAGACCGAACCCATGGCGACGAGTTTCAAGTACGAAGCGAAGGACGCGGCGGGCAAGACCGTCACCGGCACCATCACCGCGGAAACGCAGAACGAAGTCGTCGCCGATCTGCGCAAGAAGCAGCTCACTCCGATCTCGATCAAGAAGTCGGGTGGTGGACTCCTCGCCGGGAGCGGCGCCGCGAAGAAGGCGAAGGTCGCCAAGCGGGCGTCGGCGCGGAGGGGCGAGCTCGAGGTCTTCACGCGCCAGCTCGCGACGATGCTGTCCGCGGGCATCCCGATGCTGGAGGCCCTCGAGATCCTCGCGGACCAGGCCGAGTCGCCGGGCTTCAAGTTCTGCCTGCTGCGCGTCGTCGACGACATCCGCGGCGGCGCCGACCTGAGCAAGGCGATGGAGGCGCACGTCAGGGTGTTCTCGGACATCTACGTGTCGATGATCCGCGCGGGCGAGGTCTCCGGTCAGATCGACGTGATCCTCGTGCGTCTCGCCGAGTACCTCGAGAGCGCCGCGCACCTGCGGTCCGAGATCAAGGCGGCGATGACCTACCCGGTCGTGTCGCTGTTCCTCGTCATCGGCATCGCGTGCTTCTTGATGATGGGCCTCGTCCCGTCGTTCAAGCCGGTGTTCGACTCGCTGGAGGTCGACCTGCCGGGGCTCACCGTCGTGATCATGGATGCCGCGTTCTTCATGCGCGACTCCTGGTACATGATCTTCGGGAGCGTCTTCGCGGCCTTCTTCGGGTTCAAGGCGTTCATCCGCACCGAGAAGGGGCACTACCTCTGGGACGGCTTCAAGCTGAAGGTCCCGGTGTTCGGGCCCTTGTTCCGCAAGGTGGCGCTCTCGCGCTTCTCGCGCACCTTCTCCACGCTGGTGAAGTCCGGCGTGCCGATCCTCGGCGCGATGGAGATCGTCTCGGAGACGGCGGGCAATCGCGTGATCTCGCGGACCGTCGACAATGCGCGCGACGCGGTCAAGCAGGGCGACAGTCTGTCCGATCCCTTCATGCAATCGACGGTCTTCCCGCCGATGGTCGTCAAGATGATGGCGATCGGCGAGCGGTCCGGCGCGCTCGATGCGCTGCTCGAGAAGATCGCCGACTTCTACGACCAGCAGGTCGAGGCCGAGGTGAAGGGACTCACCGCGTTGATCGAGCCGATCATGATCGCGGTGATGGGCTTCGTCGTCGGCGGCATCGTGCTGGCCGTCTTCCTGCCGATCTTCAAACTGCAGGAGACGCTGTCGGGCGGCGGGAAGTGATCGAGGTCGGTGGTCGCCGACCGCATCGCTGAAGTCGCCGGCTCAAGTCGCCGCCGCGAACGAGCCGATGGCATGGATCCGACCGCCCCGCGGCTCGGCATGCTGATGAACCCGCGCACGACTCGTTTCCTCGTCTACCCCACGGCGGCGGCTCTCGCCGGCGTCCTCGGTTGGATCGCGTTCGGCTACGAGGCGGAGGCGGACTTCGGCACGTTGATCCAGTCCGCTTCGATCCACGCCGAACTTGCGGCGTCGATCCCGGCCGACTCGCCTAAGCCCAAGGGACTGGAGTTGCGCAACAAGCTCATCCAGGACGCCTATGGCTGGCTGGAGCGGGCCGATCGCGTCTCGCCGAACTCGCCCGAAGGGTGCCAGCTCCGTGCGTTCCTCGCGATGACCGAGGGGCGGCCGCTCGACGCCGCGATGCTCTATCGCAAGTGCCGTGGTCTCGCGAACTGCGAGAACGCGCAGTACGGACCGCTCGCCATGCACGAGGCGAAAGCACTCTCCAATGCCGGGCACTTCGAGGACGCATTGAAGGTGCTCGCGGACAGCGCGGCCGACGTCGCCGTCGAACAGCGCCCCGAGCGCGATCTGCTCACGGCCCGGATCCTGTGGCGCGGCGGGCGCGTCGATCAGGCGGTGGCGGCGGTGAAGTCCGTGATCGAGACCGGCGCTGAGGGCAGTTCGGTCTGCCGCGAGGGCGCCGCACTGCTCGAAGCCATGGGCGAATACGGGCCGTCCGAGTCCGCCTGGCGCAAGTCGGAGACCGTCGACGAGCTCGAGCGCTACCACGTCGCCCGGCTCAAGGCGCGCGCCGGGAAAGTCGAAGAAGCTCGGGAGAACTTGGAACGGGCTGTCGGCAGCGGCAATCCGGAGGTCCTGCGCCGCATGGCACAGGACGACGAACTCTGGGCGGCGGCGATCGGCGAGCAACGTCTCCAGGAACTCTCGGGGGCCGTGTCCGGCACACCGGCGTCAGCCGGTCGCTGAAGCGGTTCACGAAGAAGGCTGAGTAGTCACTCCGGGGACGTCCCCCAAGAAACCACGTAGAGCAAACGGAGAAGTCAGAGACCATGACCAAGAAGGACCAGGGCTTTACCCTCATCGAACTGATGATCGTCGTCGCGATCATCGCGATCATCGCCTCGATCGCCATCCCGAACCTCCTGAGCGCCCGACTCAATGCGAACGAGTCGGCTGCCATCGCGACGCTGAAGAACATCTCGTCGTCGCAGTCGCAGTGCCAGGCCTCGGGCGTCATCGACGCGAACAACAACGGCGCCGGCGAGTTCGGCTACTTCGGCGAGCTCTCGGGCGCGCAGTTCGTCCGCAACGACAACGCCGGTGGCGTCAGCACGACCGAGCGCATCGCCCCGCCCGTCCTCTCGACGGCGTTCGGCAACGTCGCGGGCAGCCAGGTCGTCCGCTCCGGCTACATCTTCCAGATGTACCTCCCGGGCACGGGCGGCACGGAGTTCCAGGCGGAAGCCGCGACCGGCGGCGGTACCGGCGTGAACGTCGACCCGGCTCGCGCCGAGGTCATGTGGTGCTGCTACGCGTGGCCGAGCAGCTACGGCAACAGCGGCAAGCGCACGTTCTTCGTCAACCAGGGCGGCGACGTCCTCGGCGCGCGCAACAGCACGATGCAGTACACGTCGACGACGAACGCGCCGGTCGCCGGGACCGCGGCGTTCGCCGGCGCCGGTGGCCGCTTCGCGGGCACCATCGCGTCGAACACGGTCGGCGCCGACGGCGAGACCTGGGTCGTCGTGAACTGAGGTTCGCGCCGGTCCACACCGGAAGCGAGATGCGAGCGCGGAGCCTTCGGGCGACGCGCTCGCGTCATGTACGCCCTGCTCGGTCCCCGGCGAAGAAGCGCGCAGCGCCGTCTCCAGGGTTCGGCGATTCGTGCCGATAGAGGCCGTGCCATGGGAGTCCTGACCGAGAGGCCCACCACGATCCCCCGTCTCGCGCCCGAGAATCTCGTCGGCCTGATGGCCACGGGTGAACTGCCGCAGATCGCTGCCCCGCCGGCGCCGCGCGACGACGCGAAACCAAAGCGCGTCGCGAGCCTGACCGTCGTGATCCCGGCGAAGGACGAGAGCAAGACGATCGGTGCCCTGGTCGCCGACCTCACGCGACGTCTCGGCGCACTGCAAGGCCTCGACTTCGAGATCGTGGTCGTCGACGACGGCTCGCGCGATGCGACCGCCGGGCTCGCCGCGGAGTGCGGTGCGCGGGTCATCCGTCACGCTCAGAGCCTCGGCAACGGGGCCGCGATCAAGCGCGGCATCCGCGCGGCGCAGAAGCAGTGGATCCTCCTGATGGACGCCGATGGCCAGCACCCGCCGGAGACGGTGGTCGAGCTGATCGAGGCGGCCGAGCACCACGACATGGTCGTCGCGTCGCGCGGCGGCAAGGGCGGCGCCTGGCACAGGAACCTCGCCAACAGGATCTACAACGGGCTCGCGAGCTGGGTCACGTCGCGCGAGATCCCCGACCTCACCAGCGGCTTCCGGCTGCTGCGCGCCGACATCGGCAAGCGCCTCGTCTACCTGCTGCCGAACACGTTCAGCTATCCGACGACGCTCACGCTCTCGATGCTGCGCTGCGGCTACAGCGTCGGCTTCGTGCCGTTCCAGGTGCGCCGCCGCGTCGGCAAGAGCCACATCCGCGTGTTGAAGGACGGCACCCGCTTCGTGCTGATCATCCTGAAGATCGCGACGTTGTTCGCGCCGCTGCGCGTCTTCCTTCCGCTCGCGCTCGCGATGGGCGCGCTCGGCGTCGGCTGGTACGGCTACACCTGGCTCGCGTTCGGCCGCTTCACGAACATGTCGGCGCTGATGCTCACGCAGGCGACGGTGGTGTTCATGCTCGGCCTGGTCAGCGAGCAGGTCGCGGCGCTGCGCTTCGAGCACGTCGAGGAGGACCTCGAGTCGTGACGCGGACGGTGCTGGTGGCCGGGCACTGGGACGACGGCCCCGGCTACCCGCGGACCGAACTCCTGCTCGCGGCGCTGCCGCGCGCGGGATTCCGCGCGGAGGAGTGCCGCGTGCCGGCGCCCGCGCGCGGCACCAGCAAGGTCGGTCTCGTGAAGCAGCCGTGGCGTTGGCCGGGCTATTGGCTCGCGACGCGCGCCACCCGTGCTCGCCTGGTCGCAGGCTTGCGTGCGCGATTGCGCGAGGGCGGCGTCGACGCCGTGCTCGTGCCCTATCCCGGCCATCTGTCCGTGCGGTGGGTGCGTTCCGTGTGGCGCGGCCCGCTCGTGCTCGACCTGTTCCTGTCGGCCCACACCACGGCGATCGGGGACCGCACCCTGTTTGCGCCCGCTTCGATCCCCGCGCGCCTGCTCGCGCGCATCGATCGGCGCGCCTGCGAGGCCGCGGACCTCGTGTTGCTCGACACGCCCGAGCATGCCGCGCTGGTCGCCGCGGCGACCGGATTGCCGCACCGGCGTTTCGATTGGGTCCCGATCGGCGACGCCGGACCGTCGAGCGTGACGCCGGTCGTCCCGCCGGGTCCTGGCGAACCGCTGCGCACCTTGTTCTTCGGCACCGGGGTCCCGTTGCACGGACTTCCGACCTGGATCGACGCGCTCGCGCGCACGACCGGCGTGACGCTCGAGCTCTACGGCGGCGACGAGGACTCCCGACGTCGCGCGCACGAACTCCTCGGCGCGCGCGTGACGGTCGGCCCGCGCTTTGCGCCGATGGGCGAACTGCGCGCCGCGATCGAGCGCGCGCACCTCGTGCTCGGCATCGCCGGGACCTCCGCGAAGGCGCAGGCGGTCGTGCCGTTCAAGGTCGCGCACGCGCTCGCTCATGGCCGGCCGTTGGTCACCGCGGACACGCCGGCGATCCGCCGCTGGCTGGAGCCGGAGCGCGACGCGTTCCTCGTGCCCGCCGGCGACGCGCCGTCGATCGGCGTCGCATTGCAATCGATCGCGGCGTCGCCCGCGCGACTCGTCGTGATGGGGGAAGCGGCGCGCGCGGCATGGCAGACCGCGTTCTCGCCGGCGGCGATCGAGGCGCGGCTGGGCACCGTCCTGGGTCGCGCGCTGGGTGGGGAGCCGACGTCGCTCCGTCCGGTCTCCGCGCGGGCGGAGTTCGCGGGAGCCGACGCATGAGACGGCGCGCGTTCCGGCGTGCGAACCTGCTGGTCTTCCTCGCCGCGGTCGCGGCGTACGCGACCGCGTGCCTCGGCGGCTTCCTCTACGACGACGTGCACTCGGTGCGCGACAACGAGGCATTGCGCTCGCTCGCGAACCTGCCGCGCCTGCTCGTCGATCCGACCGCGTTCAGCGCGCTCGACGCCGCGATGTGGCGCCCGCTGCTGATGGTGACCTTCGCGGTGAACCACGCGATGGGCGACGGCGCCGCGCTGCCCTTCAAGATCACCGACGTCCTGTTGCACGGCTTCGTGGCGATCACGCTGGCGTCGGTCGCGCGCGCGCTCGGCGGGTCGTTGCGCGCGTCTACCACGGCCGCGCTGCTGTTCGCCGTCCATCCGCTCGCGAGCGAGGCGGTGAACTTCGTCTCGGCGCGCAGCGATCAGCTCCTGGCGCTAGGCGCCCTGCTCGCGCTGCGCGCGCAGCTCGCCTGGCGCGAGGGTTCCCGCGGCGCGTGGCTCGGCGTCGTCGCGGGCACCGTGATCGCCTGCGGCAGCAAGGAGACCGGAGCGCTCGTTCCTGCGCTCGTGCTCGGCGTCGACGGCGCGCTCACGCTGCGCGGTGCCTGCGCGCGCGCTGCCTTGCGCGACGCGTTCCGCCGCGCCTGGCCCTCGCTCGCCGTCGCGGTCGTCTACCTGATCGCGCGCCGCGTGCTGCTCGGCACTGCGACGGTCGACCTGCCGCGGCTCGATCCGGGCGACGTGGCGGTGGGCGGCGGGCGCGACGTCGTGACGCAGGTCTGCGTCGCGGCGATGGTCGCGACCCGCTTCCTCGCACAGTCGCTGCTGCCGATCCAGATCACTCCCGATCCGCCGATCCCGCACCTGCGGGATCTCGCGGATCCGCGCGTCGCCGTCGGACTCGCGCTCGTACTCGGGTTCTCGGTCGCGGGCCTTCTGCAGTGGAAGCGCCGTCCGCTCGTGTTCACGGGCACCGTGCTCGCGTGGGTCGTCGCGTTGCCGTGGTTGCTCGTGCCCCTCAACGCGCCGGCCGGCGAGCACCGCTTCTACGGCGGACTCGCGGGGCTCGCGTTGATCGCGGCCGGCTGGCTGCGGTCGTCGTGGTTGCGTCCGCGCGTGGTACGCGCCGCCGTGCTCCTCGTTGTCGTCGGCCTCGGCGTCGAGTCGGCGACGTTGTCGCTCGACTTCCGCAGCGAGCAGGCGTTGTGGACGCGGGCGCGATCGGTGGATCCGGCCTCGTCCGCCGCGGCATGCGGGCTCGCGCAGGTCGAACAGGACCTCGCGAGCGAGGCGCAGCAGCGCGGCGACCTCGACGCGGTGCGCGCGCACCTGCGCGCCGCGATCGATCTCGGCGTCCTCGGCATCGCGCGGCAACCGACCGCGATGAGCGTCCGGCGCCAACTCGTGCGCATCCGCCTCGCGCTCGGACCCGATCACGGTGAACCGCTGCTCGCGCTCGCGGAAGCGCGTGCGCTGGTCGAGCGGCGGCCGCGCAATCCCGGGCATCGCATCCTGTTGAGCCAGGCGTTGACGCAGGCCGGCCAGCGCGCCGGAGAGACGCGCTTCTTCGACGAGGCCGAACGCATGGCCCTGTCGTGTCTGACGATCGCTCCGCCCAAGGGACTCGTGTGGCGCGTCGCCGCCGAAGCGCGGGCCGCGCGCGGCGACCTGCCCGGCGCCGTCGCTCAACTCGATGCTGCGGTCGGCGCCGGCTACGCGACGCCGCCCGTGCGACTCGATCGCGCCGAACTGCTGCTGAAACTCGGGCGCGCCGAGGCCGCGCGCGCCGACATCCGTGCGGCACTCGTCGAATCGCCCTTCGATCCGCGCGCGCGCGCGTTGGCGACGCAGTCCGCGGCTCCGCCACGCTGAGACGGAGCGGGCTCAGAAGCCGAACAGGGCGCGCGCGTTCGCCGTCGTCCGCGCCGCGAGCACCGCGAAGTCCTCGTCGCGTTCGCGCGCCAGCCGCTCGGCGATCTCGACGACCAGGGCCGGTTCGTTGCGTCCGCCGCGACGGCTCTGCGGCGGCAGGAACGGCGCGTCGGTCTCGACGAGCAGGAGTTTGCCCGGCACGACGCGCGCCGCGCGGCGCAGGGCATCGGCCTTGGGGTAGGTGATCGGACCCGCGAACGACACGTGGCAGCCGAGCCCGACCGCGCGCGCGGCGTCGCGCTCGTCGCCGGAGAAGCAGTGCAGGACGACCCGCGCGCGCGGGTGCGAGGCGATCACGTCGAGGACCTCGGCGAGCGCCTTGCGGGCGTGCACGACGACCGGCTTGTCGAGTCGGACGCCGAGCTCGAGTTGCGCTTGGAAGGCGGCGCGCTGGACGTCGTGCGGCGCCTCGTTCCAGTGGAAGTCGAGGCCGGTCTCGCCGACGGCGGCGCAGCGCGGATCGGCGGCGAGGGCGGCGATGGCGTCCCCTTCGCTCTGCCATCGCGACGCGGCGTTGGGGTGGATGCCGCAGGCGAAACGCACGCCCTCGTGCGACGCGGCGCGCGACGCGGCGCGCTGCGACGTCGCGAGGTCGATGCCGACGTCGAGCATCGCGACGACTCCCGCGGCGTGCGCACGCGCGACGATGATCCCGGGATCCTCGCCGTCGTGGCCGAGGTGGCAGTGCGTGTCGATCAGCTCCGCCGTGGCGCTCACCCGCCGCCGCACAACTGCTTGATGAGTTCCTGGAGCCGGCCCGCCACCATCTCGGTGCGCTCGGTCTGCAGCTTCTCCTTCAACCATGAGCACGCCTCGGCACCTTCGATCTCGGCGATCGCCGCGAGGCAGTCGTTCTGGAACATCGGGTTGTATTCGTTGCCCGGTGGGTGATCGAAGAGCTCGCGGATCTGCGGCGCCGCCGCCTTCGACTTCAAGCGGCCGAGTTCGCGGACGCACTCCAGGATGGTCAGACGGTCGTGCTCGTTGCGGCCGAGGATCTGGCGCAGCGCGAGCTCGATCTCGGGGTGGCCGCTCGACGCGAACAGCGCGATGAAGTTGTGGAACTGCCCGCCGCTGGTCACGCCGATCGCGCGCTCGTAGTCGGGAGCGAGTTCCGGCGGCGGCTGGCGCGTCACGCCGCGGGCCGACTCGATGTCGACGATCTGCCGCAGCACCTCGCCGGCGAAGGCCTTGTCGTTCGCGAGCAGTTCGCGCGCGGCGGAGAGCCGGAAGTTCGGCGACGGGACCCCGATCGTGCCGCGGGCGAAGCCGGCCGCGAGGCGCAGACCCTGCGGGCGGTCGGCGCGGAGGGCGCCGCGCAGCAGCCAGCGGCGGGTCTCGTCGTCGAGTTGCTGCCCGTTCTCGAGTCGGGCGGCGATGGTTGCGAAGGCGTCGCGGCCGAGCGCCTCGATCGCGAACAACGCTTCGTTCAGCGAGCGCTCGATCGCCTGGGCGGCGGGGTGGGGCGTCGCGGCGGTCGCGAGCTGCGGCGCCCAGAACTCGATCTGCTCGAGGATCGCGCCGATGCCGCGGCCCTGGCTCTTCCCTTCGAGACGGATCAGTTCGGCGGTCCGGCGCAGCTGCGCCGTCTCGGCCGCGAGCTCGCGGACCGCGGCGTCGGTGGCGCGCGCCTTCGAATCGAGGAACCACGTCGACGCGGCGACGGCGGCGAGCACGGCGATCGACGCGAGCCAGATCGCGCCGGTGGAGGAGGGGTTCTCGGAACTGGTCATGGTTCGCAGGACGTTCGGGATCGATCGCCGCACTGTGCCGAATCGCTCGGCGGACGGGCACGCCGGACGATGGGCGGCGCGCGTTCCGGACCCGGACGGGCCGGCATGGTGCCGGGCCGCTGAGGCCGGCGCGACCCCGCGCCGCGTATCGGAGGCGGCATGCTTGTTGGAAACGGCGTGCCATCCCGTGTTCTGCCCGGTGCTCGACCGGGCCGACCGACGCGGGATTCCGCGCGACCGATTGCTATCCTCCCCGGCTCGCAACCGGCCTCCGGCACGACCCAGGACCCAGATCCGCACGATGCTCCGACGACTGCTCGTCCTCTCCACCGTCGCCGCCGCCCTCGTCCTGCCGGCCTGCTCCGGCGGAAAGACCGGCGCGAGCGGCTCCGGCGGCTCGGTGACCTGTGGCCAGCAGGGCTCCTTCTGCCTCGTCACCTGCAACCTGGGCTGCACGCTGACCGGCGGTTGCGGCATCACGGACATCGCGCAGAACCAGCCCCTGGTCTTCACCTTCAGCCGCGACGTCGACCCGCGCACCGTCGACTTCACGACCTTTTCCCTGAAGACGGTCAACGGCGAGGAGCCGGTCGGCCAGTTCGTGGTGGAGAACCAGACGGTGAGCTTCCTGCCCGACGTGCGGATCGTGCAGGGCCAGACCTTCTTCGGCTTCGCGCCGAACCTCGACTACATCCTCACCCTGCCGGGCGGCCCCGCGGCGGCGTCGGCGATCCTGTCGACCTCGGGTGAGCGCCTCCAGCACGACTACACCTGCACGCTGCGCATCACGCGCGGCGTCGTCGACCTCGACCAGCGCGCTCCGGAAGCAACTCTGGCGACGCCGGCTTCGACGTTCAACGTCCCGCGCGACACGCCGATCATCCTCGAGTTCAGCGAGCTGATCGATTTCTCGCCGTTCTTCAACGCGATCGCGGGCGACGAGCCGATCAAGTACCGCGTCCGCCGCTCGCGGATGTCGAGCGGCAACATCCTGGTCTGCGACACCGGCTCGCGCGTCTTCTCGTTGCAGGGAGCGCCGCGGCTCGTCAACGACATCGTCCGCAGCCGGACCGTCGCGAGCTTCACGCCGCAGGAGACACTGCCGCCCGGCGCTTGCGTGGAGGTCGAGGTCACCGGGCGCGTCACCGACCTCTCGGGACGCTCCGCGAATCCCCAGACCTTCCGCTTCACGCTGGTCGAGGGCGCTTCGACCGAGGTCTCCCGCTCGTTCGATTTCCAGAACGACGACCTGCTCGACCGCCAACGCTCTGGCGGTAGCTGGAGCGGGGGGGCCGCAACGTTCCCGCGGCTCGGCGGCGACGGCCGTCACGGCGACTTCATGATCAGCGACGGCCAGCGCGTGACCGACACGTACTGGATCTTCCGCACGGACAGCCAGGTCATCACGCGCAAGCCGACGAGCACGATCGCCCAGGACGAGACGGTCACCGACGGCAACTTCTACTTCACGAACTTCATCGTGCCGGTGGGCGTCACGGTCGAGTGGTTGGGAACCCGACCGCTGAAGCTCCACGTGCGCGGCGAATGCCGCATCGAAGGGACGATGATCGGGGCGGGCAAGGCGCCGTCCGCGACCTACAGCGTGAAGGCGCCGACCGGATGGACGACCGGCGGTTGGCCGGGTCAGGCCGGCGGCGGCAGTGGTCCGGGCGGCGGCGCGGGCGGCAACGGCGCCTTCGGCTGCGACGGCACCGGCAATCCGAATCAGGCCGCGTTCAACAACTTCAACGGCCTCGACGGCGAAGCCCTCGTCGTGCCGGCGGGGCATCCCCTTTTCGGAACCGTCGCGGGGACGCGCGGGCGAGGCGGGTTGCTCTGGCCGTCGCACGGCGCGCACGCGTTGCTCATCTTCAACGATCCGGGTTCCTTCAACTTCAACCTCGACGTCGCGGCGGGAGGAAGCGGCGGCGGCTTCGTCACGGCGGGCGGCGACGGCGTCGTCAACGCCGCGGGAAACGTCAACAACCCCAATCCGAACACGAACCCGCTCCGCATGGGTCCGCCGTCCGCCGGCGGCTCTTTGGTGGCGTTCGGTGCCTTGCCCAACGGCGTGTCGTCGAGCGATTACTTCGTCGTCGGCGGCGCCGGCGGCGGCGGCGGGCCGAGCCACACGGTGTTCGCGCAGATCGGCGAGCTCTTCAAGTACCGCTCGGGCGCCGCCGGCGGCGGCGGCGGCGGCGCGATGCGCCTGCGCGTCGGCGGCCGCTTCGAGATGCTCGCGGCGGCGTCGTTCGACTTCCGCGGCGGTTCGGCGAACACGATCAGCCTGGCCGCCGCGAACACGAGCGGCGCGTCCGGCGTCGCGGGCGGTGGAGCCGGTGGCAGCCTCCTCCTGCAGTTCGCGAGCAGTTTCGACCTGAACGGTCGCATCGACATCCGGGGCGGCGCGGGCGGCCGCTACGTCTCCGCGGTGTTCCGCGCGGATCCGGTCGGCGGCTCCGGCGGCGCCGGCTTCCTGCGCGTCGAGGCGCCGGGAACCGCGCCCTCGCTGGCATTGCTCGGCAACGTGCAGCCGCCGGCGGTACCAGACAGCGCGGGGGTGCTCGTCGAAGGCGACGCCCTCGCCGGCTTCCAGAGCCGCTTCGTCTCGAGCGGGGCGGTCTTCCCGCCATCCTTCGTGCGCTACGTGATCCGGGCGGACGTCGACGGCGTGCAGCGCACGTTCAGCGACGACCCCGCCGTCGGCCTTCCCGCTGCGCTCGGCACCGCGCCCTTGGTCTTCAAGGTCCAGGGCGCCGACGTGAACCTCGCCGGCGAACTGCTCCCCAACGCGACGCCCGCGCTGTGGCGTAACCAGGTCGGGCCGTTCGACGCCCTGCAGGGCAGCCTCTTCTCCGACTCGACGATCGGCTTCCGCTGGCTCCTGCTCATCGATCGCACGATGACGACCAACGTCATCGTCCGTGAAGTGCGCATCGACTACCGTATCTGAGGACTCCGATCCCGAGACGACCCACGGCGGCGCTGCCGCGCGGGGTCGTACTCGCCGTCTCGAGCCAACCGACCGCACCGCATCATGAATCTGCGTTCGCTCGCTCTCGCCGCTCTGGGCGTTCCGATCACTCTCCTGCCGTCCTGCACCGGTGGAACCGCCGGCGCGGCGCGGCGCCCCCAACCCGACTGCGGCACGGCTTCGAAGTTCTGCCTGGTCTCGTGCAACCTCGGTTGCCAGGTCTCGGGGACCTGTGCGGTCACCTCGATCGCGCAGAACCAGCCGATCGAGCTGATCTTCAGCGATCAGATCGACCCGACGACGGTGACTTCGGGCGCGGTCTCGCTGAAGGCCGCGAACGGCGAACCGCCGGCCGGGCGCTTCATCGTCGAGGGCACGAGGCTCACCTTCGTGCCGGAGGTGCGCATCGCCGGCGGCGTGACGACTTTCGGATTCCGCGCAGGCGTGACCTACGTGCTGTCGCTGTCCTCGTCGGCGACCGGCGGCGTGTTGAGCTCGAC
>JACRLW010000089.1:0-25277 GCA_016235155.1 Planctomycetota bacterium
GAGCGACGGCCACGATCGGGCTCGAGTCATGCGCGCAGTTCCTCCGCGATCGCGAGCGGCAGGTCGTCGGCGCAGAGACCGGCCTCGGACAGGCGCGCCGCCACGCGATCCCCGGCCTTGCCGTGCACGTGCACCGCGAGGCGCGCGGCGTCGAACGGCGTCATGCCCTGCGCGAGCAGCGCGCCCAACAGACCGGCGAGCACGTCGCCGCTGCCGGCCGTCGCGAGACCCGCGTTGCCGCTCGTGTTGACGAACACGCGCTCGCCGTCGGCGACCACGGTGCCCGCCCCCTTCAGGACCACGACCGCGCCGCTGCGCGAAGCGAGTGCGAGCGCCGACGCCTCGCGCGCGCCCTGCACCTCCGCGACGGTGCGCGCGAGCAGGCGCGCCGCCTCGCCGGGATGCGGCGTGAGCACCGCGTTCTCGACCGCGCGTCCCGCCGGCCACGGCGCGAGCACGTTGAGGGCATCGGCGTCGAGCACGATCGGGGCGTTGGCGCGGACCTGGAGAAGTCCGCGCACGAACGCGCGCGTGCGCTCGGTCGCGCCGAGACCGGGGCCGACGAGGATCGCGGTGACGCCGGCGCACAGCGCTTCGATCGGCGCGCCGTCGCGGTCGATCGTGATCGCGGGCGGCACGGCGATCGTCAGCGAACTCATCAGTTCGCGCGGCAGTGCGACGCGCACGAGTCCCACACCGCCGCGCAACGCCGCGCGCGCGGCGAGGATCGCCGCGCCGAGCATGCCCGGCGAACCGGCGACGACGAGCAGGGTCCCGAACGTGCCCTTGTGGGCATCGCGCGGGCGCGCGGGCACCGGTGGAACGGCGTCGATCCGGATCACCATGACGACGGCAGCTCCAGCGCGTTGCGCACGCAACCGACGCGCAACTGGTTGGTGTTGAGGACGGGCGCCTCGGCGAAGTCCGCGAACTCCTCGGGCGCAGCCGCGCCTAACCGCGCTCGGCGCCGTCCCTCACCTTGATCGCGATCCCGAACGCGCCGCGCCGGACGAGACCGCCCACCGCGTAGACGCCCTCCGCTCCGTTCTTGGCGACGACGCGACCCGGCGCGCTGATGGCGAGGAGAGTGCCGAGCCGACCCTCGCCGGCGAGGTGGACGGGAGCGTTTCGGATCGCGGTGCGGATGCGCTGGCACGCGGCTTCGCGAACGGGGCCGAGTCCGGACGGGTTCATCAGCCGGCAGAACGCCCGCGCGAGCGAGCTCAGCGGCATGCGCAGGGTCGGCGCGCCGCATCCGTCGGTCGCGACGTCGACCGCTCCGATCTCGAGGCCGGCCATCTCGGCGACGGCGGCGCGCACCTGTCGCTGCGCGTCGCCGCCTGGATCGAGGTAGCGATCGAGCGGCTGGCCGAGGCTCTGCGCGAACAGCAGGAAGCCAGCGTGCTTGCCGGAGCAGTTGTTGTGGATCCGCTCGGGCCTGCGACCGGCGCGCGCCAGTTCGAACGCGGTCCGCTTGTCGAACGGCACGTGCGGCCCGCAGCCGAGCCGCTCCGGCGCGAGGCCGCCTCGCGCGAGCAGGCGCCTTGCCGTGTCGGTGTGGAGCGGCGTGCCGTCGTGGCTCGCGCAACACAAGGCGAGCTCCTCGTCGTCGATGCCCAGGCGCGCGGCCGCACCCGACTCGACGAAGGGCAGGACCTGGAGCGGCTTGATGGCGGAACGGGTCCAGACCGGTTGTCGCGCGTCGCCCGCCGTCCAGGACCGGCCGTCCGCGAAGGCGACCGCGACGGCGCCGCGATGTTCGGACTCGACGAAGTCGCCGCGCGTGACTTCCGCGAGCAGGACGTCGCTCGCGGTTCCGCTGATTCCTACGGTCGGCGAGCCGGTCATGGGCCGCGCCACGATCCGCGCCCGCGCCCCGCGCCGCAAGCCCGTGCGAGGTCTTGGGTCGTCGTGGTAGAACGTCGCGCCGATGGACGAGCTCGTCCCGGTCGAGATCTCCCGCGTGGTGCTGCAGAGCAAGAACGAGCCGCAGTACGTCCATCTGCGCGCGTTGGACTCGACGCGCAGCTTTCCGATCGTGATCGGGTTCAGCGAGGCGGCCGAGATCTGCCGCAAGCTCAACCACGAGCGTTTCGAGCGGCCGCTGACTCACGACCTCATCGGTCGCATCTTCGAAGCCACCGCCTGGCAGCTCCGTCGCGTGATCGTGAGCGAGGTGCGCGAAGGCACCTTCCACGCCTTCCTCGATCTCGTCTCGGACGCCGAGGAGCGGCTCGTCGATTGCCGCCCGTCGGACGCGATCGCACTCGCGACGCAGTTCCGCACGCCGATCTTCGTCGCGCGCGAGGTGCTCGACGAGGTGGCGTCGGAGGGATAGGGTCTCGCGCGATGCCCCGCGGCGTCACGCGCACGGTGGGATGGCAGAGCGGCCGATTGCGGCGGTCTTGAAAACCGCTGTCGGTGATGAACCGACCGGGGGTTCGAATCCCTCTCCCACCGTTCACTCTCGTCGCTTCGCCTTCGCGGCGATGCGCTTCGTGACCAGCGGACGGGACAGGTCCCGCAGCACGTCCTTGCCGACCCAGCGCGGTGCGGGGTCCTCGGACGATGCGAGGCGCTTCGCAAGGGCCCGCGCTGCCGCGTGCAGCGCGGCACTCCGCGTGCCGATCGAGCGCAGCGCCCAGCTCACGCCCTTCTTGACGAAGTTCCGCGCGTCGTCGGCCGCGGCCGCGATGCGCGGCAGGTGGCGCAGGAACGCGTCGTCGCTCGAGTGCTTGTCGTGAAGCGCGAGAGACGCGAGCAGCGCGTAGGCCGCGCGCTTCTCGAACTCCGGCTTGCGCTTCGACCACGCGACGACCTTTCCGAACGCGTGCGGCGTGCGGTCGAACAGCTTGAAACAGGCGGTGTCGCAGATCGCCCAGTTGTCGAAGTCCTTGCACCATCGCTCCATCTGCGCGGCGGTCACCTGGGCCGGGTCGTCGATCAGGGTCGCGAGCATGCGCGCTTCGAAGCAGCCGGTCGTCCACAAGGACAGCGCGAGCGCATGGTCCGTGCCGAGCCCCTTGGCGACTTTCTGGAGCACCGCCATCGACACACCGAGCGCCTGCTTCGCGACGATGCCGTAGCGCGGCGCGTAGGCGTCGCGCACGGCCTTCTTGCCCAGGCGCTCGAGCTTTGCGAGCACTTCGCTCGCGCGCGTCGCGCTCATGCCTTGCCGTCCTTCGCGGGCGGGAGATGCGCGATCCACGCTCGCACGAGGTCCTGCAGCGCCTTGCGACGCCTGGCGAGCTGCTTGCCCGTTCCGACGGTGACCATCGCGCGGTCCGTCGCGAGCCATTCGATCATTCCCTCCGGATCCTCGATCGACACAAAGCACTTCGTGCCGTCCTTCGCCTTGGCGCCGAAGTGGAGGATCAGTTGCACGCGGTCGGTCGCACGGAGGAACAGCGTCGCGAACCAGTCCGAGGTGCGGAAGCTCGGCGCGTTCCACTTGATGCCGTCTTCGATCCCCGGCGCGGCGGCGAGGATCTGCGTTCGGACGACCGCGAACTCCGCCTTCAGCGGGTGATCGAGTTCCGCGAGGAACGCGTCGACGGCTCCCGTGTCGCGCGTCGCTCCCCGTGACGCCGCGTTCTCCGCGAGCCGTTCCTTCACGATCCTGCGCACCAGCGCGGCGGGAAGCGGCGTCTCCGGTTGGAAGCGGATCGTGCCCTTGCTCGTGGACCATCCCGCGAGTGCCGCGGCGTGCGCCGCGACCGACGTGGCGTTCATCGGGAAGAAAGCGCAGTGCTTGCCGGTCGCGCCGTAGGCGACCAGCATCCCGTCCTGCCGGAACGCGGCGAGCCGATAGCTGATGCACTCTTCGGCGTCGGGCGCGGCGGAACGGATCGTCGCGCGGAGCTTCTGCAGTGCCTTGCGCTGCGGGTCGGGCAGCGCGGCGAGGTATTCGTCGTGGTCCTTCGGCAGCTTCGCCATGGCGTCGATCACCGCGGCTTGCGGAGGGTCGGACCGGCGAGCAGACCGTCGAGTTGGTCGTAGCCCACCGCCATGCCGTGCTCCATGCCGGACTTCTGCGCGGCGTCGCGCGCATCCTTCGTCGGGTAGCGCACCGTCAGCGTCATGCTCGTCTTGCCCGCCGTCTCGGCGAGAACGAGCGTGACGACCTGTTCGCCGGCTTGCGCAGGGCAACCGGTGTCGAAGGTCTCGGTGCGCACCATGCGCTCAGGGCGCACGACCTCGCGGTAGGTCCCGTGCATGGTCATTTGAAAGCCGTTCGGTCCGCTCCAGGCCCAGCGGAAGCCGCCGCCGACGCGGACGTCGTCGTCACAGGTCGTCATCGTCCAATCGTCCGGGCAGTACATCCACTTCCGCAGCAACGCGGGTTCGCTGAGCGCCCGCCATACGAGTTCGCGCGGGGCGTCGAACGCGCGCGTGAAGAGGGTCGTACGCACGGTGCCCGCCGTCCACTCTGCATCGAGTCGCCGCGGTCGCAACGCTCGACCCTTGGTTGCGTGGGCTGGAGGCCGCGTGACATGGACTCTCCCGGACTTTTTCTCCACTCGGCTTGCGCGAACGGCATCCCGACCTAGCATCCGCCCCGCTCGAAGACCGCGGATTGCGCACTTCCCGACTGCAGATGAAGCCGGCCCTGATCGACAAGCAGATGCAGCGACTCCTCGGAGTCGTGATCTCCTTGTGCCTGCTGGTGCAGCCGCTGCTGGTCCCCCTCCACCTCGGGCTGCGGGAGCACACGCATGGCAGCGCCGACGATCCGGTTGCCGTGCTTCGACCGCACGCGGGCCACGATGGCGCGAGCTCCCATGCGCATCCGCATGCGGCCGTCGAAGACGACGGGTCCGACGCGGACCATCCACCGCATCCGGCGGAGGACCATGCGGACCAGGCCCCGCCTCTCCAGTCTCCGGCCGGTGGCGATCCCGGTTCGGTAGCGATCCCGTGCGTCCCCGACGCGATCGCATGGGATCTCGGTGCATCGACGGCCTCGACGAGCGCGCCGCCGCGCTTGGTCGAGCGTCCACCGCCGCGCGGCCCGATCCGGTCCAGAGCCCCTCCGTCCATCGCCTGAGCATCGGCGGTGCAGGCCGTGCCTGCGCCGACGTCCGCCCGTTCGTGTCGAACGAGCGTGAGCATCAGCGATGACGGAGGACCATGTCGTGGACCGATTAGTTTCCGAAGGCCCGAGCGTGTCCGGTCGCGGGCCGGCCGGCGCATCCCCGAGTCTCGTCGTTCCTGGAAGACGACTCGGCGGCCTGCTCCTGCTCGCGTGCTTCCCGGGTTGCGTCAGCTACGCACCGGATCCGCTCGATCCCCCCGTCGAGTTGCGGCTGCTCTTGGAGCGACCCGCGACCGCCATCGCGCAGGCTCCGGCCGGGCCTTGGTCGACGGGATGGTTCCCGGTGGCGGCCGAGCTCGTGCCGGGCGATGGCTTGTCCCTCGCGGAGGCCAACGCCATCGCGCTCTTCCATTCGCCCGAAGTGCGGGCTTCGCGCGCCGAGGCGGGTGTCGCCGGTGCCCAGGTCCTGCAGGCAGGTCTGCTCGCCAACCCGGAGTTGTTCCTGGGGCCACGCATCTCGACACAGGACTCGAAGCTCATCTTCCCGGCGGGGATCAGCTGGGACGTGCCGCTCTGGGGCACACGCAGTGCCGCACGCGACCTGGCGGAAGCGCGGCGTGACGAGCTCGCCCTGCGCGCCCTCGAGGTGGAGGTCGAGACCCTCGGTCGGGTGCGCGAGTCCTATGCCCGTCTCTCGCGACTGCAGAAGGAGGAAGAAGTGCTGGCTGCCGTTGCGACCGCGAGCGATCGCCTCGTCACGTGGGTGGAAGGTCTGCAGCGAGCCGGCGGAGTGGACTCGGTGTCGTCGTTCCTGGCGCGGGCCGAGCGCGACGAAGCGGCCATCGAACTCGAACAGGTCCGCCGCGCGACGACGACCGTGCGCCGCGAGCTGTTCTTGCTGCTCGGCCTGCTCCCGAACGCGGCGGTGTCGCCGGTGTTCGACGTGGCCAGCTCGACGACACCCGAGTTGCCGCCGGCGAGTACCGAGGCGCTGTTGCAGCGGCCGTCCTTGAAGGCCGCGGAAGCTGCGTACGCCGCCGCCGACGCGACGTTGCGGCGCGAGATCGCGCGGCAATACCCGACCTTCCGCCTGGGGCCGGAGTTCGAATCCGATCGCGGCGAGTCGAGCCTCGGCATCGGACTCGGCATCAGCCTGCCGTGGTTCGATCGCAATCAGGGCGGCATCGCCGCCGCCGAGTTGGCGCGCGCTGCGGCGCGCGATCGATACCGGACCGAGTTGCTCGCCGCTTCGCACGCGGAAGCAAGAGCCCGCGACGACCTCGAAGCGGCGCAACGCCTGCTGGAGATCCACAACCGGGGGGCAGTGCCCGCGGCGGAGCAGGCCGCGCAGACCTTGACGACCCGCCTGGAAGCGGGCCGTGCGGACGTCCTCGAGATCCTGACGGCGCAGCGCGCCATTGCCCGGGTCCGCACGCGCGCGCTGGAGATCGAAGAACAACTCATGGTCGCACGCGTGCGCGCGGCCGTGGCGGGCGGGCTCGCATGGGAAGGATCGGCTGCAGCAACCAACGAGGAGAAGAGACCGTGACCAACCAGAAGAACTTCGTCATCGGGCAGCTGCTCTGCGCGGCCCTCGTCGTGCTCGAGGGGTGCTCCGAGAAGCGCCAGGACCCGAGCGCAGAAACACCGGGAGCCCAGGCGGCGATCACCAACCGCCTCGGCGTCGGTCCCGACGTGCGCAACAACCTCGGGATCACGTTCGAGACGGCGACGCGCGGGCGGCTCGGCACGTGGCGCAAGATCCCCGGTCAACTCGAGGTGCCGGAGACGCGGCGCTGGGTGCTCCGGGCTCCCGCGGGCGGCCGCCTCGCCGCGGCCGCTGCGCGCTGGCAGCGCGTCGAGAAGGGCCAAGAGGTCGCGCGCCTCGTCTCCGCGGACCTCAGGGAATCGCAGCGGGCCCTGGCATTGGCCCAGGCCAACCACGCGCGCGCCGAGCAGGAACTCGCGACGGCCCGCACGCGCCATGCGCAGAGCGACGAGCGCGTCGTCGAAGCGCTCGGCGTCGAGGCCGCCGGCCGACGGCGGCTCGAGGAGATCCAAGGTCATGCGGACGCGGGCAACGCCTTGTTGGTGAAGGAGATGCTCGAGCTGCGTCGCGCCATCGCCGAGTCCGGTCGCGTGAGTCTCGAGATCGCCATCCTGCGCGACGGCCTGGCATCGAACGTCGCGGCCAGGTCGATCGAACTCGATCAGGCGCGGCTCGCCATCGCGGAGGAACTGCTGCGCCTCTCCGTGCTCACGGGGGTCGACGTCGAGGAACTGGCCAAGGAGAGCGACGCGACTCTCGCCGCGCACGAGTTGGACACGGTGGTCCTCGCCGCGCCCTCCGCAGGAGTCGTCGTCGAACTGTCAGCGGCTCCCGGAGAGCGGGTCGAAGCGGGTTCGGTCATCCTGCAAGTCTGGGATCCGAGCGAACTGCGTTTCCGCGGGCACATCCCCGAGAGCGATCTCGGCGAACTGTCAGCGGGGAACCGGGTGCGCATCGAGTTCCCCTCGCAGCGGCTTGCCCCGATCGACACCAGCCTGAATGCGATTCCGCCCGTCGCCGACGCCGTGACCAGGATGGTGCAGGTCGAAGCCACCGTGCCGAACGACGGCCAGGTCCTGGCGCACGGCATCTCGGCGATCGCGCAGGTGCTCGTGCGCGAGAGCGCGAACGAGGAGATCCTGATCCCGATCCGCTGCGTGGTGTTCGATGGCCTCGAGGCGATCGTTTTCCGCCGCGACCCCGCCGACGAGAACGTCGTGATCCGCACGCCGGTGGAACTGGGCGAGCGGGCGATGCAGCGAGTCGAGGTGCTCGCCGGTGTGCTGGAGGGCGACGCCGTCGTGGCGGACGGCCTGCAGCAACTCAAGCAGACCGGGCTCGGCAAGCCGCCCGAAGGCGGCCACTTCCACGCCGACGGCACGTTCCATTCGGAGCACAAGTAGGCGCCATGCTGAATGCCATGATCCGCTGGTCGCTGCGGCGCCGCGGTCTCGTGCTCGGGCTCATGTTCCTGCTGCTCGCGGTCAGCGTCTATCGCGTGCCGCAGATGCCGATCGAGGTGTTCCCCGAGCTCAACGCGCCGACGGTCACGATCATGACCGAGGCGCCGGGCTATGCCCCCGAGGAGGTCGAGCGCGCCGTCTCCTTCCAGATCGAGACCGCGCTGAACGGCATCGCCGGACTGCGGCGCCTGCGCTCGAGTTCGGCGCTGGGGCTCTCGATCGTCTGGGCGGAGTTCGACTTCGGCGCCGACATCTACCGCAACCGCCAGCTGATCGCCGAGCGTCTGACCCGGCTGCAGGGCGTGTTGCCGGCGAACATCCACACGCCCGAGATGACGCCGGTCGCGAGCATCGCCGGTGAAGTGATGCTGCTCGGGCTGACCAGTCCCGACGGCAGCGTCTCGCCGCTCGAGCTGCGCAGCCTCGCCGAGTTCGATCTGCGACCGCGCCTGTTGGCGATCACCGGGGTGGCCCAGATCACGGCGCTCGGCGGCGAACTGCCGGAGTTCCAGATCCAGGTTCGCGCCGAGGACTTGCAGCGACACGGGCTGTCGCTGGCGCAGGTCGAGCAGGCGACCGCCGCGTCGCATGCCCCGGTGGGCGCCGGCTACCTCGCCGACGTCGGCGGTCGCGAGTTGCCGCTGCGCCCCGAGGCGCGCGTCGCACAGGCTGCCGACATCGCCGCGACGGTCGTCGGCACCTGGCAGGGCACGCCGGTGCGTCTGTCGCAGGTGGCGGCGGTCGGCATCTCGGGCGCACCGCGCCGCGGCACGGGGTCGGCCGGCGGACAGCCGGCGGTGATCCTCACCGTGCAACGGAACCCCGACGCCAACACGCTGGAACTCACCCGACGCATCGACGCCGTGCTCGACGCGTTCAGCACGACCATCCCGACCGGTGTGAAGCTCGAACGAGCCATCTTCCGCCAGGCCGACTTCATCGGCGTCGCCGTCGACAACGTGCTGGTCGCGCTGCGCGACGCTTCGTTCTTCGTGGTGATCGTGCTGCTGCTGTTCCTGCTGAACGTGCGCACGACGCTGATCACGCTGGCCGCGCTGCCGCTGTCGCTGGGGTCAGCACTTCTGGTGCTCGACGCCTTCGGCGCAACCGTGAACGTGATGACGCTCGGCGGCATCGCCGTCGCCATCGGCTCGCTCGTCGACGACGCGATCGTCGACGTCGAGAACGTGTTCCGCAGACTGCGCCAGAACGCGGCGCTGCCGGCGGAACGACGCCAGACCACCCTGCATGTGGTCTACGAGGCGAGTCGCGAAGTGCGCCAGGCCATCCTGCTCGCGACCGCGGTGATCGTGCTCGTGTTCGTGCCGCTGTTCTTCCTCGGCGGCGTCGAAGGCCGCTTCTTCCGACCGCTCGGCGCGGCCTACGTGATCAGCCTGGGCGCGTCGCTCGTCGTGGCGATGACCGTGACGCCCGTGCTCTGCTACTACCTGCTGCGCAACGCACCGGCGCTGAGCACCGAACGCGAGGGTTGGCTCGTCCGCTGGCTGAAGCGCCTCTACGGCGTCACGCTCAGGGGCACGCTGCGCGCCCGCCACGCCGTGTTCCTGGTGTGCGGTGTGCTGTTGGCCGGCTCCCTCGCACTCGTGGCGACGTTCGGGTCGTCGTTCCTGCCCGAGTTCAACGAAGGCAGCATCACGCTGTTCTTGAACACGCCGGCGGGAACGTCGCTGTCCGAGTCCAACCGCATCGCGCGGCAGATCGAACTGCAGGCCGGACGCATCGAAGGGGTCGCCGCCGTCACGCGCCGCACGGGACGCGCCGAGCAGGACGAACACGCCGAGCCGGTGAGCGCGAGCGAGGTCGACATCCGCCTCGAACCCGGCGCGGACGTCACCGCGGTCCGACGCGACCTCTCGAAGTTGTTGGACGCGACGCCGGGCCTCACCAAACAGATCGGCGGACCGATCGGACACCGGCTGTCGCACATCCTGTCCGGCACGCCGGCCGCCGTCGCGATCAAGGTGTTCGGCGACGACCTCGACGCGCTGCGCGCCGTCGCTCGACAGATCGAGCAGGCGCTCGCGCCCTTGCCGGGTGTCCGCGATCTCGTCGCCAATCGCGAAGTGCTGACCGACACGCTGCCGATCCGCTTCGACCGCGAGCGCCTCGCCCACTACGGCCTGACGCCCGCCGACGCGGCGGCGCAACTGGAGACCGCTTTCCTCGGCAAGACCATGGGCGTCGTCAATCGCGGCTCGGCGCGCCTCGACATCGTGCTGCGGCTCGCGCATGAAGAGCGCCAGACCGTCGACGACGTCGGCCGCTTCCTGCTGCGCGCTCCGAGCGGGGCCCTGGTCCGGGTCGGAAGCGTCGCCGAGCTCACCGAGGAGCAGGCTTCGAGCCTGATCACGCGCGAGAACGTGCGGCGCAAGGCCGTCATCTCCTGCAACGTCGCCGACGGCCACAACCTCGGCGACCTGATCGTCAAGATCCGCGAACGCGTCGATCCGATCCTCGCCTCGCGCGAGGGCATGTACGTCGAGTACGGGGGCCAGTTCGAAGCCCAGGAGGAAGCGAGCCGCCGCATCCTGTGGGCGTCCGTCGGCGTGCTCGCGTTGATCTTCCTGATCCTCTACGCGGCCTTCGGTTCGGCGCGCCCGGTCCTGCTCGTGCTCCTGAACCTGCCGCTCGCGCTCGTCGGCGGTGTCGTGGCCTTGTTCCTCGCCGATTCCCCGAGCCTGTGGCGCAACGTCGTCGGGTTGTTCGGCGGCGGCGGCTACGTGCCGCCCGTCGTGTCGATCCCGGCGCTGGTCGGGTTCATCGGTCTCGCCGGCGTCGCGTGCCGCAACGGCTTGTTGTTGATCTCGCACTACTACCAACTGATGGAACAGGAGGGCGTCAGCAAGTCCGACGCCGTGGTGCGCGGCGCCGAGGAGCGACTCGTCCCGATCCTGATGACGGCGCTCAGTTCGGCCCTTGCCTTGATCCCGCTCGTGCTCGCCAAGGGCGAGATCGGCAGCGAGCTGCAATACCCGATCGCCGTGGTGATCCTCGGCGGCCTGGTGAGCAGCACCTTCCTCAACCTGTTCGTCGTCCCCGTCGGGTTCCAGATCTTCGGCGGCGGACCACGCAACGAGACTCGTGAAGCGATCGACCTCTCCCCAACGCAGCCGGGGCCGCAACCCATCCGGGTTGCAGGCGTCGTCGCTGACGCGACGATCCACCCGCCTACCAACCCGATGACCCTCTAGTCATGAACCCATGAAGACCCCCCTGTTCTGCTCATTCGCGCTCCTGATCACCGTCGTCGCCTGCGGTGACGACGAGGCCGAGCACGGCCACCCTCACCCGCAACCGGCCGCCGCATCGCAACCGGCTGACCATGGTGCGGCGCAGAAGCTCGGCACCGTGACCGTCGGCAGCACGCAGTTCGACGTCGTGCGCCTCGGCGACCTGCAGCCCGGTGTGGAAGGCGCCTTCGAGGTGACCCCGCTCGGAACGGCGGCGGCGAATCTCACCAGCCTCAATGCGTACCTGTGGTTGGAGAGCGAAGACGGCACGCAAGTCAGCGCGCCGACCAAGGGCATTCCCGAGGCCGCCAAGCTGCATTTCCACGCCACCCCGCAGAAGGGTGACAGGACACCGTTCCGGGTCGTCCTGCGGCTGCGAGCCGACGGCGCCGACGATCGTGGGAGCCTGCCTCTCGACGGGCATGGCCACGAACACGCGCACGGCCCGCACAGCGGCGTGCCCGGGACGTTCCGTGGCGCAGGCACGTCGGGCCACCTGGAGTTGAAGCTCCACGACGACAAGGGCGACCTCGAGCTGTGGCTCGGCAAGGACGCGCAGATGACCGAGCCGTTCGACCTGCCGCTCGACGCCACCATCGAGGTCGAGTTCATCGATGTGCAGGGGCGCAAGGTCGTCCTGCGCGCACGCAACGCCGTCAACAACGAGGACGAGGACGGCAAGTCGAACGTCCGCGACGGCAAGACCAACTACTTCATCTTCCCGGGCGAGACCGGTGCGGATGCGTCGTGGTTGCGCGGCAAGGAGTTCCACTCGATCGTGGTCGTGCGCGGCCGGATCGGCGACACCGAGTTCACGTCCGAGGAACTCATGCTCGAGCCGCACGTGCACTGAGCCCGTCGGACCCGGCGCATCACGTCTCTTCGGGCAGCTTGTGCGCGCGAAACGCCGCGAACAGCGCCAGGTCGTAGGTGAGCTTCAGGCCGGCGCCGATCGTGAGCGACAGGCCCAGCGCCACCTGTCCCGCGACGCCGGCCGCCGCCTGTCCCAGCGTCCAGCCGCCGATGCGCACGAGCGACGTGATGCCGCTCGCGCGCGTGCGATCAGGTTCCGCCACCACGGCCATGAGGTACGAGTGCCGGGTCGGCACGTCCATCTCGACGAGTCCCTCGCGCAGCAGGAACAGGACGGCAGCGATCGGAAACGTCGGCGCGATCGCGACGGTCAATAGCAGGATGGAGGACGGGATGTGCGCGAACACCATCGTCCGGACGAGACCGATCCGTGCGGCGAGCCACGCTGCGCCGAGGTGCGAACCCGCGTTCAAGAGCCGCGCGCCGGCGAACAGCGCCGCGATGCTGCCGACCGAGACCTCGAAGCGTTCGATGAAGAAGGCACTCAACCAACTCGTGGTGAGGAAGCCGCCGCCGACGGCGTCCAGCAGGAACAACGCCGAGAGGCGCGTCACGACCCGTCGTCCCGCGGGTGACAATGCACGACCGGTCCCGCCCGGCGCCGCTTCGATCGCCCGGGACAGGCCGGCGTAGACGACCGCGCTGCTGCCGAGCAGCACCGAGGCGACGACGATCGACAACTGCAGCGCCGCGACCTCGTCGCAGCCCAGGGCGCGCAGCAGTACCGGCAACGCCGCCGCGCCGGAGCCGATCGCGTGGCCGGCGTCCTGCGCCAGGTGGTAGCGGGCGAACGCCGCCGTGCGGGTCCGGTCGGTCGCGGTCGAGGGGAGCATCGCCTGCTCGAGCACCAAGGCCGCCCCACGGTCGCGGCCCATCGCGGCCGAGGCCGCAACCCATCCGGGTTGCAGGCGTCGTCGCTGACGCGACGACCAAGACGGCCTCGCCCGCTCTTCTTGCTGGGGCCCTCCGGCCTCCCGAATCGTCGCGTCCCGCGACGCTTCTCCGGCCTTCGGACCCATGGCGTTCCACATGCCGACGAAAGCCGCGACACAGAGCAGCCACGGCGCCGAGACCAACGCGAGCATCGCGCTGCCGGCGAACGAGCACAGGCTGATCGCAACCAGCGCGCGGCGACGGCCCCAGCGATCCCCGCGCAGCGTCGCGACCAGAGCACCGACCGTGCACCCCTACAGCCCGGCCGCGCCGACCGCACCGATCTCGAACGGGCCAAGACCGAGCGCGAGCAGGTGCGCGCCGACCAGGATCGCCAGCATGCTGAGCCCGACCGCGCGAAGAGCTGACGCGAGGTAGAGCCAGTGTCGGTCCGTTCGCATCGACAAGAAGCGCTAACGCGACCGCGACGGCTGCTCGAGTGCGAGGGCGGCGTAGAGCGCGTCGTAGAGGAAGCCGGCCCGCTGCACGGTCTCGTCGTCGTCGCGCGCCACCAGCGGGAAGCCTTCGGAGATGGCGCGCAGCCCGGCCGACTCCGGGGTCGAGCCGACTTCGCTCGCGAAATCGGCGCCGTGCACGATGCGGGCGAGTCTGCGCAGCGCCTCGTCGTCCCCGCGGTGTTCCTGCGCGAGCGCCTCGAACGAGCAACGGTGCTGCGGGTCATCGTGGGGATAGCGGGCGCCCGGCGCGTCGAAGCCGATCGCCCCTTCCGCCTGCACTCGCGCCACGTCCTCAGGTCGGACGAACACGAACTCCGCTTGGGGATCGACGAAGCGCCGGATCAGCCAGGCGGTCGCCGTTCGATTCACCCGGATGCCGCTGCGAGTCACCCATCTCATGTCGCACCTCGTGAGGCCATCACCAGCCATGCCAGGACGTGTCGGGCAGGTCTTGTAACCGACCCGCGGTACGGGACGTCGACTTCGGGCGCGCCGCGATCCGAGGATGAGGAACGTGCCGCCGTGTCCTGATGTCGACGACGATCGAGCCGCGGGTGCGGCCTCGGCGGCGATGGAAAGAACCGGACGCACGGGCCCCGTGGATCGTCGATGATCGCCGGCCGACCGCGTCGCGCCGGCATCGCCCGGCGCGTGAGGCAACCCGATGAAGATGAACCGCAGAGACGTCCTGACCGCCCTCCCCGCCGGCGCCGCCGCGCTCGCATTCCCCGAACTGCGCCGTGAACGCGCGTCGGACAAGCCGGGCACGCACGAGATCGTGCCGCTCCCCTTCGATCCGACCAAGCTGCGCGGCCTCAGCGAGAAGCTGATCGTCTCGCACCACGACAACAACTACGCGGGTGCGGTGAAGAACCTCAACCGGGTGGAAGCCGAGCTCGCGAACGTGACCAAGGACACGCCTCCGTTCGTCGTCGCCGGCTTGAAGGAGCGCGAGCTGACGTTCCGCAACTCCGCGGCGCTCCACGAGCTCTACTTCGGCAACCTGGCTGGCGACGGCAAGCTGGAGGGTGAACTCGCCGGCGCGGCGGCGACGGCATTCGGCTCCGCGGCGCGCTGCGAGGAACTGATCCGCGCCACGGCGATGGCGCTCGCCGGCGGCAGCGGCTGGGTCGTGCTCGGCTACGACCTGCACCGTGACGGCCTTGCCCTCTCTTGGTCGGGCGGCCACACCCAACACCTCGCCGCCTGCTTGCCGGTGCTGGTCCTCGACATGTACGAGCACTCCTACCACCTCGACTACGGAGCGGCGGCCGCGAGGTACGTCGACGCCTTCTTCGCCAACCTCCACGGCGAGGAGCTGAACCGGCGTCTCGCGGCAGCGCGCAAGGCGGCCGCGGCGATGCGCGCTTGAGAGCGGACTGCACCGTCATCCCTCGTGAACCGGCCACGCGCGCTATCGTCCCCGCGCGATGTCGCAGCGCTGCCCGCTCCTGGTGCCGACGATGCTCCTCCTGCTCGCGGCAGCGCGCGCGCAGCAGCAGCCTCTCGATGCGCCCGACTTCGACCGCGAGGTCCGGCCGATCCTCGCCGACCGCTGCTTTCCGTGTCACGGACCCGACGCCGGCAAGCGCAAGGCGGGTCTGCGGCTCGACGTCGAGGACGGCTCGCGCGCGACGCTCGAGAGCGGCGAACGGGCGATCGTCCCCGGCGATCCGGCGAACAGCGAACTCGTGCGACGCATCCGCTCCGTCGATCCGGAGTACCGCATGCCGCGGCCCGAGTCGAAGCTCGCGCTGAGCGACGCCGAGCGCGACGTACTCGAGCGCTGGATCGCGAGCGGCGCCGCCTACCGCACGCACTGGGCCTGGCGGCCCTTGCCCGACCTCGTGCCGGTGCCCGCGGTCGACGACGCGCGCTGGCCGCGGAACGCGATCGACAGCTTCGTCCTGGCGCGCCTGCGCACCCATGAACTCGTGCCCGCGCCCGAGGCGCCGCGGGCGAGGTTGTTGCGCCGCGCGTCGTTCGCGCTGACCGGCCTGCCGCCCGAGCCCGACGACGTGATCGCGTTCGAGCGCGACGACGCACCCGATGCGTTCGAGCGCGCCGTCGACCGGTTGCTCGGCTCGGTCGCGTACGCGGAGCACATGACCGCGGACTGGCTCGACGCCGCGCGCTTCGCGGACACCTGGGGCTACCAGAGCGACGTGCATCGCGAAGTCTGGCCGTGGCGCGACCAGGTCATCCGCGCCTTCGATCGCAACCTGCCGTACGACGAGTTCCTGCGCCAGCAGCTCGCCGGCGACCTGCTGCCGTCGCCGACGCGCGAGTCCGCGCTCGCGACCGCGTTCCTCCGCCTGCACCGCATGACCAACGAGGGGGGCAGCGTCGAGGAGGAGTACCGCGTGGAGTCGGTCTGCGATCGCGTCGAGACGATCGGCACCGCGATCCTCGGCGTGACGCTCGGCTGCGCGAAGTGCCACGACCACAAGTACGACCCGTTCACGCAGCGCGACTACTACGGGCTGTCCGCGTTGCTCGACGACGCCGACGAGGCCGGCCTCTACTCGCACTTCACCGACGCGACGCCCACTCCGGCGCTGTGGCTGCCGACCGCGGATCAGGAGCGCGAGCTCGCGCGCGCGACGCGGCGCATCGGCGAACTCGAACACGCGCTGCGCATCGCGACGGCCCGGCGCGCCGACGCATTCGCCGCCTGGCTCGGTGCACTCACCGATCCGCCCGCGCTCACCGGCGCGAGCGGAGTGTTCGGCTTCGAATCGATCGCCGCCGACGGCACGCTCGACGATGCCTCGGGCCATGCGCGGCGCGGCCGCACCGCCGAGGGTCCGACCCTCGGCCCGGGTGCGGTCGGCCAGGCGCTGCAGCTCGACGGCGAGAACAACGCGAGCTTCCCCGGCGCCGCCGACTTCACCCGCGACGACCCGTTCACGATCGCGTGCTTCGTGCGCGTGACCGAGCATCACGACCGCGCGGTGATCTGGCACCGCTCCCGCGCGTGGACCGACGCCGGCAGCCGCGGCTACGAGCTCCTGCTCGAGGACGGCCGCCTCAGCGCCGCCCTGATCCACTTCTGGCCGGGCAACGCGCTGCGCGTCGTCGCGCGCGAGCCGCTACCGATCGGTCGCTTCGTGCACGTCGCGGCCCGCTACGAGGGCAGCTCGCGCGCCGCGGGGCTCTCGCTGTTCGTCGACGGCGTCCCGGTCGCGACCGACGTCGTGCGCGACGCGCTCACCCGCGAGATCGAGGGCGGCGGGGCCGACGCTCTGACCCTCGGCCAGCGCTTCCGCGACAAGGGCCTGCGCGGCGCTGCGATCGACGAACTCGCCGTCGTCCCGCGCGCGCTCGCGGGACTGGAGATCGCCGAACTCGCCGCACCGGGTGCCCTGCGCGAGGCGTTTGCGCACCAAAACGAAGCTCCGCAACGCGGCGCCCTGCGCGAGGTCTTCCTCGCCTCGCACGACCAGGAGCTCACGCGGCTGCGCGGCGAACTCCGCGACGCACGCCGCGCGCGCAGCGCGATCGTCGGGGCGATCCGCGAGATCGTCACGATGCGCGACGACGTGCCCGTGCCTCGCATCGCGTATCGCCTCGAGCGCGGCAACTACGAGCGTCGCGCGGAGCCCGTCGAACCCGCGGCGCCGGCGGCGATCCTGCCGTGGCCGAAGGGCGCGCCCCGCAATCGCCTCGGCCTCGCGCAGTGGCTCCTCGATCCGCGCCACCCGCTGACCGCGCGCGTCGCCGTCAACCGCATCTGGCAGATGCACTTCGGCCGCGGCCTCGTTCCGACGAGCGAGGACTTCGGCACGCAGGGCCAGCGTCCCGTGCATCCCGAACTGCTCGACTGGCTCGCGCGACGCTTCGTCGACTCGGGCTGGGATCTGAAGGCGCTGCATCGCCTGATCGTGACGTCGTCGACCTGGCGTCAGGACTCGCGCTGTGCTCCCACGCTGCGCGAACTCGATCCCGACAACGAACTCCTCGCGCGCGGCGCGAGCTTCCGTCTCGCCGCGGAAGCGATCCGCGACGGAGCGCTCTTCGCATCGGGACTGCTCGTGCGCGAGGTCGGCGGTCCCTCGGTGAAGCCCTACCAACCGCCGGGCTTGTGGGAGGAGAAGTCCGGGACGAGCTATCAGGAGGACCCCGGCAAGGGCCTGTGGCGGCGCAGCCTCTACACCTACCAGAAGCGCACGTCGCCCCCGCCCGCGATGACGACCCTCGACGCGGGTTCGCGCGAAGTGTGCAGCGTGCGTCGGCAACGCACCTCGAATCCGCTCCAGGCGCTCCTGTTGATGAACGACCCGCAGCACGTCGAAACGGCGCGCTCGCTCGCGCAGCGCACCCTGCACGAGACGGTCGACAGGCGCGCGCGCATCGAGCGCATGGTGCGTCGCGTGATCGCGCGAGCGCCGTCGCCCGGCGAAGTCGACGTGATGCTCGAGGCCGTCGCCGAGGAACGCGCACGTTTCGCCGCCGAGCCCGCCGCCGCGCTCGCGCTCTGCAGCGTCGGCAAGGCGCCCCGCGACGAATCGCTCGACGTGACCGAACTCGCGGCGTGGACGGCGCTCGCGAGCACGCTGTTCTCCCTCGATGAAGCGGTGACGCTGCGATGAACGCGATCACGCGCCGCGCGTTGCTCGCGCGCTTCGGCCTCGGCGGCATCGCGCTGCGCGCACTGCTCGACGAGGAGCGACCGCTGCCCGACGGCCTGCACCACGCGCCGCGCGCGCGTCGCGTCGTCTGGATGTTCCAGAGCGGCGGCCCGTCACAGCTCGACCTCTTCGATCCCAAGCCCGAACTCGTGCGCCGCAACGGCGAGGACCTCCCGGCCTCGGTGCGCATGGGCCAACGGCTCACCGCGATGTCGGGGAATCAGGCACGCCTGCCGCTCGCGGGTTCGATCTTCCGCTTCGCGCAGCACGGTGACTGCGGGGCCTGGGTCAGCGAGCTGCTGCCGAACCTCACGCGGATCGTCGACCGCCTCTGCTTCGTGAAGTCGCTGCACACCGAAGCCATCAACCACGACCCCGCGATCACCTTCTTCCAGACCGGTTCGCAGATCGCCGGGCGCCCCTCGATCGGATCCTGGCTCGACTGGGGACTCGGCTCCGACAACCACGACCTGCCCGCCTACGTCGTGCTGGTCACGAAGGGCAAGGGCGGGCAACCGATCTACGCGCGGCTCTGGGGTCCCGGTTTCCTGCCGAGCAAGCACGAGGGCGTGCAGTTCCGCGCGGGTCAGGACGCCGTGCTGTGGTTGAAGAACCCCGACGGCATCGATCCGCCGCGCCGCCGCCGCATGCTCGATCGCCTGCGCACGCTGCACGAGTTCGCGCGCGACGCGGAAGGTGATCCCGCGATCGACGCGCGCATCGCGCAGTACGAGCTCGCGTTCCGCATGCAGAGCTCCGTCCCCGAGGTCACCGACCTGCGCGACGAACCCGCATCGACCTTCGCGCTCTACGGCGACGACGCGCGCACGCCCGGCACCTACGCCGCGAACTGTCTCCTCGCCCGCCGCCTCCTCGAGCGCGGCGTGCGTTTCGTGCAGCTCTTCCACCGCGACTGGGACCACCACGGCAACCTGCCGGGCGGCATCCGCAGCGAGTGCGCACAGACCGACCGCGGTTCCGCCGCGCTGGTCGTCGACCTCGCGCGACGCGGCCTGCTCGAGGACACGCTCGTCGTCTGGGGCGGCGAGTTCGGCCGCACCAACTACTCCCAGGGCAAGCTCACGCCGCAGGACTACGGCCGCGACCACCATCCGCGCTGCTTCACCTACTGGCTCGCCGGCGGCGGCATGCGCGCCGGTCACACGCACGGCGCGACCGACGAGCTCGGCTACAACGTCGCGAGCGACCCGGTGCACGTGCACGACCTGCACGCGACGGTGCTCCACCTGCTCGGCATCGACCACGAGCGTCTGACCTACCGATTCCAAGGCCGGCGCTACCGGCTGACCGACGTGCACGGGCGCGTGGTGCGCGAGCTGTTGGCGTAGCGGACCACGCCGTACTCACTCGATCTTGTTGCGCAGCGCGGCGAGGCGGTCGTCGGTGACGGGGCGCAGGGGGATCCGCATGCGCTGTCCCGACTCCGGCGCCGCCGCGATCGCCAGGCCGTCGACGGCGAGGATGAGTGCGTCGCTTGCGATCCGCGCCTCGCGCAGCAGTCTGGCGAACGACTCCACGCTCTCGCGGTGGCACGCGAACTCGAGCGACGGACCCGCGACCTCGCGGAAGCCCCAGAGATCGGTCGCCGTCAGGCGCGGGCGCTCCGCGTCGACGGGCACCAAGACGACGATCCACGGCACGGCGCGATGGCGCTCCCAGCCCGGCCCGAGGAACTCGCGCGGCGCGGCGACCACCAGTTCGTCGCCGCGGAAGCCCTCCGGCGCGGTCCAGTACCCCGGCCGGAACTCGTCGGGCGCGACGCGCATCGGCACCCAGCGCACACGCGGCGACGCGCGGCCGCCTTGCTCGGGCGCGAGCTCGTGGTACTCCGCGATGAGGCGCTCGTCGCTGCGCAGGCGATGGCGCGGCGCGCCGTGGTCCGAATCGAGCCACGCGGTCAGGCGGCGGCGCTCTTCGACGACGTCGACCACGGCGATGTGGCCGATCCCCGCGGCAAGCAGCTCGACGCGCCCTCTGACCGGCGGCCGGAGATCGAGCTGCGGGTCGAGCGCCCGCGCGGTCGCGCGCGCGAGCGCGGGAAGGCGCGGCGTTCGTGCGCGCACGCGTTCGTCTTCGGCCGCGCGCTTGCCGACCGCGAGGATGCGCGAGGCCAGGTGCGCGAGGTCGGGTCCGATCCGGCGCAATGCGTCGATCGCCGCCATCGCGACCGGCGGCTCGCCCAGATCCTCCGCGACCGCGACCAGCCAACGCCCCGCATCGACGAGGCGGTGGTCGCCCAGCCACTTCGCCGCCGCGATGCGCATCGCCGGGTCGAGATCCCAGAGCTCCTGGCAGACGGCGAGCAGACCCCGCTCGTCGTCGGGTTCGTAGGCGTGCAGCGCGCGCGCGACCTCGGTCTGCATCGCGCGCCAACCGTCCTCGGTCGTGAGGCACATGAGAGATCGACCGTCGGCGGTCCACTGCCAGGTCCGATCCGGTGTGATCTGCCGGTCGAGCGCCGCGCGGAGTGCGCCGAGGACTTCGACCCTGCGGAGCTGGAAGGTCGTGCGACGCGCGACGCGCGCCGCGCAGGCGGCATTGCGCGCGAAGGGGTCTTCGCCCTCGAGCGCATCGAGCAGATCGATCAGCGGGGCGCCCGCGCCGTCGAACGCGAGCGAGCTCACCAACCCTTGGTGCATCGCCATCGCCTCTTGTCGCCAGCCGCCGCCCCCGCGCGCGGTTTCCGGCAGGAGCGCGAGCAGATCGCCGCGCGCGTCGCCGCAAAACGGCGCGACGCGCACGAGGATCGACGCCGCGGACTGCGCGACCCATGGCGCGAGCTCGGCGTCGCGCAGACAGGCCTCGAGTTCGTCGAACGCCGGGAGCGCCTGCTCACGCAGGTCGTACAGCACGCGCGCGGCGCGTTCGTGCGCCGCCTGCACCGCGTGGTCGCCGAGCATGGGCCGGCGAAGCTCGACCGCGAGAGCCCGCGCGACCGAAGCCCCGCGCCGTCGCAACTCGACCATCGCCGGAGTCGCGTCGTCGTCGGACGCGAGCATCGCGATGAGTGCGTCGGCGCTGCGGTCCGCGAGCGGCGACTGCGAAACGAGCGGGTCGAGCAGGACGACGGCGAACGAGACGATCGGCAGGCCGCGCATCGCGGCATTTCACCGGAAGACGTTCCGGACGACCACCCCGTGCGCGACCACGACGCGCGTGCCGTCGCGGAAGCGATGTTCGGTGCCGCCGGCTTCCGGCGTGATCGCGACGGCTTCGCCGCGCTCCGCGACGAGGTCCTGCAACGCGGTGCCCAGCGCGGGCCCGCTCGCGGGGACACGGCCGGGCACGAGCCGCGTTCCGTCGCTGTGCGTCGCGACCACGCGGCCGTCGAAGAAGCCGAGCGCGTCGCTGCGCGTGCCGTCGAGGGCAAAGTACGTCCATGTCATCGTCTCGCTGTCGACGCGGATCGCGAGCGGCGGACCGAGGCGGCGAAAGACCGTGGCGGGCGAGGCGTGGATCAGGTCCTGCGCAAGGGTCGGGATCCGTTCGTCGAACTCGGGCGCCACGGAGCGCGGTGCGGCGATCGACGCCCAGACCGGCACGGCGAGCATCACGGCGCACGCGATCAGCGCGGCGGCGGCGGACGGCGAGAGCCGCGCCGCTCCGGGCGGGAGCGGCGGCACCGTCTTGCTGTCGCGCACGATCCCGACCAAGGCCGCGGCATGCCACACGAGCAGGATGGCGACGGCGGTCGCGAAGACGACGTCGTGGGCGGCGCCGCGGATCCCCGCATCCAGTCCGACGAGCACGAGTGCGTCGGCGAGGAGCACGAGCGGCAGCCAGGTCACGACCCGCGCGAACGCGTAGCCGGCGAGCGGCGTGCGCGACGCGCGGATGCGGCGCGCCGACCACGCGCCCAGCGCCGCGACGAGACCGAGCGTGGCGACGATCCACACCACGCCGAGCATCAGCGCGAGGCGATCGTCGATCAGGTCGGTGCGGACGATGCGCATCGACGGCGTTCCGAGTTCACCGTGCCAGGGCAGACCCCGCTCGACGGTGTCCTGGATCGCCGCGACCAGCGCGTCGCGGCCCGCCTGCTCCGCCGCAACGCGGTCACGGTCCATGCGCCGGCCGAGTTGTTCGGACGCGAACGCCGCGAGGCCGAGCATCGAGAGCAACAGGACGGCGAGCGCGACGAAGGGCAGGACGGCGACGCGCACGTCGCGCAGCGCCGGCGACGCCGTCGCGGCCGGCGGAACGACCCGCTGCGCCGCGACGTCGCGTTCGAGTTCGCGCGCGCTCTGGTAGCGCTGTGCCGGTTCCTGGGCGAGCGCCTTGTCGATCACCTCGTCCATGCGCGGCGAGACCGGTGCCTTCCGCGACGCGGGCTCGAAGCGTCCGACCGGCAGTTCGCCGGTCAGCAGCTCGTAGAGCATCACGCCGAGCGAGTAGATGTCGGCGCGATGGTCGACGGCGCCCGCCCCGCGCCACTGCTCCGGGGCCATGTACGCGGGCGTGCCGAAGACCATCGACGTGCGGGTCAACGTGCGTTCGTCGCCCGAGCGGCCGACCTTCGCGAGACCGAAGTCGGCGAGCTTCACGTCGCCGTCCGCGTCGACGAGCACGTTTTCCGGCTTGAGGTCGCGGTGCACCACGCCGTGCTCGTGCGCCCAGTGCAGACCCTCGCAGACCTGCGGCACGATCCGCAACGCCTCATGCGGCGACATGCGGCCGAGCTCCATCAACTGCCGCAGGTTCGCGCCGTCGACGAACTCGGTCAGCATCCAGAACCAGCCGCCGCTCTCCCCCACCTCGAAGACCGTGAGCACGTTGCGGTGCGAGAGGCTCGCCAACGCCTTCGCCTCGCGCAGGAAGCGCGCGCCGGCGTCGGGATCGCGCGCGAGCCCGGGCAGCAGGACCTTGAGCGCGACGCGACGCTCGAGCCGCACTTGCACCGCCTCGTAGACGGCCGCCATCCCGCCGCGTCCGATCAGGCGCACGATGCGCAGCCCGGGGAAGGCCGGCGCGAGTTGGTCGGGATTCGGGACGACGCCCGTCGCAGCGACGCCGTCCTCGCCGGCGAGCGCGCGGCGGAGCAGTCCCTCGTGGTCGAGCGGGCGGTCGGATGAAGCAGTCATGCACGCTTGGTGAAGGAAGCGGGCACGGAGGTTACGGAGCGACGCGGAACGAGCGATCGACCACCGGTCGCTTGCGCACTCCGCGGCTTATACGCCGAGTAGGTGCATCCTGCGTATAGCCATGATCCACCGCCAACCCGGGTCCACGCGGAAGACCGCCTGACGCAGGCGAGCAGGTGAACGTCGAACGACTCGCTCGCCTCCTGCACGCGGCCGGAGTGACGATGCTCCCGCACGGGGTGGTTCGGGTCCTCGTGGCGCTGACCGACTCCGGGATGTTCCGCCTCGGTGCAGTGCTCATCGGCGGCTACGGGTTCACGCTCGTCGGCAACGCCCTGGGCCCGTAGCCCGGAGAATCCTCGCGCGGCGCGAGGGTTCGGAGGACGAAGGACCCCAGCCAAGAGAGCGGTCAAGGCCTTCTCGGTCGGCGCGCCGGCGCCGACGCCGGCAACCCGGATGGGTTGGGTCCTCGACCGCGATGGGTGGGCAGTGGCCCGAGGCCGCATGGCGTACGCAGGACCTCGATCTCGCCGCGCATGAAGTTCCTCTCGCGCCTCCTCGACGGCGCCGTGCCGGTCCCCGCGATCCACCCGCGCGGCGCGGTACTCGTGGTCGTGCCGTCACCGGCGCGCTTCGCGCTGCACAAGCTGCTCGTGAGCCGGACGCGGTCCGTCGCGCAACAGACGATGAGCGGCCAGTACCTCCACCAGGCGGCACTCCTTCTCGAGACCCTGGCCTCGCGGCCGCCGAGAAGCGTTGGCCCGAGTCGCGCGACGGCGCGTCGTTGGTCCGCGCGTCGCTCGCGTCCTGAACCCGAGGACTACGCCGAACGCCTCGGCCCGAACGCGGCCAGCAGTTCCCGCAGTTCCGCGCCGGGCTCGTCTCCGTCGGGCAGCGTCTCGCGGACCTCGACGAGCAGCGCATCCTTGAAGCGCGCGCGGAGCCGGTGCACCGCGACCTTGAGCGCGCCCTCGCTGGTGCCGAGGTCTTCGGCGAGCGCCGCGTAGGGCTTCGCATTCGCGTCGCCGTCGAGAGTCGGGCGCAACGCGAAGAACTGCGCCTCGCGACCGGCACGCGCCTCGTCGCGCTCGAGCCGCGTGAGCGCGCTCTCGATCACCGCCTGCGCCCAACGCCGCTCGAACACCGCCGCGGCGTCGAGCGCGTCGATCGGTTCGCGCAAGAGCCGCGCTTCCTCGCCATCGACGTCGAGCGACAACGGTGCGCGCCCGCCGCCGCGCTTCTGCGCGCGCTCGGCGTCGCGATGGTTCGCGAGCAGGTTGCGCGCGCAGGTGCGCAGGTAGGCGCGGAAGCGGCCCTTCTCGGGCGACGCGCGCGCGACGTCGCCGCGCGCCAGCAGCTCGGCAAACAGCGACTGCGTCAGATCGCGCGCAGCTTCGACATCGAGTCCTTCCCGGCGATAGAGCGCGTAGACCGGCGGCCAGTACGAAGCGCAGAGTTCGTCGAGCGCGCCCCGCGCCTCGGCATCCTCGCCCCCCGCGCGCAGCACGAGACTCCATCGCGTGGTGTGGAAGGTCACGGGGGGATCTTGCGGGCTCGCAAAGTCGGGTCAAGCACAGCGTGCCCGCCCCCGGACGCGAACCACAGCGCTCCCGCATCCGCTCCGGCCGTCGAGCAGAGCAGCGCGTGGCGAAGGGGACTCGGCGTCGGTGAACTCCGTCGTCAACGTCGCGCCGCGCCCTCGCTCAGCCGCGCGCGGAGCCAGTCCGCCAACGCCTTCTCCGTGCCGTCTGGCATGCGCACGACGTACGGTTCGCCCGAGGCGTCGGAGCGGCTCGCGATGCGTTCGATGAACTCGTCGACGGTGCGCACATCGGCGCCCGAGTGGACGAACTTGGCGCGCAGGTGCGACGCCGCGCGCGCGCCGTCGTGCTCTTGGCCGTTGCGGAGGAAGCGGGCGGGAGAGTCTTCGATCCAGCGGAGCAGGTCCGCGACGCGCGGGCCCTTCGGCGCCTCGGTCGAGA